>CAZNNO010000013.1:0-68235 GCA_964574435.1 uncultured Opitutaceae bacterium
CGGGGCGCCGGTCGCCGCCTGGCACGTGCGCAACAAGGCCGAGCACTGCGTCAACTCGGTCTTCCAGTGCGTGCGCGAGGCTTGCGCCTACCTGGATGCAGCCGAGAGGCGCTGGCCGGCAAGCGGCCTGTCGCGCTTCTACCTGATCGACGGGCAGCCTCGGGACCTCGCCTCGCTGCGCAGCGCAGGGATCGGAGCCCGGATCTGCCCGTACGAGATAACGCGAGCCGCCCTCGCCTTCAACGACGTCTGGATCGGCGACTACAACTACGTGTTCTCGCCCGACAGCCGCAGCCTCTTCTACGAGCGTCCGGGCTTCGACCCGGCCAGGACCCTGCTCCTCGTCGACGAGGCCCACAACCTCGCGTCGCGGGTTGCGGACGCCCACTCCCACGCGTTCGCGGCTGACGAGGCCGGCGCCGTCTGCTCGGCGCTTCGCCAGTGCGGCGCGCCGACGCGGTGGTCGGCCCAGTGGGAGGACTGGGCCCGCTTCCTGGCCGAGCGCCCCAAGTCGGGAGGGCTTTCCCAATCCGAGATCGAGGAGGCGCGCGAGCGGCTCTCCGGGCTTGCCGAGGGTGTCGGCGCCTTCCCCGTCGACCACGCGGCGCTCGGCCCGAGCGTCTCCGGCGCGATCTGGCGGGTTCCCTCCGTCGCCGAGCAGATCGGATCGCTCGAGCTGGAGAGGCTCTGGTGGAGCCCGCATGAGGGCCTCGTCTCGGTCACCTGCCTGGACGCGGCGCCGGCCATCGGGGCCGCGCTTCGCGAGTTCGGCGGGGTCGTCTTCGCGACGGCGACCCCGGGGCCGGTCGACCGCTTCGGGGAGAGCTGCGGGGGCGGCCCGCTGATCGCCGTGCGGGCCTCGACGCCCTGGCGCGACGGCGCGTACGACGTCGCGGTCGACCTGCGGGTCGACACCACCTACCTGCAGCGCCAGCGCTTCGTCGGTTCGACGGCCGACACCGTGTCGGCCCTCCACCGCTCGGCGGGAGCCGGCGCCCCGCTCGCGGTCTTCTTCCCGAGCTACGCGTACGCGGAGGCCGTTGCCGCGGGCGTTGATGCGGCCGCCCTCCAGCCGAGGCGCGGCGAACTGGCGGCGCAGGGCGCCTGGATCGACGAGGCGGTCGCCGCGGGCCGCGCCCTGTTCCTGGTCCTCGGCTCCGGCTACGCCGAGGGGATAGACCTGCTCGGCGGGAGGGTCGCCCACGCCATGGTGGTGGGCCCCGCGCTTCCGGAGGTGAACCCGGTCCAGAAGGCCCGGCTGGCGGCCTTCGCCGAGTCGGGGCGCGAGGCCGCATTCGACCGCGTCTACCGGATTCCGGGGATGCAGAAGGTTAACCAGGCGCTCGGACGCCTCGTGCGCGCGCCCGGCCAGCGGGCGCGCGTGCTCCTGCACTGCCGCAGGTTCGCCGAGCCCGGCTACGAGCGCCTCCTCTCCCCGGAATACCGCTCCGGCAGGCGCATCCTCGAGGATGACGACCTGTCGGCATGGCTCGGCGCGGGCGCCTAGACCCATTTTCCTTTACCGATGCTCGCCCGGCATGCAGTACTTGGCTTGGTGACTCCGCCCAAGACTATCGGCTCCCGGGAGGTTCACGCCGCCATAGAACGGCTCGCGTCCGCCATCGAGGCCCGCCACCGGCGCACAAAGGGGATCCTCCTGCTCGGCATCGCGAACGGCGGCATCCCGCTCGCGCGGCGCCTGGCCGACCGACTGGGGATAAGGCGCGTCGGCGATTTGGACATCTCGTTCCACAGGGATGACATCGGAAGGCATCCGGTCCCCAAGGAGTTCACGCCCACCCTCCTGCCCGCCGACGTCAACGGGGCCACCGTCCTCCTTGTCGACGACGTGCTCTTCACCGGCCGGACCGTTAAGGCCGCCCTTGACGAGCTCTTCGACCACGGCAGGCCGGCCAAGGTCGAGCTAGCGGTGCTCGTTGACCGGGGCTGCCGCAGGCTGCCCGTCGTCGCCGACTTCACGGGCACCGCCGTAAGCGCAGCCGAGGACGAGGACGTCCTGGTCTCGCTCCACGACAATCCCGCAGGCGACCGGATCGAGATCCGCCAGCGCGCGGCCCGGGCGGGGCGCCCGGCTCCAACTCAATGACCTGGACACGCCGACACCTGATAACGATCGAGGAGCTCAGCCTGCGGGAAATCGAGCAGATCCACGCCACCGCCGCCGCGTTCAAGAACATCCTCAAGCGCAGCGTCAAGAAGGTGCCCGCCCTGCGCGGCAAGACCATAGTCAACCTATTCCTCGAGCCGAGCACGCGCACGCGGATGGCCTTTGACATGGCCGCGAAGCGGCTGAGCGCGGATGTTATCGCCTTCGACGCGGCGAGCAGCTCGACTCAGAAGGGAGAGACTCTGCGCGACACGGCCGAGAACATCCAGGCGCTGAACGCGGACATGATCGTGATACGCCACGCCGCGGCGGGCTCCCCGCTCTACCTGAGCAAGATCCTCGACATCCCGGTCATAAACGCGGGCGACGGCGCGCACGAGCACCCGACGCAGGGCCTGCTCGACACGTTCACCATGAAGGAGCACCTCGGCTCGCTCAAGGGCCGCAAGGTGGCGATCCTCGGCGACATCCTCTTCAGCCGCGTCGCGCGCTCCAACATCTATGCGCTCACGAAGATGGGCGCCGCCGTGACTCTGGTCGGCCCCTCGACGCTCGTCCCGCACGGGTTCACGGCCCTGGGCGCCCAGGTGTCGCACGACCTAAAGTCCGCCCTGGCCGACGCCGACGTGGTGATGCTCCTGCGCATCCAGCACGAGCGCCAGGGCCACCGGCACTTCCCCTCGCTTGGCGAGTACACGAGCATGTTCGGGCTCAACAAGACCCGGGCGTCATGGCTCAACCCGCAGGCGATCATCATGCACCCGGGGCCGATCAACCGCGGGGTCGAGATCGACAGCGAGCTGGCCGACGGCGAGCGCAGCGTGATCCTCGAGCAGGTCACCAACGGCATAGCCGTGCGCATGGCGGTCCTCTACCTCTGCGCGGGCTACCAGCCCGAGAACGTCATTTCCTCAACGGAACCCTAAGCGCCCATGCCCGCACTCTGGATAAGGAACGCCCGCGTCATCGACCCCGCCAACAGGCGAGACTCCGTCGGCGACCTCTTCGTGCTCGACGGGAGAATCGCGCCCAGGCTGCCGGCGGCGGATAAAAGAAGGGCCCGGAAGATCGACGCCCGGGGCCTTGTGGCCGCCCCGGGGCTTGTGGACATCCACGTGCACTTCCGCGAGCCGGGCCAGTCGCACAAGGAGACGATCGCCACCGGTTCCCGCGCGGCGGCGGCGGGAGGTTTCACGACCGTCGTCTGCATGCCGAACACCACGCCGACCGCGGACAACGCGGGGACGATCCAGTACATCCTGGACGCCGTGCGCCGGGACTCGCTGGTCAAGGTGCTGCCGACCGGATGCATAACGATTGGCATGAAGGGCGACACCCTGGCGCCCATCGGCTCCCTGAAGCGGGCCGGCGTCGTGGCGATCACGGACGACGGCGACTGCGTCCAGTCGAACGAGCTCATGCGCCGGGCCATCGAATACGCCAAGATGTTCGACCTGCCCGTCATGGACCACTGCCAGGACCAGTCCATGACCGACGGGGCGGTGATGAACGAGGGAGACGTGTCGATCCGCCTCGGCCTGCGCGGCTGGCCCAACGCGGCCGAGGACGTGATCGTCTCGCGAAACGTCATCCTCTCGAGGTACACGGGGGCCCACATCCACATGCAGCACATCTCGTCCGCGCTGTCCGTCGAGATCGTGCGCCGCGCCAAGGCCGACGGCGTGCGCATCACGGCCGAGGCGACCCCGCACCACATCGCCCTCACCGACGAGGCGCTCGCCACCTACGACACCAACTTCAAGATGAATCCCCCGCTGCGCACGGAGGCGGACCGCAGGGCGATAATCGCGGGACTGAGGGACGGGACGCTCGACTGCATCTCGACCGACCACGCCCCGCACACCGACTACGAGAAGGACAAGGAGTTCGACTACGCTCCGAATGGAATCCTCGGGCTCGAGACTTCGCTGGCCGTGGTGCTGGACGTCCTCGTCCGCAAGAGCCGCTTCACGCTCTCGAAGGCGCTCGGCCTTATGACGCGCGGGCCGGCGGGCGTCCTCCACCTGGACGCAGGCACGCTGTCGGCGGGCGCGCCGGCCGACATCTGCCTCTTCGACCCGGACGAGGCTTGGACCTACGACGCCAAGGCGGGCTACAGCAAGTCGAGCAATTCGCCCTGGCACGGCCGTGCCTTCCGGGGACGCGTCAAGACGACGATCGTCGACGGGCGGGTCGTTTTCCCGATCCCGGCGTCGTGAGCGAGTCGGACGAGATGACCCGGGCGGCGATCGCGGCGGCCGCATTTGAGATCGCGATCATCCTTGCCGGCGCGTGGCTGATCTGGCGGCACGTGTTCAGCCGCAGGTCGAAGGACGATCCCGCGGCCCGCCTGCCGGAGTGGCGCCTTGCCCCGGTCGATTTCGCGTGCTTCCTCTGCTTCCCGTTCGTCGGGGCGACCTCGCTGAGCGCAGCCGCCGGGTACCTCCTTCGCCACTCCGGGCTCGGCCCCGATGCGCTGGCCGTCACCGGAAGCGCAGCTATGGACACCGGCGTCCTGATTGGCCTCGGCGGCTTCTCCCTCATGTACGGGGCCCCCGTGCTCGGACTCGGCCGGACCTCGCTCGCCGCCGCGACCAGGAGCGGGACGACCACCTTCCTCGCGGCGTGGGCCCTCGTCGAGGGAACAAGCCTGGCGTGGGAGTTCCTGATCACGAAGCTCGGCCTGCCGAGCCAGAAGCAGGACATGGTCGGCATCCTCCAGAACACCCAGTCCGGGGCGGTCAGGTGGTCCCTGGTCGCCGTGGCGACCCTCCTGGTTCCGGTCGCCGAGGAGCTCATCTTTCGCGCCGGCCTGTTCCGTTACTTCCGCACCCGCATGCCGCGCTGGGTCGCCATAACACTGACCTCGGCGCTGTTCGCCGCGCTCCACGTCTCCTGGGGCGACCACCTGAGCGGACTCCCGAGCTTTGCGCCCCTCATGGTCCTCGCCGCGGTCTTCTGCCTCGCGTACGAGCGCACCGGATCGATCGGCACGACCGTGGTCGCCCACGCCCTTTTCAACCTGAACACCTTTCTCCTCGTGGCGTCGGGGCTGGGCACATGAACCGGGCGCCCCTCTACTCGAGGAGCAGGCGCGGCTCGGTGTCATCGGTCGGCGAGGAAGCCCTCATCCGGGCGATCCGGCGCTGGCTTGGAGGGGCGGCGCCCGCCCCGCCCGCGGGTATCGGCGACGACTGCGCGGTCATCCCCCCGGCCCGCGGCCGCGAACTCCTAACCGTCGACCCGGTGGTTGCCGGCGTCCACTTTGACGGCCGCGTCCCCGCGCGCGAGGTCGGCGCCAAGCTCCTCAAGCGCAACCTTAGCGACATCGCCGCCATGGGGGGGCGGCCCCGCGCAGCCGTCGTCGCGCTCGCGCTCGACGGCCGCGTGTCGCTCGCGTGGCTCGCCGAGTTCCACAAGGGGCTCTCCAGGGAGAGCCGCCGGCACGGGGTGCGGGTTGTCGGGGGCGACGTCACGCTCCTTAGGGGTTCGTTTGTCGCGACGCTGACGCTCGCCGGGGAGGCCGCGGGGCGCGTGCTCACCCGCGCCGGGTCGCGGGCGGGCGACTGGATCTACGTGACCGGCGCCCTTGGGGGCAGCCTCTCAAGCGGCCACCACCACAGCTTCGAGCCCAGGCTGCGCGAGGGCGCCTGGCTCGCCCGCCGCAGCGAGGTTCGCGCGATGATCGACCTCAGCGACGGCCTTGCGAAGGACCTTCCGGCCCTGACGCCCCCGGGATTGGCCCCGGCTCTGTTTGGGCCGACGCTTCCGCGCAGGAGGGGGGCGAGCGTCCGCCAGGCCCTCTGCGAGGGGGAGGACTACGAGCTCCTTTTCAGCGTCGCCTCCCGTGCTGCGCGGCCCGCGCTCGAGAAGGCCTGGCTGCGGGCCTTCCCGCTGACGCGCCTCACCTGCATCGGGAGGTTTGTGCGCGAGGGCGCCGTTGCGCCGGACGCGCTCGCACTGGGGGAATTCCGTGGCTACGAGCACCTTCGCTAGGCTCCGGGCCGGGGTCAGGACGCAGTCCGCGGACGAGACGCGCGCGCTCGCCTCGGCATGGGCCGGCGAGCTTCCCCCGGACGCCACGGTCGCCCTGCACGGGGACCTGGGCGCGGGGAAGACAACCTGGGTGCAGGGCCTCGCACTCGGCTTCGGGATCACGGAGCCGGTCACGAGCCCGACGTACACGATCTTCGCGATCCACCGCGGAGGGTCGCGAATGCTCGCGCACCTCGACGCGTACCGGCTCGGCTCGCCCCGGGAGGCGGAGGACCTGCTGCTCGAGGAGTTCCTGCGGAGCCCCTGGTGCCTGGCGGTCGAGTGGCCGGAGATGGTCCCCGGGCTGATTCCGCAGGACGCCCTCCACCTGGACCTCGACATCGAGCCCGACGGCAGGCACTGCCTGCGCCTTCGCTAGGCCCGCGCTACGCCACCGAGGGCTCCGTCGGCGGGGGGACCGGGGGGGGCGCCGCGGGGGCGGGAGCATCCGGCGCGGTCTCGGCCGCAGCCGGTCCGGCCTCCGGGACCGGCGCCTCGGCCACCGCTGCCCCTCCTTCCGCGGGCGGCGGCGCCTCCGGGAAATTCTCCGGGTCATGCTCCTCCGCCTCCACCTCCTTCTTGCGCGCCTCGACCATGGCGGGCGGCGCATAGAGGCCCCCGTCGATGAATTCCGTCACGTAGCCCTCGCGCACGAGCCAGATCAGGTCTCCCTGCATCCGCACGATCCTCTCGCGCTGCTCCTGGGCGACGGGGACCCCCTCGGCGGGGGCGGCGATTCCGAGCATCTTCGAGACCAGGTCGCTCGCCTTGACCAGCGGGTTCGCCTCGATGAAGGAGATCAGGTTGCCGATGCTCTCGCCGAATACCTGGCCCGGCACGCGGAACTTGCGCTTGACCGCGCACACGTAGGAGACGCCCTTCGAGCCCTTCTTGAAGATGGTGAAGTGCTCGCGCCGGAGCCTGCCGCGCAGCTGGTTCGCCGTGTCCAGGGGGAACCGGAGCTGGCGGTCATAGGCCCCCTCGATGGCCATGAGGATCTCGCCCCGCGGCATCGTCTCGAGGGTCTTGCCATGGAAGCGCGCGCTGTCGACGGCCTTGACCACCAAGTCGCGCGACTGGGCGAGAAGGTGGGTCCGCGCGTCCTCGAGGCTGTCGAACGCCGGCGCCGCCTGGCCCTCGGCGACCGGCCCCTTGAGGGTGTAGCGGGTCACCTTCTTCATCTTCTCGAGCCACTGGTTCACGACCTCGGGGTCGCGAACCGTCTCGATCCGGGAGCGGAAGGCCTCGAAGGGCATCCGGCTCACCCGCGCCGCGTAGTGCTGCTGCACCATCTGGTTGTAGCGGTGGTAATTCGGGGGGCCAAGGAGCTCGCCGGTCACGCCGCACCTGTTGATCACCAGGAAATTCCCCTTCGGGGGCTCGACCTCAACGAGCGCCCTCTCAAAGAAATTGCCGAGGTATTCGCTCGTC
This sequence comes from uncultured Opitutaceae bacterium, assembly GCA_964574435.1. Taxonomy (GTDB): domain Bacteria; phylum Verrucomicrobiota; class Verrucomicrobiia; order Opitutales; family Opitutaceae; genus Palsa-1447. The sequence goes on from CAZNNO010000013.1 coordinate 7,595, forward strand.
ACGTACGCGACGGCGGCCTCCTCGGTCTCGAACGGCACCCCGTCGGGCACCGACACGTAGATCGGCTGGGGCGGGGAATCGGGGGGGCCTGGCGGCCGCGGCTTGCGAGCCACGACGACGACAAAGCGGTCGGGCTTGGCGAGGACGGTGCGCGCTATCTCGAATAGCTCGATGGTCCGCGCCGAGGTGCGGATCGTCCTCACGAGGGCGTTGAAGCTCGTGTCCTCCGGGAAGAACGCGACGTTGAAGTAGGGGCTGTCGTAGGGCCCGCGGTCCATGGGCGGCCCGTTTCGGCGGGGGGCACCGTAGTCGCCCGGATCCCTGCGCGGCGCGCGGTCCCCGGGCGCCTCGCGCGACGGGGCCTGGGGCCCCTCTCCCGCCGGCCTGCGGAAGGCGCGGCGGTCCCTGCGGTCGGGGGCACCGCCCGGGGCCCCCGGGCGGTCGTCCCGGCCGGCCCTGTCGGAATGGTCGCGACCCTGCGACGAGCTCTCCTTGTCCTTGGCCCATTGGGTGCCAAAGCTGAAGCCCTGCAATTGGCTCAAGTCGATCTTGTTGAAATCAGCCGTCGGATTTGCCTTGGAAGCGTCGTCGTCCATGTAGTCAGAGGTGCACGGTGCGCGTCCGGTGACAGACGCCCCGGAGTTTCCTCTAGGCGTGGGGGACGACGCAAGCGATTTTCAAGGGGGGCGCGATTCGGCGCCACAACGGGCGCCCGCCGGTTGCCTTGGCAGACTTCCCGCCGCGGCCGCGCCATCGTCGTACCCCTTCAAAGCCATGGGCTTGTCTTTGGCCGCACCCGGGCCCCGCCCCGCAGGGCGGGGCCGCGCCGCGCCGCGACCCGGCCGGGATTCCCGGACAGTTGACTGGAGCGCCGTTCTCGGTGCTGTTTTTCGGCAGCCCTGGGACAACCTCGGCCCAACCCATGCCTCGGCCGGCGCCAAACCCCACAATCAAGAGCATCCTGCCCTGGCTCGTCGCGGTCGCGTTCTTCATGGAGTCGCTCGACGCGACGATCCTGAACACTGCGGTGCCGACCATCGCCGCGGCCCTGCACGTTGCGCCGCTGAGCATGAAGTCGGCCCTGACGAGCTACATGCTGAGCCTCGCGGTCTTCATCCCCATAAGCGGCTGGGTGGCCGACCGCTTCGGGTCCCGGAGGGTGTTCGTCTCCGCCATCGGCGTCTTCGTCTTCGGCTCGCTGCTGTGCGGCCTGTCGGGCAACATCCACTTCCTCGTGGCCTCCCGGATCCTGCAGGGCTGCGGAGGCGCCATGATGGTGCCGGTGGGCCGGCTGACGCTCGTCAGGACCTTTGCGAAGTCCGAGCTGGTCCGCGCGATGAGCTTCTTTTCGATCCCGGCCATGATCGGGCCCATGCTGGGCCCGCTGGCCGGCGGATTCATCGTCGAGTACTTCCCCTGGCGGGTGATCTTCTTCGTCAACCTCCCGATAGGATGCCTCGGCCTGTACCTCGTCTACCGCTACCTCCCGGACTACCGCACGGACAAGACGGACCCGCTCGACTTCGTCGGCCTGGTCCTCTTCGGGTCGGGCATCGCCCTTTTCTCCTACGTCCTCGAGATCTTCGGCGAGCACTCGCTCGGGACGGCGGAGATAGTCGGCCTCCTCGCCCTCTCGCTGCTCCTGCTGCTGGCCTATTGGCGCCACTCGCTGACCATCGCGCACCCGCTGCTGCGCCTGCGCCTGTTCCTCATCCGCACGTTCCGCTCGTCCGTCGCCGGGGGCCTCGTCACGCGGCTCGGCATCGGCGGGATGCCCTTCCTGCTCCCCCTGCTCTACCAGGTCGGGCTCGGCTACGGGCCGCTCCAGTCGGGCATGCTCATGGTTCCGCAGCCTCTCGCCGCGATGAGCCTCAAGATGACGATGCCCTGGGTCATCACCCGCTTCGGCTACCGCCGCGTGCTGGTGTCGAACACGCTCTTCATGGGATTGTTCATCGTGTCGTTCGCCACGATTGGCGAGGGCACGCCGGCATGGAGGATCGTCGTCCAGGCGTTCGGCTTCGGCTATTTCTCGTCCCTGCAGTTCACCGCAATCAACACGATCGTCTATGCGGACCTCACGGAGAGGGACGTCAGCATGGGCAGCAGCATCGCCAGCACCATGCAGCAGCTCTCGCTAAGCTTCGGTGTCGCGATGTCGTCGCTGATCGCAGCGTTTTTCATTCCCGACCGGTACCACGCCACCGCCGGCGAGATGATCTCCGGGATACACCGGGCCTTCGTGGTCGTGGGCCTGCTGACCCTCCTCTCCGCGCTCGTCTTCCGCCAGCTGCGCCCCGAGGACGGCGCCAACGTGAGCCGTCACCGCGTGGAGGTGTGACAGCCCGGCCGGGCCCGCCGCACGGGTGCGCGCACGGCCATCGGAATCGGTTGGACCTTTCGCCGCCCCCGGGTGATGATGCTTGGGGACGTCGCTCGCATCCGGAAGGTCCAGGGTCGATTGTCGGAGGGCAGACCGCCCGAAAGAATAGTGCAACTCCAACAACAAGACACCTGCGTCTTCGCATCCCCCGAGGGGCGCAGGATGTTCTGGCTCTGCGGCGCCCTCCTGCTGATCCTGGCCATGGCCCTCAACATGAGGGTCCTGGATTTCGGCTTCCTCTACCTCAGGGATGACGACGTCAACGTGACCCTGAACCCCCACATGGGGGGCCTTGACCTCGGGAGGCTCAAGTGGATGTTCACAGACTGGAGCTACGTCAGGCGGTATATTCCGCTCGGCTGGCTCGGGTTCTCGGCGACGTACGAGTTCGCGGGCCTCAACCCTCACCCCTACCATGCCGTCGCGTTCGCCCTGTACGTTGTCAACTCTGGGCTCGTTTTCGCGATCGTGACCCAGGCCCTCCGGCTCTTCGGCCGCGGGGGGCGGACCGGCGGCCTGACGCCCTGGGACGTCGCCGCCGCGAGCCTCGCGGCCGGTTGGTGGGTCTTCCACCCCTTCCGCGTCGAGACGACGGCCTGGATCTCCGGCAACCTCTACGGCCAGTCGATGGCCCTTTTCCTGGGCTCCCTGGTGGCCTACCTGCGGACATACCAGACCCAGGGTACCCGGCGGACCGTGTGGCTCTGCCTGGCCGCGGCCGGCTACACCGCGTCGCTCCTCACGTACCCCCTCGCCCTCGGCGCACCGGTCCTGCTCATCGGTCTCGACTGGCTTTACTCGCGCTCGCGCCCCGGCCAGCCGTTCCTGCGCCTCCTCGCCGAGAAGGCCGCCTTCCTGGTCCCGCTTGCGGCCGTCCTCTCGATAACGCTGGCCGCCCGCTTCGGGAACACCCAGGTCTTCGGCGCCGTGCCCGGCCTCCAGGAGCTGCCCCTGTCCAGCCGCATCGCCCAGTCCGCGTATGTCGCCGCCTACTACGTCTGGAAGCCCTGGTGGCCGACACACCTGTCCCCGCTCTACGACACGCTCATGGACTTCCGTCCGTCGGCGGTGCCGTTCGTCCTCAGCATGGCGGCGGTTGCGGCGACCTCCGTGCTGGCGCTCGCCTGGCTGCGCAGGCGCCCCGTCTTCGCTGTCGTCTGGTTTGGCTACCTGGCTTCGGCCGCGCCCTTCTTCGGGCTGACCGAAAAGCCCCACATGACCAGCGACCGCTACGGATACTTCCTGACCGTGATCTCGGCCTGCGTCCTCGCCTCGCTCCTGGCGCGCATTTCAACGCCGCGGGGCCGCGCCCTGGCCGCGGCCGGGTCCCTCGCTGTGATCGGGCTCCTCGGCCGGCTCACGTGGCGCCAGCTCGACTTCTGGTCGGACGACCGGCTCCAGCACGCCTACGTTGCCACCCAACTGACCAACGCCGAGCTCCTGGACGACTTCAACAGCCGGCTGCAGGTCCTCGAGTTCCTGCGCGGCAACGAGAAGGCCGCCTCCGAGGCCGTTGCCGAGCGACTCAGGCGCAACCCGACAGGCCAGGGATTCCTGAAGGCGGCCGCGATCATCGAGGACAAGCGGCGCATCAGCCCGTACTACGGCCCCGTGAGCTTCCTCGCGATCCTGCAGGACCAAATGGGCCTCATGATGGCGAAGGCCGGGCAGCTGAGGGAAGCCAACGACCATTTTGAGGACGCGCTCGGCATGGACGAGCGATTCTACCAGGCGGCCTACGACCAGGCGCTCGTGCTCCTCAGGCTCGGGCGCTGCAACGACGCGCTCAGGAGCTACTTCCTCTCGGTGCGGTGGGCCGCGCCCGCGCTGACGCGCGAGCAGGAGCACACCTTCCTGGGACAGCTTGAGCGCGCCGCCGCCCAGGAGGGCGACCTGGCGCTTGCCGGCGCCGCGCACGCGGCCCTCTCGCGCTGAGCTTTCCGATTTGCCCCGGCGGGCGTCCTCCCCAAGATCGCCGCAATGGAAGACGACACAGCCCCCGCCGGCAAGCCCGGCAGGGTATCGGGCGCCAACGCCGGCACGCCGCTCGCGGAGGGCGGGCGATGATCCGGGCCTGGTTTCCGACCTTCGTCTACAGCGAGCCCCTCATGAAGTCCGGGCTCGAGCGCTTCAACGCCGACCTTGCCGACGAATGCCGATCGCTCAGGGACTTCGACAGGGCTGGCCGGGAGTGGTCGCGCCGGAACTACCCGGGGGGCTACACAAGCTATGCGTCGCTCAACGAGCTGCACCGCTTCTCGAGCACGTTTGCCGGGCTCGAGCGCAGGATCACCCGCCATGTCCGGCTGTTTGCGCGGGCCCTCGACATGAACCTGCGCAGGCGCGTGATCCGGATGACCGACTGCTGGGTCAACATAATGCCGCCGTCGGCGGCGCATTCGCTTCACCTGCACCCCCTCGCGTTCGTGAGCGGCACCTACTACGTCCGGACGCCGCGGGGGTGCCCAGGGCTCAGATTTGAGGACCCGAGGCTCGACCGCTTCATGGCCGCGCCGCCGCGACTCCCCGGGGCCCGAAGGGCCAACAGGGCCCACATCACCTACCCCGCGCACGCGGGCCGCCTCGTCCTTTTCGAGAGCTGGCTGCGGCACGAGGTCGCCCCGAACCGGGTGGGTTCGGAGCGGATCAGCATAAGCTTCAATTACAACTGGTCCTGACCGCCATGCCGGCCCAAGCCTCGCCCCGTTGAAGACGCAAGCAAGCACGAGCGCCGCCCTCGTAACCGGCGCGTCGCGCGGGATCGGGCGCGAGATCGCGCTCCAGCTCGCCGCCCGCGGTGTCCGCGTCGGAGTCCATTGCCGCCAGGCCAGGGAGGCGGCTGGCGCCGTGGTCGCGGCGCTTCCGGGAACGGGCCACGCCGTGCTCCTGGGCGACCTGTCCGACCCGGGCGCCGTGGAACGCCTCTGGAATGAGGCCGTGGACCGCCTCGGGCGGGTCGACGTCGTCGTCAACAACGCGGCGGCGCACGGGCAGCACCCTCCCTTGTCGACCGATTATGGCGACTGGCTCGGAGCCTGGGACCAGATCATCGCCACCAACCTCCGCGGTCCGGCCAATCTCTCCTACCTTGCCGCGCGGGCCATGGCCGCGGCCGGGGGCGGCCGGATCGTAAACATCTCCTCGAGGGGCGCGTTCCGCGGGGAACCCGACGCCCCGGCCTACGGCGCGAGCAAGGCGGCGCTCAACTCGTTCAGCCAGTCGCTCGCCAAGGCGCTCGCCCCGAACGGCGTGCTGGTCTACTGCGTCGCCCCCGGGTGGGTGGAGACCGAGATGGCGGCGGAGTACCTCGCGGGCCCGCGCGGCGCCGAGATACGCTCCCAGCACCCGCTCGGGCGCGTCACCCGCGCGGAGGAGGTCGCCCGCACCGCCGTCTTCTGCGCCCTCGACGCCCCCGCCGCGATGACGGGGGCCGTGGTCGACGTGAACGGGGCGTCGTACCTGCGCACCTGACCCCAGGCGGGCCGGCCCGCAGCTCCGTCGCTTCCCCTTGAATCGAACGCCGCGCGCTGCCCTCGGCAGCCGCGGGCACTGGGCTGAGCCCGGCCGCAAGGACCGGCGCCTGCCCGCGTTAGCGGAGCCTGGCAAAGAAGACGACCGCCAGGCAGGTCATGCCGATGTTCGGCAGCCACGCCGCGAGACCGGGCTCGACCAGCTGCTTCGTCGCAAGGGACGCCGCGAGGTTCTGAAGGGCCAGGTAGAGGAAGAAGAGGCCGATCGACTTTGAAACGCCGACGGCCGGGTTTGTCCTGACACCGGCCGCGGCGAAGGGAATGGCTATCGCTATCACGATCAAAGGGTTGAAGATGTCGGCAAGGAGCCCGTAATAGCGGACGGCGTAGGGGACGCTCTTCGGATTGTTCTCGCGGGAAAGGTAGTCGATCAGCTCCCTGAGCTCGGTCGAGGACAGGTCTATCGGCCTGCGGTCGATCAGCATCATGAGACGGGGATCCTCCTGGAACCTGGGATAGACCCGCTCGGTGAACGGCTCGGAAGACGTGTTCTCGCCCGTCTCGGGATTGAAGCCCATCTCTCGGCCCCCCGTGAAGACCCACGCCTTCTTCGAGTCGTCATACCACGCCTCGGTGGCCACGATGCGGTTCGTCGCGCGGCCGCGCGCGTCCATCTCCGTGACGCTGGCCCCATAGGCGCGCAGCGTGTACTTGCTATAGCGGTTAAAGAACCACATGCGGCGCGGGTAGGGGTTGTCGAATCCGACGCTGAAGACGGCGCCGATGCGGTCCTGTGGCAGGGACTGCGCCTGCTTCCTGAACTGGAAGCCCTCCTTCATGATGCGCGTCTCCTCGACGGACCAGGGGACGACATGGGAGTTGAGCCAGTACGACACCGCGCAGCAGGCCAGCCCCATGAGCCAGATCGGGGCCATGAGCCGGGTGTAGCCGACGCCGGCGGCTCGCATCGCCGTAAGCTCGTTCGCCTTGTGGAGCTTTCCCAGGACGAAGAGGGTCGAGAGGAGGAGCACGATCGGCAGCGTCAGCTGCAGGAAGCCGGGAATGGCGACCATCGAGTAGAGCGCCAGGTCGCGCAGCCCGGCCCCCGCCTCGTGGAGGTCGCGGAAATCGTCGTACATCACCTGCACGAGCAGCAGCCCGCAGACTAGGACGAGCACGAGCCCGAATATCGATAGCCATTCGCGCAGGAGGTGCCGGTCGAATGTGTTCAACGGCCTGTACCGAAGCAGGCCCGGGGCCCTTAATCAATTAAGTACGCCAATTCGGTTGAAACCGGGCTTCGGCTCCCATTGTCTGCGGCCACGCATATTCCCATGCATCGCATCTTCCGCCCATTAACAGCGGCATTGGTGGCCGCCGCGGCCGTGTCGACGCGCCTCGAGGCGCAGGAAACGATCAAGATCGGCGAATACGCCTCCCTGAACGGGAAGGAGGCTGCCTTCGGCCAGTCCTCCCACATGGGCACCGTGCTCGCGGTCGAAGAGCTGAACGCGGCGGGCGGCGTCCTCGGCCGCAAGATTGAGCTCATCACCGAGGACAACCAGTCCAAGCAGGGGGAGTCGGCGACGATCGTCAAGAAGCTCATATCGAGGGACAAGGTGGTCGGGATCCTGGGCGAGGTGGCCTCGATGCGCTCGCTCGAGGCGGCCCCGATCTGCCAGGCCTACAAGGTGCCGATGGTCTCGCCCTCCTCAACCAACCCCAAGGTGACCAAGATCGGGGACTACATATTCCGGGTGTGCTTCATCGACCCGTTCCAGGGGACCGTGATGGCGAAGTTCGCCCGCGACACGCTCCGGCTCCACAGGGTCGCCCTGCTGACCTCGGTCTCCTCGGCCTACAGCGTCGGGCTCGCGACGTACTTCAAGGAGCGCTTTGTCGCCGACGGCGGGGAGATCGCCATCGAGCAGAAATTCACCGAGGGGGACAAGGACTTCAACGCGCAGCTCACGGCGATCAAGGCGGCCGGGGTCGACGGGATCTTCGTCCCCGGCTACTACACGGAAGCCGCGCTCATCTGCCGGCAGGCCCGCGAGCTCGAAATGAACATCCCCTTGTTCGGCGGCGATGGCTGGGAGGCCCCGGAGCTGGTGAAGATTGGGGGCGCCGCCGTCGAGGGGTGCTACTACTCGACGCACTACTCACCCGAGGTCGACACCCCGGCGGTGAAGGCCTTCGTGGCCAAGTTCCGGGCGCGCTATGACGGGGCGACGCCCGACGCGATGGCCGCCCTCGGCTATGATTCCGCCGGGGTTCTGGTCGACGCGATCCGACGCGCCGGCTCCACGGAGGGGCCGGCGGTGCGCGACGCGCTCGCGGCCACCAAGGGCTTCGAGGGCGTCACAGGGATCACGACGATGGACAAGGACCGAAACGCCACAAAGGCCGCGGTCGTAATCATGGTCAAGGATGGCAAGTTCAAGTTTCTCGAGAGCGTCGCCCCCTAGCGCGGCGAGGAGCCCGGCCGAATGACGGAGTTCCTCCAGCAACTCCTGAACGGCCTCTCGCTTGGCGCCATCTACGCCCTGATAGCGCTCGGGTACACGATGGTGTACGGCGTGCTGCGCTTCATCAACTTCGCCCATTCGGATGTCTTCATGGTCGGGGCCTTCATAGGTTACTTTGTCGGCGAGCACCTGCCCAGCGGCACCGTGCTCGGCGGGATGGCCTCGCTGGCCGCCGCCATGGGGGGATGCGCCGTGCTCGGCATCGCCATCGAGCGCCTTGTCTACCGCCCGCTGCGGGGCGGTCCCACGCTCAACGTGCTGATCACCGCAATAGGCATGTCCCTGTTCCTCGAGTACACGGGCCAGCTCGTGCTCGGGGCCACCCCGCGCGCCTTCCCGTCGATCTTCCCTGCCAAGGTGATCTCGGTCCACGGCCTCATCATCTCCGTGAACCAGGTGATCGTGATCGTCGTGGCCGCCCTCCTCATGGTCGCCCTGGAGCTCGCGGTCTACCGGACGAAGATCGGCACCGCGATGAGGGCGGTCGCCCTCAATCCCAAGGCGGCGCAGCTGGTGGGGATCAACATCGACGTCGTCATCTCGTTTACCTTCGGGCTCGGCTCGGCGCTCGCGGGAGCGGGCGGCGTCCTCTACGCCCTCAACTACCCTTCGATCGACCCCCTCATGGGAGTCGTGCCGGGCCTCAAGGCCTTCGTCGCGGCCGTCCTCGGCGGGGTGGGAAACATCCCGGGCGCCGCCTTGGGGGCCCTGATCCTTGGCATGGTCGAGACCTTCGTGGACGGCTCCCGGTGGTCGACGTACAAGGACGCGATCGCGTTCGCCATCCTGATCGGAATCCTCCTCTTCCGGCCGGCCGGCCTCCTCGGCCGGTTCCACGCCGAGAAGGTCTGAAGCGCGCCCAATGATGCCGAAGCCCCTCATCGCCCTCGTCGCGACCGTGCTCCTGGCCTTCGGGGTGTCGCATTTCTCGGACCACATCGACCCCTACTACCTGGACGTGATCACCGGAGTCGGGATCAACATCATACTGGCGGTCTCCCTCAATCTCGTGAACGGCTACACGGGCCAGTTCTCGCTCGGCCACGCCGGCTTCATGTCGGTGGGCGCCTACCTCTCGGCTGCCGTGACGCTCCTGGCCGGCCCGAGGCTGCTTGGGGACGACGGCGGCACCGCGCTCCAGCAGGGGCTCCTCTTTCTGGCGGCGCTCCTCATGGGCGGCGTCGGCGCCGCTCTGGCCGGCCTGGTCGTCGGCATCCCGTCCCTGCGCCTGAAGGGCGACTACCTTGCGCTGGTGACGCTCGGATTCGGCGAGATCATACGGGTCGTCTTCCAGAACATCGAGGCGCTTGGAGGCGCCCTCGGGCTCAACGGCATCCCGAACTACACGACGGTCTTCTGGGTCTATTCCTTCGCGGGCCTGACGGTGTTCACGGTGGTCTGCCTCGTGCGGTCGACCTATGGCAAGGGGTTCATGTCGACCCGCGACGACGAGATCGCGTCGGAGGCGGTCGGCATCGACACGACCCGCTACAAGATCGTGGCCTTCGTGGTGGGGGCCTTCTTCGCGGGCGTCGCGGGCGGCCTCTACGGCCACTTCAAGCTCACGATCACGCCAACCGGCTTCGATTTCACGAAGAGCATAGAGATCGTGGTCATGGTGATCCTGGGAGGGATGGGAAACACGCCCGGCGTCATCCTTGCCGCGATCCTCCTGACCGTCCTTCCCGAGATGCTGCGCGCCGTCGATGAGTACCGGATGGTGCTCTACTCCCTGCTGCTTATCGTGCTCATGCTCGTCCGGCCCAACGGGCTCTTCAATTTCGACTTCACGGCCATCGCGGCGCGCCTGCGGTGGAAATACCTGATCTCGAGGAAATAGCCCGGCGCCTCCGGCCATGCCCGAACCCATCCTCCAGCTCGAGAAGGCGACGATCCGCTTCGGGGGCCTGACGGCCGTGAACGCGCTCGACCTCGTCGTCGGCGGCGGCGACCTGGTCGGGCTCATCGGCCCGAACGGGGCGGGCAAGACGACGGTGTTCAACCTGGTGACGTGCGTTTACGAGGCCACGAGCGGGAAGGTCCGGTCGGGCGGGGTCGACCTGGCAGGCAAGAGGGTCAACGAGGTCGTGGGGGCGGGCATCGCGAGGACCTTCCAGAACATCCGCCTTTTCAAGAGCCTGTCAGTCTTCGACAACGTCCGCGTCGCATGCAACCTCCACCGAACCTGCGGGCCCGCGCAGGCGCTCGTGCGGATGCGCTCGTTCCGCGACGACGAGGCCGCGATCACGCGCCGGGTGGAGGAGCTCCTCGAGCTCTTCCACCTCGGCCGCTACCGCGACGCCCCGGCAACGAGCCTTCCCTATGGCGAGCAGCGCCGCCTTGAAATCGTTCGCTGCCTTGCGACGCGGCCCAAGCTGCTGCTCCTGGACGAGCCCGCGGCGGGCATGAACCCCACCGAGAAGGGCGAGCTCATGGCGCTTATCGAGCGAATCCACAGGGAGTTCGTGCCGTCCATCCTGCTGGTCGAGCACTCGATGAGGGTCGTCATGGGCGTCTGCAAGCGGGTCGCCGTCCTCGACTACGGCGTCAAGATCGCCGAAGGCACGCCAGAGGAGATCCGGAGCGACCCGAAGGTGATCGAGGCCTACCTGGGAGAGCCCCACGGGAGTGGGTGGTCCCAGCATTGATGCCCATGCTCGAGATCACCGACCTGTCGGTATCGTACGGCGCGATCTCGGCGCTGAGGGGAATATCCCTCAGGGTCGAGAAGGGGACGATCGTGACGCTGATCGGCGGCAACGGGGCCGGCAAGACGACGACGCTCAGGACCGTCTCAGGGCTCCTGAGGCCCAAGTCTGGCAGCGTCAGGTTCCTCGGGGAGGAGATAACCCAGGTGCCGGCCCACAGGATCGTGGCGCGCGGTCTCGGCCATGTCCCGGAGGGCCGCATGATCTTCTCCAACCTCACGGTCGACGAGAACCTCGCGATGGGCGCGTACCTGCAGAAGGACAAGGCCGCCGTCGCGCGGAACCGCGACTACGTCTTCGGCATCTTCCCGCGCCTCAAGGAGCGGCTGCGCCAGACCGCGGGGACCCTCTCGGGCGGCGAGCAGCAGATGCTGGCGATCGGGCGCGCGCTGATGGGGGAGCCCAGGTTTCTGATGCTCGACGAGCCGTCGCTCGGCATCGCGCCGAGGCTGATCAGCACGATATTCGAGAAGATCATCGAGATAAACAGGGACCGCGGGATCACCATCCTGCTGGTCGAGCAGAACGCAAACCTGGCACTGGAGATCAGCAGCCGCGCCTATGTCCTCGAGACGGGCCATGTCACGATGGAGGGTCCGAGCGGGGACCTGAGGAGGGATCCCCAGCTCAAGGCGGCCTACCTCGGGGGCTAAGGGGGCGGCCGGTCGCTCCCGGACGGACCCCCCGTTCAGCGCGCCTGCGCCTCCGCCAGGAGGCCCTGCAGGTCCAGCCGGCGGGTGTACATCGCCACGCCCCCCCGCGCATCCCTCGGCCACTCGGCACGCGGACGGTCCCAGTAGAGCTCGACGCCGTTCTGGTCGGGGTCGCGCAGGTAGAGGGCCTCGCTCACGCCGTGGTCCGAGGCGCCGTCCAGCGCGATCTTGGCCGCCTCGAGGCGGCGCAGCGCCCCGGCGAGTTCCGCGCGCGTCGGGTACAGGATTGCGAGGTGGTAGAGCCCGGTCGAGCCGGGCGGGGGCGGCGCCCCCCCGAGGCTCTCCCACGTGTTCAGGCCAATGTGGTGGTGGTAGCCGCCCGCCGAGATGAACGCCGCGCCGGAGCCGAAGCGCTGCATGAGCTCGAAGCCGAGCACGCCGCAGTAGAAGCCGAGGGCCCGGTCGAGGTCCGCGACCTTCAGGTGGACGTGCCCAATCCGCACCTCGGGATTGACGGGGCCGAATCCGGTTGGTGGCTTCATGGCGTGTGGCACCACTATGCGGAGGAAAGCAGAGACTTCAACCCGGCGCGGCGAATTGCGGCGGCTGCGGGCCGATCCCCGCGCAGCCAGCGCAGCGGCGCCGTCGTCACGAATTAATCGCTGCACGCGCCCGAATGTGCTAGCACCAGCGCCCAAGAGCCCCGATCCCCATGCCGTCCCTTCCCCGCTCCCCCGGCGCGCGCCTCCGAGCGGCCCTCAAGGCCGAGCGACCCCTCCAGGTGGTCGGGACGATAAACGCCTACTGCGCGCTCCTTGCCGAGCGGGCCGGCTACCGGGCGATCTACCTTTCCGGTGCCGGGGTCGCCAACGCGTCCCGAGGGGTTCCGGACACCGGGATAACGACGCTCGAGGACGTGTGCGTGGACATACGCCGCATCACGCGCGCGACCGACCTGCCGCTTCTGGTCGATGCGGACACGGGCTGGGGCGGGCCCAGGATGATCGCGCGCACGGTCGCGGAGATGACGAGCGCCGGGGCGGCGGGCTGCCACCTCGAGGACCAGGTGGAGGCCAAGCGCTGCGGCCACCTCCCGGGCAAGCGTCTTGTGAGCGCCGCACGGATGTGCGAGCGGATCAGGTCGGCGGTGCGCGCGCGCACGGACCCGCACTTCGTCATCATGGCGAGGACGGACTCGCACGCGATCGAGGGGCTCGGCAGGGCTATCGAGCGCGCCCGGGCCTATGCGGCGGCGGGAGCCGACATGATCTTCGCGGAGGCGCTGGGCACGGTGGACGAATACCGGCGATTCACCGAGGCCCTTGGCGGGGTTCCGGTACTTGCGAACCTGACTGAGTTCGGGAAGACTCCGCTCTTCACGCTCGGGCAGCTCGACTCCGCGGGCGTGGCGGTGGCCCTCTACCCGCTGGGCGCCTTCCGCGCGATGAGCAGGGCCGCGGAAAGCGTGTACGCGGCGATCCGCAGCGACGGCACGCAGATGTCCATGGTGGGCGCCATGCAGACGCGCGCCGAGCTCTACGACGTCCTGGGCTACGACGGACGCCAGCAGGGGCGCGCCGTGAAGGAGGGCCGCCCATGAGCAAGAAGTCTGTCACGCTCTCGGGGATAGCGGCAGGGACGACGGCGATCTGCACGGTGGGTTCCAGCGGCAACGACCTCCACTACCGCGGCTACGACGTGACGGAGCTTGCGGAGCGCTCCACGTACGAGGAGGTCGCCCACCTGCTCATCCACGGCGAGCTTCCCAACCAGGCCGACCTCGACGACTACAAGCTGCGCCTCGCGGAATACCGGCGGCTGCCGGCGTTCGTCTGCGAAGCCCTGGAGCTGATTCCCGCGGCCTCGCACCCGATGGACGTCCTGCGAACCGGGTGCTCGGTCCTCGGCTCCGTCGATCCGGAGGGGCCGGGCCACGTCCACGACCTGGCCCGCTCGCTTGCGGACCGCCTCGTCGCCTCCTTCAGCTCCATGCTGCTCTACTGGCACCACTATGCCCACGGCGGGAGGCGGATCGAGACGGCGACGGACGAGCCCTCGCTCGCGGCCCACTTCCTGAGGCTCCTCCACGCCAGGGCGCCCCACGCCGCGCACGTGCGCGCCCTCGACCGCGGCCTCATCCTCTACGCCGAGCACGAGTTCAACGCCTCGACGTTCGCCGCCCGCGTCATCGCGGGGACGGGGTCGGACCTGCACTCGGCAATCTGCGGGGCGATCGGCGCCCTGCGCGGACCGAAGCACGGCGGCGCCAACGAAGTGGCGATAGAGATCGCCCTGCGCTACGGGAGCCCGGCCGAGGCCGAGGCCGACATCCGCTCCCGCGTCGGCGCCGGAGAGATCATCATCGGTTTCGGCCACCCCGTCTACACGACCTCCGACCCCCGCAGCACCGTTATCAAGGAGATTGCACGCTGCCTCTGCGCCGACGGCGGCGCCCCGCAGCTCTTCGCCGTGTGCGAGCGCATCGAGGAGGTCATGCGCGGGATGAAGAGGATGTTTCCAAATCTCGACTGGTACAGCGCCCCGGCCTTCCGGATGCTAGGGATACCGACGCCGATGTTCACGCCGGTCTTCGCGATCGCGCGCACGGCCGGCTGGGCGGCGCACGTCATCGAGCAGAGGCAGGACGGGAAGATAATCCGGCCAAGCGCCGTCTACACGGGCCCCTCCCCGAGGCCGTACGTCCCAATCGCGGAGCGGTAGCATGTCTCAGGCATCCGCATCGCTCGCCGACCGACCGCCACCGGACCCGCTCCTCCAGCAGCTCGCGGACTACGTGCTCGATACCGGGCGCGCGAGCGGAGCGGCCGCGCTCGAGACGGCGCGCCTCTGCCTCATGGACTCGCTCGGCTGCGCCTTCCTGGCGCTCGGCTACCCCGCGTGCAGGAGGCTCCTCGGCCCCGTCGTCCCGGGCGCAACGCTCCCGTCGCGCGGTGCCCGGGTCCCGGGGACAGACCACGAGCTCGATCCGGTGCAGGCGGCGTTCAACACGGGCGCCCTGGTGCGCTGGCTCGACTTCAACGACACCTGGCTCGCGGCGGAATGGGGCCATCCCTCGGACAACCTGGGCGCCATTCTTGCGTGCGCCGACTACGCCGCCCGAGCCGGGGCCGGGGGCGCGCAGCGGCCCCCCACGGTACGCGCCATCCTCGTGGCCATGGTGCAGGCGCACGAGATCCAGGGGGTCCTGGCGCTTGGGAACGCCTTCAACCGCGTGGGCCTGGACCATGTGCTCCTGGTGCGCATCGCCTCGGCGGCCGTGGCCGCCCGGCTTCTCGGCGGGTCGCGCGATCAGATCGTCAACGCCCTCTCGAACGCGTTCCTCGACGGCGGGGCCCTCCGGGCGTACCGCCACGCCCCGAACACCGGCTCGCGCAAGAGCTGGGCGGCGGGGGACGCGACGAGCCGGGGCGTCTGGCACGCGCTCCTGGCGCTCCGGGGCGAGATGGGGTACCCGGGGGCCCTTTCGACAAGGACCTGGGGATTCGAGGAGGTCGTCCTTCGGGGCAAGCCCCTGGCCGTGCCGGAGCAGGGATTCGGGAGCTACGTGATGGAGAACGTCCTCTTCAAGATATCCTATCCCGCGGAGTTCCACGCGCAGACCGCGGTCGAGGCCGCCGTTGCGCTCCACCCCGAGGTTGCCCCGCGCCTGTCCGAGGTCGAGCGGGTCGTGATAGAGACCCAGGAGAGCGGCCTGCGAATCATCAACAAGACGGGAAGGCTCTCCAATCCGGCCGACCGGGACCACTGCCTCCAGTACATGGTTGCCGTGGGCCTTATCAAGGGGGCTCTCCAGGCCGCAGACTACGAGGACGCCGCCGCGCTCGATCCGCGCATCGACGCCCTCCGCGGGAGGATGGAGGTGTCCGAGAACCCGGCGTTCTCGCGTGACTACCTTGATCCCGGCAAGCGCTCGATAGCAAACTCGGTGCAGGTGCACTTCCGCGGCGGCGCCTCCACCCGGCGGGTCGCGGTCGACTACCCGGTCGGCCACCGCCGCCGTCGCGGCGAGGGTGTCCCACTCCTCCGCGCGAAGTTCGAGGCCGCGGTGCGCGGACACTTCGCCGGCTCGAAGGCGGCCGCCGTCATAGCCGCCTTCTCCGACCCTGGGAGGCTTGACGCGCTCCCGGTCGAGCAATTCATGGGATTTTTTGCCCCGTAGGCGGCCCGGCGTTGATTTTTGCGCGGATTGGAATAGGCTGACGGTCCCTTTTTTAGCACACCTATGCCCACCGCGACCCCGCAGACATTCGAATTCCAGGCCGAGATCAAGCAGCTGCTCGATATCGTCATCCATTCCCTCTACACCGAGAAGGAAATCTTCGTCCGGGAGCTTGTCTCGAACGCCTCGGACGCCCTCGAGAAGGAGCGCCACCTCCAGGTGACCGAGAAGGGCATCTATGACGAGAAGCTGGATCTCGAGATCAACATAACGACCGACGACAAGGCCAAGACGTTCACAATACAGGACTTCGGGATCGGCATGACCCAGGCCGAGCTTGTCGAGAACCTGGGCACGATCGCGCACTCCGGCTCGAAGGCCTTCCTGAGGGCCCTCGGCGAAGGCGACCAGAAGGCCGCCGGGCTGATCGGCCAGTTCGGCGTCGGCTTCTACTCGGCGTTCATGGTCGCGAAGACCGTCAGGGTGTACACCCACTCGTGGCGGGAATCCGAGCCGGGCCTGCTCTGGAGCAGCGACGGCGCGGGCAGCTTCGCGATCGAGGAGAGTTCCGGCGAACGCAGGGGCTGCAAGATCGTCGTGGAGCTGAAGGACGAATGCTCCGAGTTCAGCCAGGAGTGGAGGGTCAAGGAGATCATCGAGCGCTACAGCGCCTTCGTCTCCTTCCCGATCAACCTCAACGGCAAGCGCATCAACACGGTCCAGGCCCTCTGGCTGCGCGGCAAGAGCGAGATCAAGGAGGAGGAGTACGACGAGTTCTACAAGTTCCAGGCCCATGACTCGGAAAAGCCCCGGCTGCGCCTGCATTTCAGCGCCGACGCCCCGATCTCGATCAACGCCCTCCTGTTCGTGCCGAAGGACAACACCGAGCGGCTCGGCCTTTCCAGGCTCGAGCCCGCGGTGGCCCTCTACTGCCGCAAGGTCCTCATCGACGCCCGGCCGAAGGACCTCCTGCCCGAGTGGCTGCGCTTCCTAAAGGGCGTCGTGGACAGCGAGGACCTGCCCCTGAACATCTCGCGCGAGACGATGCAGGACCGGACGCTGGTCGAGAAGCTCAACCGCGTCATCACCAAGCGCTTTCTCAAGTTCCTTGAGGAGGAGGCGAGGGACCGTCCGGACTCCTACGCTGATTTCTACAAGGAGTTCGGGGTGTTCCTCAAGGAGGGGGCGGCCCTCGACTACACCCACAAGGAGGCCCTCACGAAGCTCCTCAGGTTCGAGTCCTCACTGACGGACAAGGGCAAGACGACGTCCCTCGCCGACTACGTCTCCCGCATCGGTGCCGACCAGAAGGAGATCTATTACCTGATCGGGCCCAGCCGCGAGTCGATCGAGGCCGGGCCCTACCTCGAGGGGTTCAAGGCGCGCAACCTGGAGGTCCTCTTCTGCTACGAGGCGGTCGACGAGTACGTGATGAACAATGTCCGCGAGTTCGACGGGAAGAAGATAACCGCCGCCGACCACGCCGACGTCAAGCTGTCCGAGCAGCCCAGAGGCGACGGCGCGCTCGGCGAGTCCGAGACCAAGGCGCTGGTCGCTTGGCTCAAGGAGTCGCTCGGCGAGCGGGTCGCCGACGTGAGGGCGAGCGACAGGCTGGTCGACTCCCCCGCGCTGGCGCTGAACGCGGACAAGTTCGTGTCCCCCCACATGCGAAGGCTCATGAAGGCCATGAACAAGGACGGGGCGCAGACGCCGCTGCGGGTGAACCTGGAGATCAACCCGCGCCACGCCGTCATCAAGCGGCTGTCCGAGATCCAGTCCGCATCGCCCGAGAAGGCCAGCCTCGTGGCCGAGCAGATTCTTGACAACGCGCTCATATCGGCAGGCCTCCTGGACGACGCGTCCGGGATGGTGAAGAGGCTCTACAAGATCCTCGAGTCGGTCTGACACAACCAAGCGTCAGGATGCCCTCCCTCGGCGCAGCAACCCGCATTTCGCACCCCGCCGGGGGGCGAACGGGCGTCAGGGCCCCTGTTTGACCGGCATTTGAAGAACAACGACCAACCGATCATGCTAAAACTATTCCTACCAATCGCGGGTTTGGCGCTGCTGGCGTCCCCGCTCCTATCGGAGACCGCCGCCCAGATGGACGAAACCCGCCTCATGCGGTTCCCGGCGACCAACGGGAGGCAGGTCGTGTTCTCATACGCGGACCAGCTCTATACGGTCGGGCTCGAGGGAGGGGTCGCGCGACGGCTCACCAGCGGGCCGGGCTACGCCATATTCCCTAGGTTCTCGCCGGACGGCACGCAGCTCGCTTTCACCGCCCAGTATGACGGGAACACCGAGGTCTACCTTATGCCAGCCGACGGCGGCAGCCCGAAGAGACTTACCTACACGGAAACGGTGGCCCGGGACGACCTCGGCGACCGGATGGGCCCGAACAACATCGTCATGGCTTGGAAGCACACGTCACCCGAGGTCCTCTTCCGCTCGAGGATGCGCTCGTACAACCCGTTCAACGGCCAGCTCTACTCGGTCGGCACCGACGGCGACCTGCCTCGGCAGCTGCCCGTGCCGAGGGGCGGCTTCCTCTCCTTCTCCCCCGACGACAGCAAAATGGCCTATAACCGCGTGTTCCGGGAGTTCCGCACGTGGAAGGACTACCGCGGGGGCATGGCCGACGACATCTGGATCTACGACCTCAAGACCGGGGCGATCGAGGACATCACGAACAACCCCGCCCAGGACATAATCCCGATGTGGGCCCCAAACAACAGGATCTATTTCCTGTCGGACCGCCTCTCCGAGGGCGCCAAGAGGCTCAACCTCTACAGCTACGACCTAGCGACAAAGGCCACCGAGCAGCATACCCATTTCAAGGACTTCGACATCAAGTTCCCTTCTCTGGGGGCCGGCGTGATCGTCTTCGAGGAGGACGGCTACATCTGGTCCTTTGACACGAGATCGGGCGCCACGAGGCGCATCCCCATAGTCGTCAGGGAGGACTTCGTCACCTCGCGCCCCGCGCTCGTCAACGTCTCGGGGTTCGTCGCCAGCGTCTCCCCCTCGCCCGACGGCAAGCGGGTTGTCGTGAACGCGCGCGGAGACACGTTCACGGTTCCGGCAAAGGACGGCGCCACGCGCAACCTGAGCCTCAAGCCCGGCGTGCATGAGCGCGACTCGGCCTGGTCTCCCGACGGCAGGCTGATCGCCTACGTTTCGGACGAGTCCGGCGAGAACGAGCTCTACGTCAGGCCGCAGGACGGCACCGGGGAGCCGGTGCAGCTGACAAAAGGGGCCGACACCTACTATTACAACCCCGTCTGGTCGCCTGACAGCAAGAAGCTCCTCTGGTCGGACCGGCTCCAGAGGCTGAGGTTTGTGACGCTCGACACCAAGGAGGTCACGCTCGTCGACACCGCCACCGCTTTTGAGATCCGCCAGTACGCCTGGTCGCCCGACAGCAAGTGGGTCACCTGGACCCGGCCCGAGGACCAGAGCCTGACCAAGGTGTGGCTCTACTCGCTCGACGGCGGCAGGAAGTTCGAGGTCACCGACGGCTGGTACGAGGCCAGCTCCCCGGCCTTCAGCGACGACGGCAAGTTCCTGGTCCTCGCGTCCGGGCGGGACTTCAAGCCGACGATGAGCGACATCGAGCTCGAGCACATCTTCAACAACCTTGAGCGGGTGTACCTGGTCGCGCTGGCGAAGGACACCGAGTCGCCCTTCAAGCCGAAGAGCGACGAGGTCGAGATCGCCCCCGCTGCGCCGAAGCCCGACGCCAAGTCGGCCGACTCAAGCGACTCGAAGAAGGACGCGGCGCCCAAGGCAGTCACGGTCAAGGTCGACGAGGACGGGATCAAGGACCGCCTGATCGGGCTTCCCGTTAAGGCCGCCAACTACGACACGATCACGGCCGTGGGAGACAAGGTCTACTACCTGCGCAGCGACTCGAGCGAGGCCGGCGACGCGGAGGACGGCGGGACGGCCCCGAAGACGCTCCTGGTCTACAGCCTCAAGGACCAGAAGGAGACCGAGCTCGGCAGCGTCGCGGGCTATGAGATCTCGCACGACGGGAAGAAGATGCTCGTCGCGGTCGACAAGGATTTCGCGATAATCGACCTGCCCACCTCGAAGATCGAGGTGAAGGACAAGCTCTCGTTCGGAGGACTCGAGATGCACCTGGACCGCCACGCGGAGTGGGCCCAGATCTATGACGAGTGCTGGCGCCAGATGCGCGACTTCTTCTTCTCGCCGACGATGAACGGCGCCGACTGGCCGGCGATGCGCGCCAAGTACGCCGCCCTGATCCCTTACGCCCAGACCCGCTACGACGTAACCTACCTGATCGGCGAGCTGATCGGCGAGATCCACAGCGGGCACACCTACGTGGGCGGCGGCGACAGCCCGCCCGCCCCCCGCGTGCAGATGGGCCTCCTCGGGGCTGAACTCTCGCGCGATCCCCAGAGCAGGGCCTACCGCATCGACCGGATACTGCACGGGGAGAACTGGGTTGAGTCCGAGCGCTCGCCGCTAACCGAGATCGGCGTGAACGTGAGCGAAGGCGACTTCATCCTCGCCGTCGACGGCAAGCCGGTAAGCGGACTCGCCAACATCTACTCGGCGCTCGTGGGCAAGGCGGGAAAGCAGGTCGTCCTGCGGGTCAACTCGAGGCCGGTGGACGAGGGCGCAAGGAACGTGACCGTCCTGCCGATAGCCGACGAAGCGCCCCTCTACTACGCCGCCTGGGTGCGCCGCAACGCCGACTACGTTTCGAGCAGGACGGGCGGCCAGGTCGGCTACGTCCACATCCCCGACATGGGCTTCGCGGGCCTCGATCAGTTCGCCAGGCAGTTCTACCCCCAGATCCACAAGAGGGCCCTCATCATCGACGACCGCGGAAACGGCGGCGGCTTCGTGTCCCCCATGGTCATCGAGCGCCTGTCGCGCGAGCTGGTGATGTTCGAGAAGCCGCGAAACGCGACGCCGACCACCAACCCGCAGGACATGCAGCTCGGGCCCAAGCTGGTCCTGATGGACGAGTTTTCCGCCTCCGACGGCGACATTTTCCCGTACCGCTTCAAGACCCTCGGGCTCGGCAAGCTCGTCGGGAAGCGCTCGTGGGGCGGTGTCGTCGGAATCCGGGAGACGCTCCCGATCGTCGACGGGGGCTTCCTGAACAAGCCCGAGTTCGCCCCGATATCCAAGGACGGGAAGGACTGGCCCGTAGAGGGCCACGGGGTGGATCCCGACATTGTCGTGGACAACGATCCCGCCAAGGAGTTCGCGGGCACCGACCAGCAGCTTGACCGGGGGATCGAGGAGATCCTCCTCGAGCTCAAGACCCAGGCGAAATCCATCCCGGCGCCCCCGCCCTATCCCGACCGCATGTGATCCGGGGAACAGGGGCCCCAACCCGGGCCGCCATGCCCATCGCGACCGTCAACCCCGCAACCGGGCGCACGATCCGCTCCCACACGGAGCTGACCCAGCACGGGCTGTCGCTGGCCGTCGCCCGCGCCGCGGCGGCCTTCGGGCCGTGGAAGGCCCTCTCTTTCGCGCAACGCTCGCGCGCCCTGAGGCGTGTCTCCGGGGTCCTGCGCAGGCGTGAGGGCCGCCTGGCCCGCCTCGCCACGGACGAGATGGGCAAGCCGCTTTCAGAGGCGCGCTCCGAGGTCGAGAAGTGCCGCCTTGCATGCGAATACTACGCGAGGAACGCGCGCGCATTCTTGAGCGACGAGCGCCCGCCCGGGTCGCCCGGATGGTCACGGGTGGTGTTCGAGCCCATGGGGCCGATTCTCGCCGTGATGCCGTGGAACTTCCCGTACTGGCAGGTCTTCAGGGCCGCCGTTCCCGCCCTCATGGCAGGCAACACGATGCTGCTCAAGCATGCCTCCGGGGTCACCGGCTGCGCAAAGGCGATCGAGGCGGCGTTCAGGGAGGCCGGCCTGCCGCGCGGGGTGTTCAGCACCCTCGTGATCGCGTCGGACCGGGTCGCCTCCGTGATCGCGGACCCGAGGGTCCGCGCGGTGACGCTGACGGGAAGCACCGAAGCCGGCCGCAGCGTCGCCGCCCGGGCTGGCGCAGCGCTCAAGAAAGGGGTATTCGAGCTGGGCGGAAGCGACCCGTACATCGTCCTTGCCGACGCCGACATCGCGTTGGCGGCCGAGGCCTGCGCCGCCTCGAGGCTCATCAACGCCGGCCAGAGCTGCATCGCTGCCAAACGCTTCATCGTCGTGCGCGAGATCCTCGCGCCCTTCGAGCGGGAATTCACCGCCAGGATGGCCGCCCGGCGGGTCGGCAGCCCCCTCGACCCCGCCTGCCAGGTCGGGCCGCTTGCGCGGGAGGACCTGCGCCGTGAGCTCCACCGCCAGGTGCGCGCAAGCGTCCGACGGGGCGCCAAGCTCCTGCTCGGGGGCCGTCCGCTTCCGGGCCCGGGATTCTACTACGCCCCGACCGTGCTCACGGGCGTCGCCAGGGGCATGCCGGCGTACGGCGAGGAGCTCTTCGGGCCGGTTGCCGCCATCATCCCCGTGCGCGACGAGCGGGAGGCGGTGAGGGTCGCCAACGACTCGCCGTTCGGTCTCGGCGCCGCCGTCTTCACCCGCAGCCGCAGGACCGCCGAGCGGGTCGTGGCGCGCCTCGAGGCGGGGGCCGTCTTCGCAAACGACTTCGTCAGGTCGGACCCCACCCTGCCCTTCGGAGGCGTGAAGCAGAGCGGGCATGGGCGCGAGCTCGGCCCCCAGGGGATCCGGGAATTTGTGAACGCCAAGACCCTCTGGCTGCGCTGAGCGGGCGGGCAACGGCGGACTTCAGAGCGTGATCGGTGCCCTCGCGATCGCCGCGCGAATGCCCTGCCCCGCGTCAGCGACGAGAACCGACTCGAACACGCCCGGCCCCAGCGCGCCGCTCAGCTGGGCCGCCACAAGGGCGCCGCGGATGCGCCGCTCGACGACGTTGCGCATCGGCCGCGCCCCAAGGCGCCTGTGCCAGCCCTCGGAGACAAGGCGCCTGCAGACGTCCGCGCCCGCGCGGATCCGGTGCGGGTGCCCGAACCTTCGCGAAAGCACCCCGGACTGGAAGGCGACCTCCTGGTCCAGCATCTGCCAGCACACCTGCAGCTGAACGTCTCGGGTCAGGTGGCCGAAGACAAGGATCGCCGTGAACCTCGCCAGCACCTCGGGCCTGAAATGCGCGGCGGCCTCCTGCTCGACGTAGCGCCGCACCGACGCCCGCGCGACCCCCTCCATCTCGATGACTCCGGCGGAGCCAATGTTCGAGGTCGCGACCACGTGGATGCCCGACAGGTCGAGCGCTTCGCCGCTTGCTAGCGTGACGGCGGCCTCCTCGATGCCCAGGAGGTAGTCGGACACCCGGGGATGGGCCTTCTCAATCTCGTCGAGCAGGAGTATCCGGCCACCCGACGACCTGAGGCGCTCGATCTGCTCGCCGAGGATCCCGCGCTCGCCGGAGGCGGCGCCGAGCAGGAGCGGCACGCGCTCCTCCGACGAGAACTCCGCGGCGTTTATCCGAGCCACGGCTCCGGTCCCGAAGAGGTGGTTGCTCGCCTCCGTGACCGCCTTCGTCTTTCCGGTGCCGGTGGGTCCGAGGAGGAGGAGCATGCTCCTCGGCCTGCCGCGGGGCGTGTGGCCCATCTCGCCCGCAAGGAGCGAGTCCGAGAGGCCGCGCAGGGCGTCATCCTGGCCCAGGACGCAGCGCCCGAGGTGCTCGCGCAGCCCGCGAAAGACGGCAAAACGCCCGACATCTCCTGATGGCCCCGGCATGCCAACGCTTGTTGGACCACCGGACCCGGCGCGTCAAGCAGCAGGCGTCTTGTTCTTCTCGCGCTCCGCGAAGGCCAGGCGGATGTTGGGCGCGACGGAGACCGTGAATTCGCCGTCGTCGCCCTCGGTCACCACGACCGCGTTGCGCTGCCGGCGGCCCGCGAGCTGGTTCTCGCGGATGAACTCGCGGAGGGAGCGGTGGAGCGCGACAGCCATGTCGCGGCGCTGGAGGGGAAGGGAGCCCCTCTGCAGGACCATGAGCCCGAGCGCCCGGTAGCGACCGCGGTCCGAGGCGGTCGGATCCGCCGCGTCGATGTCCGCGGCGTTTCTGCCGCCGGCCTCGCGGATCCGCACGAGCCAGCTCGCCCCCTGGCCCGGAGCCCCGGAACAGCGCCGGCTGGTCAGCTTGACGTCGAGGCGCGACGCGGCCTTGAAGAGCCCCCCGCGATCGCTCTCGCGGTGGACCCGCACGACGACGCCCTTCTTCTTCATGCCCTGGACAATCTTCTGCCACCTGACGCAGTGGACCTGGACGCCGAGGAGCGGATAGACGGGGAGCGGCAGGAAGTCGACGATGTCGGGTTCGGAGAAGCCGCGCGCGGCCGCCGCCGCCGCTGAAAGGCCCTTCGGCGGCGTGTCATTCGCTTTGGTCTTGTCAATCATGACGTTTTAATGGGATGACTAAGGGCATAATGTGGTTGAAAACGAGTGAAAACTTACATAGCTTGATTGGACTCGTTTAGCAAACGCTTTCTCTTCAGGTTTTCCCGCAGACGACCATGACGCCGACCCAAAGACAGGCCGCTTTCGACCGCTACTTCGCGGCGCTTGCGAGGCGCCGCTGCCGGAGCCTCGGCCTGCGCTTCCTAGGGACAATCCGCAAGCTGCCGCCTCCCCCGCTTCCCGGCGAGTCCCCGGGCGAGACACGCTACTTCCTGAACGCCATCGCCGCCGACGGGTCGGCCTCGGGCCTCGTTGAGCTTGGAGGCCGGGCGGACGACGCCTTGCGCAGGGCCGAGCGCTGGGCTGAGACCGGCGTGGGGCCGGCGCCGGCGATCGCGGGCGCCCAGCGCGCGGCGGGAAAATTAAAACAGTAAGTTTGACTTGTCTCATCATTGCGGGCGTGCTCTCGTGCACGCCCGATGAGCCCACGCGAACCTGACGAAGAGGAGCCGGCGCTCCGGCCCGCGAACGCTGGTCCGCGCGGGGCGGCGGCCCCGAGATCCCCGTTTGCGCCGGCCGAGCGCTGGGTCGCGGAGCACCAGGTCAAGGTCGTCTGCATGGTTGTCGCCGTCGTCGCCCCGGCGATTTCCCTTTGGATGCTCGAGCGCGGGACGGCGAACCTGCGCCAGGGGGTCTGGGCCTATTCGGTGGACGGGGCGGGGACCATTCACTATGGCCCCGTCAAGCCGGCCGAGGCGCGGAGCGCCCTCTTCAGGGAGATACTCCTGCAGGCTGCCCAGGCCTGCTTCACGCGCAATCCATCGGGCCTCTCCTACCCCGAGTTCGCGCGCCGGATCTTTGTCGGGGACAGCTGGAAGGCGCTCGACGGCGACGTGCGCTCGGAGGCGGCCGAACGGAGGCGCCGCAACCTCTACGACCACCCGGAGGTGGAGGGCATCGACGTGCTGGACGAGGGATCCTCGCCACGGTACCGGGTCCGCGGCTTCATCGTCCGCACGGGAGCCGTCGACGGCCTTCCGTACGAGCCCCCTCCCGGCGAATTCCACCTGGTCGTGGAGCTTGCCCCCCAGGAGGACGCCATGCAGGAGGGAAGATACCCGTTCGTGGTCGTGCGCCACAGGGCCGTGGTGCGCTGGCCGAAGGAGGCAAGGTGAGGTGCGGGCCCCTGCGCCTTCTCGCGTGCGCCGCCGTCCTCCATCGGCCGGCAGGCGCCGCGGCTGCGCCGGAACCCGGCCCCCCTCCAAGCATTGTCAGGATCACGCTGCCGGCCGAGGCCGACGAACGCCGGCCCCTCGAGGTGCCGACCGAGCCCGAGAACACGGTCGAGCTCGAGTTCCCCTGGCCGCTCGAGGACTGGGCGGGCCGTGGGTTCACTCCCGACCCGGAGAAGTACGCCGGCGACTTCGTCATCGAGGCGACCCGCGGCACGCCGCACATCTTCGTGACGCCGGTCGCGGCCGGGGCGCGCCGTGTCCTGCATGTCGTCCTCGCCGGGCCCGCGGGCGCGGCGCGCAGCCTACCGGTTGAATTCATACCCGCGCCGGCGGGTCTCGCATGGTGCAAGGCCGTCTTCCTGGCCTCGAAGGCCGCCGAGCCGCCGGCGCCCACCGTCCGCCTGGCGGCCCGGGCCCCCAGGACGGGCCTTCGCGAGCCCGGCCCGCAGACCGAGCTCTCGCTCATGCGCACCCTTCGCCTGATGCTGAACGCGACCGCGGAGGGGGCCGCCGCAATTGCCACCGCAAATCCCGCGCTCGAGCTCAAGGAGCTGGACGGCACGCCCCGCAGCTTTGGCGACTTCACGATCACCAGCCGCTTCGCCGTCCGGGACTCGACGACCGATACGCTTGGCATTTGCGCGAGCGTGGCCAACCAGACCGCGCGGCGCCTCCTCTTCGACCCGGGAAGCTGGGTCGTCCGCGTGGGCGAGCGGGCCTACCCCGTCCGAACCGCCGACGTCCCCGGCGAGCTCGAGCCGGCCTCGAGTGCTGCGGCCCTGCTCGTGCTGGCCCGCGGTCCCGACGGGACACCCACCCGTCTACTGCCTGACAATGACTTCGAGCTAAGCGTGCTGCTAGCCGGATCCGCGAACCCGCGCCCCGTGGCGCGGATCCCGCTCGAGGGCTTCGATCCGCAATGAATCCCGAGGCGAGCGACACGCCCAGGCGTTCCCGGGGCTCCCTGAGGCTGCAGATCCTCCTCGCCGGCGCGGTCGTCCTCGCAGTCGCAGCCTGGGCCCGGAAGGACCGTGGCGCCGAGGCGCCGGTTGAAGGCGGGCGCAACGATTCCAAGCTGCCCACGCGCCTTCCTCCCGACGAGCCCAGTGCGTCCGACGCCGAGCGCGAGGCGCCTGCCGTCGCAGGCGGCTACCAGCGCGAGATCGTTAGGCCGAAGCCGGTGCAGAACCCCGCCGAGTCGGTCGCCCCGAAGGATGACTCTGCGATCGACCCGCCGCCGGGGGGCCCGGCGAGTAGGCGCCGCGACGAGAAGAAGACGCTGCCGGAGATCTTCAGAATGCCACCCGACCCGGCGCAGCCCGCGCCGCAGGCTGAGCAAAGGCCCGCGGCGCAGGCGCCGGAAAGGGGGGCAACCCTGCAGATCGCCGACGAGTTCGCGCCCTTCGGGCGCCTCGTGAAGTGCCAGCTCGTCGACACCCTGGACAGCGTGACGGCGCGCTCCGAGCCGATCGTCGGCATGGTGACCCGGGAGCTCGACTGGAACGGGCAGGTCATCATCCCCTCCGGCACCGAGGTATTCGGATACGCAAAGCCCGATGCCGTCCTGGACGCCGCGGGGGTCGGGCGGCTCGTGGACACGGGCGAGTGGACCCTCGTGCTCCCGGGAGGGCCGGACGGGGACAACGGCCGCGAGCTCATCCTTAAGGCGCGCGCGGTGGACCGCAGGGAGGTCGTCGTCACCGACACCGGCCTTGTCCGCTCGTGGGGCCTCGACGATGGGGCGGACGGACTCGTCGGCTACACCCTGTCCACGCTGGACAACCAGGAGATCAGACTCTTCGCCGCCGCCGCGATGAGCGGCTTGGCTCAGGGCGTCAGCGCCGTCGCCGAGCGCCAGGAACCGGCACCCGGCGTGGCGGGGATCCTTGGCGCGACCCAGGTCGCGCCGACGATCGGCAACGCCTTGGCGGGATCGCTCGGGACCGGCGCCGCCGATGCCATGAACCAGGTGGCGGGCCGCATCCGCGAGGAGATAGCCAAGCGGGGCGTCTACGTCAGAGTCCCGGCGGGGAAGGAGTTCTACCTGTTTGTCGAGCAGACGATCGATCCGCGCGCCGCGGAGGTCGGGCTCAGGCTCCCGGCGGAAAGGCGCCAGCCGCGATGAGGGCCGCCCTGCAGGCACTCCTCGCGGCGTCCGCCTTTGCCGGCGGCTGCGCATCGCCCTACCGATCCCAGACCCTGCCGGGCCCTGCGGGGGTGGGAGCGCCTGGCGCCCCTTTCGACCCGGCCCTGCTCACCCGGGGGCCGGCCCCGGCTGACACCCAGAGCGAGCGTGAGCCTGTCCGTCTTCCGGAGCGCATCTTCCTGCCCGCATCCTACAGGCTGGTCCTCCTCGAGGGGCAGCTCGTCCTCGTTCGCGAGACCGACCCGAAGGCGCTACTGCAGGCACCCGCCTCCCTGCGGATCCTGGCGGGCGAGATAGCACGCGGCGAGCTCGGCTACCAGCCCGGCCTCCTTCCCCAGGAGCTCGCGGCCGAGGTCGCCGCCAACCGCGAGAGCTCGGCAAGAATGGACAACGCGCTCGAGGCAGTCATGCGGCGCAGCAGGGAGCTTTCCGAGCAGGCGCTCGAGCTCCAGGCACAGTCGAGACGGCTGGCCGAGTTGCTCGCCGCCGCCCAGGCTCGGGTGCAGGAGCTTGAGGCCGGAGGCGCCCAGCAGGCCAAGCCCCCGACGACCCAGCCCGAGCCGAAGGGTCAGCAGGACTAATTTAACTGTTTATATTTGACTTGTCTTACATTTGTCCCAGACAGGTTGCCCCATGCCCTATCTCAACCGGTATTCCTTCATCGGGAACCTGACGAAGCCGCCACAGCTGCGCCTCCACCCAAGCGGGCAGAAGCAGGCTCTCTGCCTCCTCAATGTCGCCATCAACCGCGACACGCGCGACGAGCGCGGCGAGAAGCGCAGCCGCACGACCTTCATCAACGACATCGAGGTGTGGGGGCCGTCGGGGGAAGCCTGCGCCCATTTCCTGACCCAGGGCTCGCTGGTCCTCGTCGAGGGGAGGATGGACGTCGACCAGTGGCAGGACAGGCAGAGCGGCGCTAAGCGCTCCCGGATGAAGGTGGTCGCGGAGACCGTCCAGTTCCTAAGGATCAAGCGCGCGGACGAGGGGGCCGACTACTCCACGGCCGGCGCTCCCGCGGCGCAGGCCGAGGTGGCGGAGCCAGGGGCGGCGGCGCGGCGCTCGGGACGGGGCGCGAGGGCGGCCGAATGAGTCCAGCACCCGTGGCGAGGGCCGCGGCGGTCGTCGGCCTCGTGGCAGCCACGTTGATCCTGTGCGCCGAGCTTCTCGGCCGCGCCCCGATGCCGGGGCCCCTCAGGGCCGCGGGCATGCTCGCCCTGCCCTGCGCCCTGGTCGGCGCCCTAAGGCGTGGCGACCGGCGGCTCGCCGGCGCCGTTTGCCGCGCTCGCGGCCGATCCCTCGGACCACCGCTCCGGCATCTCCTGCTCGGGCAGCGCGGTAAGCTGGACCAGGCTCTTCATCGATGAGAAATGCTGGCTCAGGTCGAAGTCGCCGCCGAGTCCTCCGACCAGGCGGTCGAACAGGTCCCGTTTGGAGGCCTTGAGCGCCTGGATGCGCTCCTCGACTGTCCCCGCGGTCACCATGCGGTAGACAAAGACGGTGTTTGTCTGGCCTATCCGGTGGACCCTGTCGACCGCCTGCGCCTCGACCGCTGGGTTCCACCACGGATCGAGCAGGAAGACGTAGTCGGCCGCATGGAGCGTGATCCCCGTGCCGGCCGCCTTGAGCGACACGAGCATGGCGGCGGCCCCGGGCGCCCCCTGGAACGCCTGCACGGGCTTCAGCCGGTCGAGCGTCATGCCCGTCAGCTCGTAGCGGGGAAGGTCGGGGAAATTCTGGACGAGCGCCGAGCGGACCCGGTCGAGCAGCATGACGAACTGCGAGAAGATCACGACCTTGTGGCCGCTTCCAACAATCTCAGCCAGCTTCTCGACGAGCAGGTTTATCTTGCCGGAGTCCGACAGCGGCGCCTTGAGCCAGGGCAGCATGTCCGGATCACAGCACGTCTGGCGCAGTCGGGTGAGGAGCGCCAGGAAGCCGAAGGACTTCTCGCGCATGGCCGAGCCGACGTCGTCGCCCAGGCGCTCGAGGCCCTCCGTGCAGATTCGGGCGTACTCGGCACGCTGCACGTCGGTCAGGGGGCAGATCAGGTCCATCTCAACCTTCGGGGGCAGCTCCTGGGCGACCTCCTTCTTGGTGCGCCTGAGGATGAAGGGGGCCAGCTGGGCCCTGAGCCTGGCGAGCGTCCCCTCGCGGTCGGCGTTGAGCGAGGCCTCGAACGACGGGCGCGATCCGAGGAGGCCGGGGAGCAGGAACCTGAATATGCTCCAGAGGTCGAGCTGCCTGTTCTCAAGGGGCGTCCCGGTAAGGACGACGCGGTGCCGTGCGCGGACCGCGAAGCAGGTCTGGGTGACCTTCGCGTCGGGATTCTTGATGAACTGCCCCTCGTCCAGCACGGCGTACCCGAACTCGGTGCTGTCGAGGAGCGAGCGGTGCTTGCGCAGCTGCGTGTAGCTGCAAAGCCAGATCACGGGATCGCGGCGCGTCGTGAAGTCGTTGCCCGTCTTGAGCACGTCCACCGCCATCCCGGGGAAGAACTTAGTGATCTCCTCCCTCCAGACCGGCACGACGCTCGCCGGGCACACGATAAGGCTCGCGCGCTCCCTCGCGGGCCTTGCCGCAAGAAGGGAGAGCACCTGGAGGGTCTTGCCGAGGCCCATCTCGTCGGCCAGGAGTCCGTGGCAGTCCACCTCGCAGAGGTGGTGCATCCATTCGACGCCCCGGCGCTGGTAGGGCCTGAGGATCGGCGCGAGCGCCGGGGGGGAATCGGGCGCGGCCAGCACCCGCTGCCTCCAGGCCTCCATCTCGGCCGAAAGCGTGAGCTTGAGGCGCGCGTCGTTGAACAGGGAGAACACGAGGTACTGGAGAAGCGACCCGCCCCCCTCCTGGGTCTCCTCGATGTTCTTGCGCCACGAGCTGTACGACTCCCATTTCTCCGCCGAAAGGGCGACGATGCCGAGGTTCGGCAGGATGACGGGCTGGCCCCCTCGCTTAAGCAGGGCGGATACCTCCCCCTCCGTGAGCATCCGCTCGCCCGCCCGGAAGATCCAGCGCAGGTTGAGGCCGGCGTCGCCCGGCGCGCGCTCGGCGACAGCCTCGATCTCGACGCTGCGGGTCCCCTTCAGGAGGTTGGCGGCCTTGTCGTCGAGCTCGATCGAGAACACGCGCCTCCAGAGGGGAAGCGTCACCTTGAGGAAATTGGGGATCTCGACCAGCGACTCCATCAGGTAGGCCCCCGTGTCCTGGTTGTACTGGAAGTGCGCCTTGCGGGCGTAGGCCGCCAGGCCGATCAGCTTGGCGCGCTCGCCCGAGGAAACGTGGCCGTTGCCGTTGGACGCCGCCCGCGTTTCCGGCCCGAGGGCGGGATGGCGCGTCTTCCGGTCCGCCTCCACCCAGTAGGCCTGGAAGGCGAGCCCGGACGACTTGATCTTGAAGACAAGCAGGAGGGGCCGGGAGGGGCCGTTCAGGCGGGCGACGGGCGCGGCAGGCGCGGCGCCTACGGATGCGGGGGGCTTGCCGTTCGGGCCGCCCGCGGGCCCGCCGTTCGGCGCCTGCTCGGCCGGCGGCGGCGCCTCGGCCGGAAGGGGCGAGATCTCGTCGGCCACCAGCTCCTCGATCTCGTGAAGGCCCGCAACCGCAAGGGCATGCGCGATTTCCCGGTCCGTCGTCGACGACCTCACCGAAAGCGCGCCGGCGTTCCACTCAATGACGGCGTACTCGTCGCGCTTCTCGATCCGGCGGTGGATGATGGCATCCCTGGCCGTGAGCTCGAGCTCCCTCACCTCGCCGTTGCGGTAGATCCTGCGGCCCTCGTCCAGCTGGCTCGGCGAGAATGTCTCCGACCAGTCATCCGCGAGCATATCAAACCAATACTCGAGCGAATGTGGCGTGTAGACCCGTTTCGGACCGTGGGTTTGCATTTGCCTAAAAGGTCGAACGTAGAGAGCCGCTGCCCGTGCGCGCAACAGTATTCTCGGGCGCCGAAAAATGCCCGGCGGCAGCTTTTGCGGCTTGCCCACCCCAGCGAAGCGGGTTGCCGTTGCTGCTCTTTATATATGATTTACACCCGCCGCAGGGTCGCCGCGCGCGACTCGCTGAACGCCCGCGCGGAGCCGCCGGCGTCCGGAAAGCCCGGAAGCCGCGGAAGAGCGGGCCCGCGTGCGCCGGATCGTGACAATTGGGTGCGCGTGGAGATTCCGGCTTGCCCCCGCCGGACCAAGAGGTTCCTGAATCTGCGATGGCCCTGACCGCAAAGAACGGGGCCGAACGGCAGGGTTCGGCCGATCCCACATTCTACACGCAGGCCGAGCCTGAGCTCCTGGCGCGGCTCGGCGCCTCCGCGGGCGGCCTGACCTCCGAGCAGGCGGCGGCGAAGCTGAGCGACGTGGGGCCCAATTCCGTGGCGAGCGGCGGTCGCCGCTCGTTCATCGTGGATATCCTGCACCGGTGCCGCAACCCGCTCGTGGTCCAGCTGCTGATCATCTCGATCGTCTGCTACCTGACCGGCGATCCGACGTCGGCTGGCGTGGTGGGGGGCATGGTGTGCCTCAGCGTGTTTCTCTCGTACTTCCAGGAGTCCCGATCGTCGCGGGCGGTCGAGAAGCTGCAGAAGATGGTGAAGACGACTGTCGTCGTCCTGCGCGACGCAAAGGAGACGGAAGTGCCGCTGGAGGACATCGTTCCGGGCGACGCGGTGGTCCTCGCCGCAGGCAGCCTGATACCGGCCGACCTGCGGGTCATCCTCGCGAAGGACTTCTTCGTCAGCCAGTCCGCGCTCACCGGGGAGTCCATGCCGGTGGAGAAGAGCGCTGACACGAACCAGCCCGCGGGCCGCAGCCCGTTTGAGTTCACGAACGCGTGCTTCATGGGGAGCAACGTGTTGAGCGGCTCCGCCCGCGCCCTCGTGCTGACAACCGGCGGCCACACCTACTTCGGGTCGCTGGCCGAGAAGATGCTGTCAAAGCGCGACCCGACGAGCTTCGACCGGGGCGTGCGCAGTTTCACGTGGCTGATGATTCGCTTCATGGTCGTGATGGTTTCGGTCGTGTTCGTCATCTACGGCCTGCGCGACCATCACTGGATAGAGGCCATGCTCTTCGGCCTTTCGGTGGCGGTGGGCCTGACCCCGGAGATGCTGCCGATGATCATGACGGTGTGCCTCTCAAAGGGCGCGCTCATGATGTCGCGCAAGAAGGTGATCGTTAAGCACCTCCACGCCATCCAGAACTTCGGCGCCATGGACGTGCTCTGCACGGACAAGACGGGGACCCTGACCCAGGACCACGTCGTCCTCGAGCGCTACGTGGACGTCACCAACCGCGTCAGCGAGGACGTGCTTCGCTACGCGTACATGAACAGCTTCTACCAGACGGGGCTGCGCAACCTGCTTGACCGCGCGATCCTCGCGCACACCGACCTCGACGTGGAGCGCAACTGCAAGAAGGTCGACGAGATCCCGTTTGACTTCAAGAGGCGCCGGATGTCGGTCGTGATCGACTACGAGGACCGCCATGTGCTCATCTGCAAGGGCGCCGTCGAGGAGGTGATAGGATCCTGCGTCAATTACCAGGTCGACGAGGACATCAACCCCCTGATCCAGCTCATAAAGGACGACCTGCTGGACGAATACCGCACCCTGAGCTCCCAGGGCTACCGCGTCCTGGCCATAGCCTACCGCGAGTTCGACCGGACAAAGTCCGTTTTTTCGGTCGCCGACGAG
This sequence comes from uncultured Opitutaceae bacterium, assembly GCA_964574435.1. Lineage (GTDB taxonomy): Bacteria > Verrucomicrobiota > Verrucomicrobiia > Opitutales > Opitutaceae > Palsa-1447. Next base: position 40,986 of record CAZNNO010000013.1, read on the forward strand.
TCCGAGCTCATCCTGCTCGGCTACATAGCCTTCTTCGACCCTCCCAAGGACACCTCGGCCCGCGCGATCGAGGCGCTCGGCCGGTCGGGCGTCGCGGTCAAGATCCTAACGGGGGACAACGAGCTCGTCACCCGGAAGGTCTGCAATGACGTGGGCATGAAGATCACGAGGATCGCCACCGGTCCCCAGCTGGCCGCGATGGACGACGCCGCGTTCGGCAGGGAGGTGGCCGAGGCCAACGTGCTCGCCCGGCTCTCTCCGGACCAGAAGGAGAAGGTGATCAAGACGCTTCGCGCCCAGGGTCACGTCGTCGGATTCATGGGGGACGGCATAAACGACGTCCTCGCGATGAAGGCCGCGGATGTCGGCATCTCGGTAGACACGGCTGTAGACGTGGCCAAGGAGTCAGCCGACCTCATCCTGCTTGAGAAGAGCCTCCTTGTCCTTGAGGACGGGATCCTCGAGGGGCGCAAGGTGTTCGGGAACATCATCAAGTACATCAAGATGGGCGCAAGTTCCAACTTTGGGAACATGTTCAGCATGCTTGGCTCCGCGTTCGTGCTCCCGGTCGATCTCCTGCCGATGCTGCCACTCCAGATCCTGGTGAACAATCTGCTCTATGACTTCTCCCAGGTCGGCATTCCGCTCGATAACGTCGACCAGGAATACCTGGACAAGCCGCGGCGCTGGAACATCAAGAGCATCCAGAACTTCATGGTGTTTGTCGGCCCCATCAGCTCGATCTTCGACTATGCGACCTGGTTTCTGATGCTCTACGTGTTTGGCTGCTCGGCATTCGGGATCTCCGGGACACCCGATGCGTCGAAGGAGCACCTTGAGAGGCTGTTCCACAGCGCTTGGTTCGTTGAGTCGATATTCACCCAGACGCTCATCGTCCACATCATCCGCACGAAGCGCATACCGTTCATTCAGAGCCGGGCGAGCCCGACCATGCTGCTAACCACGCTGTCGATCATGGCCATCGGCACCGCGCTGCCCTACACCTGGATAGGCCAGCATTTCATCAACCTCACGCCGCTGCCGGCGGCATTCTTCCTCTGGCTGGCACTTTTCACACTGATCTATTGCGTGCTAACGCATGTCGTGAAAACGTGGTTCTACCGGCACTTTGGAACGGATTAAACCGACTGAACCATGCGTAGCATACTGACTGCCCTCCAGGACGGGCGCCTGTTCGAGCTTCCCGAAGGGGCCTCCAAGGAGCGCGTCCTCGGCTTCCTCGCGCGGATCCTCGATGCGAATCCGAACATCGAGGCCGGCATCGAGGTGATCGAGGAGATCACGCTCCGGGAGAAGGAGTGCAACACCGGCATCGGCCTCGGCGTCGCCGTCCCCCACGTGCGCGCCCGGCGCGAGGAGGGCGACCTGTTCTGCGCCATCGGCTGGTCCTCGCAGGGCGTCGCCTACGACGCCCCCGACGGGAGCGCCGTGCACCTCGTGGTGATGTACTACATCCCGGGCTCGCAGAAGAACGTCTACCTGAAGGAGGTCTCGACGCTCGTGAAGGCCATCCGCAAGAGCGGCGGCATCGAGCCGATAGCGAAGGCGCCCGACCTGAACGCCGTGCGCAACCTCCTGCTCGACTGGGTGAGCTCGGTCCTCGGGGACGCCGGCCCCGAGTCCGTCGCCCGGATGATCAAGCTCGAGGTGAAGCAGGCGCAGGCACCCGAGGCCGCGCCGGTGCATCCTGCGCCCCAGGCGCCGGTCGCCCCGGCCGTGCCCGCCGCCGCCCATGCGATTGACGGCCAGGTGGTCGGCCATGTGGCGATATTCTCGGTCCTCGTGGCCCCCCCGATGGGGCCGGTCGTGCTGTCCTCCGACGCCGAGCTGGCCGCGGCGCTCGAGAAGGAGTCGTGCCTCGTCGCGAGGCTGGCCACCGGCGCGCCCTTCACGCTCGCGCGCAAGCGGGTGTTCGTCACGGGCTCGGCGGCGTATTCCGGGGCGCGCGTGCTCTACCAGTGCGTCGGCATCCCGGACAGCACACCCAGTTCCGACTTGTCAAAAACGTAACCGTTTCGACACACGATCGGCACAGGCCTTGTGCACATTGGAATGCGTAAACCACGCATTCCGTGAAACTCGCAATTGTTACTGAGACTTTTCCCCCGGAGATAAACGGGGTGGCGATGACCTTTGGTGTCATAGCCGGCGAGCTGGGCAGGCGCGGACATTCAGTTGCGGTTTACAGGCCCTGGCGGCGGGAACTCTCAGGCCAGCCCGTCGCGCCCGGCTACCGGCAGGTTCCGCTGCCGGGGCTCCCCATACCCGGCTATCCCCTCCTGCGCATGGGCCTGCCCGCGGGGCGCAGGCTCCGGCGCCTCTGGACGGCCGAGAGGCCCGACCTCGTGCACGTGGCGACCGAGGGTCCGCTTGGCTACACGGCCGTCAGGGCGGCCCGCTCCCTGGGCATTCCCGTGACCTCGAGCTTCCACACGAACTTCCACGCCTACACGCGCCACTACAGGGCCTCGCCGTTCCAGGACGTCGCCCTGCGGTGGCTGCGCCACGTCCACAACCTGACCAACCGGACGTTCGCGCCGACGGCGGACCTCTGCGGCGAGCTTTCCGCCGCCGGATTCAAGAACCTCTCAGTCATGTCGCGGGGAGTCGACACCCGCCAGTTCCGCCCCGAGAGGCGCTCGGATGCGCTCCGCAGCAACTGGAAGGCCGGCCCCGGCGATCCCGTGGTGATCCACGTGGGCCGGATGGCGGCCGAGAAGAACTATCCCCTGCTCTTTCGCGCCTACGCGGCCATGCGGCACGCCAACCCCGCGTGCCGCTTCGTCCTCGCGGGAGAGGGCCCGCTCAAGCGCGCCCTGATGCGGGCCCATCCCGAGTGCACGTTTGCGGGATTCTACTCGCGCGACGAGATCGGCCGCTACTACGCCTCGGCCGACATCTACGTCCATGCGAGCCTGACCGAGACCTTCGGCAACGTCCTCACCGAGGCGATGGCCAGCGGCCTGGCCGCCGTGGGATTCGACTACGCCGCCGCGCGCATCTTCATTCGGAACGGCGAGAGCGGGCTCACCGCACCCTGCGACCAGCCCGGGGCGCTCGTCGCCGCGGCGGCCCGCGCCGCCTCGGACCCCGCGCTCAGGGCCCGGCTTCGGCTGGCCGGCAGGGCGGCCGTTGAGGCCCAGTCCTGGGAGAAGGTCATCGCGCGCCTTGAGGCCGACCTCGAGGAGGTCGCGGGCGTGGCGCCCACAAATGCGGGGCCGTTCCCGGTGCTCGCCTGAAGATGGAGCACCGGATACTCATATTGACCGCGGCGTACGGCGAGGGTCACAACGCCGCGGCCAATGCCCTGGCGGCCGCGTTCAACGAGGACGCGCCGGGAACCGCGCAGGTGTTCGACGTGTTCGCGCTCTCCTGTCCCAGGCTGAACGCGCTCGTCCGAAGGGCCTACCTGGCGGCCATCAACGGAACGCCCCGGCTCTGGAGGCACCTCTACGCGTGGATGGACCGGCCCGGGTTCATGACCAACGGGGCGAGGATGCTGCGGCCCCAGGCCCGGATGCTCGAGGCGATCATAGGGCGCGAGCGCCCTTGCGCGATCTGCAGCACCTTTCCCGCCTACGCGGCGCTCCTCCAGGGACTCGCCGGCGAGGGCCGACTTGCGGCGCCCCACTTCAACATCGTCACCGACTCGATAAGCATAAACTCGGTCTGGTGGCGCCCGGGCTGCGACGGCTGGTTCGTGCCGAACGAGGACTCGGCCGAGGTGATGCGCGCGGCGGGAGTCGACCCGACCCGGCTCCACGTGACGGGCTTCCCGGTCACCCCCTACTTCAGGAAGAGCGAGGGCAGCGTCACGCGCCCCCCGCTCGCGGAAGGGGCCCCGCCGCGCGTGCTCTACATCATCAACTCAGGGACGCGCAACGCCGAGGCGACAGCCCGACTGCTGCTCGCCGAGGCCGACTGGGAGGTCACGTGCACGGTCGGGCGGGACGAGTCCCTCCGGAGGACGCTGCAGGGCCTCGTGGGCGAGCGCCGCCACAGGGCCGACATCCTCGGGTGGACGGACAGGATCCCAAACCTGCTCATGACCCACCACGTCGTGGTCAGCAAGGCGGGCGGGGCGACCACCCAGGAGGCGATAGCGGCCCGCTGCCCGATGGTTGTCAACCAGGTGGTTCCCGGTCAGGAGGAGGGAAACTGCGAGCTCCTGCTTCGCCACGGCGCCGGGGCGCTCGCGACGACGCCCGAGGCCGTGGCCGGCGCGCTCCGGTCGGCCTTCGCCAACGGCGGGCGCGGATGGGCGGCTTGGCGCGCGGCGCTGGAGCCGATGGCGCGACCCGACGCCGCCCGAACGATCGCACAGCATGTCCTGGCGCGCGTCCGGGGGGGCGCGGTCGAGCCTCACGCCGGGCTTTCGGCGGCACTGGGATGAAGCTGCGCTTCGTCTTCAACCCGCGCTCGGGAAGGCCGCGCCGCAACGCCCCAATCCTGCCGATGCTCCGCAGCTTCGTGTCGGCGCGGGCGCTCGATGCGGACATCGTCTGCACCGAGGGGCCAGGGCACGCGACCGAGATCGCGCGCGACGCGGTCACGGCCGGCTGCCTGCGGATCGTCGCCGTCGGGGGCGACGGCACGGTGAACGAGGTCGCCCAGGCGCTCATCCACACGCCGGCGGCCATGGGACTGGTGCCATGCGGCTCCGGCAACGGCCTCGCGCTCCACCTCGGGCTCCCGAAGACGCTGGCCGAGGCCCTCGAGCTGGCGTCAGGGACCTCGGGGCGCCTGGCGGGGCTCGACACCGGCGTCGCGAACGGCTTCCCCTTCGTAAACGCCATGGGACTCGGCCTAGACGCCGATGTCGCCCAGCGGTTCAACCGGCTCGTGCGCCGCGGCCTCCCCGCCTACACGCGGACGGCGCTCGCCGCCTTCCTCGGCCGGACGACCGAGCGCTGCCACCTCTCGGTGGGCGGCCACCGCGAGACGATGGACGTCATGCTGGTCGCGGTGGCCAACTCCGACCAGTATGGAAACAACGCGAGGATCGCCCCGCATGCGAGAGTCGACGACGGCATGCTCGATCTCGTGGCGGTGCGCCCGGTTGGCGTCCTCTCGGCATGCGCCCTCGGCGTCCAGCTCTTCCTCGGCTCGATCGACCACAGCAAGCAGGTCCGGCGGCTGCGCGGCCCGCGCTTCTCCGTCGAGAGGCCCGCGGCCGGCATCATCCACACCGACGGCGAGACCCACATGACCGGGGCCACGGTTGAGATCGAAGTGCGGCCCCGCAGCCTGAGGCTCATCGTCCCTGCCGACTGCGAGGCCGTGGCCGCCCCGGAGGACCGCACGTCCATGGCCTTCGCTCTCCAGCTCCCATGAAGAAGCTGCGCGCACGCACGGTCATTCTCTCGGACGTCCACCTCGGCACCGTCGACTCGAAGGTCGCCGAGGTGAACCATTTCCTGCGCAACGTCCGCTGCGAGAAGCTCATACTGAACGGCGACATCATCGACGGCTGGCAGCTGAAGCGCAACGGACAGTGGACCAAGGCCCACACCCACTTCATCCGCATCGTCCTGAAGATGCTCGAGAAGCGCGACACGCAGATCGTCTACCTGCGCGGCAACCACGACGACATCCTCGCCAAGTTCCTGCCACTCGAGTTCGAGAACCTGAAGGTCGTCGACGAGTACATCCACGAGGGCGTGACGGGCCGCTACCTGGTGCTCCACGGCGACGTCTTCGACACGGTCACCCGGAATTTCGTCTTCCTCGCGCACCTGGGTGACTGGGGCTACCAGACTCTCCTCGCGATAAACCGCGCCTACAACCTGTGGCGCTCCTGGCGTGGACTCGAGTACTGGTCCCTGAGCCGGGCCATAAAGGCGCGCGTCAAGTCGGCGGTAAGCCACGTCTCCAACTTCGAGGGGCACATCGTCGAGCTTGCCCGGGCCCGAGGGTGCAGCGGCGTCATGTGCGGCCACATCCACACGCCGGCGGACAAGACGCTTGGCGGCATCCACTACCTTAACTCGGGCGACTGGATCGAGTCGCTTACCGCGATTGTCGAGCACTGGGACGGCGCCTACCAGCTGATCGAGTACTCGGAATTCATCAAGGAGTTCCCCGTCCCCGATGAGGGCGGGGCGCCGGACGAGCAGGACGCCGCCGAGGCCGAGGGCGGCGCGCCCGCCGCCCCGCCGCTCGAGGAGGCCCGCAGCGAGAGCCGCGAGATCTGACCGTTGGGTTGACAGGGGCCGGGCGGCTGCCCGTCGTTGGTGTCACGTGCCAGAACGCGAAAAAATCCTCGTCGCAATGTCCGGGGGCGTGGACAGCTCGGTCGCAGCCCTCCTCCTGAAGCGCCAGGGGCTCGACGTGTCCGGGGCCTACATGAAGAACTGGATGAACGAGGACGGAGTCGTCGGACACTGCCCCTGGAGGGAGGACATCGAGGACGCCCGCCGCGTCGCCGAGGAGATCGGCGTACCCTTCCAGGTCGTGAACCTCATGAAGGACTACCGCGAGAGGGTCGTCCAATACCTCCTCGAGGGGTACAGCAGGGGGCTGACACCCAACCCCGACATCATGTGCAACCGGGAGATAAAGTTCGGGGTATTCCGGTCTTGGGCGCTCGAGAACGGCTTCACGGCCGTCGCCACCGGGCACTACGCCCGCCGCAGGGACGCCGGGAGCGGGGCCGTCGAGGTGCTCGAGGGCGCGGACGGGAACAAGGACCAGACCTACTTCCTGTCCCTGCTCAGCCAGGAGCAGGTTCGCGACGCACGCTTCCCGATCGGCGACATCAAGAAGCCCGAGATCCGCAGGATCGCAAGGCAGGCGGGTCTCGCGACCGCCGATAAGAAGGACAGCCAGGGCATCTGCTTCATAGGCGAGGTCCGGATGGGCGAATTCCTCCGGGCCTACGTCCCCGACATGCCGGGGGCGATCATCCGGGCGTCCGACGGGCGCGAGCTCGGGCGCCACCGCGGGCTCCACTACTACACGCTCGGCCAGCGCAGGGGGATCGGGGTCCCGTCAAACGCCGACCACGAGCGCTATGTTGTCCTCGGCAAGCGCGCCGCCGACAACGCCCTCCTCGTGGGATTCGACCACCCCGACGCGCCGGGGCTCTATCAATCCGTGGTCCGAATCCACTCCCTGAGCTGGATCGGGGAGCCCGCCCTCGGGGCGCTGCGCATCGAGGGCCGCGTCCGCTACCGCGACCCCCGCGTTCGCCTCACCCTCCAGCCCGAGGGGGAGCGAGGCGCCCTTGTCCGCTTCGAGAGCCCGCAGCGGGCGCTGGCCCCGGGGCAGGTCCTCGCGCTTTACGACGGGGATCGCCTGCTCGGGGGCGGCGTCTACGCCTAGCGTGCCCTTGCCAGGGCGAGGGCGGCCGCCAGCCCGATGAAGACGACGCCCATCGCCCAGTCGATCCAGTGGCCGCCCCTCAGGAACGCCGCCCGCACGCTTTCCCGGGTGAAGACGACGGAGACCATCGAGAACCAGGCCATCGTGCTGGCCGACATCCACAGGCCGTAGGCGCCCTGGATGAGCCTGGGCGTCGACAGGTCGACGAGCGAGGCGATGATGGCGACAAAGAATAGCGTGACCTTCGGGTTGAAGATGTTTGTCAGGAAGCCCGTCGTCCATGCCCTCGCCGGGCCGGGCTCCGCCGGGCGTGCGAGGTCGGCGTCGGCGCCCACCGGGGCGCCCGGCATGCCGCCGCGGGGGCGGGACATGAGCGCCCTGGCCCCGATCCAGGCAAGGTACGCGGCGCCCGCGAACTTGACGCAGCCAAAAGCAACGGGAGAGGTCCGCAGGAGGATCCCTATGCCGAGCAGGACGTAGGCGACATGCACGAGGATCGCGCTCCCGATGCCGACGCTGGTCCAGATCGCCGCCCTGCGCCCATGGGCGATGCTCTGGCGCACGACCATCGCGAAATCCGGCCCGGGGCTCGCCACGGCGAGCAGATGGGCCACCGCAACCTTCAGGAACTGGGCCCAGTAGCCGTGCACGTTCTGCTCAGGGCGAGATCTCCTTGAGCGCCGGATCGGAGATCATCTTCTCGAGAGTGTTGGACTCGACAAAGGAGCGGAGCCTGCGGTCGTCGGGATTGCTCGCCTGCGCCTTGCTTATGAGGGAGCGCGCCTCCTCCGCCCGGCCGAGGATCACGAGCACCGAGGCCCTGCGGATCACAGACAACGAGTCGGACGGCTCGCGCCTGCTGTCGTCCTCGAATGCCGAGAGCGCGGACTTGAACGCCGACCTGGCGCCGCTCGGGTTGTGCTGGCGCATCCGGACGGCACCGAGGTTGGCCCACACGTCCCCCTCGTCGGGGCAGAGCTCGGCGGCCTTGGCGTAGAGGCCCTCCGCCCGGCTCCAGTCGCGCATGGTGACGGCAAATTCCGCCTCGCTCACGTCGCTCGCCGCCTCCTTGCGCTCAAGGGACGTGATCTCCCGGTGGCGGCAGCCCGCAAGCGCAAGCGCCGCCGCCAGGATCAGGGCCGGCCGCGATCTCATCCTAGGTCCGGAGGAACAGTAGAGATCGCCTCCTCCATGGTCGAGACGCCGTCCTTGACCTTCAGGAGGCTGTCCTGGTGGAGGGTCTTCATGCCCTGGCGCATGGCAATCTTCTTCAACTCGGCGGTCTCCAGCTTCTTGTTGATCCCCTCGATCAACTCCTCGTTGGTGACCATCAGCTCGTGGATGCCGACGCGCCCGCGGTAGCCGCTCCCGTTGCATTTCGGGCAGCCCTTCGCGTTGTGCTTGAAAATCTGGCCGCTCCAGCCGATGGCCTTGTCGAGGATCTCCTTCTCCCGGCCCTTCGGCTCGTACGGGACCTTGCACTGCTTGCAGACGCGGCGCATGAGCCGTTGCGCGCACACGCAGAGGATCGACGAGGAGATCATGAAGGGCTCGATCTCCATGTCCGTGAGACGGGCTATGGTCGACGGCGCATCGTTGGTGTGGAGCGTCGAGATGAGAAGGTGGCCCGTGAGCGCCGCCTCGACCGCGATTTCCGCGGTCTCGACGTCTCGAATCTCACCCACCAGTATGATGTCGGGGTCCTGCCGCAGGAAGGCGCGCAGCGCCGTCGCGAAGGTCAGGCCTATCTGCCTGTGCATCTGCATCTGGTTGATGCCGGGCAGCGTGTACTCGATCGGGTCCTCGGCGGTGCGGATGACGATGTCAGGCGTGTTTATCTCGTTGATCGCGGAGTAGAGCGTCATCGACTTTCCTGAGCCGGTCGGCCCGCAGTGCAGGATCATCCCGTAGGGCTGGCGGATGCAGTCGCGGTACCTCGTGAGGTTCTCCTCGCTGAAGCCGAGCGACGTGAGGGGAAGGGTCGTCTTCTGCTTGTCGAGGATACGCATGACCACGCCTTCGCCGTGGTTGAGCGGCGCGGTAGACACCCGCAGGTCGAGGTCCAGGTTCTTCTTCGTGTACTGCTTGAAGACAATGCGCCCGTCCTGGGGGAGCCTTCGCTCCGAAATGTCCAGGTTGCACATGATCTTGAGCCTGGCGACCAGCGCAGGGCCCACCTTCACCGGCAGGCGCAGCTTCTCCTGGCACATGCCGTCCACGCGGTACCGGACGATGACGTCCTTCTCCTGCGGCTCGATGTGGATGTCGCTCGCCCCGGCGAAATAGGCGTCCTCGATTATCCGGTTCCCGAGCTGGATGATCGGGCCCGACTCCTCGTTCACATCGGAGTCCTTGAGCAGCTCGCCCTCGGCCTGGGTGCCGTACTCCGCGCCGATCTTCTGGACCACGTCGTCGAAGCCCGAGGAGCGGTCGTTCGCCTTGCTGAACTTATCCTTGATGTCCCTCTCGCGGGCCAGCAGGCGCACGACCCGCTTGCCGGTCATCTCCTGGATCTTCGCCGGGAGCGTGACTTCAAAAGGGTTTGCGAACGCAACGAGGAGAAGGTCGCCGACCTGGCCCACGGGCAGGACCAGGTTCTCCTGGCAGAACTCCTGCGGGATGCGCTCGAAGGTGGAGGCCGCGATCTTGTAGCGGGAGACGTTGAAGGGGGCGAGCCCGAGGGCCCTGCCCTTCGCGACGAGGCACTGGAACGCGGTTATCTTGTAGTCCTCCTGGAGGAGGCGGTCGAGGGCGTCGCCGTTCAGGTCCTGGGGCCTGGCCGCGATGGCGTCGCGCTGCTCGGCGGTGAGCCTGCCCATGGCGATGAGCTTGGCTACGATCAGTGACTGGACTTTCCCGAGTGCCATGGCGTGCCGGGTTGGATCAGGCGGAGCGCACCGCGGCCGCGGGCGCAGCCTGGGCCTGCGCCGCGGGCATCGGCGGCGTCGTCTGGGAGACCGGCGCCGCCGGGGCCGCCGCCGGGGCCCCGGCGACCGGGAACGGGGCCTTGGAGCTCGTCGGGCTTCCCAGGCGGTCCATGTGCTCCGCGATGCCCTCGAGCGTCGTGCCGAACCAGAGGATGGGACCCTCGTATTTCTTCTCCCAGTAGGTGCGGACGGCCGGGCTCAGGTAGTAGGCCGTGGCTATGAAGGTGAAATCCTCCTCCTGGTCAAAGGGCACCGACCAAGTCGCCCAGCAGGCGTCAAGGTCGAGACCCTTCTTGGTGTCATCCGGGGGCTCGTAACCCCTCAAGTCGACCAGTCCCAGGCCTTCTGTTTCCACAAGATGCTGCAGGACATCCTCTTCCCGAATAACCTTCAGCTCATAGGCGAGGACCCCAAGCACGGTGGCCTGCCGCGGCTGGTTGTTGGCGATGATCTCGAGGAGGCGCTCATTCGCCTTTTCCAGATCCTCAATCTTCACGAGGTTGTGCTCGACCAGCCCGGCGCCAAGCAGCCGGTTTGCACGCATCAAGAGCGAGCGGTTCTCAGGCGACATTGTGGATCCTGTGGCCACGGTACCAGAGGCTTAGATCATGCGGCGGCGGCTGGCGACACCTTTTCCTTTCTGCGGAGGGCGGTGACCCGCCTCAGCAGCTCCTTCTTGAGGCCCTCGAGCCCCATTCCCTCGAGACAGGAGATCTCGACAGTGTCGTCCTTGTAGCGGCGCTTGAACTTCGCCAGGTTCGCCGCAGCGGGGGCAAGGTCCATCTTGTTGGCAGCCACCAACCTCGGCTTCTTGAGCAGCGCCGGGTCATAGAGCCTGAGCTCGCTCACAAGCTGGCGGTAATCTTCCCTGGGATCGCGCCCGTCATTGCCGGCCATGTCCACGATTATGAGAAGCAGGGCGCACCGTTCGACATGCCGCAGAAACCTGTGCCCGAGGCCGCGGTTCTCGCTCGCGCCCTCGATCAGGCCCGGTATGTCGGCCAGCAGAATGCGCCTGTCCCCGCGGATCTCGTCCTTGAACTCGATGACGCCGATCTGGGGGTGGAGCGTCGTGAAGGGATAGGCCGCCGTCTTGGGATGGGCCTTGGTGATGGCGTTGGTCAGGGACGACTTTCCCGCGTTCGGGAATCCGACGAGGCCGACATCGGCTATCGACTTGAGAACCAGGCGGTATTCCCCGCGCTCGCCGGCCTGGCCCGGGTTGGCGCGGCTCGGCGCCCGGTTGGTCGACGTCTTGAAATGGGTGTTGCCCCAGCCTCCGTTGCCGCCCTTGCAGAGGACGATGCGCTGGCCGTCCACGACAAGCTCGGCCACCACCCTGCCGGTCGCCAGGTCGGTCACCACGGTTCCGAGCGGGAGCCGGAGCTCGGCGTCGCGCCCCTCCTTTCCGTTGCAGTCCTTCCCGAGCCCGTGCTCGCCGCGGCCGCCCTTCCAGTGCGGCTTGAACTTGAAGTCGACCAGGTTGTTCGTGTCGTGCGAGCCGAGGAGCACGACGTCGCCGCCCGCGCCGCCGTCGCCCCCGTTGGGCCCCCCCCAGGGCTCATATTTCTCCCGGCGAAAGGAGACGCAGCCGCGGCCGCCGTCGCCGGCGGTGGCCTTTATGACGCATTCATCGACAAACATGGCAATGACACTACCGAAATCCCACCCGGGATCAAATGGCTATCTTGATCCCCTTGCGCAGGTAGGTCGGGACGTCCAGGTCGTGGCCGTCGAATAGGTTGCGGTCGGTGCGCTCGAACTGGCCGCGGCTCTCGACCTCGCCGAAGCCGAACTCCTCCTGGGTCGCCTTGCGGCCGGCGACCGGGGCCACCGGCGGGACCGCTTCGGCCTGCGCCGCGCCCGCCTCGTCGGGGCGCGGGGCGGCCGCGCGCGCGCGCGCCGGGGCCGGCCGGCGCGTGACGACTCCGCGCGCTCCCATGTCGCTGGCGCCCAGGACGGAGATCTCGACCCGGCCTTGCATCGCCTCGTCTATCACCGCTCCCATGATGATGTGCGAGTCCCGGCCGAACTGGTCGGCGATCGCGTTCATGATCTCGTTCACCTTCGGCAGCGTGAGATCCGTTCCCCCGGTGATGTTGACGAGGAGCCGGTCCGCCCTGCGGGAGAACTCCGGCGTATGGAGCAGCGGGCACAGCTTGAGGTCCGCGATCGCCTCCGCGGCTGCGTTCTCTCCCGTCCCCTCGGCGAGCCCAAAGAGCGTCTTGGCGCCGCGGTTCTGGAAGGCCTGCCTCAGCGTCGCGAAATCGACGTTGATCAGCCCCGTCTTCGAGAGCATCGCCCAGATGGACTTCACGCCGCGCCCTATCCACTCGTCGGCGCGCGCGAACGAGTCGAGCACGGTCTCGTTGTCGGCCGCCTCCTGGAGCAGGATGTCATTCGGCAGCGGTATCACGGCGTCGCAGGCGCGCCTGAGCGCCGCAAGCCCCTCCTCCGCCTGCTTGAGCCGGCGGCCCCCCTCGAAGCTGAAGGGCAGCGTGACGAACGCGATCACGAGCGCCCCCTGCTCGGCCGCAATCTCGGCCACGATCGGCGACGCGCCCCCGCCCGTCCCGCCGCCCATCCCGGCTATGATGAAGACCAGGTCGCAGTCCGCCACGACCTTGGCGATCTTCTCGCGATCGTCCTCGGCCGCCTGCCTCCCGAGCTCGGGATCGCCGCCCGCGCCCAGGCCGCGGGTCGAGCCCATCCCGATCAGCACCTTGTCCTGGACCGGCGAGCTAGACAGGGCCTGGTTGTCCGTGTTGATGACGGCGAGTTGCAGCCGCTCGAGGCTCTCCATCTTCAGGCGGTCGACGGCGTTGGAGCCCGCCCCGCCGACGCCGACGAGCTTGATGGCGACGTTGCGGTCGCAGAGGGGCTGACTCTCGAGCGGGAGTTCGTTGGGATTCACGTTGATGCGAATAGGCGCGACATGTTGCGCAGGAAGCCGCCCTTGCGCCGGGCGCCCGCCGCGTTGTCGCTCAGGGCGTTGACGCCGTAGTAGAGGATTCCGAGCGCGGTGTGAAATCCGGGGTCGCGCAGGTTCTCGCTGACCCACGTGGGCGCCTCGCCGAGGCGCGCCGGCGCGCCAAACACCTTGGCCGCGCATTCCACGAGCCCCGGCAGCTTCGCGCCCCCGCCCGTCAGGACGACGCCCGACGCACAGGTCTCCGGGGAAAAGGCATGGCCGAGCTTTTTCCTGACCACGTCGAGGAGCTCCCATGCGCGTGCCGAGGTGATGCTCTCGATCGCGTACCGGGAGAACTGCCGGTCGCCGATCGCGAAATTCCCGTCGAGCCACACCTTCTCGTTCTTGTCGCGCGCCTGCACCACGGCCCGGCCGAAGCGAAGCTTGAGCTTCTCGGCCTGCCCCTCGGTGAGCCTGAGCCCGATGCTGATGTCATTCGTGAAGTGCCCGCCTCCGACGGCCAGGACGCCGGTCGTATGGGGTGCCCCGTTCCTGTAGAGGACGTAATCGGTAGTGCCCGCCCCGATGTCGATCGCCAGAACGCCGTTCTGGCGCTCCTCGAGGCTCGTCACCATGTGGCCCGACGCCAGGCTCGACAGGACGAGCTCGCGCACCTCCAGGTTGAAGCCCCTGATGACGTGGATGTTGTCGGCAAGGCGCTGCTCCTGACCGTGCACCGTCCAATAGCCAACTTCAAGTTTTTGGCCCACAAGATTTTCCGGTGAGGTCGGGACCAGCCTGCCGTCGACCCTGAAGGGCCGGCGGATGTTGTGGACTACCATGCGGCCGAGGGGAAGGTCCTTGGACTTTGCGAGGTCGCAGACCGTCCGGATGTCGTCCATCTCGATCATGTTGTCCGCCGCCTTAACATTGACCGAGGCCTCGTTGTAGAAACCCTCCAAGTGCCCGCCGGTCTGGGCCAGGTAAACGTGGTCGATCCGCTCGTTGGCGTCGCGCTCGGCGATCTCAAGGGCGCTGTGCGTGCACTCGGTCGCCGCCCGGTAGTCGACCACCGACCCCTTGATGACCCCCCGCGACGAGCATTCCCCGCACCCGATGATCGCGATCTCGCGCCCCGTGTACTCCCCCACGAGCGCCGTCACCTTGGAGGTCCCGATTTCAACTGCCCCGATGAATGTCGTCTTAGAGCTCACGTTTTGGATCTATGTGTATGCTTGAAAGGGCAGGAAATGTGATGAGGGGCGCCTGAGCCTGCGTGCTCACCGAGCTGACCGGGGGCCCGCCGAGCATCGGCGCGGCGGAGCCGTAGGAGACCGGCACCTGAGCGCCGAGCGCGAGGTTGACCTCCCTCAGGGGCCGCGTCGGATCCGTTGAATCCGCCACCAGCAGGTCGAGCCGGGCGACCTGGAGAAGGTAGTCCTCCCTGGTTCCGAAAACGACCTTCAAGCCCTCGCGGGTGTGGACCTCGATCTCCCCGTCGGAGGCGAGCCTCGCGAGCGAGATGACCTGCCACGAGCGGTAGAGCTCCTCAGCCTCAAGCTTGGCGCAGGCGAGCAGGTCGGAGACAGGCCTCATCCCGTCGATGGGGGCAAACGCCCCTCCCGAGCGCACGAGCCTCACCCCATCGATCCAGGGCAGCGTGGCGACCATTGCCGGGTCAAAGCCCGTGCCCGCGAACGCGACTCCGTCCCTGGAAACAAAGAGCATCTCCGGCGGGCCGACTCCCGACTGGGCCATCATCCGCACGACTGGCGAGCGCTCCGAGATACGCACCGTGAGCCTATCGGGGAAGTTCCGGACTATGTCCGCCGCGCTCACCTGGGCGTCGGCCAGCACCTTTGCGCGGAGCTGGCCCAGGTCGAGGCCCATGAGCGTGGCATTGGCGGGGATGGCGAGGGTCCTGGCCAGCCAGTTGCGGTCGAGCACCCCGTCCGTTACGAGCACGAGGCTGCGAACGCGGTCGGCCTTGTCCGCGCCAGGCACCCCGTCGGGATCGTCCCGGAACACGGCGACCATCTCCCAGGCGCCCCACGAAACCAGGCCGAAGACAAGAATGCCCGCCACCGCGCGCACGACGCCCATCGCCAGCCGCCGGCGCCCCTCGCGCGACATGGCGCGCGGCCTCACCTGCTGGGGGATCTCCCTCCAGGTGCGGGTCTCGGGCATGGCATGGGTGTCTTTGCTCATGGACGGCGCGAGGCGTTGCCCAGGCGAAAACGCTCCACTGCGGGTGAAACCATCTCCCTCACCAAGGCCGCGAAATCCAGTCCCGCGCAGCGAGCGCACATCGGCAACAGGCTCGTCTCCTTCATGCCAGGAAGCGTGTTTATTTCGAGCAAAAACGGTTCGCCCTGCGAGGAGAGCATGAAGTCCACCCGCGCGTAGTCGCGGCACCCGCACGCGGAGAAGGCGGTTTCCGCGTGGCGCCTCACCTGCGCGGCCACCTCGTCACCGATCGGCGCGGGGGCAAGGTACTGCGTCGTTCCCTTCGTGTACTTGCTCGTGTAGTCGTAGACCCCCGAATTCGGCCTGATCTCGACTATGCCGAGCGTCGCGCCCTTGAGGATGCCGACGGACAGCTCCCGGCCCACAATCCTGCGCTCGGCGATCCAGCGTCCCTGTGTTATCGCGCCCAAGGCGGCCTCGAGCGCGGTCTCGTCATCGACCAGGCGCAGGCCGACGCTGCTGCCCTCGTTGTTGGGCTTGAGGACGACCCTTGGGCCGAGGCTCTCAGCAATCCTGGCGGCCGCGGGCTTTTCGCCCGCGTCAAACACGATCCCTGCAACGACCGGGACGCCGCGCGCCGACACCGTCTCCTTCGTGAGCGCCTTGTCCATCGTGAGGGCGCTTGAGGCGGCGTCGCAGCCCGCGTACGCGCCCCCGGCGGCGTCCAGCAGGCGCTGCATGCCGCCGTCCTCGCCGAACGTGCCGTGGAGCGTCGAGAACACGACGTGGCGCGCAGGGTCGTAGCCGTCGGGAAGCGCGTCCGCCTCGACCGGGAAAAGGCGGGTCGCAAACGACCTCGCCAGGGCAAGCGCGCAGGCGGCGCCCGAACCGGTGGAAACCTCGCGCTCCGCCGAGGTTCCGCCCGCGAAAACGGCGATCACCGGAGACGTCACAGGACGTCCCTCCAATCCTTGCCGTAGAGGAGCACCTCGGGCTCGAGCTCCACCCCCTTCGCCTTCAGGACCTCCGCGCGCACGCGCCTCACGAGCTCCAGCACGTCGGCGCTCGTCGCATGCCCGCAGTTGATGACAAAGTTCGCATGGACGCGGGAGACCTCCGCGCCCCCCACCCGGACGCCCTTGAGGCCGCTCTCCTCGATCAGTCGGCCCGCCGAGGCCCCTGGGGGATTCTTGAAGACGCAGCCCGCGCTCGGCTCCCGGGGCTGGGTCTCGTGGCGCTTCTGTCGGTAGGCGTCGATCTGCCTGCCGACGGCGGCGGATTCGACCCGGGTGCTCGGGCGAAGGACCGCACCAAGGGCGATGGCCTTCCTCAGCTCCGCGCAGTTGCGGTAGTCGACCGTCAAGGCGGAGCGCGGGACGTTGCTGATCACGCCCGCCAGGGACATCAGGCGCACCTCGTCGACGATGTCGAACATCCATCCCCCCATGGCGCCGGCGTTCATCCTGAGAGCGCCCCCGACGCTGCCGGGGATACCCTCGAGGAACTCGAAGCCGGCGAGACCTGCCTTCGCGGCGATTCCGCAGAGGTTCTTGAGGCGCAGGCCCGCCCCCGCACGCACCCTGCCGTCGGGAAGGATCTCGAAACCGGCCCAGGACCTGTGGGAAAGGGTCACGATCATTCCCTCGACGCCCTCGTCGGGAACGATGAGGTTCGAACCGCGGCCAAGGACGAACACGGGTGCTCCGGCTTTCGCCGATTCGCGCAGGATGGTCTGAAGGTCCTCCTCTGTGGCGGGCTCCGCGAAGATCCGCGCCGCGCCCCCCACGCGAAGCGTGGTCCTGCCAGCCAGGGGCTCCTCGCGCGCGAGCCTTGTGCCCCGGGACAAAAGCGGCCTGATCGCGTCGGCAAATCCATCCCAGCGCCGCGCCGCCGCCATCCGGCCCTTCACCGCCTCCACCCAGGCCCGTGCGGTCCGGTCAATGTCGCCCGCCCCGACGAACGCGACGAGGTCGCCCGGCCTCGCCTCTCGCTGAAGCGCCGGAATGCAGCCCGATCCGTGCCCCGGCAGGTAGCTGACGGCGAGGGCCGGCGCCACCCTCTTGAGCTCCGCGTAGACATCGGCCGTCGTGCCGCCCGAGACCGGAGCCTCCCCCGCCGAGTAGACATCCAGAAGATGCACGCTGTCGGCGGACGCCAGCGACGCAGCAAACTCCGTCTTGAAACGGGCTGTCCTGCTGTGGCGGTGGGGTTGGAAGACCGTGATCAGGCGCCCTCCGGGCGCAAGCCGCCGGCGCAGGTTGGGAAGGAGCGCGCGGATCTCCGACGGATGGTGCGCATAGTCCTCGACCACCGTCAGGCCGCCCTCATCGAGCAGCACAGCCTGGCGCCGCCGGACCCCCGGGTATTTCTCGAGCGACGACCGCTGGGGCTCCACGCCCATCAGCTGCGCAGCGGCCAGCGCCGCCGTGGCGTTCGCCCCGTTGAAGTCCCCGGTCGCGCCGATCGTCACCTCCGCAGGCTTGAACCGCCCGCCGAGCATCAGCCTCATACTCCCCGCCTTCTCTCCCATCAGAGCGCCGGAAAAGTCGCCGCTGCGCCCGAAGGTCACCGCGGAGGCCGCGAGACGAAGTGAGGTCGGGCAGGCGTCGCTGACAAGGACGGTGCCGCTCGTCCGGCCGATGAGGGCCGCGAAGGCCGCCTCCAGCTCCGAAGGGCTGCGATAGCGGTCAGGGTGGTCCCAGTCCAGGTTCACGATGAGGGTGATCTCGGGCGCGAATCCGTCGATCGTTCCGTCGCTCTCGTCGACCTCCGCTACGACCCACTCGCCCGAGCCGATGCCTGCGGGCGGCGTCGCGTCGTTGAAGAGCCCGCCGGCCACGTATCCTGCGGGAAACCCGGCATGGCGGAGCGCCGTGACCAGCATCGCCGTCGTCGTCGTCTTTCCATGCGAGCCGCAGACGGCGACAAGCCTCTTGCCGCGCACGACCTCCGCGAGCAGCTCACCCCGCCTGACCGAGGCCACGCCTCGCGCCGCCGCGCCGGCCAAGGAGGGGTGGGTGTCCGGGATGGCGGATGAGCGCACCACGAGGTCGACGCGCCCCGGGAGCGGCCCGATCCCGACGCCGGCGCCGGCAAGCAGCGCCGCGACCTCCGGCGCAAGCGCGTCGTCCTCGCCGGTCACGGCCCAGCCCGACCGCGCGAGGTAGATCGCGAGGGGCGCCACGCCCATCCCGCCGACGCCGAGGCAGTGGATCGTGCGCACCTTCCGGCCGAAGAGCTGCGGAAGCGGCTTAGCCCTCATGCGGCCATTTCCGCGGGCCGGCCTGCTTTCGCGGCGGGCCCACGCCCCGCCATATCCTCCAGGTCGGCCAGCATGAGCTCGAGCGAGTTGGCCCGGTCCATTCTCCTGAGATTGCCCCGGAACTGCCGCAGGAGCCAGTCGTTGAAGACGAGTTCCAGCACCTCCGCATGCAGGTCCCCGAGGGCCGCCTCCTCTACCAGCAGCCCCCCGCCCTGGCGCTCGAAGAAGGCGGCGTTCGCCCTCTGGTGATCGGACGCGGCATGGGGATAGGGCACGAGTATCGCCGGAACCTCGCACCGGATCAGCTCCGCAAGCGTCCCCGCCCCTGCCCGGGAGACAACAACATCCGCCGCCGAGAGAAGCTCGGCGATCCGGTCGCAGAACGGGACGAAGAACGACTTGACCGGCGTGCCTGTGCGCGAACGGCTGGTGATTGTCTCGGGCTCAGCCTTCCCGAGTCCGGCCACGCAGTAAACCTGGATCCCATCCAGGGCCAGCATCTCGAGCTTGGCCCTTGCCCAGGCGTTAAGGGACGACGCGCCCTGGCTGCCCCCGAGAACGACCACCACCTTCTGGGCCGGGTCGAGCCCCAGAGCGCTGCGGGCCTGGGCCAGCGGCAAGCGGACTATCTCCCTGCGGACCGGCAGGCCCGCCTGCCGCGTCGCGGCTGTGCGCACGCCGGGCACCCGGATGCCGAACGGGACGTAGACCCGCGTCGCCAGCCGGCCGAGCGCGCGTATTGCCAGGCCCGGAACCCGGTTCGACTCATGGAGTGCGACGGGGATCGCGCGCAGCCAGCCCGCGAGGGCAGCCGGAGCCGAGGTGAACCCGCCGAAGCCCACGACCACGTCCGGCCGGCTCGCGCGCACCAGCCTTGCGCAGTGCCTGAGCGCGGCCATCTGCGACGCGGCAAAGCGGGCCAGCCTTGCCGGGTGCCAGGAGAACCCGGTCCCGGGCATCCGGTCAAAGGCGAGGTGGGGATATTTCTCCACGAGCCTGGCGTCGACCTTCTTCAAGCTGATCAGAAGCGTCGCCTCGTGCCCCCGCCCGATCAGCCCCTCGGCAAGCGCGATTCCCGGCGACAGGTGCCCGCCAGTGCCGCCGCAGGAGATGAGAAACCGGCTCATGCCAGGACCTCGCGCATCGCGCCCGCCCCGCGGGGAAGCGAGGCCCGGCCCCACGTGCGCTGCGTGTTGATGAGTATGCCGACCACCAGACCCATCAGCAGGAGATTGGACAGCCCGGCGCTAATGAAGGGAAGCGACATGCCCTTGGTCGGCAGCAGGCCTGTCACGACGCCGAGATTGATGACCGACTGCAGGCACAAGAGCAGGAGGCAGCCGGCCGCGAGCAGGAAATGGAAAAGGTTCGGGGCCCTCCTCAGGTGGGCCAGGCCCGCGACGAACATGACCCCGAAGACGGCGACGACGCCGAGGGTGAACCACATCCCGAGCTCCTCGCCGACAACCGCGAAGATGAAATCCGTGTGGGCCTCCGGCAGGAAGTTGATCTGCTGGCGGCCCTGGCCGAGGCCGGCGCCGGCGGTTCCGCCGGCCGCGAAGGCCTCGAGGGACTGGTAGAGCTGGTAGGTGCCGGCCTGCTTGTTGCCCTCGACGTCCATGAACGCGGTGAACCTGCGCAGCCGGTTTGGATTGTGCGCGACCATGAGCGCGAAAGCCGCTGCAGAGAGCGCTATCGTTGGGATGATGTAGCGCCATTTTGCCCCGGAGAGGAACAGAAGGATCAGGCCCACCGAGAGCGCAAGGGCCGCCGTGCCGAAGTCGGGCTCGAGAAGGATGAGCCCCGAGAACGCGCCTATGATCGCCAGGGGATAGAGGAAACCCCGCCGCAGGTCGCCGATCCGCGTCTGGTTGAGGGCAAGGTAGTGGGCGAGGCAGAACACCATGGCGAGCTTCGCGAATTCCGACACCTGCAGGCGCGCCGCGCCGTACCCGAGCCACCTGCGGCTTCCCTTCACCGACACGCCCAGGTGGGGAATCAGGACGAGGACGAGGAAGAAAAGCGCGATGACGCCGATCCACACCGAGGCGCGCCGCGCGTAGTCGAGGTTGATCCTGCTTGCGACGAAGCACAGGAGACCGGCGACAACGACGCCGACCACCTGCTTGTCCAGGTAGAAATACGGATCCTGCTTCAGGGAGACGCTCGCGCTGAACAGGATCGTCAGGCCCAGGAAGGTGAGACCGATCGCGCACACGACAATCACGGCCACCGGGCTCGCTATCGACCGGAACGTCAGGGATTCGGCGGGCCTTTCGCTTGCCATGGCGCGCTTGCTCAGGGGTTCTTCGGCTGCGCGCCCGCGGACGAGTCCTCGATCTTGACAACGGGGACCTCGGCGGCGCTCGCTGGCTTGAGCCCGGCGTCAAGGTCCTGGTCGGCGGCCGGCACGGGTGAGGTGCCAGCCGCGGGCTCGGGCGCCCTCGCACTCCGGGCCTGTTTCGTCCCCGCCGAGGCGGACTTTGCGGGGATGATGAGCTCCTGGCCCGGCTGGATCTTCCTCGGGTCCGTGATATTGTTCGCCACGGCGATGTCACCCTGCTTCACGCCGTACTTCCTGGCTATCCCGCCCAGGGTCTCGCCCGGCTTGACGATGTGGCGCGCCGCGTCCGACGCCGGCTTCTCGGCCGGCGCCGCCTCGGGCGCCCTGGGAGCCGCCGCCGCCTGCGTTCCGGCTGCCGCCTGCGTCGGCTTGGAGGGGATGATGAGCTTCTGGCCCACGTGCAGGATGGCGCCCGGCCTCAGGTTGTTCGCCGCTGCCAGGTCCCCCTTCGAGATCTGGCTCTTCTTCGCGATGCTCGAGAGGCTGTCGCCCCTGCTGACCGTGTAGGTCGAGGCCGGCGTCACGTCGGACACGGGGGCCGCAGCCAAGGCCGAGGCAACCGGGGTCCCGGGCCGTGTCGGGCTGTAGCGGATCCCCACCGAGTCAGGCATCGTGATGGCCGCGCTCTGCGCCGGGGCCGACGAATCGCCTCCGGGCGCGGCGGATATCGGCGATGTTTCGGCGGACGCCGCCTTCGTGTAGCTGCAGCCGGGATTTGAGAAAATGAGAATAAGCGCAAGCGCGTGAAGGCCCGCCGCAATTCCTAGGATCTTGATGATTTTCATGGGAAAGGTGCTCGTTGTTGCTCCGTGCCAAGGTTGTCGGTTGTCGTCGCCAAAGCTATATCAAACTCGCGCCGCATGGAGCTCCGCGACCGCGCTCTCGAAGCGGTCGCCCCGGTCCTCATAATTGCGGAACATGTCGAAGCTGGAAAACGCGGGGCTCAAGATCACGTCCGACGCCCCGTGCGCCGCCGCGGCAGCGCACGCGCTGCGGACGGCGTCGTCCATCGTCGCGCAAACCGTGCTGGCCACGCCCGCCGCTTCGAACGCGGCGCCAAGCGCGGCACCAGTCTCTCCGATCAGCACGGCGTGAGCCACCCGCGGCGCTATCCTGCGCACGAATCCCGGGACGTCCCCACCCTTCGAGCGGCCCCCGGCTATGAGGACCACGGGCCTCGGGAAGCCGGCGAGCGCAGCCTCAACCGCATGGAAATTTGTGCCCTTGGAGTCGTTCCAGTAGGCGACGCCGTCGACAGTCCCGATGTTCGAGAGCCGGTGGCGCCCAAGCCGGAAGTTCTTCGCGGCCGCGAATAGCGCAGCCTCGTCGAGGCCCTCGGACCGCCACCAGGCCGAAGCGAGGATGAAGTTCTCCCTTTGCGGATAGGACTCGAACGGGGTTCCTGAGAGCCGGGGATCCCCCGGCTCCCCCTCGGTGGGGACAAGCGCGCCGGCCGGGAGCTGGCGTCCCAGGCGCGCCGCGTGGCGCTGCACGGAACTCCCGGCAAAGAAGTGGCCGGCCTTAGTGTGGAGCACGAGCTCCCATTTCGCCGCAAAATAGGCCTCCATGGTCCCGTGGCGCTCGAGGTGGTCCTCGGCGAAGTTCGTCCAAAGCAGGGCGTCGGCCTCGAAGTGGCCGAGCTGCTCGGCCTGGAACGAGCTCACCTCGCAGACCGCCGTCACGTCGGGCGCACCCCCGTCCTCGTCGGCCACGACCCGCGAGAGGGGCAGCCCGATGTTGCCCGCGGCGACCGTCCTTGCCCCCGTGGCCCCAAGCGCCCGGGCAAGAAATTCCGTGAGCGTCGTCTTTCCATTCGTGCCTGTCACGGCGACAACCCGGCCCCTCCAGAAGAGGGCTGCAAAGTCGAACTCGGAAAGGCAGATGCATCCGGCCTTGCGCGCGAGCTCTAGCCAGCGGTGGTCGGCCGAGAATCCCGGCGAGAAGACGGCCAGGCGGTGCCGGACCGCCGCCACCGGCGTGAACTCTGTCCCCTTGCGGTCGTAGACGACCGCCGTCGCGCCGAGCTTCGCCAGGAGCGCGACCGCGCCCCCTCCGCTGACGGCGCCGCCAAAGACCGCCACCGGCAGGGCGAGCCTCGGTCTCAGGAAGTCTGGGGTCGACAAGGGCATCGTTCAGCGGATCTTCAGCGTGCCGAGTCCCGCGATGGCGAAGATCAGGGAAAGGATCCAGAAGCGCAGGACCACCTTGGTCTCGGGCCAGCCCTGCTTCTGGAAGTGGTGGTGGATGGGCGCCATGAGGAAGACGCGCCTGCCCTCGCCGTGGAAGCGGCGGGTGGCCTTGAAGAACCCGACCTGGATTACGACCGAGGTCGCCTCCCAGACGAACACCCCCCCGACGATGATGAGCGTCAGGGGCTGCTGCACCATGAAGGCGATGATGCCAAGGAGTCCACCGAGGGCGAGCGAGCCCGTGTCGCCCATGAAAAGCTCCGCCGGATGGGAGTTGTACCAGAGGAAGGCGACGCCCGCGCCCACGAGGGCGCCGCAGACGACCGTCAGCTCGCCCGTGCCGTTCACAAAGCTGATGAGCAGGTAGTCCGCGATCTTCACATTGCCGGCGGCGTAGGCCATGATACCGTAGGTCAGCGCGACCGTTATCGTGCAGCCGATGGCGAGGCCATCGAGGCCGTCGGTCAGGTTGATCGCGTTCGAGAATCCGACGATCCAAAGGTAGACGAACACCGCCAGCGCCGCAATGGGCATGCTGGCCACGACCGGGTGCTTAACAAAGGGGACCCAGAGCTCCCTGATCTTCTCCGAGCTCGCCGGGTGCATGAGGAGCACCGTGAGCGCGATCCCCGTGATGACCGTCTGCCAGAATATCTTGGCCCACGAGGAGATCCCGTGGCGGCTCTTGCGCACGACCTTGAGGTAGTCGTCCCTGAACCCGACCGCGGTGAGCGCCGTGTACACGAACAGCGCGACGACCACCCACACGTTCGGCGCGGCCCAGAGCAGGGAGCTAACGAACACGCACGCGAAGATCAGCAGGCCCCCCATGGTCGGCGTGTTCTTTTTGTCGAAGCGGCTGGCAAGGTCGCCCGTCCTGTCGTCGTCGTAGTGCTGGCCAAACTTGAGGCGGCGCAGGTGGGCGATCAGCCACGGCCCGATTATGAAACCGATCAGCGCCGCCGTGCCGGTGGCCAGGAGGGTGCGGAAGGTTATGTAGCGCAGGACGCGCAGCGGACCGAACGCCTCGTCGTAACCGGAGAGGAGGCTAAGCATGGGACACCTCCGCAAGGTCGGCCCCGGAAAACGCCCGCTCAAGCTCGTGGCGCCTGCTGCCCTTGACGAACACGGATCCCCGGAACGCAGCGAGCCGCGCCGTCAGCGGGCCGACCGTCTCGGAGACCTCGATCTGACCGGGCTCGCTCCCGCCCTCGATCGCCCCCCGCCGGATGGCGCCAGCGAGGCCGCCGATCGCCACCAGCAGGTCGCCCCGCCGGAGCCTGAGCGAACGGCCGAGTTCCACGTGGTAGCGCTCGGCGTCGGCCCCGAGCTCCTCCATGCAGCCCAGGACCAGGAGCCTCGGTTCTCCGCGCGGAACCACGGCGTTGAAGGCGGCGAGTGCGTCCGCCATCGAGGCCGGATTGGCGTTGTAGCAATCGAGGTAAAGCCTCCTGCCCTCCGACTCCCGCCATTCCCCCCTGAGCGGCGAAGGACGCCAGGAAAGGAGCCTGCGCTGGATCTCCTCCCTCGGGATGCCGACGCGCAGGGCGGCGCACACAGCCAAAGCCGCGTTCTGGGCCATCCCGTCGGTGACCCGCCGGAGCGAGGCGACCAGCGGGGCTGGCGCCCCGGACGCCACGGCAACGGTCGTGAAGTCGCCCGAATGCGCCACGGCGAACGCCACCCGCCCCGGATCCCGGGCGCCGGTCCCCAGGTTCGCCACGCGCTCGAGGACAATCCGGCTCCCCGGAGCAAGCGCGCGGAAGGCCCCGTACGCGTCGCACGAGGCCGGAAAGAAGCAGGCGCCACCGGGGCGCACCGAGGAGGCCAGCACCGCCTTCTCCCGCGCAACGCCCTCGAGTCCGCCGAGCTCCGCCAGGTGCGCGGGCCCGACAAGGGTCACCAGGGCAATCTCCGGTTCTATCATGGCGGCGAGCGAACGCATCTCGCCCGGTGCGCTTATCCCCGCCTCGATCACGGCAAGGCGGTGGCGGGCCGGCTCCAGGCGCAGGAGCGTGAGCGCGACGCCGATCTGGTTGTTCAGGTTGGCCTCGGTCGCAAGCACCCCTGAGGCGTCGCCGCCGAGAAGGAGCGCAAGGAGCTCCTTTGTCGACGTCTTGCCGGCGCTGCCCGTGATGCCCACGACGGTTCCGCGGAATGCCTTGCGGTGCTCGCGAGCGATCGCCTGGAGGGCCGCAAGCGGATCGGCCACCACGAGCTGCGCCAGCCCAACGGACGGGTCCGGCCTGGCCACCAAGGCCGCAGAGGCTCCCGCCCTCTGCGCGTCGCCGAGGAAATCATGCCCGTCTCGCCGCTCGGTCTTGAGCGCGACGAAGGCCTGGCCGCCCGAGATGCGGCGCGAGTCAACGGAGAATCCAAGCGGCGCGGTGACGGGGAGGCAGCACCAGCGGCCGCCCGTCCAGGCTGCGAGAAGGTCTGGGGCGAAGTCCGGCATCAGGTTCTCAGGGCCTTCACACCGATCAGCTCGCGCACCACCTGTCTGTCGTCGAAGGGAATCACGGTGTCGGCGAACTCCTGATAGCCCTCGTGGCCCTTGCCCGCTATGAGGAGGCTGTCACCCGCCCTGGCCGCGTCCAGGGCGAGGCTGATGGCGCGCCTCCTGTCGTCGATCCACGCGATCCTCGAGGGATCGATGACGCCCTCCCGCATGTCCGCGAAAATCCTCTCGACCTGCTCGCCGCGCGGGTTGTCGGCCGTGGCGAACGCGTAGTCAGCCACGTCCTGGACCGCCCGCACCATCCTCGGGCGCTTGGTCCTGTCCCTGTTTCCGCCGCACCCGAAAACCACGAGAAGGCGCCCGGGGGTGATTGCCCGCAGCATGCCAAGCGCGTTCTTCAGGGCGTCGTCCGTGTGGGCGTAGTCGACGAGGACGTTGAAGGGCTGGCCCTCCTCGATCCTCTCCATCCTCCCGGGCACCCCCTTGAATTCCCGGATCTTGGGGACGAAGGCCGACGGGTCGCGGCCGAGACCCCACGCGGTTGCCGCCGCCGCGAGGAGGTTGGAGACGTTGTAGCGGCCGATCAGAGGCGACTCCGCCGCCACGGAGCCGCCCGGCCACGCCACCCTCAGCGCGGTGTCCCTGAAGTTTAGGACGACGCCCTCGGCGCGAACCGCCGCGCGCGGGTTCTCGCCAAAGGTCACCAGACGCGCCGACGGCACCTCGGCGGCCAGCTTCGCAGCAAGCTGCTCGCCGTACGGGTCGTCGATGTTGACGACCGCGAGCCGCGGCACGGGCCCGGTGCCCCCGGTGAAGAGCCGGGTCTTCACCTCGAAGTAGGACTCGAGCGTCTTGTGGTAGTCGAGGTGGTCCCTCGTCAGGTTTGTGAACACGGCGGCGGCGAACTCGAGCCCGAGGACGCGCTTCTGGGCTATTCCGTGCGAGCTCACCTCCATCACCGCGCTCTTGCATCCCGCGTCGCGCATCTGTGCCAGCATGCCGAAGATGTCGAGCGACTCGGGCGTCGTCCGGTAGGACGGTACCGCCCTCGCCCCCAGGTCATAGCTTATCGTGCCCAGGAGGCCGACACGGTCGTTCCCGTTGAGGAAGTGCCTCAGCAGGTGCGTCACCGTCGTCTTGCCGTTCGTGCCCGTGACGCCGACCACGGACAGGCTGCGGTCGGGGTATCTGTAGAAGCGCTGCGACACCCGTGCCAGCATGGCCCTGGCGTCAGCCACCTGGACAAAGGTGACCCGGGCGGGCGGATGGACCGGGATCTTCTGCGCCACGATGGCCGAGGCACCCCGGCTCACGGCCTCGTCGACAAACGACACGCCGTCGGACCGCAGCCCGGGCAGGGCGAAGAACAGGTTGCCGGGGACCACGCGGCGGCTGTCCATCACCAGGCCGGAGATCGGGCGCTCAAGCCCCCCCTTGACGGCCAGCGCTTCGCCTTCGCCTATGAACTCGGAGAGGATGGGTGCCATTTTAAACGCTCGGTTGTATACAAGATTGTCGCCGGATCGACTCCGCAAGGGCCGGTCGCGGAACGCGCGCACAAGCGCGTGGTTCTGCGTCAGGTAGCCTATCACCGGTTCCCTCCCAGCGCGAATGCCTGTTTGACGTCA
>CAZNNO010000014.1:0-67973 GCA_964574435.1 uncultured Opitutaceae bacterium
TGATCATCGCCACGCAGCGGCCCTCGGTGAACGTGATCACGGGCGTCATCAAGGCCAACCTGCCCTCGCGGATCGCATTCCAGGTCGCCTCGCAGGTGGATTCGAGGACCATCCTCGACACCAAGGGGGCCGAGACACTGATCGGCAGGGGCGACATGCTCTTCTCGCCGCCGGGAACGTCCCGGCTCGTCCGCGCCCAGGGAGCGTTTGTCGGCGAGGACGAGATCCACGAGATCGTCGAGTTCCTGAAGCGCAACGGGCCGCCCCAGTTCGCGCACGCGGTCCAGCAGCAGATCGACCGGGCGTCGAGCGACGAGGAGGACGAGGACGAGCCCGAGGACGGCGATGCGGGCAGCGACGAGGAGCTGTACTCGAGGGCGCTTGAGGTCCTCAAGACCACCCGCAGGGCGAGCACCTCGATGCTCCAGCGCAGGCTGCGGATAGGCTACAACCGGGCCGCGCGGATCATGGAGATGATGGAGGAGAAGGGGATCGTCGGACCGGAGAATGGCTCAAGCCCCCGCGAAATCATCGGCGACCTGGACTCGCAGTAGGCCCCAACGGGCGGCCTGCCGGACAAATCAGTCTTTCCCTGCCCACAAAAACCTGCAACTGATCGATCATGCAGACCATCGGAGAGCGCCTTGAGGAGGCCCGCAAGAAGAAGGGCATATCCATCCGTGAAGCGGCAGAGGCGACGAAAATACGGGGCGAGTACCTCCAGAAATTCGAGGGCAACCAGTTTGAGATCGGCCTCACCGACATCTACACGCGCGGGTTCCTGCGCGGGTATGCGAATTACCTGCGCATTCCTTCGGACCGCCTGCTGAACGACTACAACGCGCTCCGCGGCGGCGAGCCGAGGATTCGCCAGCCGAGCCGCGAGGTGTATGGGAGGATGGACCTTGCGATCTCGTCCGCCGACGAGCGGGGAGAGGCGCCGGGCGAGGCTCCCGCAGCCGAGCCCTCGCAGCGCCCCCACCCCGCGAGGTTTCAGCGCCCGGGCGAGAACCTGCCAAAGGGGCCGGCGATTGACCCCGCCCTCGTCTTCAAGGGCGGCATCGTGCTCGTGGGGGTCGTGCTCCTCCTCGTGGCCTTCTGGATCGTCAAGTCGCT
Organism: uncultured Opitutaceae bacterium; assembly: GCA_964574435.1. Taxonomy (GTDB): domain Bacteria; phylum Verrucomicrobiota; class Verrucomicrobiia; order Opitutales; family Opitutaceae; genus Palsa-1447. The sequence goes on from CAZNNO010000014.1 coordinate 1,117, forward strand.
CGCCGGCCCAGGATCCGCGCCCGCGGCGCGCGCGGCGGCTCCGTCGGCAAGCGAGGTGTCCGAGGCCCCGGTTTCGGCCCCGGCCGCAGTGGTTTCGATCGTCGCCGTCGAGCAGGTGCGGGTCAAAGTCGTGCGCAAGTCGGACGGCGTGGAGCTTTTTCAGGGGCCGCTCCAGGCTGGCGAGCGCAGGGACTACCCCAACGTGCCCATCTACCTGACCGCCAGCGACCTGTCGGCCGTCGAGCTCGAATACAAGGGGCACCTCTACCAGACCGGCCACTCCGGGCACGACCGGATCCAATTCGATTTTTCGACCCGGTGACCCGCCGCCCGGGCAGGTTGCATTTCGTGGCTTGACGGCCACCCCTAGAGACATGGAGCAGATTCCGTATCTGGGACAGAAGCTGATCCGCTGGAAGGCCGGCGGCTCGACGTTCATGGCCCTGCCCGAGAAGGGCGCGCGCCTGATGAACTGGAACATCGTCCTCGGCGACGGTTCCGTGCGCGACGTGATCCACTGGCCGGAAGTGGGCTCGGTCGAGGAGATCCACAAGGCGCGCGGCGGTAACCCGATACTCTTCCCGTTCTGCGCCCGCTCATTCGACCGGGGGGAGATCGGGTTCTGGCGCGACGCCCGCGGGGTGAGACGGCCGATGCCCGCGCACGGATTCGCGCGGCAGGGCGACTTCCGCGTCAGGCGGATTGACGCGGGCGGTTTTGAGGCCGCCCTCGTTCAGGGTGAGGAGGCGAAGGCGTGCTACCCGTTCAATTACGAGTTCCGCGTCGCGTACCGCTTCACGGCGTTCGGCCTGACGTGCAACCTGACGCTGGAGAACCTGGGCGACGAGGCGCTGCCCTGGAGCGCGGGCCACCATTTCTACTTCAAGCTGCCGTGGAGCGAGGGCTCCGTGCGCGGGGACTACCTGATCCGGATCGCCGCGGGCCAGCGGCTGCGCCAGGACGCCGCGGGCAGGCTCGTCACCGGCCCGAGGCTCTCCATCGACGAGCGGATGGACAACCCAGGGCTGATCGACACGTTTCACACCGCGCTCCGCAGCCCCGAGGCCGTCTTCGGCGAGAAGGGGCAGCCGGGCGACGTCGCGATCCGTCTGGGAGCGGACACCGACGCACCGGCCGGGTCCGCGTTTGTCACCTGGACCCAGGCGGACGACTCGCCGTTCTACTGCGTCGAGCCATGGATGGGGCCCGCGAATGCAGCTGAGCACAAGCTGGGCCTGCACCTCGTGCCGCCGGGTGGCAGCGAGACCTTCACGGTCAGCGTGTCAGTCAGATAGGGTTGCGGGACCCGGCATTTCCTGCAACCGTAGTCCGTGTCGATTCCCATGACCCCGCAGCCCGCAGTGCTAGCATTCCTCGACTCGCTTGGGGGATCCGAACTCATCGTCATTCTTGTCGTTGTCCTCATCTTCTTCGGCGGCGAGAAGATGCCCGAGTTCGCCCGCGGCCTGGGCAAGGCGATCCGCGAATTCAAGAAGGCCGCCGGGGATGTCGAGCAGGAGTTCAAGCGCGCCATCGAGGAGGTCCCGGAGAAGCCCGCGCTGCCCTCTTTCAAGCCGGCGCCGCCGTCGGTCGCGCCGACCCCGGCCTCCGCGCCCAAGCCTCCGCCGCGCTTCGGCGACCCTCCCGAAGGCGGCGCTCAGGCGCCGCCGGACCACGGCATTGACGCCTGATCGCGCTCCCGGAATCGGGTGCGCCCCCTCTCTTCCCAGTACCCCAATGAAGAACGCTTCCCTGTTTGGATTCATCACCGCGCTCGCGGGCGCGTTTCTTGTCCTCGTCATGTATTTTCTCGGCTTCTATTCGGATCCCGCGAAGATCTCGCTCTCGAGCTGGATAAGCAGCCCCATAGGCCTTGCCATCGTCGTCACCTGCATGGTCCTCGGCGTAAAGGCGAGGCGCGCCGAGATCCCGGCCTCGGACGGCTTCGGCTTCGGGCGTGCATGGTGGTCGGGCATGTCGATCTCCATCGTCTCGGCAATTCTCACCTCGATATTCAACTACTGCTTCTACGCCTTCATCGATCCGGGATTGAACGATCTGCTGATGCAGGTCGGCGAGTCCAAGTTGGAGGCCAAGGGGATGAGCAGCGACCAGATCGAGAAGCTTCAGGCCCTGAACAAGGTGTTCATGACTCCCCCCATTGAGGCCCTCTCCACCTTGATCCTGGGCGTTATTGTCGGCTGCATCATAGCCCTGATTGTTGCCGCCTTCCTGAAACAGCCCGATCCGGCGGCTCCGCCGGTGCTTTAGGGCCACCCGGCGCCAGGATTCGCGGCCGGCCCGCCGAACGGGCCGAAAAAAAGGGCCCGGATTTCTCCGGGCCCTTGAAGTTGGGGTCTAGTCCGCCGCTTACCGGTTGGACTGCCGCTTCCATTCCCCGCGGTACTCGAGCGCCATCACTGTGGCGACTCCCGCCACGGAGAAAAGCCCCGTGAGCAGCGCATCCGCGTTGACGTAACGGAAAGAAAGCAAGATTGCGGCTATGGCGAGGATCGCCGGGGTTGCCGCACTGACTATGTGTGTCTTCATATGATGTATTCTAGGTTTGTCCCAAGCCTCATCGGCTCGGGTGGAGAATAGTACACCTTCGAAGCGATAATGGTAGTTGCAGTTGTCTATAGTATTCATAGGTTTTTCCTATGGAACTCAGCCAACTTCGTTATGTGCTGGCCGTGGCAGAGACGGGTAATTTCACCCGGGCAGCCGCGCAGACACATATTGCGCAACCATCTTTAAGCCAGCAGATTATAAAATTAGAGCGTGAACTCGGCACCAAACTTTTTCATCGCCTCGGACGCAAGGCGGTCCTCACCGAAGCTGGAAACGCTTTCCTTGTCCGTGCACGCCGAATCCTTTTTGAAGTGGAAGACGCCACCAAGGAATTGGGAGACAGTTCAACGTTTGAGCGGAAGATAACGGTCGGCGCAATTCCGACTCTCGCGCCGTACCTTCTCCCGCAGCTGATCACCCGCTGCCAAAAGCGCTTCCCAAATTTGCAGGTAAATATACGAGAGGATTTTAAGAACACGCTTCTGCGGGAGATGCTCGGGGGCGAGCTCGATCTCGCAATTGCCGCCCGCCCGATTGCCGACCCGAGCATTCATGTGGAATCCCTTTGGAACGAGCGCCTTATACTTGTCGTGGCCAAGGATCACGCCCTCGCAAAGAAGCCAAAGGTCACCAGCGCGGACCTGGCCAACGAAACCCTGATCCTGCTCGGTTCATCGAGTTCGCTGGCAGCGCAGGTTCGGCGATTCTACGGCGACCACAATTTTGAGCCCCGCATTGGATCCAGGTGCTCCCAGGTCGCCACGGTGAAGGCCCTGGTCGCGATCGGGGCCGGAATTTCCATACTTCCCGCAGGGGCGCAGTCCGTGGAGGACGAACGCTCGCTGGCGTACATCGCGCTCGCGGACGCGGAACCGATGCGCGAAGTCGTGGTCTTCCGGCACATGCAGCGGTACCAGAGCCGGGGGGCCGAGCAGTTCCTCTCCGTCCTTCGCGAGGGCCCGGCGCAGCTGGCCTCAGCGGCTCAATGATGTTGCCGTTTGCATGCTGCGGTCAGCGCGGCTAAGCTGAGTGCACTATGATCGACACATTCAAGAAGACGCTGCTAGCCGGGCTCGGGGCCGCCGTTGTCACGAAGGAGAAGGTCCAGGAGGGCCTGGAGGATTTTGTCAAACAGGGACGCATCAGCGCGGCCGAGGCCCGCGCGATGGCGGAGAAAATCGCGGAGGAGGGAAAGCGCGAGTTCGACCAAGCCACCGCCAAGCTCGGGGACAAGGTCCGCGACGTCCTGGCCAGCGTCGATGGCAGCCATCTTTCGAGGATCGAGAGCCTTGAGGCCCGCGTCGCGGCCTTGGAGGGAAAGTCCGCCAAAGGCACAAGGCACAGCGCCAAGCCGTGAGGCCGTTCGATTTTCTTGCCCACGCGGTGCGGGCCAAGGAGATTTTCTCAACCATAGCCCGCAACGGATTCGAGGACCTGCTCCAGCAGGCGGGCGCCCCGTCGGGCCTCTGGAGGAAGATGCTGCCAAAGCCGTCGGAACGGCGGACGACGGACGAGCGGATCCGGATGACGGCCGAGGAGCTTGGGCCCGCCTTCGTGAAGTTCGGACAGCTGCTGAGCATGAGGCCCGACATGCTGCCTCAGCCGCTGATCCTTGAGCTCGGCAAGCTCCAGAATCAGGTCAAGGCGCTCCCCTTCTCCGAGATGATGCCGGTCCTCGATGAGGACCTGGGCCGGCCTCATTCCGAGCTGTTCCAGGACTTTGACGAGACTCCCTCCGCCTCGGCCTCGCTCGCACAGGTGTACCAGGCGAGGCTCAGGTCCGACGGCCGGAAGGTCGCCATCAAGGTCCAGAAGCCGGGGATAAAACGGACGATCGAGATCGATCTTGACCTCGCGGGCTGGCTCGCCGGCCAGCTTCACCACCGGAGCGCGACCCTGCGGCCCTACGACCTGCCCGCGATCGTCGAGGAGGTGAGGAAGGGTGTTCTCCGGGAGCTCGACTTCCGAAACGAGGCGCGCAACCAGGAATATTTCAACTCGCTCAACAGGCAGCCGGACCGCGTATTCGCGCCCGCGGTAGTCAAGGAGCTGTGTTCGGAGCACGTGCTCGTGACCGAATGGGTGGAAGGGACTTCTGTGGCGGAGGCCAAGTATTCGGCCGAGGAGCTCAAGGCCATCGCGGACAACGGTGCCGCCTCGCTCATGCATCAGGTGCTTGTGGACGGGTTCTTCCACGCCGACCCGCACTCGGGAAACATCATCATCACCACAGACGGCCGTCTCGCCTTCATCGACTGGGGAATGGTCGGGTACCTGACCCGACGCCTGCGCTACGCGCTCGCCGACTTCCTCGTCGCGGCAATGGAGCAGGACGCCGAGCGCATCGTCCGGATCGCCGCGGACCTTGCGCCGTCGGAGGCCAGGCCGGACCTGCGCGAGATGGAGAAGGACGTCTCGCTCGCGCTGCGCGAGGAGCTCAACTTTGCGATAGGCCACGAGCAGATCGGGCGCGCGATGCTCAGGCTCCTCTTCATCCTCGGCAGCAATGGAATCCCGCTTTCGCGCGACTACTCGCTCATGGCCAAGTCTGTCCTTTCGATCGAGGAGGTCGGCCGGTCGCTCGATCCGGCTTTCGACCTGGCGGGAATTGCGAAGACGGTACTCGGGCGCCTGCAGCGCGAGCGCCTGGACCCAAAGACCATCTTCCGCATGGTCCAGGACTTTGCCCGGAGCAGCCTGCACGGCCTGCGCGAGCTGCCCTCGGAGCTCACGCGCCTGATGAGGCGCCTTGAGCACGACAACCTCACGGTGAATTTCCAGCACCGGGGCCTGGAGCATCTCGAGGAGACTGTCGGCACGGCGGCAAACCGAATCACCCTCGGCGTCATCGTCGGCTCTCTCATCGTAGGCTCGTCCCTGATCGTCACTACAGGCGCGGGCCCCCGCCTGTTCGGATACCCGGCGCTGGGAATCGTCGGGTACCTGATCTCGGCCCTCTTCGGATTCTACATCGTCTTCGATATCGTGCGCCACGGGCGCCACAAGTAGCGCCTCCCGGAGCGGGCCCGCTAGTCTGCGGGCACGAGGAAGTGGAACTCGCTCCCGCCGGCCGCGACGCCCGAGCACCCGATGCTTCCGCCATGCGCGACGACGATCTCGCGGGCTATCGCGAGCCCAATCCCGGCTCCGGGCTTGGCTTGGCCGGGAACCCGGTAGAACCTGTCAAAGATATGGGGGAGCGCGTCGGGGGGAACCCCGGCCCCCTCGTCCGTCACCGAGAAGCGCACAAATCCCGGCGGGCCTGCCGCGGCGCCGAGGGTGATCGTCCCGTCCGGGGGCGAGTATTTAGAGGCGTTCGAGAGGAGGTTGATGAACACGTGCCGCAGGCGTGCGGCGTCCACGTCCACATCGCGCAGTCCCGGCTCCGCGCGGACGACAAGCTTCTGGCCTGCCGCCGCAACAAACGTGCGTGCCTCGTCCGCGATTCCCCGCAGCAGCTCCTCGACCGGGACCGGTGCGCGGTCGAGCGCCGACACCCCCGCCTCAAGCCGCGTGAGGTCGAGAAGGGAGTCCAGGATCCTTAGCAGGCGGTCCGCATCGTCCCGGGCCGACTCGAGCATCTCCTTCTGCGCGGGCGACAGCGTTCCAAGGGTCTTCTCGAGCAGAAGGTACACCGCCATCCGCAGGCTCGTGAGCGGCGTCTTGAGCTCGTGGCTCACCGTGCCCACGAGGTTCGTCTTGGCGTTGTCCAGCAGGCGGAACTTCGTGACGTCCTGCAGGATAACCGCGGCCCCCTTGAACTCCGTCAGCTTGTCCCCGATGGCGAGCATTCTCGGGAGGAAATGGCGGTCATCGCGCCCGATGCGAAACGTCACCACGCGGCCGTAGTCCGTCGGGAGGTAGTGTTCGTCCGTGGCAAGGACCGAGGCGAGCGGACCGGCGAGGTCTGCGGGAAATCCCCCGGAGAATTCCGGAAGCTTTGATAGCTCCTCCGCGGCGGGGTTTCGGACCTCGACCACCCCTTCCTTGGACACCACGAAGAGGGGGTCCGGCGCCGACGTGAGCGTCGCCTCCATAGTGCGCTGGGTCCTCAGCACCCTCGCGAGCGTGGCGTCGCGGTAGGCGCGCAGACGCTCGGCCATGGTGTTGAAGGACCTGGCCAGGCGCCCCAGCTCGTCGCGCGAGAACTCGGGGACGTGGGTGTCGAGGTTCCCCTCCCCGAGGGTGGCCGCGGACGTCGTCAGGGCCTTTATCGGCCTCAGGAGCGAGGCGGCCAGCACCCAGGCGAGCACGAGCGACAAGGCGACGCCTGCGCCAATCGTCGTGAAGAGGACCCCTACCGCCGTTGCGGCAAGGTGCTCCGCCCGGTATTCCGTCTCACGCGACGCGGCGTAGTCGCTCGCCGTCAGCCGGTCCAGAGCGTTGAACACGCGGAATAGCGCGTCCTGGTTCGCCTGGTACTCTTCGAGCGAGGCGCCGCCGCCCCCGGCGAGCGTGCGGTCGCAGCGCGCCGAGAAGTCCTGGAAGGCCGCGTCAAGCTCATCGACAAGCCGCGCCCGGGGCCTGCCCGCCGACTCGGCCGACTGGTTCATGAGCTCGCGCGTGAATGCGGAGCGCCGAAGCTCGAGGGCTTGCCGGGCCGCGATTGGGTCCGTCGCCATCACGACCGCGAGGGCGTTCGACATGAGCGTCGCCGAGGCACGCATGTCCTGGCATCCCAGGGCCGAGCGGTAATTGGCGACAAGGTCCTGCTGCAGTGGGCCGGCAAGCTGGTGGCAGACCCGGATCGCGTAGGCACCCGTGGCCACTATCACCAGGAGCAGGGGCAGCAGGCCGAAGAAGAGGCGGGTACGGAGCATTCCCGGTTTGCCGGTCAGAGCAGTCCCAGCTTGCTGCGCTTCCTGTAGAGGGTCGCCGGGTCGATCCCGAGGGTTCGGGCCGCCTCCTCCAGGTTGCGCGAGGACGCCAGGATCCGGCGGATATGCTCGGCCTCGAGCTCGTCGAGCGACACGCGCGCGCCGACGGCGTACTCCTGGCGGCGCGCAACCGAGAATTCCTCGGGCAGATCGGCAAGCTCGATCGTGTCGCCGGGAGCAAGGATCACCGCGCGCTCGATCACATTCCTTAGCTCGCGGAGGTTCCCGGGCCACGGGTAGGCGATGAGGGCGTTCAGCACGGCCTGCGAGAACTTGATGTCCGCCTTGCCTGTGCGGGATGCGAAATACCTGCGCGCACCGTCGGCCAGGCGCGGAAGGTCGGCCGGCCGCTCGCGCAGGCCTGGAAGCGTGACCGCGATCACGTTGAGCCGGTAGAAGAGGTCCTCGCGGAAGCGGCCGGCCTTGACCTCGGCGGCGAGGTCGCGGTTCGTCGCAGCTAGGACGCGGACGTCGGCCCTCCTGGGGAGCGCCTCGCCCACCCGCTCGTATTCGCGCTCCTGGAGCAGCCTCAGGAGCTTCGGCTGGATCTCGAGCGGCATCTCGCCGATCTCGTCGAGGAACAGCGTGCCCGCGTCGGCTGCGGCGACCTTTCCCGAGGTCTCGGCAAAGGCGCCCGTGAAGGACCCCTTTGCGTGGCCAAAGAGCTCACTCTCGAAGAGCTCCCGGGACAGGCTCGGGCAGTTCACCGTCACGAACGCCGACTCCACGCGCGCGCTCCGCTTGTGGATCTCGCGCGCGAGAACACTCTTTCCCGTGCCACTGGCGCCCAGGATCAGCATGTTGGCGTGGGTCTCCGCGGCCTTGAACGCGATCTGGAGGGCCCGCTGCATCAGGGGCTCCGCCGACTCGAGCTCAACCGGGGGCGCGCCCGAAGCCAGGTCGCTCTCGAGCGCCTGGACCCTTCGCTCGAGTGAGTGGGCCTTGGCGACCTTTGCCAGCACCGCGCGGATCTGGTCCGGGGTGAAGGGCTTGGGGATGAAGTCGAATGCCCCGCGCCGCATGGCCTCAACCGCCGTGGCAATGTTGGCGTACGCCGTGAACAGGATCACGGCGGGCGCCGGCCGCAATTTCATCATCCTGCCAAGGACCTCGAGCCCGTCGTCGGCGCCCAGCTTGAGGTCCAGGAAGACCGCGTCGAAACCCTCGGTCTCCGCCGCCTTTACCGCCTTCGCGGCATTGGGCGCCTCGGACGCGACGTGGCCTGAGGACTCGACGGCGATCCGGGTCGTCCTGCGGATCGAGGGTTCGTCGTCGACGATTAGGACGCGCATGGTTAAGCGCGGAAGTCTGGTCCCGCCGCCGCTCCGGGCCAATGACAAAGAAACCGCACCCTGGTTCCCCGGCTGAGCGCGCCCGCGTCCCGTGTCGCCCGCATTCCGCGCAGAATGGGACCCGGCCCCCTCACCAGGGCAGAATGCCGTCGGCCGTCCACCACCGGTGGCATTCGACGCAAACCAGCCCGGATTGCACCGCAGGATCATCGCCCAGGATCATCCTGGCATCCACGATGGACGGCGTCTTGAAGATGACAATTCCCAGGAGATCCGGATCGTCGTCGAACTGGCCCGCCGCGGCCAGCATCCCCATGGACCGCAGCGACCCGACAAACCTGGCATGCTCGGCAATGGGCGGGGCGCCGGCGCCGGGGCGCGGACCCCGCTTAAGGATGCAGAGCGCATGCACGGACATCTGATCCTCGTCGCCCGGGTGGTCCCTCTTCCAAGCGAAATAGGATGCTCCAATGCCGGGCGGCCCGGCCCAAGCGTGGACGTCGACGGTGTTCCGCCCCGCGGTCACGGTCGGATCCTGGGCTGCAATCCTGCGCGCGTCGCCGAGGGAAGGCACCTTGAAGATGAAGATCCCGCTGATTGTGGTGATCCTGTCCTCCATCGGCCCCGCGGCGACGATGACGCCCTCGGCAGCCAGCTTCCGGATGTTGGCCAAATGCTCACCCATGACGCGCTGGCGATTCTCGGCGGACATCGGCCCGCGGCCGGGATCCGGCCGCAGGAATGCAACGAAGTACGGCTCCGGCGCTCCGGCGGCCAAGGGTTCCGAGGCCAGGGAGCACACGGCGGTTAATGCGGGCAGCGCCGCGGCGCAAAGGTAGGCGAATGTCCTCACGCTCCCGAAGATTGCTGCCTCAGCCGGCCGGCCGCGAGCCCCAAGGCGGGCGTTTCGGGCCGACCGGGGCCCCAATGGCGCGCGGTGCGCGTCTACGTCCGCGGGTCCAACCGGCGGCCCCAAAAAAAGCCTAGGCGGGGCCGCTTGCGCGGCCCCGCCAGGTCCAGCTTCAACTAAGTGCTCCCGTGGGCTTACGCCCACCGAGATGGCACAACCCATTCGACCCTCTCGGCCCGCCGCGGTTCCCACAGAAAGCTTGCCAGCCGGGATGGCCGCTCCGAGCTTCCAAAATCCCATAATGCAGCCAAAGCACGCAAAGCCACCCCCTGAGCCCGCGCTGCCTCCCCCGTCGCCCCGGATCACCGACCTCGAGATCAAGGATGCCCAGATCATCTTCGGGGCGGTATGGCAGCGGTTGGAAACCGATGTTGGACTGGAGCATCTGCGTTTTCCAAAGGAGATAATCCTCCTTGGCGGCGCCCCGGGCGCCGGCAAGGGATCCAACACAAAGTTCATTTCCAAGGTGCGGGGCCTGACCTGCGGCCCGATCGTGATCAGCACGCTCCTCGACTCCCCCGAGGCCCGGCGCTTCAAGAACGCAGGCAGCATGGTGGGCGACCGCGAGGTGATAGACATTCTTTTTCACAAGCTGCTGCTGCCGGACTACAGGGACGGGGTCATCCTCGACGGCTTCCCGAGGACCAAGGTCCAGGTCGAGTGCCTGAAGCTGCTGGTGGACAAGATGCACGGCCTGCGCAGGGACTTTTACAGGACCCCGCTCGGGATCCACTTCCGCCAGCCCACGATCCACATCATGGTGCTGTTCGTCGACGAGGCCACGAGCGTCGCCCGCCAGCTCAAGCGCGGCATCGAGGTGAGGGCGCACAACAAGGAGGTGCGCAGGACCGGGATTGGGGAGCTGCTTGAGGAGCGCGCCACCGACTTTGACAAGGCGCTCGCGCAGCGCAGGTACCGGGTCTTCAAGGAGCAGACGTGGGACGCCCTGCAGGAGCTCAAGGAGATCTTCCACTACCATTTCGTCAACGCCCAGGGCACGCCACCCGAGGTCGAGAGGAACATCCTGAAGGAGCTCGAGTACCAGAGCACCCTGGAGCTCGACCCGCGGACCGTGGACCGGCTGCGGGCGATCCCCGTGGCGAGCGAGATCGTGGTCCATGCCAGGCAGGAGCTCGTCAAGCGGCTCGACTCCTATGAGCTTGAGCACGAGGCGCTCTTCAGCAGCGTCGCCGGATTCATCGAGCGCAAGATCATGCCGATCGTCCTGCGCCATGCGATATCGGGCACCGCGCTCGTGAACACCGAGGACCCTGTGCTCGACGACCCCCGCGCCCTGGCCATGCTGATCGACATATTCTCGGAGCGCGGCTACCACGCGGCCGTGGACCTGCACCGGATCGAGGTGCCCGAGCATGTCGACCTGAAAACCGGAGCCGTCAGATGCCGCCTGAAGAAGGTCTTTCGGATCCAGATCCGGTTCACGGGCTCCGAGATCCGAAGGGGCTGACGGCTACTCGAACCGAAGGGCCTCTATGGGGTCGAGCGACGCGGCCTTCCACGCCGGATAGAGCCCGAACATGACGCCTATCAGGGAGCAGACCGCCACCCCGGTAATGGCCCAGCCCCACGGGAAGACGACGTCCACCTTGAGGAACATCGCAAGGCCGTCCCCGGCGATCGTGCCGAGGATGATGCCGGCGAGGCCCCCGGTCACGGACAGGACGACGGACTCAACCAGGAACTGCGTGAGTATCAGTATCTTCCGGGCTCCGACGGCCTTCCGGACGCCTATCTCCCTCGTCCGCTCGGTGACGCTGACCAGCATGATGTTCATGATCCCGACGCCGGCCGCCAGGAGCGCGATCGCGCTGATGATGAACGCGCCGTTGCTGATGACGTCGGCGATCTTTGCAAATGCGGCGATGAGCGAATCGTTCGAGTAGAGCTCAAAGTCGTTTTCCTGGCCGGGCCGCAGGCCGCGGGCCATCCGCATGGCGCCGATTCCCTTGTCCATGGTGTCATTGTACATGAGCTGCGAGGGCGCCGCCGTCGCGATGTCGATCGAGAAGTTGTTGGCGCCGTTGTCCATCAGGAAACGCGTGATCGGGATCACGACGCAGTTGTCCTGGCTCTCACCGAACGAGGTCCCCTTTGCCGTGAACGTGCCGATCACCGAGTACGTCCGGCCATTGGCCTTCAGGAGCTTGCCCAGCGGATTTTCCGAGGGAAAGAGCTTCGAGACGACATCCTGGCCGATGATGGCCACGGGCCTCACAAGGTCGTTGTCGGCGCCCGTGAAGTTGCGGCCGGTCTCAATCGTGTAGCGGTTGGCCTCAAGATTGTACTCGTCCGAGCCCCAGTACTGGACATCGGGCGTCGTCTTGCGGCCGCCGTACGTCGCCTGGGTCGGATTGCCCGACGCCTGGAGGCAGATCACGTCGGTTGTGCCGCGCATGAGCTCGATGTAGCGGCGCGCCTGGGCGAGCGTGACGTTGCGCCGCATGGCGTACTTGTGCCAGTCGTTCCCGTCGATCGAGATTGCGGGCCACTTGCTGAACTGGAACATGTTCGAGCCGAGGAAGCTCAGGCCCGTCTCTATCGAGCCCCGGAGTGCGGACACCGCCGTCATGACGCCAATGACCGAGAAGACCCCGATCGTGATGCCGGACATGGTCAGGAACGACCGGAGCTTGTTCACCCCAAGCGCTCCAAAAGCCATCTTGAGGATCTCATTCATAGCGGAGGGCGACGACGGGATCGAGGCGCGAAGCGCCAAGGGCCGGGACAAAACCGGAGATGACGCCGGTCGCCACCGAGACGACCAGCGAGATCAGGACGAGCCACACCGAGAACACGAGGGGGAACGAGGGCATCGTCGACTTGACGACCAGCGCAAGCAGGTAAGTGACACCAAGGCCCACCAGGCCCCCGGCGAAGCAGATCGACACCGCCTCGATGAGGAATTGGAGGAGGATGGTCCGGCGGCGCGCCCCAAGCGCCTTGCGTGTGCCTATCTCCTTCGTGCGCTCGCGGACGCTGACAAACGTGATGTTCATGATCCCGATGGCGCCGACGAAGAGTGAAAGCCCCGTGACGAAGAGGCCCGCAAAGGCGATCCCCTGCTTGATGGGGTCAAGCTGGGCCTTGAAGGCCTGCTGCTGCTCGACCGAGAAGTTGTCGCGCTGCCCGGGAAGCAGGCCGCGGACCCGCCGCATGGCCCCGATGACCTCCTCCTCGGCATCGTCCATCTTGAGCTTGTCCTTCACCTTGACCCTGAGCCGCACCTGGCCCCAGCGAAGGTCGAAGAACTTCCGGAAGGCGTTGATCGGGATGATGGCCTGGTTGTCCAGGCTGAAGAGGCCGAGGAACGCCCCCTGCCTCGCAAGGACGCCGACGACACGGAACGGGTGGCCGTCTATCTTGACGGCCTCGCCAAGCGGCGAGCGCCCAGGGAAGAGCTTGTCCGCGACCTCCACGCCCAGGACGCACACCTGGCGGCCCGCCTTCGACTCCTCCTCGTTGAAGAGGCGTCCCGACTGGAAATCGGCGGAGATGGTGCGCGCGAGGTCAGCCGTCGAGCCGATTGTCGTCACGCCCGAAGCCTGGTTCTGGCCCGACTTCACGACCGAGTTCCGGAAGGCCTCGGGCACCGCGACGTCGATGAGCGAGCCCGGGGTGCCCTCGGCAATCCGGTTCAACGCCTCGGCGTCCTCCGGCTTGAACATCGGGCGGTTGGCGTAGTTCCACCAGTCCTCGACGCCGTGCCACGGCCACTTCTGGACATAGAGCATGTCGTCGCCGATGACTGCAAGGCTCCGCTCAAATCCGATGTTGATGCCGTTTATCGCGGTGCCCATGAGCGTCACGGCCACGATCCCGATGATCACCCCGAGCGCCGTAAGCGCCGAGCGCATCTTGTTCGCCCGGATCTGCGCCATGGCGATCCGGACCGACTCGGTGATCTCGTAGAGGATTCGCTCCATGGCAGCCCGCGTCAACCCGCGGGGCCGTCGCTCTCGATGAGCCCGTCGTGGATGCGGATGATCCGGCGGGCGTGGCGGGCGATGGACTCCTCGTGCGTGACGACGATGATCGTGTTGCCCCGCTCGTAGAGGTCGTCGAAGAGGGCCATGATCTCCACGCCGGTCTTCGAGTCGAGATTGCCCGTCGGCTCGTCGGCCAGGATGATCGACGGCCTGTTGACGAGCGCCCGGGCGATGGCGACGCGCTGGCGCTGGCCGCCCGAGAGCTCGTTCGGCTTGTGGTGGATGCGCTCACCAAGGCCCACGCTCTCGAGCGTCTCCTTCGCTCTCTGGTGGCGTTCGTGCGGCGGGACGCCCGCGTAGATGAGCGGCAGCTCCACATTGCGCAGCGCGTTCGAGCGGGCCAGCAGGTTGAAGGTCTGGAAGACGAAGCCGATCTCGCGGTTGCGGATGTCGGCGAGCTCGTCATCCACCATCGACGCGACATTCTGGCCGTTGAACTCGTACCTGCCCGAGGTCGGGGTGTCGAGGCAGCCGAGCATGTTCATCAGGGTCGACTTCCCCGACCCCGACGGGCCCATTATGGCCAGGTATTCGTTGCGGTGGATGCTGAGCGTCACACCCCTGAGGGCGTGGATCGTCTCCTCGCCCATCTGGTAGAGCTTTGTGACGCCCTCGATGGAGATGACGAGGGGGCCGACCGGACGCACGTGGCGCGTCTCAACTGGAGCCGGGGGAGGCATCATGGCGCAGCGCCTTACTTGGCTTCGGCGACGTCGGCCTTTGGCTTCTCGATCTTGATCTTGGAGCCGTCCTTCAGGAGGCGGCTGATCGCGGCGTAGGTCCCGGATACGACTTCGTCGCCGGGCTTAAGGCCGGACTTCACCTCGATCATCGAATCATCCGCGATCCCGGTCTCGACGCGCTGCTGCTTGACCTTCTCGCCGTCGCGCAGGAAGACGACGCGCACGAGCTTGTCGCGGTCGCGCATCGCCTCCGCCTTCTCCGCCTTCAGGTCCATGTCGTTGCCTGTGCGTTCCTTCGCGTCCTTCGCGTTCTTCTTCTGGAGTTCCTCGGCGCTCAGGCCCCCCTGGGCCCGCACGGTGACGCTCTGGATGGGGATCGCCACGACGTCCTTCGCGGTCTGCGTCTCGATGCCCGCGGTGGCGCTCATGCCCGGGCGCAGGGCGACCTCCTTGTCGGAGACCCGGATCTTGACGATGAAGTTCGTGACCTGGTCGGAGGCCGCCGTCGACGCCCCCGTGGCGCCGGCGTTGTCCGCCGAGGCCCCGATCTCGCGGACCACCCCGTTGAACTTGCGGTCGGGATAGGCGTCGATGCTGATCTTGACGGGGTTGCCCACCTTCACGTTGACGATGTCGTTCTCGTTCACCTTGACGCGGACCTCCATCTTGCTCAGGTCGGCCACGCGCATGATCTCGGTCCCGGCGAAGTCGGTCGAGGCCTGCACCCGCTCGCCGACCTCGGAGGAGCGCGAGCTGACGGTCCCGTCCATGGGCGCGTAGATCGACGTCTTGGAGAGCGAGTCCTTGGCGAGCTTAAGGGCGCCCTCAGCCTCGTCCACCTGTGCGAGCGCCGACTCGCGGGTGGCCTTGGCCGCGTCAAAATTGGTCTTGTAGGTCATGTAGTCGAAGTCGGACACGAGCTTCCGGTCGTAGAGATCCTGGTACTTCTTGAAGTCGGCCTCGGCCTTCTCGAGCTGCACCTCGCTGTTGAGCTCGCCCGAGTGCGCGACCGCAACAGCGGCCACCTGCTGGTCGACCTGCGCCTGGTAGAGGTCGGGCTTTATCCTGACTATCAGGTCGCCCTTCCTGACCGTCGCGCCCTCGCGGAACGGGAGCGCGACGATCTCGCCGTAGACCTCCGGGGAGATCTTCACCTCGACCTCGGGCTGGACCTTCCCCGTGGCCGTGACGATCTGGACAATGGTCTTCGTGACGGCCTTCTCGGTCGTCACCGTCACGCCCACGTCCGCGCTGCGCTTCTTCATCACCGCGACGGCGATAAGCACGGCCAGGACGAGGGTGGCCCCGATCAGGTACCACTTAAGCCTCGATTTCTTCCGGGGCTTGGCAATGGCGGGCGCCGAGACGTTTCCTGGCGTAAGGGGTGCAGTCATGGCTGTAGCATTCACGGGTAATGGGTTGTGGGTCAAATGTTCAAGCCACGCCCGTGCCCCCCAAGGGAAACGGCATGGGGAGGCCTCTGGCGGCCTCCCCACGCCAACACAACTAACAACGAACGGGCGCAGTCAAAGCAGGCTTCTGCAAAAACGGGGACTGGTATGCGTCGAACCGCCGAAAAAACAGGCCAGCCCGCCTCCCCGGCGGGATCGGTGGGCAGCAAGGTGGGTCGGCCCTTGTTCGGCATGACTCCACAACACCGGCCTCTGACCAATAGTTACACCAATCTTTGATGAGCGGGTGCCCCGGATGATGGGCGGGGAGCCTCATCCGGCGGGCGCCGGGTGGGACGGCAGGGCTGCCCACCGGCCAGCAGGCGAGAGCCTGCCTGTCCCTAGGATGGGCAGCGTTCGCGCGGCTGCAACCGGGCCGCCCCTAAGGTAGGCGGCCACGGCGCGGGGATCCCCGCGAAGGTAGGCGGGGAGCTCAACGGGGCGCTCCGAGTCCTCCGCGTCGATTGCCTCGAGTCCGGCGCGGGTTTCGTAGAGCAGGACCGTGTGGCCCAGCCGGCCGCCCGGGGTGTCGACGTAGTACGAGAGGAGCCTCGGCGCGCGAGCCTCGCCGCCAGCCGAGGCCCTCCGATACAGGGCCCCAAGGCTCGCCTCGAAACACGCGTTCGGTGGCCGGCCGGGGGCGGGCACCGGCGGGCCAGCAGGATCGCTCACCCAGGACCATGCGGTGAAGCCCGGGTCGATCGCCCTGAACAGGGGCCCCGGCTCGGCCATGTCCCTCTCGGTCGTTCCCAGGGTGAGCGAGAGGCTCTGGGTGCCGTCGGTGTCGGTGTAGAACCAGAGGATCCCTGACAGCTCGAAAACGAGGGCGTATACGATTTTCGGATACCTATCTCCGCGGCGCCTGCCGCTGTTGTCGATGCGGACAAGCCTCGCCCGCGTCTCGGCGCCCAGCATCGAGCGAGCGGCAAGCGCGTCCCGCAGGCCCGCGGAGGGAATGCCGACCTCGGCGGGCGCCGATCCCGCGGCCGAGATTAGGATTGCCAGGCAGACAAGGGTGCGCACGCCCCTGTAAACCCGCGCTCCGCACCCGTGGTTTCCCAAATGCGACGAACAGGCCGGACTTTGCGGCGAGAGCCGCCGGCGGCGCGCCGGGAGCCTATTCCACCCGGCCCAGGAGAGCCCGGATCCTGTCTTGGTAGCCTCGGCTCAAGCGGAGCTTCGTCCCATCCTGAAGCACGACCGCGTACTCACCCTCGAAGGAGGGGCTCAGCTTCCTCAGGCGGTCGGCGTTCACGATCGTCGAGCGGTGAATGCGGATGAAGCGCGCAGCGTCAAGGCGCTCCTCGAGCGCAGCCATCGTGCCCCGCATCAGGTGGGTTCGGCCCGCAACATGGAACTTCACGTAGTCCCCCTCGGCCTCGATCCAGTCGATCTCGTTTGTCTTCAGGAAGATGATCTCCCCTGACGACTTCAGGAGGATGCGGTCCCTGCCCTCCGCCTCGATGTGCTCGATCAGCCGGGTCAGCCTGTCGTCGACAATGTCGCTGCGCCTGCGTATGACGAGCTCCCTCGCGCGCTCGAGCGCCGCCGCGAACCGCGTGTCGTCATAGGGCTTCAGCAGGTAGTCGACGGCGTTGAACTCGAACGCGCGAAGCGCGTACTCGTCGTAGGCCGTCACAAACACGACGACCGGCGCCACAGCCGGTCCCACGCGCTTGAGCGCCTCAAAGCCGTCGCAGCCCACCATTTGGACGTCGAGGAAGACCAGGTCGGGGCGCAGGCGCAGGATGAGGTCGGCCGCCTCGATCCCGCCGGCGGCCTCGCCGACTATCTCGATGCCCTCGTCACGCTCCAGGAGAAGGCGGACCCCTCGGCGGGCGAGGGGCTCGTCGTCGGCGATCAGGGTTCGGATAGGCAGGGCCGTCACCGGTTTGCGCTGGAGCATCATGTCCTGCAGGGAAGGACAATCTCGACCGATATGCCGCCGGTCGGCCGGTTGCGCAACGTCATCCTGCCCGCCCCCCCGTAGATCTTCGCCAGGCGCTCGCGGGTGTTGGCGAGGCCCGTGCCCTCGACGACCCTGCGGCTCTCGGGCAGCCCCGGCCCATCGTCGCTGACCTCAAGGTGAAGCGAACCGCCCTCGACATGCCCGCTGATCTCGACGCGGCCCGGCCCGGACTTCGGCGCAACCCCGTGCAGGATCGCGTTCTCGACGATGGGCTGGAGAAGCAGCCAGGGCACTGGGACGCCGAGGGCCCCATCCTCGACCGAGATGCCGACCGTGAGGCGGTCGGAAAACCTTGCCTTCTGAATCTCGATGTAACGTTCAAGAAAATCCATTTCGACGCGGAGGGTGGTCTCGTTGCTGTGGTTCCCGTCCAGGGACATCCGGAGGAGAGAACCCAGGCGGGCCAGCAAAGTTACAGCCATTTCATTCTTTCCGTCGCGCACCATGACCGAGATCGTGTTGAGGGTGTTGAACAGGAAGTGCGGCTTCAGCTGCTCCCTGAGCGCCTTGAGCTCGGCCTCGATGAGCCGGCTCTCGAGCGTTACCGCACGGATCTCCTCGTTCTTGAACCTGCGCTGGAGCTCGCCGCCGTAGCCGAAGGCGATCACGGCCCAGTAGTAGGCCATGTCCACTATGTTGTGCCCGTAGAAGCTGGACAGGGCCACGTGCCAGAATTTCCCCGGCATGGGCCCGAAGAATATCGCGTAGGCCTCGATGCGCCCGAGGTAGAACGTCGCCATCACCACGAAGCTGAAGCAGAGGTGGAAAAGGATGCCGCCGACCCAGTGCCCGGTGCCGAGCGGCACCCGCGACCGGAGCATGAGGATGAACGGCGCGAGGCATGCCCACATCGCGGCGCGGCCGAACTGCGGGATGGCGACCTCGACAAAGTCCGCCCAGCTCATCTGCGCCCTCAGGTTGAAATACACCTCCAGGGAGAGCACAAGGCCGAGGAAGGTCCATCCCGCAGCCGTGGCGGCTATCCTAAGCCATCGATTCTTCATGCATTCCGGTGTCTTCATTTCGCCGACCGATCGGCCGGATCAAGCCGATACCCTCCAAATTGCGACGAATCGACGAAAATGCGCGACGGACGGACCCCAGGGAGCGCCCGGGTCCGCCGAAGCGCGCTTCAGGATCCCCGGGCGCCAAGAAGGCCCTGGCGGCGCTCCCGCTCTGCCCAGAGCGCAGCGCCCACGATGCCCGCCTCATTAAGGAACTCGGCCGGGACCATCCGCACCCTGGGCTTCACAAACTTGAAGAACTTCGCGTGCTTCGCGCTGATGCCGCCTCCGATGATTATGAGCTCGGGCCAGAGGATGTCCTCGAGGACCTCGATGTAACGCCCGAGGCGGGTGCCCCACTCCTTCCATGACAGCCCCTTGCGGTTCTTCACCGAGGCCGCCACCCGCTTCTCGGCGTCCCTTCCGTCGAACTGCAGGTGACCCAGCTCGCAGGGGAAAAGGGCGCCTCGGAAGAAGAGGACCGACCCGACACCCGTGCCCAGCGTGAGCAGGAGCGTCTTGCCGCCGAATTTTCTCCCGGCGCCGAATCTCATCTCGGCGAGGCCCGCGGCAGCCGCGTCGTTGATGAGCGCCACGGGCAGGCCCAGCGAGTCCCCGAAGAGCCTGATGCCGTCTCGCCCCACGAACTTCTTGTCGAGGTTCGCCGACGTGAGGATCGTCCCGCCGTGGATGACGCCTGGAAATCCGAGCCCAACGGGGCCCCTCCAACGGAAGTGCGCGGCTATCATACCCGCCGCATCGGCCATCTCCGACGGGGAGAGGAGGAGCGGCGTCTCTATCTTGAAGCGGTCGGCCAAGAGGCGTCCGCTCGCCGTGTCGACAGGAGCGCCCTTTACCGCTGATCCGCCGATGTCTATGCCGAGCACCTTCATATGGGCGCAGAAAGACAGCCCCTTTGCCCTATTTCAATGCCGTGTTTGCGCCCGGGTGCCCTTTTTGACCCGGGCGGCCGCGGCGCTACCCCCATGGCCGCGCACCCGCGCGCGACCGGTAGCGCGCATGCGTCCGGGGCGAGGCTGCTTGACGCCGGGCCGCCGTAGCGGTCCTCTTTTCCCAATGAAAGTCACCTACTACCTCGAGGTCCTTTCGTCCTGGTGCCACTGGGTCGAGCCGGTCTGGGCCGACCTGAAGGCCAGGTACGCCGGCAGGGCCGAATTCGAATGGCGCATCGCGCTCATGCGGCCGGAGGACTATCCGGTCTCCCGGTCCCAGTGCGACTGGTTCTACCGTCGCAGCGGCGGAACCGTGATGCGCTCGCCCTACAAGCTCAACTCCGGCTGGTACGAGGAGGGCCGCACGGACGCCTTCGCAAACCCGAGCCTCGTGGCCGAGGCGGGCAAGGATTTTGGATTTGCGGATGACCGGCTGCGCCTCGCCCTGGCGCGCGCGGCCGTCCTTGACGGCCGCAAGGTCGGCCAGATCGAGGAGGCTGTGGCGGTGGCGTCGAAGGCATCGGGCGTGCCCGCCAGGAAGCTGAGGGCGCGCGCGGAATCGGCGGCCGTAAGGGCGAGGGTGGACGCGAGCACGGCCGAGTTCTACTCCCACCGGATCTCGCAGCGCCCCGCCTTTGTCCTGGAGGACTCGATCGGCGACAAGGCCGTCTTCTCGGGAATCGTGAGCATCGAGCCGATCGCCGCGACGATTGACGCGATGCTGGCCGACACGGCGGCCTACGCCTCGCACGCGGCCCACCACGGGCCGCCGACCGCGAAATAGCCCTCATCCCGCCGTGGACTACGTCAATCTCGGGGCAGCGGGCGTCAAGGTCTCCCGGATCTGCCTCGGGACCATGACCTACGGCTCAAGCAGATGGAGGCCGTGGGTGCTCGACGAGGACGCGAGCCGGCCCTTCCTGAGGCAGGCGCTCGAGGCCGGGATCAACTTCTTCGACACGGCCGACATGTACTCGCTCGGCGCAAGCGAGGAGGTCGTCGGGAGGGCCCTGAGGGATTTCGGACCGGGCCGCGACCGAGTCGTCATAGCGACCAAGGTCTTCAACGCCATGGGCAGCGACCCGAACCAGCGCGGGCTCTCGCGAAAGCACATTCGCCACGCCCTGGAGGACAGCCTGCGGCGCCTCGGCACGGACTACGTGGACCTGTACCAGATCCACCGCTTTGACCCCGCGGTCCCGGTCGAGGAGACGATGGAGGCGCTCAACGATCTGGTGCGCGCCGGGAAGGTGCTTTACCTCGGGGCCTCGTCGATGTTCGCCTGGCAGTTCTCCAAGATGATCAACGCCGCCGAGGCGCGCGGATGGACCCCTTTTGTCACGATGCAGAATCACTACAACCTCCTCTACCGCGAGGAGGAGCGCGAGATGATCCCGTTCTGCAGGGACAGGTCGGTCGGGCTCCTGCCCTGGAGCCCGCTTGCGCGCGGCATCCTGGCCCGCGGACCCGGGCCCGACACGCTCCGGGCCCGGTCCGACGACTATGCGCGAAGCCTCTACGGAGCGGTTCCAACGGGGGGAGACCAAGCCATCCAGGCGGCGGTGCAGCGCATCGCGGCCGCCCGGGGAGTCCCCGCGGCCCAGGTTGCGCTCGCGTGGCTCTGCCAGCGGCCCTGCGTCGTGGCCCCGATAGTCGGCGCCTCCAAGGCTCACCATCTGGACGACGCGGTCGCCGCGCTTGCCCTAAAGCTGAGCGCCGAAGAGACCGCCGCACTCGAGGAGCACTACGTTCCCCACGCGGTCGCGGGCCACCAATGAGCGGCCGGGCGGCTTGCGCGGTGACCGGGCCGCTGGCCGCGGCGATGCTGCTCGCGGCCTGCGGCGCCTTTGCGGGGACAGGCTGCGTGTTTGACGACCGCAATGGCAACGGGGTCCGCGATCCCGGGGAGCCGGGCCTGCCGTCGGTCGAGGTTTCAAACGGCATCGACGTCGTAACGACCGACCCGGACGGGGCCTACCGAATCCCCGACCGACCGGGCGCGCGGGTGTTCGTCATCAAGCCGAGGGGCTGGCAGCCTCCGGTGGACGCGGAGAACCTGCCCCGTTTCTTCGCCCTGCCCGGGGCCGGCGGGAGCGTCGACTTCCCGCTGCGGCGGGCGGACGAGCCGGACACGCTCCGGGTGCTCCTGCTTACCGACCCGCAGCCGTCCACCCCGCTCGAGGTGGGCTACCTGTCGCGCGGGCTCGTCGACAGGATCGGCCGCAGGAGCGACATCGCCTTTGGCGTTACACTCGGCGACATAGTCTACGACAGGCCTGACCTCTTCCACGCCGTGAACGCGGTGATGGCGCGGGTCGGCGTCCCCTGGTACAACGTGACCGGAAACCACGACCTTGCGCTCGGCACGCCCGGCGAGGACGCGGCGGCCGCGCCGTTCGAGTCGGTCTATGGGCCGTCGACGTACGCGTTCCACGCGGGCCCGGCGCTCTTCGTGGCGCTTGACGACGTGAGGCCGCTCGGCGGACCGCGCTACATCGGGGGCCTGCGCAGCGACCAGTTCCAGTTCCTTGGGAACCTCATCCGGGGGACGCCCCCGGGGGAATGGGTTGTGCTCATGGTGCACATCCCGCTTTTCTCGCCGGACCCCTCGGGGACCGAGGCCTTCCGGACGGCCGACCGGCTGAGGCTCTTCGCGATCCTCAAGGGCCGGTCGCACGTCCTCATCCTGTCCGGCCACACGCATTACCAGAGGCACGTCATGCACGGGCTCGACGATGGCTGGGCGGGAATGAACCCCATCCACGAGTACAATGTGGCCGCGGCCTGCGGCGGCTTCTGGGGCGGGCCCGCCGACCGCGACGGGATTCCCGTGGCGACCATGTGGGACGGGACCCCTCCGGGGTACGCGGTGCTGGCCTTCGCGGGCGACGAGGTCTCGCTCGACTATGTCCCGGCGAGGCTGCCGCCCGACCGCCAGATCGCGATCCACGCCCCGGACGCCGTTGCGCCGAGGCAGGGCTATGTCTCGTTCTACGCGAATATCTTCAACGGCCACGACGGCTGGCAGGTCGTGGCGCGCGTCGATGACAGGGCGTGGAACCCCATACGCAGGATTCTGGGTTGGGACCCCTCCTATGCCGCCGACTACCTGGCGCAGGACCGGGACGCCCACCCTTCCGGCCGCCCCAGGCTGCCCGAGCCCGCCGTCTGCTACCACCTGTGGCGCGGGATCCTGCCCGCCGACCTGCCCCGGGGACGGCACGTGCTCAGCATCCGGGCCACGGATCCGCAGGGCCGCGTCCATTCCGCGCAGCGCACGTTCGAGGTCGTGGCACCCTGACCGGCGGTACCTAATTTTGCGTACGAATATTCCATGACGCCCGCGGGAAAAGCCGTTTCATCACCCGGGTCGTCCTCCCAATGCCGCCATTGGTCCGCTTCCTTGCGGGCTGCGCTGTCGTCGCGATAGCCGCCCGGGACGCCGCGGCATCGCTGGCGGACGAGCCGGTTCCGGGGACTGGGACCGACGGAGTTCCCCCGATGAGGGTCTTCACGTCGCGCGAGACCGGCGTTGCGACAATGGCCTGGTCTGCCGTGCAGGACAGCGCGGGAACAATGTACTTTGGATGCGACACCGTCGTCGCCTTCGACGGCGACCGCTGGCTGCCCGAGAAGATGGACGCCACCTACCTGGTCCGGGGCCTGGACATCGCTCCGAACGGCCGGATCTGGGCCGCGGGGGTGGGCCAGATTGGCTGGTTCGAACCCGGTGATGGCGGAGGCCTCGTGTACCATTCCCTTATGCCGCGGCTGCCCGCGGGCCAGGCCGACCTAGGCGACGTCTGGAGGGTTTACGCCCGGGGCGACAGCGGCGCCATATTCGTGGCGCGCGAGCGGATCCTCTACTGGGACGGAAGCAAATTCTCGTCCTGGAGCTATCCCGGGATGAACCTGCTCTGGTCGACGCGCACGGCAAGAGCCGTGTACGTGCACTATCCCCCGCTGGGCCTCCTGCGGATCGGCCCGGAGGGCCCCTCGGTGGCGATCCCGGCCTCCGTTGTCGGCACCTCTGAGATACGCTGGCTCGACGACTCCGGCAGGGACTGGCTCCTCCTGACCTCGCAGGGGTTCGTGACGCTGCGCGACGGGGCCTGCGCGCCGCTCGACACCAAGGCCTCCGAGTTCGCGCGCCTGAACGGCCCGACTTCCGTGGCCCGCCTGGGCGACGGCTCGCTTGCGGTCGGCACGCTCCAGGGCGGGATCGCCATAGTCAGCCAGGCAGGGGCCGTTCGCCGCGTCTTCAACCTCCGGTCCGGACTGCCCGCCAACCAGATCTACTCGCTCTTCGTGGACCGGACCGGCGCGCTCTGGGCCACCGGGCCCTCCTATATCGTCCGTCTCGCGGTCGGATCCGACACGGCGCTCTACGGTCAGCGCAGCGGCTACCCGCCCGGGGGCTTCGCGTCCATCGGCGATTTCTCGGGGACCCTGTTCGGCGTGTCTCACAGCGAGCTGTTCCGACTGGGCGCCGACGCGCAGTCGGGCGGCGCCGGGCAGTTCGCCGCCCTTGGCGTGATGAGCAGCAGGTTCTACAGCCTCCTTCCCTCGCCCGGAGGAATAGCGGTCGGCCATATCCAGGGGCTCGGGCTGTGGTCTCCCGCAGGGATGAGGGCGCTCGCACGCGTCGACGGCGCCGTTTTTCGAACCAACCCCTCGCAGTCGCGGCCGGGAGGTATCCTCGCCTCGCTCTTCGGCCGGATCCTCCTCGTTGATCCGGAGTCCGGCGCCTCGAAAGTGGTCGCCGACGGCCTGCCCGACTACGGTGACACGGTTGCCGACGAGGCCTCCGGCCGAATATGGATCGGCACGCCGTCAAAGGGCCTGTTTTTCGCGGGACCCGGAACGGTGAGGTCCGAGGCCGCCGCGCCGCATTTCGGCGACATTCCCTCCTCGGGAACCGCATTCGTGGCCCGGACAGGATCGAGGATCGTCGTTCTGATCAAGGGCTCGGCCTATCTCCTCGACCCCGGGGCCGAGAGGTTCCGCCAGGTCTCGGGCTTCCCGGAGGGCACCCCCCTGGCTGTGTCAAACCCGGACGGCAGCGGCGCCGTGTGGGTGGCGCTGGTCGCCCCAGACGGCGGACATTCCCCGGTACTCGGGAAGATCTCCTCCACAGAGGACGGCGTGCGTTGGACGGCGCATTCGCTCGAGGGCCTGTCCGGCATTGGCTCCCCGCTCGGTCTCCGTGTCGTGGGCCCACCTGGCGGGCAGGAGCTTTGGATCGCCGGTACGGAGTCCCTCCTGCGGGCCGGGCCCGCGGCGCTCTCCCCGCACCCGCCACCGCCAAGGCCGGTGCTGCGGGCATGGGTGAGGACCGAGAAAGGCGGGCCGGACGGACCGTTGGCCGGCGTGCAGCCGTATTCGACACGCGGGATCCATATCGAATACAGCTCTCTCGACTTCGGGATGAGGGACTCGGAGAGCTTCCAGACGATGCTGGGCGGAGTCGAGGGCCGGTGGTCGCCGTCCACCCAGTCTGCCGAGCGGGAGGTGTCGGGCCTGCGCGACGGGAGCTATGACTTCAGGGTCAGGCTCGTGACGGATTCAGGGGAGGCCGGCGAGCCCGCCATCCTGCATTTCGAGATCGCGCCGCCCTGGTGGAGAAGCCCCATCGCTCGCACGGGCTTCGCGGCGTTGACCGGACTCGGGGTCGTCGGGCTTCTCAGGTTCCGGACCCGCTCGCTCAAGCGCCGGGCAGACCTGCTGGAGTCCGTTGTTCGCCAGCGCACCAAGGACCTTCTGAAGGCGAACGCGGCCAAGACCGAGTTCGTGGCGAGCATGAGCCACGAAATCCGGAACCCGATGGGCGGAATCGTCGCATCGGCGCTCGAGCTGTCCGAGACGCAGCTCGGGCCCGAGCAGCAGAGGCTCGTTACGACGATCCGCAGCTGCTCAAGCTTCCTCGCCTCGCTGGTGGAGGACGTGCTCGACTTCGCCTCCATCGAGGCAGGGACCTACAGGATCACGCGCTCCCCCGTGAGCCCGAGGGAGATCCTGGAAAACGTCGTCACCATGCTCGCGCCCCGGGCCGCTGAGGCCGTGATGCGGGTCGAGATTGACCGCGGCCTGCCCGAGAGAATCCTCGGGGACGGGTCGCGCATCCAGCAGGTGATCGTGAATTTCGCGGTGAACTCGCTCAAGTTCGGCGGCAGAGTGATCCGCCTTTCAGCGGCCCCCGCGGGCAGTGACATTCTGTTCGCCGTCTCCGACGATGGGATCGGGATATCGGCCGAGGAGCAGCAAAACCTCTTCATCCGCTTTTCCCGCCTTAGATCCGCACGCAACTTCGCGATTCCAGGCACCGGCCTCGGCCTTGCCGTCAGCCGCGTGCTCGCCGAGCGAATGGGGGGCTCCGTCGGCTGCTCCTCCGCCTTGGGCCGCGGATCGACGTTCTTCCTCCGGATCCCCCTCGAGTCCATCGCGGGCTCCGCGCTCGACTTCGGGGAATTCGATGCGCTCGGCGCCCGTGCGCTCGTGGTCGAGGACATAGAATACAACGCCCGAGCGCTCGGCCTGATGCTCGCGAGGCTCGGGTTCGACGTGGATACCGCATGCGACGGCGAGGAGGCCCTCGGCCGCCTCGCCTGCGCCTCCTATCGCGTGGCATTCATTGACTGCGACCTTCCCCGGGTGAGCGGGATCGAGGTCGCGCGCCGCTTCCGGGCCGGTGAGAATCCCCGGGGACGGACCTACATCGTGGCGACGACGGCCCTGTCGACGGCCGCTGACAGGGGCTCGTGCTTGGCGGCGGGCATGGACGCCTTCGTGGCCAAGCCGCTCACCCCCGAGAAGCTTCGCGCCGCCCTCTGCGCCTTCAACGGTTCGGGCCCGCGCCCGGCTGGCACCGGGCGGCCGCCTCCCCGCGCGCCCGAAGCGCCCGGCTTCAGCCTGGAGCTCATCCGCCACCTCACGGACGGCTCGGCGGCATCCCTTCAGCGCGAGACGGACAGCTTTGTTGAAGCGCTCGGGGACGCCGTCCGCGGCCTGGCCGCCGCGCGTGCCTCGCGTTCCCGGCCCGCGGTCGCATCCGCCGCGCACAGGGTGCTCTCCCTCGCCCGGATGGTCGGCGCCGACGCGCTCGCGCAGGCCGCGGCGGACCTCCAGGACTTCGGCGCGGCCTACGCGGACGACGAGCTTGAGGGAGAGATTGAGGCGATCGTCAGCCGCGCCGGAGAACTCGGCGTCAGGCTTGCGAGGGCAGCCCGGGTCAATCCTTCTTCGGCTTCCTGAACTCCTTGTGGTCCTTCTTCTCGAGATCGCCGATCTCGTCCACTATCTTCGCCGCCTCGTCGTTCTTGCCGGCGGTCAGTGCGTCCGCGAGCTTGGTGAACTCGTCCTGCATCCCGTTGATGCCAGACTTGAAATCCTCTATGAACTTGGGCCTCTGATCCGCGGGAAGATCCGCGGCCTTCGCAGGGGTGAAGTCCAGGGCCTCCTTCAAAGCGGCCTGCATCGTCGCGAGGAGTTCCAGGGATGACGCGTTCTGGGCGGGGTCGGCGACCTGCTTCTTCAGCTTGCGGAACGCCTTCCCCACTTTGTCCATCCGGACCTCGAGATCGGTCTTCTCGTCATCGTCGTGCCCGGCCGCCGGCGCGACGTTTGGAGCCGGAGGGCTTGCCGGGGCATCCTGCGCGCGCAGGAGGGGTGAAACGATTGGCAAGGTCACGAGCAAGGCCAGGGCTGAGCGGATTTTCATGGTGTTTCTTTGGTGTTGTTCGGGGAAAACGGGGCGGAGTCTTTCGCATGACGCAGCGTTGGGCAAATCGTTTCATCGGGCCTGGCGCCGGCCCCCGCCGAGGCCGTGGATCAGGATCGCGGCGGCGGCGGAAACGTTCAGGGACTCGACCCGGCCGCTGCCCGGAATGGTGACGAGGCGGGTGCAGGCGGCCTCGACCCCCGGCGCAAGCCCGTGCTCCTCGTTGCCGAGGACAAGGGCCCAGGGAACCTTGGGCCCGCCGGCCGGGCGCGCCCCGCCCCCCCGCGTGGCGGCACCGACGACGTCGTACCCGGCCGCCGCGAGCTCGCGAAGGAAGGACGCCACATCCGGGGCCGAAAGGACCTCCACCGCGTCGAGGCCTCCCTCAGCCACGCGGTATGCTGCGGCGCCGGGCCCGGCGGAGGCCGGGTCCCCTGAGATGACAATCCTCGGGACGCCGAGGTAGGCCGCTGTCCGAGCGATGGCGCCCAGGTTGTGGGCGTTGCCGATCCGGTCGAGGACGACGACATTCTCGTGCCGGCGTCCCCACGCGCAGGCGTCCTGAGCGGTCGCGATCCTCGGGGCCCGCTCCCGGACAATCGCCACGATCCCGCCGTGGTGCACGGAGTCCGCGATCCGCTGAAGCTCAGCGGGCTCGACGCACCGGTACACCCTTCGCGACGCGGCGAGCGCCCGGCACAGGATGCCGACCCTCTTCGAGGTGGGGCCGTCAAAGTACAGCCTGACTATCGAGGAGGCGTCCCTCTGGAAGCGCGCGCGGACAGCGGCAATGCCGCAGATGGCGATCTCGCCGTCCCTCATGGGGAGTTTCCGGTCACTGTGAACTCTTCTCGGTCGTGGTACAGGTGAACTATCCTGACCCCCGACGCGTGCGTGGCAAATGGCGAATCCGGGGCCCGGAGACCGGAGAGAAGCGCGATCGGGTCGACTCGGCCGAACTTGAGGTTGATGACGAAGCGCCTGCACCAGCCACCCTCCAGCCACGGGCGGACGATCGACATGAGCACCTTCTGGGGATCCTCGAGCATGTCGCAGAGGAGCCAGTCATACACGGCGTCCCGGCCGGGGCTGAAGCCAAACGCGTCGGCCATCCTGTGCTCCACAAGCGGGTTGCCCAGTGCCCCCCCCTTCAGCGGCCCGTTGTCGACGGCGATTACGCGGGCGCCCCGCTTTGCGGCGCTGTAGCTCCAGCCCCCGGGCGCGGCTCCGAGGTCGCAGACCGACTCGCCCGGGCGCGGCTCGGCACCGATGATCGCGTACGACTCCTCCAGCTTGAGGTAGGAGCGTGAGGGAGCCGCGTCGTCGTCGGCCATCCTGCAGGCCCCGCCCATGTAGGCGGACCGCGCGACGTGCGCCTTGCCGAAGTCAGTGAACCAGACGAAGAGGCCGCGCACCGCTCCCATCCTCGGCCTCTCGCCGGAGGCGAGGCGGGCCACCCTCCCCATCCTCCGCCTGAGCAGCTCGCGGAATGCGTCCTCCACCGACGCGACACGCCGGCCAAGCCCGGTGGCATCCCGCCTTCCCGCGAACACGCAGGGCCACGGCGCGTCAATCCGCTCGCCCTTCAGGCTCTCCGAGAACAGGTCCAGGATCCCCTGCGCGAGCCTGTTCACCCGGTCCCCGGCAATCGGCGCCGGGTCCTCGAGTATCGCGTGGGGGAACGCCGCCTCCCGCAGCCGCAACGCCGGCGAATCCGCGGACGCGTCCGGGATGGGAGCAGCAAGAGCCCATCCCGGCCCGCTGTCGGCCGCCTCCAGCCCGAAAACCCTCATCTCTCGCACGAGGAGCGCCTCGAATCCGGATTGGCAAACCACAAGCGCCCCGTTGGATGACATGACGGCCGAGCCAATCCGAGGCACGCCGGCCATTCAAAGCAAAAGCCCCCGGGGCCGGACGCCGTGGCCCGCGCTTATGCTCGCGACCGAGACGCGGCCCCCATCCAGGGTGTACCCCCCCTCGAAGGGATTCTCCGCGAGGAAAAGCGGGGTGTCGAGGTCCGCGTAGGCGAATCCCCCGAGGCCGCAGGCGAAGCAGGCCGACGCGGTCATTGCCAGGATGGACTCCACATTGCCGCCGATCATCAGCCCGATGCCCTGCTCGCGGGCGATGGCGACGACCTCCAGCGCCTCCGAGATCCCCGCCTTCATGAGCTTGATATTGAACACCTGAGCCGCCCCCGCGAGGGCGACGAGGCGCGCGTCGGCGGCCGAGCTCACGCTCTCGTCGGCAGCGACCTTCCATCCCGACTCGACGGCCAGCGCCCGCATGCCCTGGAGGTCGTCCCTTGGAAGCCACTGCTCGAGCAGCTCCGGGGACACCCCGCGCGCCCTGAGACCCCTGACGAGCTGCGCGGCCGCTCCGCGCCCGAGTCCGGCGTTGCCGTCGAGGATCAGGGGCGAATCCGGCGCGGTCTCGACGATCGCCGAGATGCGGGCCAGGTCGTCCTCGGGGCCGGCCGGGCCCCCGACCTTCACCTTGATGAGCCGGATCCCGCGGCGCCTGATGCCGAGGGCCGCCTCCCCCGCCTCCGCCACCGTGCCGGTCGTCACGGTCATGTCGGTCTCAAGCTCCGTGCCCGCGCCGCCAAAGTACCGCCAAAGGGAGACTCCCGAGCGCTGCGTGAGAGCATCAAGGAGCGCCGTCTCAAGCGCGCAGAGGGCCGCCCCGCATTGCAGGCCCCCCGCCGACTTGAACTCGGAGGCGATGCCCCGCCAGTCGCTCGCATCGCGCCCGGGCAGCCAGTTCGCGGCGCTTGAAAGCAGCTCGAGGGCCGCGCACTGGGTCTCCCCGTTGTAGGCAGGGAAGGGCGCCGCCTCGCCGTGCCCCAAGGTTCCGTCCGACAGCTCGATCGTGAGGAGGACGTTGGACGCGGCGCCGAGGGCCCCGCGGGAGATCCCGAATGGGGCCCGCAGCGGGATGTTCATCGGTGCCGCACGCACCGAGCGGATCGATGTCGGTTGGAGAGCGAAATCCATGGCGCGACGCTCCCCCGGCAGGTGATTAATTGCAAACCGCCACGGTCCGGGTGTACCAAGGGGACGCCATGCGCGTCCTGGTTGCGTTCGACAAGTTCAAGGAATCGATGTCCGCACCCGCCGCGTGCGACATCGCCGCTGGCGCGATCGCATCCTTGCGCAACGGCTGGGAGGTTGACCCGTGCCCGCTGTCGGACGGAGGCGAGGGCTTCATGGACATCCTCACGCGCTCGGCCGAGGGCTCCACGGTCCGGATAGAGGCCGAGGGTCCCCGGGGAGGGAGGGTTGCCGCATGCGTCGGGATCGTCTCGATGGACAGGATACCGGCGGGCGCCCGCGCCAGGCTGGGCGCGGAGGCGGGCACGGTGGCGGTGGTCGAGATGGCCGCGGCGAGCGGGCTCGCGCTGCTCGAGCCATCGATGCGCGACCCCCTGCGGACCACCACACGGGGGACCGGCGAGATGATCCTGGCCGCGGCCTCCACCGGCCCCAGATGCATACTGCTCGGCGTCGGAGGGAGCGCGACGCACGACCTCGGCGTGGGAGCCCTGGGCGCGATGGGGATCACCTTTGCGGGCGCCAACGGCCAGTCGCTCGTCTCGCCCGTTCCGGCGGACTGGCCGCTCGTCAGCAGCATCGGGGGGCGCATCCCCGAGCGCGTGCCGCCGATCCTCATAGCCTGCGACGTCGAGAACCCGCTCCTCGGGCCCCGCGGGGCGCTCGCAGTCTACGGCCCGCAGAAGGGGCTAAGGCCGGGGGATGCGGCGGCCCTCGAGCGGGAGAGCGCACGGATCGCCTCGCTGCTCTGCAGGCACTTCCGGAGGCCCGAGGATCTCGCGGATCGCCCCGGCGCCGGTGCGGCGGGCGGCATCGCCTTTGGGCTCATGGCGGCCGCCGGGGCAACGCTGCTCCCCGGTTTCGACCTCGTCGCCTCGTGGCTCGACCTCGACCGGCGCCTGGAGGCGGCCGACATGGTCCTGACCGGGGAGGGTCGCTTTGACGAATCCTCGCTGAGCGGCAAGGGCCCGGGCGCCCTGGTGCGCCGCGCCCGGGAGCTCGGGAAGCCCGTCCATGTCTTTGCGGGCGAGCTCGCCCTTGCCGGGGGCATGCCCGGGCTCGCCGCGCATGCGGTTACCCCGCCGGGACTGGCGCTTGCCGATGCCCTGCGAGCGGCTCCGGCGCTCCTGTTCGCGGCGGTTCGCAGCGCGCTCGGGAGGGACTGAAACGGCTCGACCGGGCCCGGCTGCCGGCCGATAAGTCTTTGATGCCCACGCTCGTTCCCCGATCACTCAAGCGCGCCGCACTGGGTCTTGCGCCGCTTCTGAGTCTGATCGGCTGCAGCGCGAACCCGACGCCGGTGCCCGTCGCTCCGTCCGCGCCAAGGACGGTCGCCCAGGCGCCGACGGCGCCGCCGCGTCCCTACTTTGACCCGGCCCATCCGGTCATGCTCGGCATCGACGTCCTGCAGGAGGAGGGATTTGCGCCGATCAGGGGCAAGTCGATCGGGCTGCTGACCCACAGGGCCGGCGTCAACATGCACGGCGAGAGCACGATCGACATCCTCAGGCACGCGCCGAACGTGCACCTTGTCGCCCTCTTCGCTCCGGAGCACGGCGTCTACGGAGAGTACGCGAGCGGGGTTAACTTTCCGGACCGCCTCGATCCGCGCACCGGGCTCATGGTGCGCTCCATGTACAACGGAATCATCATGGACGGGGTAATGAACCGGCCCACGCGCGCGCAGCTCAGGGGCATAGACGCGATGGTCATCGACCTGCAGGACATCGGCTCGCGCAGCTACACCTTCACCAGCGCGATGAAGGTGTGCATGGAGGGCTGCTTCGAGTACGGCGTCGAGGTGGTCGTGCTCGACCGGCCCAATCCGCTCGGCGGGCTCAAGGTCGACGGGCCGCCCCTAGATCCGCAGTGGGCGGGATACTACGTGAGCGAATTCCGGGTGCCCTACGTCCACGGCCTGACGATCGGCGAGCTCGCCAGGATGGCGAAGGAGGCCCCCGACGTCCTCAGGATCCCGGATGCCGTGCGCGCCAATGGAAGGCTGGTCGTCGTGCCGATGCGCGGCTGGCGCCGGGACATGCGCTGGCCCGACACGGGGTTGGCCTGGATCCCCACATCCCCGTACATACCCGACTTCCCGGCCGTCGAGGGCTATCCGATGACGGGCCTCGGCTCGCAGCGGGGAGGGTTCAGGAACGGCATCGGTACTGCGTACCCCTTCCGCGGGGTCTCCTTCCACGGAGTCAAGCTCGACACGCTCGAGAAGGACCTGAGGGCCCTCGACATCCCCGGAATCGGACTGCGGCGGGTGAGCGTGCCCGATCCGAAGACCGGCAAGGCTGAATTGGGCCTGTATGTCGAGATAACGGACTGGGACCTTCTGAGGCCAACCGAGCTGAGCGCCTACCTGATGAGGCTCGCGTGCAAATACGACGCGCGCAATCCCTTCGCCTCGATGACGCCTGCCGAGTTCCGCTCGCTCCTGATCTACTGGGGCTCGACGGCCTTCATCCGGGACCTCGCGGCCCACGGCGCCAGGGTGGACGTCGGGGCCTACGTGCGCGACTGGCAGTCGAAGGCGGCCATCTACCAGCGGCAGAGCCGCAGATACTGGCTCTATTACTGAAGGCGCCCCGGGGCCCGCGCGGCGGCCCAAAAAAAATCGCCAACGGCCCCGGACCGGGCTATGATCGCAACCCTCATTCCCCGTACCGTCATGACAACGATGAAACGCAAGAAGTCGCACTTCCAGGTCGCGGTGGTGGGAGCCGGCGCAATCGGCCAGGATCACCTCGCGAGCTTCGGGCTCCACCCCGCGGCGACCGTGGTTGCGATAGCCGAGGCGTCCCCCAAGCGGGGGCGCGAGGCGGCCGAGAAGTTCGGCGTGCCCGAGCTCGTCCAGGACTACAGGGTCCTTCTTGCCCGTGCGGACATCGACGTCATATCGATCGCCCTCCCGAACTACCTCCACGCGAAGGTCGCTCTCGACGCCCTCAAGGCGGGCAAGCACGTCATGCTCGACAAGCCCATGGCGACGAACGCGAAGGACGCCGCAAAGCTGGTCGCGGAGGCGAGGAAGCGGGGCGTGCTCTTCATGGTCGGCCAGAACTTCCGCTTCAACTCCGAGACCCAGACGGCAAAGCGGATCGTGGACGGGGGTGGCCTCGGGGACGTCTATCATGCGAAGACCTCGTGGATCCGCCGCTCCGGGATCCCGCGGATCGGCTCGTGGTTCACCCAGAGGCGCTTCGCGGGGGGCGGCTGCACCTATGACATCGGCGTGCACGCGCTCGACCGCTGCCTGTACCTCATGGGCGAGTTTGACGCCGCGGCCGTCACGGGCCGGACGTTCGCCAAGTTCGGGCCGAGGGGCCTCGGCAACGGCGGATGGGGCAGGAGCGAGCTGGATCCTGCGGCGCCATTCGACGTGGACGACCTGTCGGTGGCGCTCATCAAGCTGAAGAGCGGGCGCACCGTGGTCCTCGAGGCGTCCTGGGCCGCGCACGGGCCGCAGGCGGATGTGAATGCGACCCAGCTTTTCGGAACGGAGGCCGGGCTCAGCCTGCCCCCGGTCCAGCTCTTCAGGCAGACGCGCACCGGCTACAGCTCGGAGGCGGTCGCAGCGCTGCCCCCCCTCGTCAACACCAACCGCATGGTTCATTTCATCGACTGCCTGCTCGGCGCGGCCAAGCCCTTCGTGAAGCCCACCGAGTCGCTCGCCGTCCAGAGGATCCTGGACGCCATCTACACCTCGTCGGCAACCGGCCGGGAGGTGCGCATCAGATGAGCGCCGCCCCGTCAAGCATGAGGACGCCCGTGGCGCTCCAGCTCTGGTCGGTCCGCGACGACATGAGGCGCGACTTTGCGGCGACGGCGGCCGCGGTCGCCGATATCGGCTACGACGGCGTCGAGCTCGCCGGGTACGGCAACCTCGACGCAAAGGGCGCCAAGGCCGCCCTCGACGCGGCTGGGCTCGGGGTCGCCGGCATGCACGTGGGCTATGCGGCCCTGAAGAACGATCCCAACACGGTCGTCGCCGATGCGCTCCTGCTCGGCTCCCGCTTCGTGGCCTGCTCGTTCTGGCCCCCGGCGCACTTTGTCTCGGCGGCGGCGTGCGAGGAGATCGGCGGGCGCCTTGGCGAGGTCGGCGCGGCGCTGCGGCCGTTCGGGATCCGCTTCGGGTTCCACAACCATGCCTCCGAATTCAGGATATTCGACGGGCGACCCGCGTTCGACTGGATCCTCGGGGCCGCCGAGCCCCGGAACCTCTTTGCCGAGGTGGACGTGTACTGGGCGGCGCACGCCGGCTATTCGCCGGCGAAGTTCATACGCGACCACGGCGCGCGCATCCCGCTCCTGCACCTGAAGGACGAGAAGGAGCTCGGCAAGGGCCCCGTGAACTTCGGGGAGGTCTTCGCCGCGACCGATTCCGTCGGCGCGGTCGAGTGGTTCATCGTCGAGCAGGAGGAATACAGCCACTCCCCAATCAATTCGGTGAGGATCTGCTACGAGCAGATGAAGGCGTGGGGCCGAGCTTGAAGACCCGCGCAAACTAGAGGAACAATAACCCCCCGCAGCCATGCCCCGACCAGTCACCCTATTCACAGGCCAATGGGCCGACATGCCACTCGAAGACCTGGCCCCCCTCGTCAAGAGGATGGGCTACGACGGCGTCGAACTCGCCTGCTGGGGCGACCACTTCGACGTCGACAGGGCCCTGAGCTCGAAGGGCTATGTCCGCGAGAAATGGGACCTGCTCCGGGCGTACGGCCTCTCGTGCCAGGCTGTCTCGAGCCACCTGGTCGGACAGGCGGTCTGCGACCTGGTCGACGAGCGCCACAGATCCATCCTTCCCCCGGACGTGTGGGGCGACGGGAAGCCCGAGGGGGTCCGGCGCCGCGCGGCCCGGAAGATGATAGCCACGGCTAAGGCGGCGCGGAGATTCTTCGACGCCCGCCCGGGAAGGCAGTCGGCCGGCGATTTTCCGGCCGTGGTAAACGGCTTCACGGGCTCGTCGATATGGCACTCGATCTACGCGTTCCCGCCGACGTCCCAGGAATACTGGGAGAAGGGGTTCCAGGATTTTGCGGCGCGCTGGGGACCGATCCTGGAGGCCTTCGAGGCCAGCAACGTCAACTTCGGCCTCGAGGTGCACCCGACGGAGATCGCCTTTGACACCGCGAGCGCGCAGCGCGCCGTCGACGCCGTCCGGGGACACAGGCGCTTCGGATTCAACTACGACCCCTCCCACCTGGGCTACCAGGGCGTCGACTATGTGAGGTTCATTCGCGCGTTCGGAAAACGCATCCACCACGTGCACATGAAGGACGTGTGGTGGGGGCACGGAGACGGCTCGGTCGGCGTCTTCGGCGGCCACACGAGCTTCGGCGACGCCAGGCGCTTCTGGGACTTCCGCTCGCTCGGGCACGGCGACATCCGCTTCGAGGACATCATCGTCGCGCTCAACGATGTGGGCTACCGCGGGCCGCTTTCCGTGGAATGGGAGGACATCCGCATGGACCGCGTGCACGGCGCGACCGAGGCCGCCGCCTTCGTGCGCAAGGTTGACTTCCCCCCAAGCGCGCACGCCTTCGACGCCGCGTTCGACAAGAAGAACCAGTGACAAGGGAAGGCCCGCGCGCACGGCGGCGCGTCCGTCTCAATGCAACGAATCGTCAGGAACCCCCCGCGATAACAAGAAACTGACAGTCCCCCCACTATGAGCATCAAAATTGGCATCGTTGGCGCCGGCGGTATGGCCGGCTATCATGTGGCCGGCTTCCGCAAGGCGGGCGCCGAGATAGTCGCCCTGGCCGATGTCAGCAAGCCCGCGGCGGACCGGGCCGCCTCCAAGCACGGGATCGGCCGCGTCTTCGGCGACCTGGCGGCTATGCTCCGCGGAGTGCCCGATATCGACGCCGTCTCCATAATAGTCCCCAACAAGTACCACGCACCCCTCTCGCTGCAGGCGCTGAAGGCTGGCAAGCACGTCTTCTGCGAGAAGCCGCCGGCCCTCAATGCCCGGGAGGTGCTCCGGCTTCGGGAGGCGGCCGCGGGGGCGCGGCGCGTCCTGATGTTCAACTTCAACAACCGCGCCCGGCCCGAGAGCTTTGCGGTGATGGACTACATCGCCGGGGGCACCATCGGCGTCATCAACACCTGCCAGGCGCGGTGGATCCGCAGGGCGGGCATTCCGGGATTCGGCGGCTGGTTCACGACAAAGGCCCTTTCCGGGGGCGGACCCCTCATCGACCTCCTTCACATGATGGACCTCGGGCTCTATTTCATGGGCTACCCCGAGCCGGCGCACATCCTCGCGAGGACGTACCGCGACCACATCGGAGACAAGGCATTCAAGGGGCCATGGGGCATCGCCGACGTCCCCAGGGGCGTGACCGACGTCGAGGCGGCGGCCCACGGCTTCGTGACATTCAAGGGCGGCCAGGCCCTGTCGTTCCAGGTCTCATGGGCCGAGATGATCGAGCGCGAGGAGGTCTCCGTTGCATTCCAGGGAAGAAAGGCCGGGGGCCTCGTGCGCCGGCTGTTCGGAACCGACGGCATTGACCAGACGGCGCAGGACACCTGCGAGCTCTACACCCTCGAGCACGGCCGCATGGTGAACCGCGCCATCGCCGTCACGGCCGACGAGACGATGGGGCGCATTCGCTCCGCGGAGAACTTCGTCCGCGCCGTCGAGGGGGCCGAAAAGCCCCTGAACACGCCCGATCAGGCTTTGACGTTGATGCGCATCGTCGACGGTGCCTATAAGTCTTCCGCCACAGGGCGGCCGGTGGCGCTCTGAAGGCTCCGGGAATCAAAAAATCATGCGTAGAAAACTTCGCTTTGGGATGATCGGCGGCGGGCGCGGGGCGTTCATCGGGTCCGTGCACCGGATAGCGGCGGCAATGGACGGGCGCGCGGAGCTGGTTGCCGGGGCTTTCTCGCGCGATCCGGTGCGCTCGAGGGCCTCGGGGGCGGACTTCTTCCTCGATCCCGCCCGGGTCTACGGGAGCTACGCCGAGATGGCCGCGTCGGAGGCGGCGATGCCGCCGGAGAAGCGCCTCGACTTTGTCGTCATCGTGACGCCTAACCATGAGCACTTCGGGCCGGCGCGCCTCTTCCTTCAGGCCGGATTCAGCGTCGTCTGCGACAAGCCGGCGACCTTCGACCTGGCCCAGGCAAGGAAGCTCCGGGCGATCGTGAGGAGGACGGGCAAGGTGTTCGCTCTGACGCACAACTACACCGGCAACCCCATGGTGAAGCAGGCGCGGGAGCTCGTGAGGGACGGCACGGTCGGCAGGATACGCAAGGTCGTGGTCGAGTATCCCCAGGGCTGGCTCTCCGACGCGGTCGTCCTTCTGGGCCCGAAGCAGGCGGAGTGGCGCACCGATCCCAAGAGGAGCGGCGCCGCCGGCTGCATGGGCGACATCGGCACCCACGCCGAGAACCTCGCCCGCTACATCACGGGCCTTGAGATCGAGGAGCTCTGCGCGGACCTCACCACGTTCGTGAGGGGCCGCAAGCTCGATGACGACGGCAACGTGCTCGTGAGGTACAAGGGAGGCGCAAAGGGGGTACTGCATGCCTCGCAGGTCTGCGTCGGAGACGAGAACAACCTGAACATCCGCGTCTACGGTGCGCGGGCCGCGCTCGAATGGCACCAGGAGAGTCCGAATGAGCTCGTCGTCAAATACCCGAACAAGCCGAGCCAGGTCTGGCGCCGGGGCAATCTCTACGTCGGGGACGAGGCAAAGCGGTTCGCCCGGATACCGCCGGGCCACCCCGAGGGCTACCTTGAGGCATTCGCCAACGTCTATCGCGAGGCGTTCCTGGCCATAGCGGCCGTGGTGCAGGGGCGGCCCGTTCCCCGCAACCTGGACTTC
This sequence comes from uncultured Opitutaceae bacterium, assembly GCA_964574435.1. GTDB lineage: Bacteria > Verrucomicrobiota > Verrucomicrobiia > Opitutales > Opitutaceae > Palsa-1447. The sequence goes on from CAZNNO010000014.1 coordinate 39,448, forward strand.
CCGACGATCGACGACGGCGTTGAGGGCATGGCCTTCATCGAGGCGGTCGTGAGGAGCAGCCGCCTCGGCGCGCGGTGGGTAAAGCCGGCCCGGTAGGGCGGGGCGAAAGGGGCCACGTGCGCGGATGCCGTTCGCCCGCGACACCCCGCTCCCCATGAAACGCCACCCCGTTGCCCTCGCGGGCGAGGTCCCCCCGGGCGGGCGAAAGATCGTCTCAATCGGGCCCTTCGAGGTCGGGGTGTTCAATATTGGCGGCGAGATCCGCGCCTACAGGAACGCGTGCCCCCACGCCGGAGCGCCGGTCTGCCTCGGCCGGGTCTCGGGCACATCCCTTCCCTCGGCGGTATACGAGTACGTCTACGGGAAGGAAGGCTGCATCCTGCGCTGCCCGTGGCACGGCTGGGAATTCGACCTGCGGACGGGCGAGCACCTGGTCGATCCCCGGGTCCGCCTCAAGCGGATCGCCGTTGAGCCGGCGAAATCCGAGGACCTCGACCGGTTCGCCCTGGAGCAGAGCGAGGGCACGCTGTACGTCTTGCTGCCGGACTGACGGGAGGCCACCCTGAGGCGAATCCGATGCCCCTGATCGACGCAGACGTCCACAACGCTTTCGCGGACGCGCGAGCGGAGCTTAGGCCCTTCCTGCCCCGGCTTTGGCAGGATTTCGCCGACCGGCACGGGATCGCGGTCCCGCCCGCCGGCTACGTCTCCCCGGTCGGCGTGCAGCGCGAGGACGCGCGGCCGCCGTCAGGCGGCCTGGCCGGAAGCGACCCGGACCACGTGATCAGGGACCACCTCGACCGCCACGGGGTGGACATCGCCGTCCTGACCGGCTCGCACATCCTCGGAGTCTCGACGCACTTTGACCCAGACTGGGGTTCGGCGCTCGCGACGGCATACAACATGAACCTCGCCGCGCGCTGGCTCGGCAGATCGCCCCGCTTTCGAGGCTCAATAATCATCAATCACTCGGATCCGGAGGCTGCGGTGAGGGAAATCGAGCGCTGCGCGCCGGACAGGCGCTTTGTCCAGGTTCTCATGGGGGCGGGCTCAAACCGGCTTTTCGGGCAGCGGTTCTTCCATCCCATCTACGAGGCGGCTTCCGAGAGGGGCCTGCCCGTGGCGATTCACCCGGGGACCGAGGGGGCGGGCACCGCGGACACACCGACCCCTGCGGGCCGGCCGACACGCTACTTCGAGTGGCACAACATCATCCCGATAAATGCGATGGCGCACGTGAACTCGCTTGTCTGCGAGGGCGTTTTTGAGCGGTTTCCCAGGCTTCGATTCGTCGCGATCGAATGCGGCATCGCCTGGCTTCCCCACCTCATGTGGCGGATGGACAAGAACTACCGGGGCCTGAGGTCGCAGGTGCCGTGGCTCAAGCGGCTGCCGAGCGAGTATATCCGGGAGCACGTCCGCGTGACGACGCAGCCCACGGAGGAGCCGGAGAACCCGAGGCACCTCCTTCAGATCTTCGAGATGATCGGGGCGCCGGGGATGATCCTCTTCTCGAGCGACTACCCGCACTGGGACTTCGACGCCCCGGGGATCGCGCTGCCCGGCGTGCCCGCCGAGTGGAGGGAGCGGATTCTCTGGCGCAACGCCGCCGAGCTCTACGGCCTCGAGGCCGTCACATCCGGCAAATGAGGAGCTCCCTCTCGTAGATCATCTCCTTCGGGAGCCGGGCGTGCAGGTCGATGAAAAGCTCCTCGTGGCTCATGACCTCCGCCCTCCAGGCGCTTCGGTCGAACGCCTGGAGCTCGTCGAAGCACTCCTTTGGGAACTCGAGGCCGGTCCAGTCGATGTCGCCGTGCCGCGGCATCCACCCAATCGGCGTCTCCTTGCCCAGGGCCTTGCCGGTGGCCCGGTCCACGATCCACTTGAGTATCCTCATGTTCTCGCTGAAGCCCGGCCAGAGGAACTTTCCGTCGGTCCCCTTTCGGAACCAATTCACGTGGAATATGCGCGGCGTTTCGCTGAGGCTCCTCTGCATGAAGATCCAGTGCGCGAAGTAGTCCCCCATGTGGTAGCCGCAGAACGGGAGCATCGCCATCGGGTCGCGCCGCACCTTCCCGATCGTTCCCGCCGCAGCGGCGGTCATCTCCGAGCCGACCGTAGCGCCGGTGTAGACGCCCGAGCTCCAGTTGAACGCCTGGTAGACAAGCGGTATCGTCCCGGCACGGCGGCCTCCAAACACGATGGCGCTGATCGGAACGCCGTTGGGATTCTCCCAGTCCGGGTCGATGGTCGGGCACTGCGACGCGGGAGCCGTGAAGCGGGCGTTCGGATGGGCGGCGTGCCGGCCGCAGCCCGGAACCCAGGCGTTTCCCTGCCAGTCCGTGAGGTGGGGCGGCGGCTTCGCGGTCATGCCCTCCCACCAGACGCCGCCCTCGGGCGTTAGGGCCACATTGGTGAAGATCGTGTTCCTGGAAAGCGCCGCCATCGCGTTGGGGTTGGTCCGCACCGACGTGCCTGGGGCGACGCCGAAGAACCCGGCCTCCGGATTGATGGCATGGAGGCGCCCGTCGGAACCTGGCTTGAGCCAGGCGATGTCGTCGCCAAGGGTCCAGACCTTCCACCCCTGGTCGGCAAAGGCCTTGGGCGGGACCAGCATCGCGAAGTTGGTCTTCCCACAGGCGCTCGGAAAGGCCGCGGTCACGTAGGTCTTCTCGCCCTGCGGGTTCTCAACCGCCAGGATCAGCATGTGCTCGGCCATCCATCCCTCGTCGCGGGCGATGTTTGAGGCGATCCTCAGAGCGAAACACTTCTTGCCGAGCAACGCGTTGCCGCCGTATCCCGAGCCGTAGCTCCAGATCTCTCGGGCCTCGGGGAAATGGACGATGTACTTCTCCTTGTTGCAGGGCCACGGCACGTCCCTTGCTCCCTTTGCAAGCGGCGCGCCCACCGAATGGACGCACGGCACGACGCGCTTCTCCGCCTTGTCGATCTCCCTGAAGACCGGCAGCCCGATCCGGGCCATTATCCTCATGTTCGCGACAACGTAGGGCGAATCCGTGAGCTGGACGCCGATCTGCGCCATGGGCGAGCCGACAGGCCCCATGCTGAACGGAAGGACGTACATCGTGCGGCCCCGCATCGAGCCGCTGAAGATCTCCCGCAGCTTCCGCCGCATCTCGAACGGATTCATCCAGTTGTTGGTCGGCCCCGCGCCCTCCCGCGAGTGGGAGCAGATGAAGGTCCGGTCCTCGACCCGGGCGACGTCGCTTGGGTCGCTGCGCGCGTAGAAGCAACCCGGCCACAGCTCCTCGTTAAGCTTGATGAACGTCCCGCTGGCCACCATTTGCCTGCACAGCCCGTCGTACTCCTCCTTTGAGCCGTCCACCCAGTGAAGCGCATCTGGCTTGCAGAGCTCCGCCATTTTCTCAACCCAGCGAAGCAGGTGCTTGTTCTCGCTCAGCGGAGCGGATGTAGTGCGTTTCTTCATAGGTGTCGTCTCCAAAACTAATCAGCTGTTGCCATCTCAAATCTGCCCAATGTCGGTGTCGGGAGTAAACTAGAAACTCCACGTGCAGGCCGTCGGGCGCGCGAAGGTCGGCGGTGATTGCCTAGGGGAGAATTGGGCGGCGCGGCAGGATCGCCGGGCCCCTATGCGCAGCCTTTTGGTTTTGCCGCCCGCGGCGCGCCCCCGTAGCTTCGCGGCTGTCGCGCCACCGGCCCCCATGAAAGTGAACGCTATGAGACGAACCCTGAGGTTGATTGCGGTGCTGTCACTGGCGGGCCCGCTCCTCGCCGTCTCGCCCAAATACCAGAATGCGGTCAAGGCGCGCATTGAGAACGGCTACGCCGTCGTGCTCTTTGCGAACGGCTCGAAGACCATGGTCCCGCTCGATTCGCTGAAGGACGAGGACCGGGCCTGGCTCACGGAGCTGAGCGTGCAGAGCCCGCTCGCGCACGGAAAGTCCGTGGTCAAGGTTGTGAAGGACCAGGTCAAGGCAAAGAACACCATCGCCGTGTCCACCGTGGTCGGGCCGCTTGAGACCGTTCAGCTCAACCCGCCGAATGTCATGAGGGACCAGATTGGCGCCACATGCATGGTCTACGCGCGGGTCCACTGGCTGGATATAGCCGGCTATTACGTGAACAACGTGGACATCTACAGGATCATCAACAACGCGGACACCGACCACCCGTGGAGGAGCGAGCGGTACTACCCGTCGATGGTCGGCATGGTTACGAACTTCACGCCGCGGCCGCTTATCCACAACTGGACGCCGAAGGTCGACGCCTTCGAGTGGACGAGGGCCGAGCTGAGGAAGGGCCGCCCTGTGCTCGCCGCGTTCCCCAGGGAGATCTGGCAGGACCTGCCGCCGGGCTTCGTCGGGCAGCATCCCTGGAGCGGGGGCAACGTAGGCCACCAGATCGTCATAAACGGGTTCACCTGGAACAGGGAAACCCACGAGGGGACCTTCCATATCGTCAATTCCTGGAAGGAGCTCCCGGAATTCGACCTGAAGACAAGCGCGGCCAAGGGTGCGATGGACGTTGAGCAGAGCCTGTCGCCAAGGGGCGAGCCGAGGGAGGAGGCGGCACGCACGGAGGTCACAAAGGTGACGCTCATCAGGACCATCGGGAAGACCAACCTGTATGAGGTCGACACGAACAACGGCGTCGAGCGGGTTGCGGCGGCCGACGAGCAGGCGGCGCGCTCGATGGTCGAAAGCTCCGATACGACGCAGTAGCCTGCCGGCGCCCGGTTGACCGCGGGAGCAATTGCGCCATTCAAGGAGGCTGCCCCATGACAATCAAGGACGACCGGAAACCCCGTTCCCTGCTCCAGGAGATAGCCCGCCGCGTGATGATCGAGCGCGGGCTCGAGCCGGATTATCCTCCCGCCGCGCTTGTCGAGCTGGCGGAGATCCGCGAGGCGGCCAAGGGTTCCGCGCCGTCCCTTCGCGACCTGAGGACCCTGCCCTGGTGCTCGATCGACAACGACGACTCCCGGGACCTAGACCAGCTGTCCGTCGCCGATTCGCCTAAAAGCGGCGCTGTCCGGCTCCTCGTCGCAATCGCCGACGTCGGGGCGCTTGTGAGGGAGGGTTCGGCCATCGACGGCCATGCCGCCAGGAACACGACGTCCGTCTACACGGCGGGCGGAGTCTTTCCCATGCTGCCCGAGAGGCTGTCGACCGACCTGACTTCGCTGGGCCTTGGATGCGACAGGGTCGCCCATGTCGTCGAGATGGAGTTCGACGGCGGCGGCCGCCTCGCGGCATCAGACATCTACAGGGCCCTCGTCAGGAACCAGGCGAAGCTGGCGTACAACAGCGTGGCCGCGTGGCTGGACGGCAAGGGTCCGATGCCCGCGGCGATCGGCGCCGTGCCGGGCCTGGACGAGAATATCCGCCTCCAGCACCGCGCCGCGGAGCGCTTGAGGGAGCTCAGGCACATGAGGGGCGCCCTTTCCCTTCAAACCCTGCAGGCGCGGCCCGTCTTTGACGGCGAGCTCCTCAAGGACCTGCTTCCCGACGAGAGCAACGTCGCCAAAAGCCTGATCGAGGAGCTGATGGTCGCGGCGAACGGAGTGACGGCCCGGTATCTGGCCGCGAGGAGATTCCCGGCGATCCGCCGCGTGGTGCGGACACCCGCCAAATGGGACCGGATTGTCGAGCTGGCCGCCGAGAGGGGCTCGAGCCTTCCCGGCGAGCCCGACGGCAAGGCGCTCGAGCAGTTTCTGCTGTCGGAGCGCCGGTCGGACCCCGGCCATTTTCCCGATCTCTCACTGTGCGTCATCAAGCTGCTGGGCAGGGGCGAGTATGTCGTCGAGCTCCCCGGCGGGTCCGTCGAGGGCCATTTCGGCCTCGCGGTCGCCGATTACGCGCATTCCACGGCCCCAAACCGCAGGTTCCCGGACCTGCTGATCCAACGCCTTCTCAAGGCGGCGCTATCAGGCGCCAGGCCGCCCTATTCGGACGGCGAGCTCGCGGCCCTTGCGCGGCACTGCACCGACCAGGAGGACGAGGCAAAGAAGGTTGAGCGCCAGGTTGTGAAATCGGCCGGAGCGATGCTGCTGGCCCAGAGGATAGGCCAGACTTTCGACGCGACGGTTACCGGGGCCTCGGATAAGGGAACCTGGGTCCGCATCTACCAGCCCCCCGTCGAGGGGAAGCTCGTGAAGGGATTCGAGCGCCGCAAGGTCGGCGACCAGCTGCGGGTCCGCCTCGCATTCACGGACGTCGCGCGCGGGTACATCGACTTCACCAGCGCCTGACGGCGGGCTCAGCCGGCAAGCCAGCCCTGCGCAAGGAAGACAACGCCCGCCAGGCCAAACGCCAGGCTGACGAACCAGAACGCCCGGCGGTTCGTCAGCGCCGAGATCGCGCCCACGGCGATCGCGATCTGGAACAGGGTGACCCCCCGCGCGAAGACGACGTGGCGCTCGAGATGGGCAGCCGCGGAATGCTCCTTCTCGTTCGCCTGCGCGGCGATGCCGTCCTGCTCGTTCTTGTAGTCCGCCAACTTCTGCTGGTCCTTCGCGGACACCGGCCTGCCCTCCGCCTCGAGGATCTCCATCTTCGACCCCAGGAGCGCCGCCTTGATTCCCTTTGCCTGGTAGTAGGCCCACCGGTCGGAGCTCTGGATCTGGTCGACCATCGCCTCATTCGCGTGGTGCCCGGCGAGCAGCGAGCAGATTGCCGCGAGCCCAGCAAGGAGGGCGGAACTGAGTGCAACGCCCATCGTCCACGGGGCCTTGCCGTGCCTGGCGTGGTGCTCGATCTCCTCGTGCAGGTGCTCGGTCGGGACCTCCGGCTCTTCCATAGGCGTCCCTAGCAAAAGGGGCCAGCGCGCGCGGCCAAGCCAAAAAGCGCCCCCCGCGAGCGTGGGCGAGCGGGGCCGCTCACGCGGCCCCGCTGCCGGCACCCGCGGGCCCGGAGCGCCCTCTAGTAGCGGTAGCTGATTCCGGCGCTGAGCCCCCAGTCCCTCCCGCTGCGCTGGTCCAAGTCCGCGCCCAGCACGGCGCTCCATTCCCTCGTGATGCGGTAGGTCGCCTTCACGCCGAAGTCCACCAGGTGGTCCGGAAAGTCGGCTGCAGGCAGCCCGTGGTTGTAGAGGCCGGGCTCAGCTTGGTATTCGATGTACGGCGACAGCGCCAGGTCCTTCAGCACCTGGAACTCCACGCCGCCCTCGATTGAGTACGCTAACCCCTTTCTCGACACGTTCGCGGCGTCCTGCCAGGCCATTCCGGCGTCAGCCGAAAGGAACGGCTTCCCCCAGGGCTGCATCAGAAAGCCCGTAAGGCCCAGCTGCGCCTCGTTGCGGTGGTCGATGAACCCGAAGTCGCCTCCGTCGATATAGTCGTACGTGAAGTTTCCGTCGAGGCCGAGGCTCGCCTCCTTGTAGATGCTGGCATTCGAGACGAACTCGTAGTCGCGAAGGTCGCGCGGCGCGTCCTGCCTCTGGTATCCGAACGAAAGTTCCGAATAGTTGCTCCCCAGGAGCCCCGGGCCCGGATCGGCTGCCGTGAGGTTCGGCGCTGCGCTTGAAGCCGACTGCGCCGATGCGGACAGCGCGGCGCCGAGCGCCAGCCCGGACAGGATTAGGGTTTGTTTAATGGTGTTCTTATTCATTGTATTATTTTTTTGGATATACCGGGGCGGTCTCCTGACCGCCCCGATGAACTGTTTGACCCCGCGCCAAAAAAAAGTTCCCGGGGGTGCGGCCGCGTGCGAGTTGCAACGCCCCGGGGCGTGCGCTCTTGCGAAATGCCTGAGAGTGGCTACGGTTGCGTTGTGAATGCGCAGCAGGCGCACACAGTTTCCCGGAACAGTGGCACGGCAGCTCCTGTCAGAGTGTGATGCCGGGCTAGGCTTGGAAAAATCTGGAACCATGAACTCAAAAACCCGTATCGCGCTCACTGGAGCGGCATGTTTCATCGGGTGCGCGCTCGCCTCGGCGGCTTCCCCGAGCGCCCCCACCGAGAATTATCAGCCAGCCGTAGACAGCGCGGTCGCTGGACCGCCTCCGTCCCAAGCGTTTGTCTGGATGGCGGGGCACTGGAATTCCGAGGGGGGTCAATGGAAATGGGTCGCGGCCCACTGGGAGCTTCCACCATCAAGAAGCGCGGTATGGGTTGGCGGCCACTGGGTCCCGCAGGGCGGCTCTTGGGCCTGGGTCAACGGGGCCTGGAATGTCACGGACACCGCGCAGTCGCAGGCCGGACCGCCCCAGCCTCCGGCCGCTGGCGTGCCGACGCCTTCCACGCCCGCGCCGACGATCGACGGCGCCTATGCCCCTGGGGGCGTCGTTCGGGCCATCGACCAGCCCCCGGTGACGACGGACTACGGCCCGGTTGAATACAGCACGCCCTATCCCGATTATGGCTATCTCCCGTACTACGGATGGGATTGGGGGTTCTATCCCGGCGCATTCATCGACTGGGGTCCGGGTTTCTACGGCTGGGGAGGCTACGGCTTCGCGGGCTACGGTGGCTGGGGCCGGGGCGGAGGCCACTACGGCAGGGGTGACGTGGGCCGCGGCGGCTTCGCAGGGGCCAGGGGCGCCGCAGGCCACGCGGGCGGCGGACGCATTCGCTGACCCTCGGGCGGCTTCTACGGAACCGGCCCGAGGGATTTCACCTCGCCTATGTTGACCTTGCCGTCCGGCAATGTCTTTCGAAGCAACCCGCCGCTGTCCTTGCCGAAGAATTGCGAGGCGTATCCCGCCATCATCGGAAGCATCTTGGAGAAGTCGCCCTCACCCTCGCGAACGCTCATTCGCGTCACCCAGAGGAGCCGGTGCCTCTTGTGCTTCCACAGGTCCTGGAAGTCATAGGCCATCAGGACCACGAAATAGCGGCTCTGCTCTATTTCCGCGATCAGGTCGTCCCGCCTGAGCTTGAAGGTTGATATCGTGGGGCCTTCGGCGGCGGCCAATGCCGAGTCGTAACCGAGAAGCTGGGCGTTGCGGAAGTCGGCCTGGTTCCGCGCCTCCTCCTCGGCCGCAACGTTGCCCAGCTCGCCCGCCAGGCTGTTGGACTGCAAGCCGAGATTCGAGGAGGACGGCCCCCCGGCCGAGACGCCAGCGGGCCTGCCGCCCCCCGTGGATGGTGGCGGCGGGGGCGGCGGTTGCGCCCTTGGCTGGCTGCCCTGGAGGTTCTCGTACGCAGTGGAGCCGGAGGAACCCTCCGTGCCGGTTGTCGTTCCCCAGTAGACCATGATTATGAGCCTGGTCCTGTTGGGGTCGCTGTCCGCGGCGGCAACGTACTTCTGGTCCGCCAGCGGCCCGACCAGGGCCTTCGCGACGTCCTCGAAGCCCAGCCGGTCGATTGTGTCGTCATGCGAGGGTCCCGGCAGATGCCCTCCATTACCGAATGTGTAGGCCTCTGGCTGCAACGAGCCGTCCGGAAGCCTCTCGCGCACATAGCCGTCGCTTGCCTGCGACGAGACGGCAGTGACCACGGCTCCATCAGCCGCGAACGAGGCCGGAACGGCGGAACACGGCGCACCCAGGCCCACGAGCAGGCACGCGGCCGCGCGGAGGGACTGTGAAATACCTGGGAGGCTCACGCGGGAATCCATGGGGGCGCCTGTCCGACCACCGGTTTAACACCGCCCGCGCCCAATCCCCTTCGACCCGGGTCGAAAAAAGGTCCGGTATCACGCAATCGGGTGCCGGATTGGCAGCGCCAGCCACAACAAGGCCCTCTTAGAAATCGCCTTTCCCGACGCGCTGGCCCAAGATGGCCTCGTGAACAAGCTCTGCATCTTCACGGGAATGACCGTAGGCGGCTACGTCGCGGGATACCTGTGCTCAAGCCTCGGATTGATGACGGAGATCATTGTGAGCGGCATCGGCAGCATGGTGGGGGTCTACCTGGGCTGGAAGCTGGCGCGCCGAATCGACCGCTGACACCGGGCGACGGGCCCGGGGCGAAGCTCATTCCGGCTCAACGTGCACGGAGACGTCGCTGACCCTCAGGCGCGACGCCAGGAGTTTGTCCTTCACCGCGTGCGCGATGTTGTGGCCCTCCCGCACGCTCATGTCGCCGGCCACGCGGATCTGGATGTCGACCAGGTAGCTCAGCCCGCTCTTGCGGACGCGGCACCTGTGCAGGTCCGCCACGCCGGGAACGCGCGCCGCGATCGCCCGGACGGCGTTCTCCATAGAGGCGGGGACCGCGATGTCCATCACCTCGTTCAGCGCCTTGAGGAATATCTTGGTGCCGTTGTAGACGATGACTCCCGACGCCGCCAGGGCCGCCCATCCGTCGGCGGCGGCGCACCGGGACCCGCCAATGACCGCGATCGATATTCCGACAAAGGCGGCCGCCGAGGAAATGGCGTCGGAGAGGTGGTGCCAAGCCTCCGCCCCGAGGGCGGTGCTTTCGGTGTCGCGGCCGACCTCGTCGAGGCGCCGGGAGAATACCACCTTGACCCCGACAACGCCGGCCAGGATCAGGAGCGTCCACCAATGCGGCAGGCGCTGCGGATCGCGGATCTCGGTCACCGCGTGCCACCCGATCCCCACGCCGGCGCAGAGGACCACCAGTGCGGTGAAAAGCCCGGAGACGGCCTCGGCCTTCCCGTGGCCGTACGGGTGGTTCTTGTCCGGAGGGCGCGCCGCCCATTGGAATCCGGCCCATATGAGGATCGAGATCGCGATGTCGGTCATGGACTCCACGCCGTCGGCTACGAGTGCATAGGCGTGGCCGAGAATGCCGCCGGCCACCTTGATCACCGCCAGGACCGCGTTCAGCGCCATGCCGCGAGCGATCAGCCGCGCGCCCTTAAGGGCCCGGTCAACCGTGGCGGCGTGGTGGGCGGGAAGCTCGGTTGGCATCGGCGACCGGACGCTTGAACGGCTCCTCGAAAATCTCAACACCTCGCCGTTGACCCAAACGGGCCCCGTCGCATGATTCCGCCAAGCCATGGCAGCCCGAACCAGCTCGATCCCCCATGATCCCGTGAAGCAGTTCTCGGTGTTCGCCGAGAACAGGGTTGGCCGCCTTTACGACCTGACGTCGCTGCTTAAGGACAACAATGTCCATATCATGGCCATCACGGTCCTCGACACCACGGACAGCTCGATCATCCGGGTCGTCGTGGACGACCCTGCAAAGGCACGGGAATTGATGGTGAGCAATGACTTCCCATACGGTGAATCCAGCATACTGGTCGTGGAGATTGGTGACGAATCGGAGCTGCGCGCCGTGTTGGCGGCCCTTCTTGAGGCGGAAATCAACATCCACTACGTCTACAGCTTCATCAAGCGGCCGGCGGAGCGCTCGGCGATAGCCATCAGCGCGGAGGATCCCGAGACGGCGGCGCAGGCCCTTGGACAGCGCGGCTTCAAGGTCCTCCAGCAGAACGACATCTCCAGATAGGGGCTCGCCCCGCAGCTATTCCGCGATCTGGCCGGGACCCTCGGCCTCGAGCTGGTAGATGCCAGTCATGTATCCGCTTTCGAAAGTGGCGCGTACCGTGAAAGTCCCGCGGAAAGAGATCGGGACATCCTGCGTTATCGGGACCCCCTTTGGGATCTTGACGATCACCCATTCGTTCATGTTGGGAACGGTGCCATAGCAGCACGCCATCTGGTTCGCCATCAGCAGGAACTCGACCGCCTTGCCGTTGTCGAGCTTGGTCGGGAGCATGAATCCGGTCACGATCGCCTTCTTGCCGTTCCAGCCCCTCACAACCGCCGGAATCTGGTCCTCCCCTGTCGGGGGCGCGGCCTTGGGGTTGGCGAGCGGATCGTATTCGGGCGCGATGAACTTGTAGCCTGAAAGGCGGTCGAACCCGAGCTTCAGGTATCCGTTGTCGACGATCGGGTCCGGAATCTGGAGCTGCGCCAGCTCGCCTGAGACGGCGAGCGGGAGCAGGGCGATGCACAGGAAAAGAGGCCTCACGCCCCCACCCTATCATAACCGCCGAATTCGTCAAAGGGCCGATTGGGGACTCGGGGCCCCGCCTATGACACCGGTGCCAGATTCTCGGCCACCGGCATCCTATAGGCCTTGGCGGCGGGAACCATTCCCCCCAGCGCGCAAAGGACAATCAAGCCCGCCGGAGCCAGCACAAGGACCGGGTGCAGCTCGGCCAGCGTGAGGACGACGCCCGTCTGCGCCCTGATTATCTGGGCGACGGTCGAAAAGAGGACGGCGTAGACCCCGAATCCCGCAAACGCCCCCAGCGCGCCGATGCAGGCCGACTCGGCCACGACCGCGCCGAAGACGAGGCGGCGCCTCGCACCGAGCGCCCTAAGGATCGCGATGTCGCGCTTTCGCGCGTTCATCGAGTTGTAGATGCTGGCCAGAACCGAACCTGCCGCCACCAGCGCGACAACGTAGGCCACAAGCGCAAGGACCCGGTCAAACCAGCTGATCTTGCTGAACAGATCCGCGAGTATGGCCCCGACGGGATAGGCCAGCGTGAGCCGGTTTCCCTGCTTGTTTATCATTATGTCGAGCATGAACCCGGCCGTGGGCGAGCGGAGCTTGATTAGCACGGCGCTGATGTCCGTGGCCGCCCGGGGGTCGTGTCCGCTCATCGTCTGGACGCCCTTGATGGGGATGAGGATCACCCGGTCGAGGGGCGTATTTGTGGCCTTGAGAATCCCGACGACCGTGTAGACCTCCGCATGCTGGGCTGCGGGATCGTAGGCGAGACCGTGGAAGGGGTGGAAGGTGTCGCCGATGCGCAGCCCCAGCTTCCCTGCGGCGAAGCTCCCCACCACCGCCTCCTTTGCATCCCCTGCGAACAGGCGGCCGCCGGGGGCGACGTCATATCTCTTTCCCGGCGCGTATTCCACCCCGGTGAAGAGCTCGGGGATCGTCCCGACGATACGGTATCCCCTGAGGTTGTCGCCAACAGCTATCGGTATCGCGTCCTGGACGGCGGGTTGGCGCCGGATGAACTCGTAGTCCTGCCAGGCCAGATTGCCCGGCGATGCCTCGAGGTGGAAGATGGCATTGAGGACCAACTGGAGCTTCGAGCCGCGGGCGCCAAGGACGGCGTCAAAGGCCGTCGTGGTCTGCAGAAACGACTTCTGCGCCTGGGCCTTCACCATCCAAACGGTCATGAGAAGCCCGCCGGCCAGAGCCAGGCTGCCAGCCGTGACCACGGTCGAGAGCGCGTGCTGCCTGAGGCTTCGGTAGACTATGAGAAGGAGCGTCATGGGGCGCGTTCCGCGGCCGCGGTGTTGAGTGAGGCAAAGTCCTGGACGCAGCCAAACTGACCGAGGACATCCTCGTCGTGGCTGACCACGAGCAGCGCCGCGCCGTTTTCGCGGCAGGCCTCGCGGATGAGCCCGAGCGCCTCTCGGGAGTTGCGCCGGTCCAGGTTGCCGGTGGGCTCGTCCGCCAGGACGAGCGCGGGCCGGTTGGCCAGCGCCCGGGCGACCGCAACCCGCTGCTGCTGGCCGGTCGAAAGCTGCCTGGGAAAGTGCTCAAGCCGGTGCCCTAGGCCCACGCGCACGAGCAGCTCCCTGGCGTGCCGGTAGTCCGCGCCGGCCGGGGAGAAGCTCATGCCGAGGACTACATTCTCTATCACCGTGTAGCCCTGCAGCAGGTTGAACGTCTGGAAGATGTAACCGAGTTTCGCCGCGCGAAGCCGGTCCCTCGCGGGCTCGGCGAGCGACGCCATGTCGTTGCCGTCGATCCCGATCCTCCCTGAATCGGCCGCCAGTATCCCGGCCACCAGGTTCAGGAACGTCGTCTTGCCGCAGCCGCTCTCCCCCCGCAGCGCACGCTCCTCGCCGCCCGCGAGCGAAAACTGAGGGATGCGGACAACCTCGACCCTGGCCCCCTCCGGACCGGCGAACGACTTTCGGAGCTCTCTGACATCAAGCATGGCCTCCCCAACATGCTAGGACACGGCAGAATGCCAAATGTTTTGCGCCGACCGGCAGTCATGGGGAGGGATTGCATCGGGGCGCCAAATTCGCAACATCAGACCCACTCCATGCCGAATGCCGCGAACGAGCTGCTGATCCTCGGGCTCCTCATCGTAGCGAACGGAACCCTCACCGCTGCCGAGACGGCGGTTGTGTCCGCGCGCAAGGCCAAGCTCAGGCGGCTGGCGGAAGCGGGCAGCGAGGGGGCGAAGGCGGCCCTTGCGATCGCGGAGCAGCCGGGGAGATTCCTCGGGCTCGTCCAGTTCTGGCTCACCGTCACCTCGGTCATCGCAGGCGTGGCCCTCGTGGCATCGGCGGCCCAGGGATTCTCATCGCTTTTCTCGAGGTGGCCCGCGGTTGCGCCGTGGGCGGAGATCATCGGGCTCGTCGCCGGGACGGTGGTGATCAGCGCGGTCATGCTGGTCTTCGGCGAGCTCCTGCCGAAGAGGATCGCCCTCGCGAACCCCGAGCGGGCCGCGGCGATCCTCGGTCCGGCAATGCGCAGCGTGTCGCGGGTCGTCAGCCCGTTTTCGTCAATGCTCGGCTCGGCGAGCGACACCATGGCGACATCCATGGGCTTCAAGCCGAGGCCCGTCGCCGAGACGGTGGGCGACGAGGATGTGCGCGCGCTAGTCGAGCGCGGCCTTCACGCCGGCGTTTTCAAGCGGGCAAAGAAGGAGATGGTCGAGGGGGTGCTGTCGCTCGACAACCTCCCCATCACGGCGATAATGACCCCGCGCTCGAAGATCGTCTTCCTAAACATCGACGACAACGAGGAGACGAACTGGAGGAAGATAGTCACGAGCGGGCACTCGTACTTTCCCGTCTTCCAGACGAACCGGGACCAGGTCGTCGGAATGGTGTCGGTCAAGGCACTCTGGGCGCATTCCGCGATAGGGCTGCCGACGACGCTCAAGAACCTGCTTGTCCCCCCGCTGATCGCGCCCGAGTCGATGACGGCGATACAGCTGCTGGAGCAGTTCAAGAAGACGGGGCGGCATACGGCCGTGATCTCGGACGAATTCGGCGCGGTCCAGGGCCTCGTTACGCTGATCGACGTCTTCGAGGCCATCGTGGGCGATCTCCCGGAGCCCGGCCAGCGCAGCCAGGCCAGCGCAAAGCGAAGGGAGGACGGCTCGTGGCTCATCGACGCAACGCTCCCGATCGCCGAGTTCAAGTCCATCCTCGGCATAACCAGGGAGCTCCCCAACGAGGCCGAGGCCGAGTACCGGACCGCGGGCGGGTTCGTCGTCACCCAGTTCGGGCGGATCCCCGCGATCGGCGACCAGTTCGAATGGGACGGCTGGCGGTTCGTGGTCGCCGAGATGGACCGCCGAAGGGTTGACAAGGTGATCGTGGCCGCGGCGGCGACGCCTCAGGGGGCATCGATGCCCGCGGCGTGAGCGCGCGGGTGCGAATAACTTGTCGGCAAACGGGCGTTGCGTTTACGTAGGGCGCAACCGACGTTTCGCGCATGGCGGACTCATGCAAGATGCCTTCACCGGACAGCCGACCAGAATCCGCGGCCCCCTCCTCCCGGACGCGGCCGGGCGAGCCGCTCTTCAAGACGATCACGAGCGACGACTGGAAGCGCTCTCTCGACTTGGCTCGGCGGCAGCCAAATGCGATCTCAGAGCAGATACGGACCGCGATCTCGTCCTCCTTGCGAAAGACGAGGTGAGCCTTCTGGAGGGCGCCGGAGCCGAGTGGGCCGCCCTCGGCGCGGCCATCCGGGAACTGCGGGCCCGTCTGCCTCTCCTGAGGCTCTCGGACTTCGGATTCTCGGAGCAGGAGGAGAATCCGCTGGAGGAGGCTAACAGCCACCTGCATCGGATCGGTGTCGGCGTGGAGGCCTGGGCATTCGCATCGGTCCGCGACGCCTCGGTCTACAAGTTCTACCTGCCTCGCGAGGAAAAGCGCATCGGGAGCGCGTTCGGCTTCGCCCCCGGGGACGAGACGCTGCTCATGGCCAGCGCGGGCCTGGGCGACTACCGGGCGCTGCTCGAGAAGCTGCTCGCAATCCACCTGATGGGGGGCATGGCGACGGAGGTCATCGCGGTGACGCCCGAGGGCATCCTCGTGGCCAAGCAGGCGCTCGGCGAGCCGTTGCCCCAGGGCGATGACATGTCGGCGGACCTGCCCCGTTGCCTCATCGAGATCCCGTCTCGGTTCCTCCGAGCCGACCGTGACCATCCCCGGCTCCTTTTCATCAAGGAGACGCCCTACCTCGTCGCCGACCTCCATGCGCGCAATTTCGTCCGCGGCGCGGACGGTGCGCTCCGGGTGATCGACCTGGTCGCCGGAGCCTGGCCCGGCTTCGAATCCCCGGGAGACCCACTAATACGCGGATGGCTTGAGCGGATCCGCGCGGATCCCGCGGCGTCCGCGCTGCCCGCGGCGCCGGACGACGAGCTCTGAGCCCGCGCGGCTCAGCTCTTCTGCCCGGCAATCACGCTCAGCACATCGGCAGCCTGCTTTGACGTCGACGCGTGGTAATCTGCCCAGACGATCTTGCCGTCCCTGATCAGGAATGCCTCGCGGTTGGCGAACTTCCCAACGAGAGGCACGGTTTTGACCGCGACGCCAAACGCACCCACGACCTTCTGGTCCGGATCCGCGATCAGCGTGAAGGGGAAATGGTTCTTCTCCTTGAACGCCTTCTGGGCGTCAACCTGGTCGAGGCTGACCCCTATCACGGCCACCCCTTTCTTTGTAAGATCCTCATAGGCATCGCGAAGCGAACAACCCTGGGCCGTGCAGCCCGAGGTGTCAGCCTTGGGATAGAAATAAACCAGCGTGTAAGTCTGCTTTGAATAGACATCGGCGAGGTTGAGCGGCTGGCCGGCTTCGGTCACACCGGTGACCTCCGGGGCCTTGTCGCCCACCTGCAGTTCAGCTTTTGCGGTTGAGGTCATGGCTAGGATAAGGGGAACGACTAGGAGCGGAAGAAGCGTCGATTTCATGGGGCCCGAAAGCTGACCCCGGATTGAGCCTTTTGCAAGGTGCCTAGCATTTATGCATTTCGGCCTTCTCAGCCCCCTTTTCCGGAACCTTTTGCAACCTACACGAGACTAAAAACCTCCCTCAGGAAGGCGCTGCTGACCGGCATTGCATTTATGCGCTTTCTCTGTAAGCAGCATTACCTTCATGCCATTCCTATCGCCCCCCAGAACCCGCCTGTCAGGCATCCTATTTGCGGGTCTAGTGTCGCTGGCAGCCCTTGGAGCGACATCCGGCGTTCGGGCCGCCACGCAGCCGATCGACGGCTTCAATCCAAATGCGAATGCCATCGTCACCTCGCTTCTGCTGCAACCCGACAGCAAGATATTGATGGGGGGATATTTTACACAACTCCAGCCCTTCGGCTCGAACGTCGCGTCCCATGGATACATCGCCCGCCTCAATCATGACGGTTCGGTCGACGGCAGCTTCAGCCCTAATGCCAACGGTGTCGTCCGCGTGATGGCCCTTCAGCCCAACGGCCAGATCATCATAGGCGGGAACTTCTCAGGCATCCAGCCCACCGGCAGCAGCGCGCAGGTGTCGAGGAATTTTGCGGCGCGGCTGAACGCCGACGGGACGCTTGATCCGGTGTTCGATCCGAACCCAAACGGTGTTGTCTACGCCATCGTCTACCAGCCCAACGGCCAGATAGTGATCGGCGGCTCGTTCACAACCGTGCAGCCCAACGGGGCCGCCGGACCCACAGCCAGGAACCATATCGCGCGGTTCAACGCGGACGGCTCCCTCGACACGACTTTCGACCCCAATACCGACAAGCCGGTGCTCGCCCTTGCCCTGCAGCCCAACGGCCAGATTGTCGTCGGCGGCGGCTTCTCCACATTCCAGCCTAACGGCGCGTCGACGACCACGACGCGCAGCTGCGCCGCCCGCATCAACAGCGACGGCTCGCTCGACATGGGCTTTGACCCCGAGCCGAACGGTTCGGTCGCCGCGGTCCTCGTCCTGCCGACCGGCCAGATCATCATGGGCGGCGAATTCGTGACTGTCCAACCCAACGGCGCGTCCTACACCACGCAGTGCGACTTCCTAGCCAGGCTTAACTCGGACGGGACTCTCGACTCGAACTACATAATCAACCCGCTCGGAAACGTCGTCGCCGTAGCCTACCAGCCGGACGGGAAGCTCTTGATCGGCGGATCCTTCACGCAGCTCTATCCCGAGAACAACCTGACCTCGGTCGCGACCCCTTACGTCGCCCGGGTCAACGCGGACGGATCGGTCGACCAGACCTTTATCCCGAACCCGAACCAGGAAGTCGACGCCATCGCGGTACAGCCGGATGGAAATGTCGTTCTCGGAGGTTACTTTACATCCCTGTCGGCTGAGGACACATCGAACTCCACCGCCCGCGGCTTCATCGCCCGGGTCAACGCGTTCGGCGTGCCCGACTCATCGCTCGCCCCGGACTCAGCCGGCACGGTCTTCACGACCGTGCCCCTGGCAAACGGGCAAATGCTTGTCGGCGGCACCTTCCTGAGCATCGGCGGGGTGACACGCGACTTCCTCGCGAGGATAAACGCCGACGGCTCGCTGGACGCCACATTCGCGCCCGCGATCAACGGGCCCGTCCAGGCTATAGCGTTGGAGTCGAACGGCCAGTATGTCGTCGGCGGCTCGTTCACGGAGGTCGACGGGATCGCGCGCAACAACATCGCCCGCCTGAATCCAGACGGAACCCTTGACGGCGTTTTCAACCCGAGTGCGAACGGAAACATCAACGCAATCGCGGTACTTTCGACCGGACAGATCCTGGTGGGCGGCGGCTTCACCTCCTTTGCCCCCAACGGGTCCACGACGACCTATGGAGTGAATTATTTCGCGAGGCTGAACGCCGACGGGTCGATCGACCTCACTTTTGCCCCCAACCCGAGCGGGGGCGTCTTCGCGATCGCCGTGCAGTCGAATGGGGACATTGTCGTCGGCGGCGGATTCACGAGCATATCCGGATACACCCGCGGCTATATAGCCCGCCTGCAGCCGAATGGCGAGATGGACCCGAATCCGTTCGACCCCGAGGCGAACAGTTCGGTCTACGGGATCACCATCCAGTCGAACGGCCAGATCATCATCGGCGGATCGTTCACGGCGCTCATTCCCCAGACGGCGAAGGCCGGCGTGGCGACGACGCTGACGAACCCCCTCTACGGGCCCCAGACCGTGCTCCCGGCGCCCGGCGTCAGCGCCGTGACGCCGATCTACGTCAACCACCTCGCGAGGCTGAACACTGATGGCACGCTCGACACCACGTTTTTCCCCGACCCGAGCGCCGACGTGCTCAACACGGCGGTGCAATCGGACGGCAGCATCATCGTGACAGGTGCCTACACATCATTTGCTCCGAATGGAGCGACCACGGGGGTCATCCGCAACTATATCGGGCGGGTTGCGTCCAACGGAACGCTCGACACGAATTTCAATCCGAATGCCAACGCCCTGATCAACACGGTTAGCGTCCTTTCGAACGGGAACATCCTCATCGGCGGCAGCTTCACGACCCTGCAGCCGAACGGGGCGGCGGCGCCGTCGTTCTACAACCACCTCGCGATCCTCAATTCGGACGGGTCCATCAACACGTCGTTCACTCCCGGCGCGAACCCGTCCCCGTCCGGGACTGTGTCCGTGATCGCGCAACAGCTCAACGGACAGGTGCTCGTCGCAGGCTCGTTTGGCCCTCTGGCCGGTAGCCCGTCGGCCTATCTCGCCCGCCTCAACGGCGACGCTACGCCGGACACCACGTTCAACGCCTACGTGGACGGGCCCGTCAACTCGGTCGCGCTCCTGCCAAACGGCGCCTCGACGCTCATCCCGACAAGCTCTGCAGTCTGGCTGAACGCAAACGGGCAGATCCGCTATTCCTACTCGGCCGCCTCCAACGGCGAGGTGGTCTGCTCCGCACAGCAGGCGGACGGCAGGATAATCCTAGGGGGCCTTTTCAGCAATTTCAACGGGACCAGCGGCCTCCAGAACCTGGTTCGACTCAACACGGACGGAACAGTTGACACGACGTTCTCACCGACGCCAAACGGCGTCGTGAGCGCCATCGTCATACAGTCGGACGGCAAGATAGTGATAGGCGGCGGCTTCACGAACGTCGACAGCACGAACAACGCCTACCTCGCCAGGCTGAACACGGACGGCACCGTCGACACGACCTTTGCGCCGCAGCCCAACCTCCAGGTGCTGGCGCTGGCCCTGCAGCCCAACGGCCAGATAATCGTGGCCGGCGATTTCACGCTCCTCGTCCCGACCGTGGCCACCGGGACCACAGCTTCGACCTACGCCTACAACTACCTCGCGAGGGTGAATTCGGACGGCACGGTGGATTCCACCTTCAATCCCGACATGAGCGGCCCGGTGTACACGGTGGCGCTGCTCCCGTCCGGACAGGTCCTGGTAGGCGGATCCTTCACGTCGATCACCCCCAACGCCGGGACGACCGTGTACTACGTCGAGGACCTGGCGCGGCTTAACAGCAACGGCACCGTGGACACGGGGTTCTATCCGGACCCAAACGCGCCTGTCGCCTCGATCGCGGTGCAGTCCAACGGGCAGATAGTCGTCGCCGGCACCTTCACCGCATTCGAGCAGAACGCGAACGTCGGGAACCTGACGCCGGCACCGACACCGGCCGCGGGCCCAATCGTCGGCAGAAACTACGTTGCGCGCATCAACACGGACGGGACGGTCGACTCGACGTTTGACCCGAATCCAAACGGCGGCCTGACCTATGTGGCCATCCAGGCAAACGGCCAGATCGTGTTCGGCGGCAACTTCACGATGCTGCAGCCGCACGAAACGGGGAACACCGAAAACAGGGAGGACATAGCCCGGGTGAACACCGACGGCACGGTGGACCCGTCATTCGACCCGGGGTTCAACGGCATCGCGGACTCCATCCTTCCCCTCGCAGACGGGTCGCTGTTCGTCGGCGGAACGTTCACGACGATCCAGGAAGGCGGCGCGGTCATGATCGGGGGAAGCTTCGCCAACGTGGGCGGCAATCCCTCAGCCCACCTGGCAAGGCTGAATGCGGACAGTACGTTTGACTCGTCCTTCACCGCGCAGCCCGACGGCCCGGTGAACGCGATTGTAACCTATTACGACGGATCGGTTCTCGTGGGGGGCGCCTTCAAGAATGTCGACGGGCAGGCGCAGCCCAACATCGTCCGGCTCAATTCCGACGCCTCGATCAACACCACCTTCAGCGCCTCCGTCAACGGACCGGTCAACGCGATGGCGCTGCAGTCGAACGGCCAGATCATCATCGGCGGATCCTTCACCAGCGTCGGGGGCCTAAACTCCCCCAACCTGGCCCGGCTCGCGGCGGTGGGCTCGCCCGACGCCTCGTTCGTGCCGTCGGTTAATGGTGTCGTCAACGCGGTCGTCATCCAGCCGAACGGCCAGATTGTGATCGGCGGCGCGTTCACGAGCGTCGGCGGCCTGAGCGTCGGCGGGATAGCCAGGCTCAATTCCAACGGCTCGGTCGACACCTTGTTCAACCCGGGTGCAAACGGAACCGTTCAGGCAATCGCGCAGCAGATCGACGGAACCTTCTACGTGACCGGATCGTTCACGACCATAGGCGGCATGCCAATAAGCTATGCCGCGCATATTGAGGCAAACGGCGCAGTTGACCCAACTTTCACTCCGAACGTCAACGGCACGGTGAACACCGTCCTGATCCAGCCCGACGGGAAGGTAATGCTCGGCGGGAGCTTCACCCAGTCTGCGGGCCTATCTCGGGTTCAGCTGGTCCGCTTCGCGGCGCCGGAGCCGATGACCCAGGCCGTCTCGGTTAGCGCCGACCAGACGACGTATGTTTGGACGCGAAGCGGAGGAGCCCCCGCGTTCTCGTCCGTGCTGTTTGAGGAGACCACGGATGGCACGCACTGGGTCAGCGTCGGGCAGGGCACCTCCGCCGACGGCCTGACCTGGGAGCTCACCGGGGCGACCCCGACGGGGGTGGAGCCGTTCTATGTGCGCGCCACGGGCGTAAGCCCGTCCTCGGAGTTCAGCTCGTCCGGATTGGTGCAGGTCCTCTACCTTGCGGATGCATCGGCGATTCCCGTCATCTCATCGGCGACCGCCGCCGAGGCCACCGCGGGTCAGCCGTTCCTGTTCACCGTGACGGCCACGCTGTCGCCGCAGGCTTTCGCGGCGACGGGGCTGCCTCCGGGGCTCACCATCAACGCGACTACCGGCATAATTTCGGGTACGCCGACGGCAACCGGAACGTTTAACGTGACGGTTTCTGCGGTCGGCATCGGGGGCACCGGCATAGCCGAACTGACAATTTCGATAAGCCCGCCATCCGGCACCGCGTTCTCGCCGGCGGCAACCTCCTCGGAGAACCGCCTCATCAACCTGTCCACGCGTACAGACCTGGCCGGAAGCCAGGCGATGATCGCAGGGTTTGTCATCTCGGGAACGGGCAACAAGACCGTGCTGCTGCGCGCCGTCGGACCGGGCCTCACCAATTTTGGCGTCTCCGGGGTGATGGCTACGCCCGAGATACAGCTCTATTCCTCCTCCGGCTCCGTGATCGCCCAGAATGCCGGATGGGGCGGCTCGAGCAGCCTTGCGGCCGTGTTTGCGCAGGTCGGCGCGTTTTCGCTGGTCTCGTACAGCGCGGATTCTGCGATTGTCGCCAACCTTGCACCAGGCCCTTACACGATCGAAGTGTTCGACCCATCGGGACACGGCGGCAATGTGCTTACGGAGATCTATGACGCCAGCACGGCGCCGCTGACAGCGCCCCAGAGGCTGATCAACATATCGGCAAGGGGTCCGGTCAGCTCCGGGGCCGGCGCGCTGATCGGCGGCTTCGTGATTTCAGGCAGCTCGACCAAGAGCATCCTGGTCCGGGGAATCGGGCCGGGACTCGCGCAGTTTGGCGTCACAGGCGTGATTCCCGACCCGGTGCTGAGCGTCTTTGACTCGAACGGCAACCTGGTGGCCCAGAATCTCGTGTGGACAAGCCAGACGGTTTCAGGTCCGGATCAAGCCGCGATTTCGCCCGCCGATATCACCAACGCAGACGTGAGCGTCGGGGCCTTCGCCCTTTCGGGGCAGAATTCGGACACCGCACTGATCGCCAACCTGCAGCCGGGGGCGTACACGTTCCAGGTCACCAGCGCGAGCGGCATCGCTGGGGAGGCGCTAGGCGAGGTCTACGAGCTTCCCTAGTCTGATCCCCGGGTGCCGCTCACCAGTCATCACTACGAAACGGCGCCGCCGGGAGGCCGGCGCCGTTGTAGAGGTTGGCCTCAGGGGCATTGCGCCACGCATAGCGGACCGCCACGGGCTGGGAAACAGCGGGTGAGCGAACAATCACCGTGTCGCCCTGTATCACGGCGCTCGCCGGGTGAAACACGCGGTCGGCGCCCGCGACCTCGAATGACTGGAGCGGCCTCCCCGATGCGGTGAGCCCTTCGCCCGCGAAGAGGAACTGGACCCGCATGGCCGGCCCCTGCGCCGTGGCGCCGGCGAACACGGGCCCGGAGTAGTCGACCGGGATTGAATAGACCTTCGCCTTGGCGATGAGGGCAAGCCGCCGGCCCAGCTCCTCCTTGTTCCCCGGGTTGATATTTCCGGCCTCGCCGACGTCGATCGCGATCGCCTGTCCCGTCGAACCGAGCTTCAGGGCCCTGGACTGCGCCTCGCGGAGCAGAGCCCAGTCGTCGCCCGGCCCCGGCGAGAATTCCGCGAGCTGCACCCAGAAGAAGGGCAGGTTGTCCTCGCCGAGGTGCGAGCGCCAGGCGGTGATCAAGGCCGGAAATTGCAGGGCGTAGACGGCTGCGTGGCCCACGTCGCTTTCCCCCTGGTACCAGATCACTCCGCGCGTCGCGTAGGGAAGCAGCGGATGAATCATGCCGTTAAACAGCGACGACGGAGCCCGCCGGTCCCCGGAGGGGTAGTCGTCGCCCCCGGCCGGACGCCCGCGCGCCACTCCCGGCGCGGCGGCGAGGGCGGCCGGGCTCATCCAGGCCTCGATCGGCGTCCCCTGCCACGTGCTATTGACTATGCCGACCGGCACGCCAAGGCGCGCGAACAGGTCCCGCGCGAAAAAATAGCCCACGGCGCTGAACCGGCCCACGGTCTCCGGCGAGCACACGCTCCATGATCCGGGGACCAATTCGGCGGGGACGGAGGATGCCTGCCTTCCGACCTTGAAATGCCGGATTAGGGGGTAGCGGGCCGCCGCCACCTCCGCCAACGCGCTGTCTACCTTGCGGGAGGGGCTGCCGTCGTCGACCGCAGATTCCATGTTTGTCCCACCCGAGCAGAGCCAGACCTCGCCGACCACGACGTCATGGATTGTCAGGGCCGCCTTTCCCGTGGCCGTGAGCTCGGCTCCCGCCGAGTCAGCCGCAAGGGGCGCCAGGACCGTGACCCAGCGTCCGTCAGGGTCGGCGGTGGTGCCGACAATCTGGCCTGCAAACGCCACGCTCACGTGCTCGCCCGGCGCCGCGCGGCCCCAGATGGGGACCGGCTTGCCGCTCTGGAGTACGGCGTGGTCCTGAAAGAGCGGCGCAAGCTCCGGAACCGCCCCCGTGCGGGGCGCCGCCAGGACGAGCCCGGCGATGAGCGGCGCCAGTATGCGGGATGGGAGCATGGAGACCCCGAAGGGGGCCGGGCGCGGCGGTGGGTTCAAGAGGTTTTCGATCGGGGGGCCCCGATGCCCCCGAGGAACGAGTGGAGCTCCGATGAGATCCTTGGGCCGAATCCGGCCACCTCGGAGATCTCCGAGGCCGTCGCCTCCTGGAGGCGCCCGATGCTGCCAAAATGGTCCATCAACGCGGCGCGCCGAACAGGCCCGAGGCCGGGGAAGTCGTCCAGCAGGGACTCGCGGATCTTCCTGGACCGCAGGTCCGCATTGTAGGTGTTCGCAAAGCGGTGGGCCTCGTCGCGCAGCCGTTGCAGGAGCCTGAGACCGGGATGCTCGAGCGGAATGTCCAGAGGCGGGCGATTGTCCGGAAACACGATGGTCTCCTCCTTCTTCGCCAGGCCCACGATCGGGGGTGGGTCGAGTCCGAGGGCCACGAATGCCTTTAGCGCAGACCCAACCTGGCCGGCTCCGCCGTCTATCACAACAAGGTCGGGAAAGGCTTTCCCCTCGGCACGGAGACGCCGGTAGCGGCGACCGACGACCTCCTCCATCGCCCTATAGTCGTCATTGCCCATGAAGCCCTTGATCCGGTAGCGGCGGTAGTTGTCGCGGTCGGGCCTTCCCTCGGCAAACCGGACCATAGATGCGACCACGAACGTGCCCGAAATGTGCGATATGTCGAAGCACTCTATCGAACGCGGAGGTCCGGGCAGCGCGAGCGCCTGCTGGAGCGAACCAAGCGCCGACTCGTCGGCGCTCAACGCTGTCGGGTCCGTCCGCTCGAAGTTGCGCGGCCTCGCGAGTGTCTTATCCAGGGCGAAGACGATGTCACGCAGCTCGGCCGCCTTCTCGAATTCGCGGCGCTCGGATGCCGTCGCCATTTCGGCACGGAGTGATTCCAGCCATTCCCGGGACTTGCCCTCCAGGAACGCGCAGGCCCGCTCAACCCTCTCCCTGTATTCGGCCGTGGACACGCTGTTTGGGAAGCCGTAGATCTCCGCCCTGACGTCATCGTAGAGCTGCCAGGATCCGTCGGGCAGGGACCGAGGCGTCCCGTCGCTCAGCAGGATGCCAAACTGCCGGCGCATCTGCGCCAGCGCCTTCCGCAGGGGCCCGCTGTGGGCGAACGGGCCGAAATACCGGGAATGGTCATCCTTGCGGATTCGGACGAGCCGGAAGCGTGGCAGCTCCTCGCGCGGGTCCACCCTGACGAGGGGAAAGCGCTTGTCGTCCGTGAAGTCCGTGTTGTAGCGCGGCTTCCACTGCTTGATCAGCTTCCCCTCGAGCAGCAGGGCCTCCGGCTCCGATTTCACCTCGATCGCGTCAAAGTCGGCGATCATCTCCACGAGCGCCCGTATCTTGGGGTGCAGCGCGAACGCCCGCGACGGCTGGAAGTAGGAGGAGACTCGCTTCTTCAACGCCTTTGCCTTACCCACGTAGATGATTCGGCCTATCCTGTCCTTCATGATATAGACGCCGGGGCGATCGGGCAGCCGTCTCACCTTTTCCTTGAGCGTGGGCGGAACCCCGCTATCTGAGTCAACTGCTGGCATTTTCCAAAGATTGGCCTAATTTTAACGTCCGCAAGGCATGCTTTCCACCAACTTTCGGCCTTCCGTTTGAATAAGCCCACCCACAAGCTTCACTACGAGCTGCTGACCATTGGCGACGAGCTCCTCCTGGGGCTGACCGCAAACGGGCACTTGACGTTCATCGGCTCGCAACTGGGCGCACGTGGGATCGGGTTGCGCAGGAATGTCACGGTAACCGATGATGCAGAGGACATTGCCGGGCAATTTCAGGAGAGCTGGGCGCGCTCCGACGTCGTGCTGATCACAGGCGGCCTTGGTCCGACCTGCGATGACAGGACGAGGGAGTCGGTGGCACGAGTTCTCAAGCAGAAGCTCATTTTTGACCCCGAGATCGAGCGCCATATCATCGAGCGCTTCGCCTTGTTTGGGAGGAAGATGACCCCGAACAACCTCAAGCAGGCCTACCGGTTTGAGCGGGGCGAGGTTCTGGCAAACTCCAACGGGACGGCCCCGGGCCTATGGGTGGAGCAGGACGGGAGAGTTCTTTGCATGATGCCGGGGCCGCCGAACGAGCTGCAGCCTATGTTCACGGAGCACGTCCTTCCCCGCCTCGCAAAGCTCGGGCTGGTGCTCGAAGGCAAGGCCTATATCCAGCTGCGGACCGCTGGAATAGGGGAGTCGATGCTGGAGACCAAGCTACAGCATATATTCGACCGGCACGGCTCCGCCCTGGGCGTCGCGTTCTGCGCACATTCGGGCCACGTGGACTGCAGGCTGAGTTCCCCGGGCGGCGAGCTTGGGCCTGCAGAGATCGCGACGATCGCCGCCGAGTGCTCGCAGGTCCTCGGGAGCGATTTTGTGACTTTCGGCGACGATTCGCTTGCAAAGGTGTGCGCAGACCTCCTCCGGTCCCAGGACAGGCGGCTTGCGGTCGCCGAGACGGCGACAGGCGGGCTTCTCGCGAATGCGTTCACGGACATCTGCGGCGCCTCGAAGTTCTTCTCGGGGGGATGCGTGTGCTACTCGAACGACTCGAAGATGCAGCTCCTCGACGTGCCCGAGTGCCTTCTCCTCCAGCACGGAGCGGTGAGCGCGGAGGCCGCGGTTGCGATGGCCACGGGAGCTGCCGAAAAGGTGGGCGCGGATTATGCGCTCTCCATCACGGGATTCGCCGGGCCTTGCGGCGGCCCAAACGAGAACCCCGTTGGGACAATTTTCGTGGCCCTCCATGCCCCGCACGGGGTATGGTCCCGCAAGCTGAGCTATCCGGGCCCGCGCTCGACGATCAAGCGGCGTGCAGTGAATTCCGCCCTCGACTGGCTCAGGCGCGAGCTGGTGCGCGCCCAGAGCGGAATCAATGCGCCCGCTAAGCACCAGGGCGTCATGCAGTAGGCCTGCCGTCGGTCATCAGGTTCCTCAGGGCGGCCAGGTATTTTTCGCCGGTACTCGCTATCACATTTGGCGGCAGGCTTGGGGCGGGGGGCTTCTGGTCCCACGACAGCCCAAGCAGGTAGTCGCGGACGAACTGCTTGTCGTAGCTCGGCGGCGAAATTCCCGGCTCATAACTGTCCACAGGCCAGTAGCGCGAGGAATCCGGCGTCAGCAATTCGTCTATGAGAACAAGGGCGCCGGTGGGATCGGTTCCAAACTCAAACTTGGTGTCGGCCAGGATCATCCCTGCACCCAGGGCTTTGGCGTGGCCGAATTGGTAAAGGGCCAGGCTGGCGGCCTTGACCCTGGTGTAGAGTGCGGCTCCCACCGACTCGGATGCCCGGGCGTCGTCTATCGCCTCGTCATGGCTTCCCTTGGGCGCCTTGGTCGTCGGTGTGAAGATCGGCTCTGGCAGGCGCTCGGCCTGCCGCAAGCCGGGAGGAAGCGATATGCCGCAGACCGACCCCGACCTGGCGTAGGAGCTCCACCCACTGCCCGCCAGGTACCCGCGCACAACGCATTCAATGGGCAGCGGCCGCAGCTTTCGCACGACCATGCTTCTAAGGCTCAAGTCGCGCCCGGAGATCCCGCGCCGCCCGAACTCAGCATCCTGATCAGGCAGAAGGTGGTTGGAGACGATCCCTGCGGTCTTTGCAAACCACCAGAGGCTCATCTGCGTCAACAGGATACCCTTGCCGGGTATGCCGTCCGGCAGGATGACGTCGAAGGCCGACAGCCGGTCCGACGCCGTTAGCAGCAGGGCGTCCCCAAGGTCGAAAATATCACGGACTTTCCCCGATCCGATCCTTGGAAAGGGCGCCATGATCGAGGTCACGGCCCGATCGGGCAGCGCGCTCTCGATTTCAGTAAAGGTCATCATCTGAGGATTCCCCGGGATGCCCGCGGGTCCAGACGGAAAAATGCTCTTGCTTGCGCATGCACGCCGCCTAGCTTGCCCGATCCCGCGCCACGTCCCCATCGTCTAGCCCGGTCAGGACACCACCCTTTCACGGTGAGAACCGGGGTTCGAATCCCCGTGGGGACGCCAGCAATTTAAGGAACTAGGATCCAATGAG
>CAZNNO010000015.1:0-65311 GCA_964574435.1 uncultured Opitutaceae bacterium
AGGCCCAGGAGGCCCTCTTCCAGGCCTCGGCCGTGGGAGGCTACATCGCCGTCCTTGGCGCGAAGCTGCTCAACCGCGAGGAGCGGTTCGACCGCATCGTCATCGACAAGAAGATCGAGAGCCGCGACGCCTACTTCAGGACCCTGCCGAAGCTGGTCGACTCAACCCAGAAGGCGGAGGCCGGCACCGCGGAGGCCTGGATCGAGCAGTCCAAGGCGCGCACGGACCCGGAGCGCAAGAAGGCCCTGTCCAAGTTCCGCAGGCGCGAGACCGCGCTCCGGGCGAACTTTCCAAAGTTCTTCTTCAAGCTGAAGGTCTACGAGGAGTACCTGGAGCAGCTGCGGCCGGTGCTCGAGGAGATCGAATCGATCCAGATCCAGCTTGATCGCGCCAAGCACCCGAAGACCAAGAAGGACGCGGCGATAGACACGCGCGCCATCAACAACCGGCTGCGCCACATCGAGCTCCACCAGAGGATCGCCCCCGCCCAGCTGGTCGAGGTCTACCAGCAGACGATGACCCACGTGCGCGAGGCTCACCGCGCAAAGACGGAGATGGTCGAGGCCAATCTGCGCCTGGTGATCTCGATCGCCAAGAAGTACACGAACCGGGGCCTGTCGTTCCTCGACCTGATCCAGGAGGGCAACATGGGCCTCATGAAGGCCGTCGAGAAGTTCGAATACCGCAGGGGCTACAAATTCTCGACCTACGCGACCTGGTGGATCCGCCAGGCGATCACCCGCTCCATAGCCGACCAGGCGCGCACGATCCGCATCCCGGTGCACATGATCGAGACGCTCAACAAGGTCATGCAGGTCCAGAAGCAGCTGCTTCAGGAGTACGGCCACGAGCCGACGCCCGACGAGGTTGCCGACGAGATGAACCTTCCGGTCGACCGCGTCCAGCAGATCATGAAGATGGCGCAGCAGCCGATATCGCTGCAGTCGCCCGTCGGCGACGGCGACGACACCTCCTTCGGCGACTTCATCGAGGACAAGTCCGCCGAGAACCCCTACGACATGACCGCGTACTCGCTCCTTCGCGAGAAGATCATCGACGTCCTCGACACCCTCACCGAGCGCGAGCGCCGCGTGCTTTCACTGCGGTTCGGCCTTGTGGACGGCTACAGCCGGACGCTCGAGGAGGTTGGCAAGCAGTTCAAGGTGACGCGCGAGCGCATCCGCCAGATCGAGGCGAAGGCACTGCGCAAGATGCGCCATCCGACGCGCATACGCCAGCTGCACGGCTTTTTCGACGCCGAGCAGATCGACAACGCCCAGAACCTGCTGAAGGTCGCCGCGTCGCTGCGCCCTCCGCGCTCCTAGGCCGCGGAACGCTCTTGCTTAGGGGGTTGCCCGGGCTAGAATACCGGCATGACGCCCTTTAATGTCCAGTTGGCCGGATTGATTCCCACGGGTGGCGGCGAGTGGGTGCTTATTCTCCTGATCATCCTGCTGCTTTTCGGCGGGACCAAGCTTCCCCAGCTCGCCAAGGGCCTCGGGCAGTCCGTGAAGGAGTTCAAGAAGGCCTCGAAGGAGGACGAGCCCGCCGCGCCGTCCAAGGACGACGCAAAGAAGCCGGACGCTGGCGGCACCCACGGCACGAACTAGGGGCCGGGCCCGTCACACGCCGTCGGAGGGATTCTCGGTCAGCCATCCGCGGAATTCGCGGATCTGTGCCGGTGTGCCGAGCACAAGGAGCTCGTCGCCGGGCTTCAGCAGCTCGGAGGCGCCGGGGTTCAGGATGCGCTCGTCCAGGCGCCGGATGCCGGCTATCTGCACGCCGTGGTTCTTCGCCGGAGAGATGGCGGCGAGCGACCGGCCACTTGCGCGGCTCCAGTCGGGGACGTCGATCGCGTCCATCCGCACCTCCTCGAAGAGGGAATCGGTCTCGGGCGCACCGGACACCCCGCCCAGGAAGTCGCGTCCGCGATTGACCTGCCCCTTCGTCCCCATCAGCAGCACCTTGTCGCGCGGGTAGAGCACGGATTCGGGCGGGGGCAGAGGAATCATGAATCCCTGCCGCTCGATGCCGACCACCGAGCACCCGAAGCGCGCGCGCAATTCGAGCTCGGCGATGGTCCTGCCCTGGCAGTCGGCCAGGTCGGGAAGGGTGCAGTCGATCATGTGCAGGTCCCATTCCGGATGGCGCCCGAGCCAGGGCGCGGTGGTCGCCGTCAGCTTTGCATCCGAGGTCTGGATCACGTTCTTCAGCTCTACCTCGAGGACACAGTGCCAGTAGATGAGCCTGCGGCGCAGGAGGATCACCGCGACGATCGCGAGAAGGACGCTCGCAAACAGGAGCCAGCGGGCCGTGTCCTCCGCCGGCACGACGGCGATCAGCCACACAGTGAGGACGGCCGCCGCAACGGCCTTGAGACCGGTCTCTATGACAGGGGCGATCTGCCTGCCGCGGGGATGGTGCGCGGTTGAGACCTGGGCGAAGAGCAGCGCGAGAGCGGAGCTGTTTCGCCAGATAGCGACCATCGGGGCGACCACGGCTATCGCCAGCAGCATCCAGAACCCGACCTGGGCGCCGTTCGGAAACATCCAGTCCCTCCCCAGCCACTCCTCGATCCCGGTGTAGAGCTCGCGCGAGAAGACCAGGACACCGCTGACGAAAAGCATCTCTATCCCGATCTGCGCGAATCGCTTGCGGCTCAACTGCCAGACGAGGCTCTGCTTGCGCTGGCGTGTGAAGCGCTCGAGCCAGTCCTGGTAGTAATTCATCCAGTCGCTGAGCCACCCGGGCTGGCGCGACACAAGGGCCGACGCAAGGCGCTCGGAATTTCTTGCTGCATAGGGTGTTACAAGTGTCGTCAACAACGAGACCCCGACGGCTAGCGGATAGAACTGCGCCGGCACGACCGCGGCGCCCACCCCAAGCTGGGCGATCACGAAGGAGAACTCGCCGATCGGCGCGGCCATGAGGCCCGCCCTGACGCTGTCCCCGGCCGGGATGCCGATGATGGAGAGCCCCGAGGCGACCGCAAGGGGACGGGCCACCAGAGTGAACGCGGCAATCCCGACGATCAGTCCCGCCGAATGGATCAGCTCATGGACGTCAATCTGCATGCCTATCGCCACAAAGAACACCGCGCTAAAGACGTCGCGCATGCCCTCGAATGTGCGCTCGACCTGGTGGCGGTGGGGCGTCTCGGCAACGATGATCCCGAGGAGGAAGGCCCCAAGGGCGACGGAATAGCCCGCCCTCTGGGCGAATATGGCCAGTCCGAAGAGGAGCGCGGCGATCCCGAGCGTCTGGAGCTCCTCGTCCATCGAGATGCTCATGCGCTTGAGGAACCAAGGCACCAGGATAAGCCCGGCGACGCCGATCATCGCGACAAAGGCGCCCAGGTGCAGCAGGCTCAATCCCACCTCCGAGGCGCGGCTGGCATTCGCCCCACCCAGCTGGACGACCGACCCGAGGACGGCGAGCATGACGACAGCCACGATGTCCTCGAGCACCGACACGCCCAGCGCCAGCTGGCCGGCCCGCTCGTGGTTGAGCCCGGTCTCGTGCAGGATCTTCCCTATGATCGAGGACGACGAGATCATGAGCATCCCGGCCAGGAACAGGCCCTCGGTGGAGCTCCAGCCGAGCGCGGCGGCAAGCAGCCGGGAGAGGTAGTACATGGCGACGGCGCTGCCGAAGACAGCGGCAAGCAGAGGCAGCCCAAGGCGGCGCAGCTTTCGCAGGCTCAGGCGCAGGCCGATCGAGAACATCAGGAACACGAGCCCGACCTGGGCGAGCGCCTCGATCCTGCCGGAGTCCGACACCAGCGCCAGGTACGGCATCCCGGGCCCCACGAGTATCCCGGCCGCGAGGAACCCCACGACGATCGAGAGGCCGACCCTCTGGCAGAGCCAGCCCACGGCGCCCGCCACGACGAGTATCACCGCCAGGTCTTGGATGAACAGGATTCCGTGCATGGCGGCGCCTCCGCAAAAAATCTCCCCGGTTGCCGCGCTCCGTCAACCCTAACCGGCGTATTTCCTTCGTTGACAGGTTCCTGCGCAGGCCATTCGATTCCGTCGGCGGCAACGCCAGCGACCACCAGCTCCCCCCGCACCACGCGATCATGGCCAACCTTTTTGGTTATTTCTCAAACGATATCGGCATCGATCTCGGAACGGCCAACACGCTCGTATACCTGAAGGACAAGGGAATCGTCCTCCGCGAACCCTCGGTGGTCGCGCTTGACACGGTGACGCGAAAGGTGCGCGCCGTCGGCGACGAGGCCAAGCGGATGCTCGGGCGCACGCCCGGAAACATCACGGCCATCCGACCGATGAAGGACGGCGTGATCGCCGACTTCGACGTGACGGAGGCGATGCTCCGCTACTTCATCCAGAAGGCCAGTCAGAGCTTCCGGGCCCCGCCCCGGGTCGTCATCGCGATTCCTTCGGGCATAACCGCGGTGGAGAAGCGCGCGGTCATGGACAGCGCGACCCACGCCGGCGCGCGCAAGGTGATCACGATCCCCGAGCCCATGGCGGCTGCGATTGGGGTCGGCCTGCCGATCGACGAGCCCGCGGCCAACATGATCGTCGACATAGGCGGCGGGACGACGGAGATCGCCATCATCTCGCTCAACGGCATCGTCTTCTCGAAGTCGATCCGCGTCGCGGGCGACGAGCTGGACGCGGCCATAATCGGTTACATGAAACGGGCCTACAACCTGCTTATCGGCGAGCGCACGGCGGAGGAGATAAAGATGCGGATCGGCTCCGCCTACCCTCTCGACGAGGAACTCTCGATGGAGGTCAAGGGCCGGGATTCCGTGGCGGGGCTCCCGAAGACGATCCACATAACCTCGCAAGAGGTCCGCGAGGCCCTCTCCGACACGATCGCGGCGATCGTGGACGCCGTGCGCACCACCCTCGAGCGCTGCCCGCCCGAGCTTTCGGCCGACCTGGTCGACCGCGGCTTCGTGATGGCCGGCGGAGGCTCGCTCATCCGGGGTATTGACAGGCTTCTCAGCGACAAGACCGGCCTGCCGGTGACCGTGGCCGACGATCCCCTCTCTGCCGTGGCCAACGGGACAGGCGCCGTTCTGAACGACCTGTCCTGGCTCATGCAGAACGCGTGAGGATTGGGCGACCCCAGCGATTCGACCAAGCCCGACCCTTCGTAGCGCTGGGTTTGGCCGTCGCGGCGTGGCTCGTAGCGCCGATCGCCTTCAAGGCGCTTGCGCGCGCGAGCTTCTTCGAGATGACAGCGCCCATAACGGTGGCCGCCTCGTACGCGAACGACCTCCAGCGCTTCTGGGCCCTGCGCCTGCACACCAAGGATGAGCTGATCGAGGCCGGGCGCGACATGGCGCGCCTCAACGCCTCCTACTCGCTCTCGGTGCAGCAGAACGGCGAGCTGCAGGACGAGGTCGAGCGCCTCCAGGCGCTCCTCAAGATGCCGCCGAGCGAGCGCTTCAGGTTCGAGCACGCGCGCGTGGCCCAGCGCGACTTCTCGAGCTGGTGGCAGCGGATGGTCATCCGGAAGGGCTCGGACTACGGGATTCCCGTCGGCGCCCCGGTCGTCTACAGCGGGGGAGTCGTGGGGCGCGTCTCCGAGGTCCACGCCTACACCTCGATCGTGCAGCTGACGAGCGACCCCGGGCTCAGGATCGCCTGCGTCGTGGACGGAGACTCGCGCCCGATGAGCTACCAGGGGGCCGAGACCCAGGTCTTTGGCGGAGCCCGGGGCGTGATCGAGTTCGTGCCCCTCGACCTCTACGCAAGCGCCAGCGTGCCGAAGCGCCTCGCCACGTCGGGCCTCGGCGGCGTCTACCCCCCGGGGCTCACGATCGGTCGCATCGTGCACGTCGAGCAGAGCGCGGACGGGCTGTTCAAGACCGGCGAGGTCGAGCTGGACCCGCGCCTCTCGGAGCTGACCGAGGTGACCGTGCTGGTGCCGGTCAGCACGGAATAGGCTGCACCCGGATGCGCGGCACAATCGCACTTTTCCTGACGCTCTACCTGCTGCGGGCGCTGGTCGCGGAGCTCGACAGCGCGCTCGCCACCCTTCACGTCTGGATCTTCGCGGGCGGGCTCTACGTTGCATATTCGGCCCTGATGCTCCCCTTCCGCCAGGGCTTCGCGGCGTCGGTGCTCGGCGGCCTCCTGTGCGACTCGGCCGCACCGGTGGCCTTCGGGACCCACGCGGCCCTGTTCGCGGTCGCCCACGCCGTCGTCTTCAACGTGCGCGAGCGCCTGCAGCGCAACGACACCCTGGTGAGGGTCACCGTGGCGCTCCTCGTGAACCTGGCCCTGTTTCTCGCGCTCGCATTCTCGAGGCTTCGCCTCGCTCACGCGGTGGGAGCGGAGCTTCCGCGAACGCTCTCCGACCTAGCCTGGTCGGAGGCCGCCCTGGCGCTTGCCGCGCCCTGGTTCTTCGCCCTGCAGCTGCGCACCCTCGAATTGGCGCGTGCGGACCGGCCCCACGCAGCCTAGCCTGCGCCCCGCAGCAAAGCATGGCAGCGCCCGCACAACGCTCAGGCAGCCTCGTCGAGTCGAAGACGGGATTCGATCCGCGGATCCTCGCCTTCCACGGCATCGTGGCGCTCATGCTCCTCGTCCTTGCCGGCGGCCTCGCCTACCAGCAGATCATCAAGGGAGGGATCCACCACGAGCAGGAGCGCCAGCAGAACGAGAGGCGGATAATCGTCCCGGGCCCCAGGGGGAACATCCTCGACCGCGAGGGCCGCAAGCTGGTTGAGAACCGCCCGCGAA
Organism: uncultured Opitutaceae bacterium; assembly: GCA_964574435.1. Taxonomy (GTDB): domain Bacteria; phylum Verrucomicrobiota; class Verrucomicrobiia; order Opitutales; family Opitutaceae; genus Palsa-1447. Next base: position 6,729 of record CAZNNO010000015.1, read on the forward strand.
ACGCCGTCGTCCTCTACCTTGACGACCTGCGCCCGGAGTTCCGCAAGGAGTTCATCCGCATTCGCAACAACTACCGGGAGGCGGGCGACAGGGACCTCCCCACGAGCTCGCAGATGGAGCGGATCGCGCACGTGAGCGTCGTGCAGCGCTACATGGACCAGGTGAACCAGATCCTCGGCAGGTCGGACACCGTGGACGGAGCCGCCCTCCAGCGCCACCTGGAGCGCCAGCTGCTCCTGCCGTACATACTCGTCGACGACCTCAAGCCCGAGGAGTTCGCGCGGCTCACCGAGCAGGTGCCGGTCAACTCTCCCCTGCAGCTCTACAAGTCGAGCACGCGGTCCTATCCCTACGGCGAGGCCGCGGCCCACGTGCTCGGGTACGTGGGGGCGAACGAGAACGAGGGCGATGAGGATTTCCCCGGCGAGGGCCTCACCACCCTCAAGATGAAGGGCACCGTGGGGCGCGACGGCCTCGAGAAGCAGTTTGACTCCACGCTCCAGGGCGAGGCGGGCTACACGATCGTCCGGGTCGACCCGGCGGGCTACAAGGTGAACCCCCCGATCGAGTACCGGGTCCCTGTCCAGGGCCACAGCCTGACGACGAGCCTCGACATCGACCTACAGACCGCTGCGGAGGACGCCATCGGGGACGAGACCGGAGCGGCGGTCGCCATCGACGTGCGCACCGGGGAGATCCTGGCCATGGCGAGCAAGCCGGGCTACGACCTGAATGTGTTCTCGCCGCATCTCAGCACGGCCGCCGCCGCCGACATCGAGGCCCGCAAGGCGTGGACCAACAGCGCGCTGAACGGCGTGTACGCCCCGGGATCCACTTTCAAGATAGTCGTCTCGACGGCGGCGCTCCTGACCGGCGCCGTCACGCCGGAGGACGAGCCGGCCGACTGCGAAGGGGTCATGATGATCGGCAACCACCGCTTCGTCTGCGAAAACGGCGAGGCGCACCACGGGAAGCTGACCCTCGCCGACGCCATCACCGTGAGCTGCGACATCTATTTCTACACGGTCGGCCTGCGGACGACAGTCGATGTGATCGCCTCCCAGGCCCGCCGCTTCCGCCTCGACCGACCCACCGGCATAGAACTCCCCGGTGAGACGCACCGGATGCTGATCGCAGACCCGGCGTGGAAGCAGCGCGAGCGCGGCGAGAGCTGGTCCCCCGGCGACACGGCCAACATGTCGATCGGCCAGGGCTTCCTGGGCGTGACCCCCCTCCAGATGGCCTGCTTCGCGGCCTCGTTCGCCCGGGACGAGGTCTGGACCCGGCCCACCCTCCTCCACGATCCCAACCGGCCCGCCCAGCACTCGGAGAGAACGGGGCTCTCGTCCTCGCAGCGGGCCGCCATTGTGAAGGGGATGCTCGGCTGCACCACCGACGCGGAGGGGACCGCGAGATACCTGAATCTCCCTGCCCTTCGGGTGCCCGGGGTGGATATCGCGGGCAAGACGGGCACGGCGCAGATCGTGCGCCCCCAGGGGAAGGTGGACGAGGCCTGGTTCATCTGCTTCGCGCCCATCGAGAATCCCGAGATCGCGCTGGCCATCGCGGTCGACGGGCCCGTGGGAGAAAGCTTCGGTGGGGGGCCGGAGGCCTCGCCGATCGCCTCGGCGATCCTCAGGAAATTCTTCGAGAAGAGGCACGCCGGCGCCGCGGCGAACTAGACGCGGCCCTTCTGGCCCTGCTGAAGACGTCGGCCGGCCTTGGCCAGGTCGGCGCCGGCCCGTAGCGCAGGCGCTGGAGGTCGGCGACGAGGGACTCCGGCGCGTCGAGCCGGACAAGCCACCGGCCGGCCTCACGCCTCACCGGGTCGACCTTCCTGCCGCGCGCCAGGGACGCAAGGCGCCAGCGCGACTGCGCGAGGACCCAGCAGGCCGCCAGGGCGAGCGCCAGCTTCGCGGCAAGGCGCAGCAACCGGGCCCAGTCCCACGGGCCCCTGAGCCACGCCCTTATCCGGCCCGACAGGCCGGCCGCTGCGGCGCGCAGCCACCTGCCGGAGGTGTCGGTCGCGTTCTTGACCTCGTTCAGTGTCTCCGCCTGCGACTGCTGGTCGAAGTTGACGATCCGCCGGTACCAGAACACCCGAAGGCTGTTGAGCCGTGCCGACCAGCTGCGGTCCATGATCCCCGCCAGAGCCCCGTCGCCCCTTTCCTTCGACGGGTCGATCGCCGTGATCGAACCCAGGGGGTCCTCCCTGAGCCACGCCCCCTTCCTCTCGTCCCATATCTCCGCCCAAGCGTGGGCGTCCGAGTTCCTTATGGTGTAGTTGCCCGAGTAGGCGTTCCAGGTTCCGCCCCTGAAGCCCGTGACGACCCGGGCGGGGAATCCCGCCTCGCGGGCCAGGAGGACGAAGGCTCCGGCAAAGAGCTCGCAGTGGCCCGATTCGCTCGAGTCCATCCAGCGGACCAGGGGGTCCCCCTGCCCCGGCGGAATGCGGGGCGAAAGCGAATAGCGGTGCATCTGGTGCAGCAGCCCGATCACCTGCTTTGCGAATTCCTGGGCGCCGGCGGCCGGGGGCGCCCCGACCTGGGACGCGAGGCGGGCGAGAGTGGCGCGGTCCCCCTTCGAACCCGGAAGCTCGAGCTGCAGCGGCATGCCGGTCGGCCGGACCGGCCCGCGGTTTGCCCAGACCCTTGAAAAGGCCTGGTCCCTGAGCTCCGCCGAGTCGGCCGCCATCCCCTCCACCTTGTAGGCAGTCATGCTCGCCGGCTCGTCGCGCAGGGCCACCGAAGCAAGCTCAGGCGAGTAGTTGAAGTGCTGGGCATCGCGGAAGCGCAGGGCGCCGAACCGGCCCACGATCGGCAGGTAGCGGCTGACCCCGGACTCCAGGTAGAACTTCCACGTCGGCGCGCTTCGCGCCCCGCCCCAGGACGGTACGATGTTCGCGGCGGTCCGCTCGGCGTCGAAGGCGCGCCGCATCCGCGACGACAGCTTGAAGCCGCCGTTCGAATACTCGTCGAGCACGACCATCCTCCAGTAGGGATCGGCGGGCGCCTGCGCCGGGTCCGAAATGTCCACGTTGAACGCGATGCTGTCGTCCTGCGTTATCTCGGTTATGTCGCCGAACTTGATCGAGTCGTTGAAGCCCGTCATCGCCCTCTTGAACACAAAGCGCTCGAGGAACAGGCTGTTCTCGAGCTGGAAGCGCGGGATCGCCATGAAGAGGAGGCCCGACACCGCCACCACGCCCGCGAACAGGGCGGCGGCCGACGCAAGGAGCCTCCAGTCGGAGATCTCCCAGAGCCTCCCGAAGAGCCGGCGCCAGCTGGCGTGGGCGGCCCACTGGGGCACCACGCCCCGGACGGCGAGCTTCGGCGCCTGGCCCCCCTCTGTCGACTCGGCGATCGTCACCACCATCAGCAGGCCGAGCGAGCAGGCCGTGAAGACGAGGATCTGCGCGGCGAAGAGCAGCGAAACCGTGAGGACGCCCGCGACCACGATGAGGAACAGGCCGAGCACGACGATCTGGAGGTCGTCGCGACGGGCCCTGTGGCTGACCCCGCGGTAGAGGATGAGCAGCAGGTCGAGCCTCACAATCGCGGGCAGGAGCTGGCCTGAGTGCCAGAGATCGCCCGCGAAGAACGCGAGTATGGCGGGGAACGCGAGGCGGTGCGCCCACACCGGCACCCGCGCCGGAAGCGCGGGCCACACCAGGGCCGCGACAACGCCGGCCGCCGCGATTGCGGCCATCACCTCGGAATTGATGTCGAGGTAGAAGACCGTCGCTATCGACAGCAGCATGAGGACCCCGCCGAGGAGCCAGCGCAGCTGGTGGAGCTCGTCGGCGCTAAGTTGCTGCGGCCTTGTTTCCATTTATGAATGCCGCCACGCCCCTCGAGCCCTCGGGCTCGAAGGTCAGCAGGTTGAAGCACGGGCGCCCCTGGGACGGCGGCCCGCCGCCGCCTCCCGGCGAATCCTTGAGCGGGCTCACCTGCGCGAGCCTGTCCAGGAACGAGTCGAGGTCCGCCACCCTCTTGATGGGGACCGGAGTCCCGGCGTCGATCGAGACCGACTGCAGGCGCCCCGAACGAAAGAGGTCCTGGGCGAGCGTGGCGGCGAGGCTCACCAGCAGCTCGAACTGCTCGGGGCGGGTCCAGACGGAGGCGTCGGTGCGCAGCCACAGCGAGCACGCGTCCGAGTTCTGCGATGAGAACTGGCGGATGAGGAGGCGCCGCGAGCGGGCGCTGGCCTTCCAGTGGATAAGGCGGTGGGAGTCGCCCGCCTCGTACTGGCGCAGCGCCATCATCTCGCCCTCGTGGCCGGTCCTGGCCTGGCGGAGCGCGCCCTCGGGACGCCTGGGCGAGGCGCCCGCGAATCGCCGGTATTCCACGGGCGCGGGCCAGACGGGGATCTCGCGGCTGAGTTCGGTGCCCGTCAGCTTCCGCAGGAAGCCGAAAGGGAAGAGCGAGCCGACACCGCGCAGCTCGACGCGAATCAGACCCCTGCGCACCGGTGTGAACGACCACTCGAGCCTCGCCGTTCCTCCCGGCTCAAGGCGTGTGCGCAGGTGCACCGCGCCCCGGCTCGTGGACCTCTCCGCCCGGGAGAGCGCGGCCCACACGTCGATGCCCTTGGCGGTTATCGTCGTCTCGGGGCGGGCGGGCTCTCCCCGCTCGAACGCGCTCGCGGCAAACTCGAACCAGAGGGCGTACGTCGGTATGAACCGCTTCTCATTGCGAAGGACAAGGCCCACCTCCGCCTCCTGGCCGGCGCGCAGGGGCGGCTGGATCTCGAGCCGCCACTCGATCCCGCGGAGGTTCATCCAGGCCATGACCCCGCTCAGGACCAGGCATGCCAAGAGGAGGGCCAGCGCGATGAAGAGGATGTTGCTCGCGGAGTTGTACGCCGCCGTGCCTATCCCGAACGAAAGTCCGATCAGCACGACTCCCGAGATGGTGGGCTGAATCCGCTCGCGGCGCCTGGGCCACAGCAGCCCCCATAGGACGCGCCGCCAGAATCGGCGCAATCCCCTGCCGGAGAGCGGGCTCACACGGGCGGGGGCAGGGCCGAGAGAATGCGCTTGAGATGCGCTCCCACGGACCTCCGCTCCTCAAGGGCGTCGCCGCTCTGCCTCGCTAGCGCGAGCCTGTGCGCAAGAACCGCCGGCACGAGCTCGGTCACGTCGTCCGGAAGGACAAAGTCGCGTCCGTTGACAAGGGCTCGGGCCTGCGCCGCGGTGCGCAGGGCGAGCCCGCCGCGGACGCTGGCGCCCGCCTTGAACTCGACCTCCGTGCGGGTGGCCGCGACAATCCGGAGGATGAAGTCCAGGATGCTGTCCTCGACGAAAACCTGCGGCACCAGGGACTGGATGCCGGCGACGTCGGCTCGAGAGGCGACCGCGTTTAGGGAGATCGAGTCGTAGCCGCTGCGCGCCGTCCGCAGGATCTCGATCTCGTCGCTGTGCTGGGGATAGCCCATGCGCAGCCGCATCAGGAACCGGTCCATCTGGCTCTCGGGGAGCGGAAACGTCCCCTCGTAGTCAACCGGGTTCTGCGTCGCGAAGACCATGAAGGGCGACCCCACACCGTGGGACTCCCCGTCCACAGTGACCCGGGCCCGGTCCATGACCTCGAGCAGCGCCGACTGGGTCTTCGGGGGTGCGCGGTTGATCTCGTCCGCGAGGACGATGTTGGCGAACACCGGGCCGGGCTTGAAGACGAACTCCCGTGTCGACTCGTCGTAGATCGCGACCCCGGTTACGTCCGAGGGAAGCAGGTCGCTCGTGAACTGGATCCTTGAGAACACGCAGTCCGTCGAACGGGCGAGGGCGTAGGCCAGCGTCGTCTTCCCCACGCCCGGAAGGTCCTCGATCAGCAGGTGGCCGCCCGCTGCGAGGCAAATGAGCAGCTGCTCGATCACGTCGTCCTTGCCCAGGATCGCCTGGCGCATGTTGACGCGAAGGCGGTCCAGCGCCTCCTTTGCGTTTGCGACCCGGTCGGACTGTAGAAATTCGCTCACGTGTTTGCCTCTCAGCCCCCTACTCCAGCACCTTTAGCATGCGGATGAAAAGCCTGTTCACCTTCTCCTGGTTGCCTTTCACAAGTTCCTTAAAGCTCGCAAAGTCGATGTCGGTCCCCTCGAGCCCGTTCGCGTAGTTATCTATGAGGGCCAGGCTGTTGTAGTTCAGGCCCGCCTCGCTGCACAGGTCTGCCTCGTGGGCCGCCGTCATGCCGACGACGTCGCCCCAGCCGCTCACGACCCGGATCTCGGCCTTTGTCTCAAAGCGCGGTCCCCTCATCTGCACGTAGACCTTGCCTGTCGGTATCGTGAACTCGGGGGACAGCCTTGCCACGAGCATGGGGATCAGGTTGTTGGCGATCCCCGCCGAGCCGCCCTTCAGCTCCGAATCGAAGAAGGTGGCGGGTCCCTGCTGCAGGCAGACATAATCGGAGCAGGAGACCAGGGTGCCGGGCGGGATATCGCGCTTGAGCGAGCCCACCGAGTTGAGGGAGACCACGTCCCTGAACCCGAGGTCGGCCAGCGCCCGGATGTTCGCCCGGTAGTTTATCGAATGGGGCGGCAGCGGCACGCCGTAGCCGTGTCGGTTTATAAGGGCGTGGTCTCCGAGCGACTTGTACGTCACGCGGCCGTAGGGCGTCTCGGCAGTTCGCTCCTCCCAGGACGAAAAGAGAGTGGAATTGACGATGCTCGTCCCGCTTATGAATGCCACTCTCATTAATAGCGCCCAATTCTCGCCCGACCTTCCCCCTTGTCAAATCCGGCCGCAAAGCCCTACGCTAGCGCGATAAGCATGCCCTCAGCAAGCCAAGCACCCAACGGCCAGACGAACGTCCCCCGACATGTGGCAATCATAATGGACGGCAACGGGCGCTGGGCAAAGCAGCGCGGCCTTCCCAGGATCGAGGGTCACAGGAGGGGCGTTGAGACGGTCAGGACCGTCACTTATGCGGCCCGCGACCTGGGGGTGAAGATGCTCACGCTCTATGCGTTTTCTGCCGAGAACTGGAACCGCCCGAAGGACGAGGTGGGGGCCCTGATGGGGCTGCTCGAGCTCTACCTGAAGAAGGAGCTGGACACCTTTGTGCGCGACCGCGTGCGGCTGATGACGATTGGCAGGATTGACGAGCTCCCGCAGGGCGTGCAGAGGCACCTCGAGGAGACGGTCGACAAGACGAGGGAATTCTCCGAGTACACGCTTGTGCTGGCCCTCAACTACGGCTCGCGCGACGAGATCGTGGACGCGACCCGCGCCTATGCGGCCGCGGTGGCCGCCGGCAGGGAGGCCCCGGACGACGTCTCATGGGAGGCGTTCGCCAAGTACCTCTACACCTCCGGCATGCCCGACCCCGACCTCGTGATCCGCACCTCGGGAGAATCCCGGATGAGCAACTTCCTCCTCTTGCAGGCGGCCTACGCCGAGTTCTATTTCTCGCCGGTCCTCTGGCCCGACTTCTCGAAGGCCGACCTTGCGGCGGCGATCGCCGACTATGCCCGGCGCGAGAGGCGCTATGGGTTGACGAGCGAGCAGGTCAAGCCGGTCGTGGCCGCCAAGTAGCGCCCTTCCGCGAAACCTGTGGCAAAACGAATCACAAGCACCGTCGTCCTCTGGATCGTCCTGCTCGGCGTGCTTTGGGAATTCGGGTCGAACGGAGCCGTCGCGGTGATCGTCGCGATCTCCGTGCTGACCCTGCGCGAGCTCTACCGGCTCATGGGAGCCGCCGGCAACGCCCCCTTCAGCGGGCTTGGAATGCTCTTTGGCGGGCTGATAACGCTCTCCCCGTGGACCGAGGCGCGCCTGGGAATCCCCGCCCATCCGCTGCTGGCGCTCGCAACCCTCGTCTTCTCAATCCGGATCCTCTGCGAGCGCGCGCCGGAGAAGCGCGTCGAGACGCTGACCTCGACCCTGTTCGGCATCGTCTACGTCTCGCTCCTGCTCCAGTACCTCGTCCGGATCGTGACGCCCCTGCAGCAGGACACGATCCCGCCGGCCGGGCGCCTCGTCCTGTGCCTCTGGGTCGTGGCCGTTGCAAAGTTCTGCGACGTCGGGGCGCTCCTCACGGGCCTTGCGTTCGGGAGACACCCCATGGCGCCGGCCACGAGCCCCAAGAAGACCTGGGAGGGGGCCGTCGGCGGCATTGTCCTCGCCACGGGCGTTGGCGCCCTCGTGGCGTGGCTCGGGCGGGCGGTCCTTCCGGCCGCGATGACCCCGCTACTCGCGGCCCTTCTCGCCGCCCCGCTGGCCGCGGTCGCCATCGTTTCCGACCTGGTCGAGTCGGTGATCAAGCGGCGGGCCGACATCAAGGACTCCGGCAGGGCCGTCCCGGGCATCGGCGGCATGTTTGACCTGAGCGACAGCCTGATCCTGGCGGCGCCCATGGGCTACTTCCTGCTCCAGCGCCTTGTCTGAGGGGCCGACGACCGGACCGACCATGCAATCGACACTTTCCGGGCCAGGATTCAGCTTCCGCAAGCGCGTCGTCCTCCTCGGCGCCACCGGCTCCATCGGCCGGAGCACGCTGCGGGTCATCGCCTCGCACAAGGACAGGCTGAAGCTCGTGGGGGTCGCCTCAAACTCGAACTGGCGTCGCCTGGCCGAGATCGCCCGGGAATTCTCGGTGCGCGACGCCGCGATCCAGGATCCGTCCGCGTTCGCCGAGGCCAATCTGTCCGGCTCCTTCCCCATGGGCACCCGGCTGCACCAGGGGCCCAAGGGCCTCTCGGACATCGCGGCGCTCCCCGAGGCCGACATCGTCCTGGTCGCCGTCTCCGGGACGGGTGGACTCGAGCCCGCGCTCGCGGCCATCGCGGCGGGCAAGAGCCTGGCCCTCGCGTCGAAGGAGATTCTGGTCCTGGCCGGGAAGTTCGTGATGGAGGCGGCAAAGCTGAAGGGCACCCGCATCCTCCCCGTCGACAGCGAGCACAGCGCGGTATTCCAGTGCATCGAGGGCCACGCAAGAACCGGCGTTCGACGGGTCGTCCTGACGGCCAGCGGTGGCGCATTCCGCGACTGGCCCGCCGAAAGGCTCGAGATCGCGGGCCCCGCCGACGCCCTGAAGCACCCCAACTGGGACATGGGCCCCAAGATCACGGTCGACTGCGCCACGCTCGCGAACAAGGGCCTTGAGCTCATGGAGGCGAAGTGGCTCTTCGGACTGGAGGCGCGCCAGTGCACCGCGGTGATGCACACCCAGAGCCTGGTCCACTGCCTGGTCGAGTTCATCGACGGCGCGATGCTTGCCCAGCTCTCGCCGGCTTCCATGACCTTCCCGATCCAGCACGCGCTGCTCTATCCCGAGCGCGTGGGCGGCGTGGAGCCGCCCATCGACCTCGACCGCCTGATGCGGCTCGACTTCAAGCCGATAGACGAGGGCCGCTACCCGATGTTCCGAATCGCGAGGGAGTCGATGGCGGCAGGCGGGGTCGCACCGGCTGTCTTCAACGCGGCCAACGAGGTGGCGGTCGAGGCGTTCCTCAGGGGGCGCATAGCATTTCTTGCGATTCCGCGGATCGTTGGCCAAGTTCTCGCCCGCACAGCCAACTTCGAACCCGCCGACCTCAAAGCTGTCCTAGCAGCGGACCGGGAGGCCCGGAGGGAGGCCGAAAAGGAAGTCGATAATCTTAAGTAGTTAATTTTTAATAGTTTACATATTACGTGTCCACTGACTTGATCCACTCGCTCGCGACCAACATCTGGTCGATTTTCCTGATCGTGCTGTTCTTTGGAGGCTCGATCTTCGTCCATGAGCTCGGCCACTACCTGGCCGCCCGCGCAAGGGGGGTGCATGTCGAGGTTTTCTCGATCGGCTTCGGGCCGCCGATCTTCTCGTGGAAGGCCGAGGACGGCACCCGCTACCAGGTCGCCTTGTTTCCCTTGGGGGGCTACGTCCTGCTTCCCCAGATCGCCGATCTCGGGCCCATTGAGGGGGAGACCCAGACGAGCGCGGAGGCGCTCCCCCCGGTGACTTATTCCACAAAGATGCTGGTGTTCGCGGCCGGGGCCTTTTTCAACATCCTGTTCGCATTCGCGCTTGCGTGCGTCATCACCCGGATCGGGCAGCCCGAGAACAACGAGTCCACGAGCACGGAGATCGGCTACGTAGCGAAGACGATCGACCTGCCCGACGGCACCAAGGTGGTCAGCCCCGCCCTCGAGGCGGGTCTGCGCGTGGGCGACGTCGTCAAGGCGATCGACGGAACCCCGGTCGCCGACTGGGGCGAGCTCTTCGACACCCTCGTGATGGGCTCCACCAGGGACACAAGTGGAAACCGCAGCACGGTCTTCACCATCGTTCGCGACGGCAAGACCATGGAGATCACGCTCCATCCCCAGCTCTCCGGCGAGGACCGCATGCGCCGGGTTGGCATACAGGCCGGCTACGACCTGGACGTGCACACGGTCGAGCCTAACACCGCCGTGGCGCTGGCCGGCCTGCTTCCAGGCGACCGCATCGTCGAGGTGAACGGCTCCAAGATAAGGAACGCGAACGGGCTTGAGGACGAGCTCGAGCTGGCCCCGTCGCAACCGGCGAGCCTCGGGATCCTCCGCGGGGGACGCAGTCTGGTCCTGGTCGTCCCGCCGCGGGTCGGGCGGGTCGCCCTCGGCGACATCGAATTCTCGGCGGGCTACCACATGACATACCCCTCGCCCTTCGAGCAGGTCGCCCAGCCCCTGGTGATGACGCTGCGCACCGTGTGGGGCCTCATCAACCCACACTCGGACATCGGCCTGTCTAAGGTCTCCGGGCCCGTGGGCATCGTCCATATCTTCCATGCGGCCGCCGAGGTGGGGATCCGCGCGGTGATCAGGATCACGATCCTCATCAATGTCAGCTTCGCGGTGCTCAACCTCCTGCCGGTTCCCGTGCTCGACGGGGGCCAGATGATGTTCGCGACCGTCGCGCGGCTGCGCGGGCGGGCCCTGCCGGTCAATTTCATAGCGGCCACCCAGAGCGTATTCGTAGTGCTCCTTCTCTCGATGATCCTCTACGTCAGCATCTTCGATGTCCGCCGCTGGATCAGGGACGTGAATGAAAGCCACCCGCAGGCGCCCGTGGCGCCGGTTCCGGGAAAATCCTGAGACGCCCCGACATGGCCTACTGCGCCTCCCGCTTTCAAACCGTCCGCCGGCCGACCCGTGAGGTCCTGGTTGGCGCCGTGGCCGTCGGCGGCTCCAACCCCATCCGGATCCAGTCGATGACGACAAGCGACACCCAGGATGTCGCCGCCACCGTGCGCCAGTCCGTCGCCCTCGCCGAGGTCGGCTGCGAGATAGTCCGCGTGACCGCGCCGAACGTCCAGGCGGCCCGCTGCCTCAAGGAGATACGCGCCGGACTTGATTCGGCGGGATGGTCAGCCGTCCCGCTCGTGGCCGACATCCATTTCCTCCCGCAGGCGGCAATGGAGGCCGTGGAACACGTCGAGAAGGTGCGCGTCAACCCGGGCAACTACGCCGACAAGAAGCGGTTCGCCGTGCGCGACTACAGTGACGCGGACTATGACCGCGAACTGCAGAGGCTCCACGAGGCCTTTTCGCCGCTCGTGAAGAGGAGCCGGGAGCTCGGCCGCGCCATGCGCATCGGCACCAACCACGGGTCGCTGAGCGACCGGATCATGAACAGGTACGGCGACACGCCCCTCGGCATGGTCGAGAGCGCGCTCGAGTTCCTGAGGATCGCCGAGTCGCACGGCTTCAGGGACATCATCCTATCGATGAAGTCCTCGAACCCCAAGGTCATGATCGAGGCCTACCGGCTCCTGGTCGAGCGGATGAACGCCGAGGACATGCACTATCCCCTCCATCTCGGGGTCACCGAGGCGGGCGACGGCGAGGATGGGAGGATAAAGGGCGCCATCGGAATCGGCTCCCTGCTCCTTGACGGGCTCGGCGACACGATACGCGTCTCATTGACCGAGGACAGCGTCTACGAGGTCCCTGTGGCGAGGGCCCTCGCCGACAAGGCCATGAGCCTTTGGGGCGGGCCCGCGCCCACGGGCCCGCAGGCCGATTCGATAGACCCCTTCCATTTCGTGCGCCGAAACTCGGCGCCCCTGCAGCTGGGCTCGCTGGGCGTAGGGCCGGACCAGCCGCCCCGCGTGATCGTGCGAATTTCGGGCGCCGACAGGGCCGCGTCGGCCCTGGGGGAACTGGGCTCGCCCCGGATGAAGGACACGCCCGCCGAGGGGCTGCAGGTGCCTGTGGGCAATGCGGCCGACCTCGAGACGCTTCGGAAAGCCCTCCAGGCGGAGACCGTCTCCTTCAGTTTTCTGGTTCTTGAGCTCGCGCCGGGACTGGCACCCGGGGACGTCGAGCCGTTCCTGACGGCTTCGAGGGGCGCGATAGTCCTCCTGAGGCGGTTCGGCGCAGCCGAGGAGGCGGCGATCGCAGCATGGGCGGGGCTGGCGCGCGCGAGCGGGCATTTCCTGGCCGTCGACGCGACCCCGTCGGATTACGGCGCGATTGCGGGGGCGATGCGCTCGGTCGGCGATGGCCGCCTCATCGCGACCTGCTCGGCCGTCGCCTCGCCCCTCGCGGATCACCCGGTCGGCGGATACCGCAGGATGATCGAGGCGATCAAGTCGGCCGGAATCCACCCGCCCGTCTGGATCCGCAACACCGCAGGGACATCCGTCCGGGGGGACAACAGCTTTCTGTCGCGCCTCATCGACGCGAGCTTCCTGACGGGAAGCCTTCTCTGCGACGGGCTGGGCGACCTCGTGAGCATCGAGACCGAGTCCGATGCCCCGCGCTCGGTCCGGCTCTCCTACAACGTGCTCCAGGGCGCGGGAGCGAGAATCTCCAAGGCTGAATTCGTCGCGTGCCCAAGCTGCGGGCGCACGCTCTTCGACCTGCAGACCACAACGCAGCGCATCCGCGCGCAGACCGCCCACCTGAAGGGCGTGAAGATCGCGATCATGGGATGCATCGTCAACGGGCCGGGCGAGATGGCGGACGCCGACTTCGGCTACGTCGGGGGCGCCCCCGGGAAGATAAATCTCTACGTCGGCAAGCAGTGCGTGCAGTACAACATCCCGCAATCCGATGCAGACGCGCGATTGATCGCACTCATCAAGGAACATAATAAATGGGCCGAGCCCGAGCCGGCGCACGTATAGCAGGCGGCCTTGAAGTGTATCAAAAAAGTTCACGCACCGTCACCCGCGCGTAACATGGCTGTAACCTGCTTTCAGGCTTTCAAAGCCTGTTTCAGGGCGATGTAACATTGCGGCGATTACGCATCAAACAGGGTCCGTTCTTGACGCCTAAATTTGTGCCCGGGATGCAACGAAAAAAGTGAAAAAAGTTATGCCCGCCCCCATGTGAACAACTTGTCAGAAAGTTGACCTTGTAATGATTTTGGCGTTCACAGTTACTCGGCCCTTGTCCAAGCGATTCTGCCCCTCGGACGTTCTTTACCACGCCATAGATGCCGCCCCACTCGGGCCGCGCAGCGACGCACCAGGCTATACCTTGGCCATCAGATTCTTACGGAATTTTACCAAGCCCCAAATGCAACAGTTGGCCGGGAAACAAATTTTGTCGCAGCGGACGGACCCATGGGCGGCCGAAATGACGTGCCGAAGCACCCCCTGGGGGCCAATGTGAATAAGACCTGACATTCCGCCTGCTATGCCCCCTCTGTCCCTGCCACTTAACCTGTGGGAAACGGTTAAGTGCGACTTCAAATCCCTGTTCCCGGAAGATGTCTTCCAGATGTGGTTCGAACCCGTGGTCTGCCTCGAGACGACCGAGGACTCCATCACGCTCGGCGTGCCCAATGATTTCGCGGCCATATGGATCCATGACAACTACCTGGACCTCATCTCTCAGCGGCTGCGTCTGACGGCGGGTAGGACGGTCAGCGTTAACCTCCAAAAGCTTGAAGGGGTTGGCCGGGGCAACGGCCACAGGGCCTCGGAGCCGGCAGCCCCCGCGGCGCGCCCCCGGGCTTCCGGAGCGCGAAAGTCGACCCGCGCGGACGACCGGGGGCCGGCTCCCGGCACCCTTAACATTCGTAACACCTTCGAGACCTTTGTCGTCGGCTCGAACAACCAGATGGCGCACGCGGCGGCGCTGGCGGTCGCCCAGGCGCCCGCCCAGGCCTACAACCCGCTCTTCATCTACGGGGACACCGGACTCGGAAAGACGCACCTGATGCACGCGATCGGGCACGCGATCCTGAGGAACAACCCGGATGCGCGGGTCGCCTACCTCTCCACGGAGAAGTTCACCAACGACTTCATCCAGGCCCTCCAGGAGAACGGCATGGTCAAGTTCCGCCAGCGCTACCGCCACGCCGACGTGATGCTTCTGGACGATGTCCAGTTCCTCGCCGGCAAGGAGCGCATCCAGGAGGAGTTCTTCCATACCTTCAACGACCTGTTCGAGTCCGGTAAGCAGATCGTCCTCTCAAGCGACCGGCGGGCGAGCGAGATCCAGAAGCTCGAGGCGCGCCTAGTGTCGCGTTTCGAGTGGGGCCTGCCCGCCGACATCCAGGCGCCTGACCTCGAGACCCGCATAGCCATCCTCCGCACGAAGGCCGCCAGCCTCAAGTGCGGGCTCCCTGAGCCGGTCATCACTTTCATAGCCCAGAACATAACGAAGAACATCCGGCGGCTCGAGGGGGCCATGATCAAGGTCGCCAGCTACAGTGCCCTCAGCAACAAGCCTTTGGATCTCGCGACGACCGAGCGGCTTCTCCACGACATGCTGGTCGAGCAGGCGCAGAGCATCCTGACAATCGAGACAATACAGAAGCGCGTCGCCGACCATTTCCAGATTCGCCACAGCGACATGACCAGCAAGAGGCGCCCGAACAACATCGCCATCCCCCGCCAGGCGGCCATGTACATCGCCCGCACGCTGACCAAGCACTCCCTTCAGGAGATAGGCGACGCGTTCGGCGGCCGGGACCACGGCACCGTCATCCACGCCTGCAAGGCCGTGGACAACATGATGGAGCAGGACGCGTCCATGCGCGGAAGCATCGAGTTTCTCAAGAACCAGCTGTCGCGCTGACATCCCAGGGCGGAGCGTCCGGCTTGAGTTGTGGGGAGAATTGGACTTTGCTGGGGGTCCCATCCATGATCCTTACTCCCGAGCAGAAGAAAGCGGTGTCCGAGTGGGTTGCCGCGGGCGACAACCTGTACGCGGTCCAGAAGAAGCTGGCCGACCAGTTCAAGGTCTCGATGACCTATATGGACGTGAGGTTCCTGGTGGACGACCTTAACCTCCAGCTGAAGGATCCGGAGCCGAAGGCTGACGCCAGCGACGTCTCAAAGGGGCCAGCGGCCAAGCCGGCCCCCGAAAGGAAAGGCTTCCTAGACAAGGCCAAGGAGAAGCTTGGACTCGCCAAGGGCGAAGGCGACGCAGCCCCGGAGGTCGAGGATCCGGAGCCGCCCGCCTCCGCGGTCAGGGTCGCCGTCGACAAGGTCACCCTTAATCCCAACGTCATGGCGAGCGGCACCGTCGCGTTCTCGGACGGCGTGACGGGCAAGTGGGTCGTGGACCTCCAGGGCAGGCCCGGCCTGGTCGAGGTGAGCAAGCCGGGCTACCGTCCCACGCCCGCGGATGCGCAGGCCTTCATGCAGGAGCTTTCGCTCGCTCTGCAGCACATCTGATGGCGCGCTAGGTTCCCCCGATCAGCGACGCCAGGTCGGACTCGCCGATCACGGCGACTCCGAGCGCCCTCGCCTTCTCGAGCTTGGAGCCCGCGTCGGAGCCCGCCAGAACGTAGCTCGTCTTCTTGCTGACGCTCGAGGAGATCTTCCCGCCCGCGGCCTCGATCCTGGCGGTTGCCTCGTCGCGTGTGAGCGAAGGGAGCGTGCCGGTCAGCACGAAGGTCTTGCCCGCAAGCGGGCCCGTGCCGGGCGCCGCGGCGGCGGGCGCCTTCGGCGAGACGCCTTCCCGGATCAGGTCGTGCACAAGCGCGCGGTTGATCGGCTGGTTGAAATGATCGACGATCGCGTCCGCCATCGTCTTGCCGATGCCCGTGATCAGGCTCTCCTTTCCCTTCCCCACGTAATCATCGAACCGGGACTCCGAGAGGGCCTCCAGGCTCGCGAAGCGCGCCGCGAGGTCCTTGGCCGCGGCGGCGCCTATATGGGGTATACCGAGGCCGTGAATGAACCGCCAGAGATCCGCCCGCTTGCTCGCCTCGATCGCCGCCAGGAGGTTGTCCGTCGACTTCTCGACGCTCTTGCCGAGGCCGAGCAGGTCGGCGCGCCGCAGCCTGTAGATGTCCGCGACGCTCCGGATCCAGCCCTTCTCGACCAGGACGTCGACCATCGCCTCGCCAAGCCCGTCGATGTCCACGCATGCCTTTGACGCAAAATGGCGCACCCGCCTCCTGACCTGCACCGGGCAGTCGACGTTCGGGCAGCGCAGGGCGACCTCACCCTCGGCCTGGACGACCGCGCTGCCGCAGGAGGGGCAGTGGCTGGGAAACTTGAATTCGACGCATTCCGGCGTGCGGCGCGCGGTGTCGACCCCGACCACGGCCGGAATCACCTCCCCCGCCTTCTCAACATAGACGAAGTCCCCCACCCTGATGTCCTTGCGCGCGATCTCGTCGCGGTTATGCAGGGTCGCCCGCGACACCGTCGTTCCTGCGAGAAGCACGGGCTCGAGCTCGGCCACCGGCGTGAGCACGCCCGTCCGGCCGACCTGGACGGATATCGAGAGCAGCTTCGTCTCGGCGCGCTCCGCCGCGAACTTGTACGCCATCGCCCACCTCGGGGCCTTGCTCGTGCTGCCCGCCTCGCGCTGCAGCGCAATCGAGTCGAGCTTCACAACCGCGCCGTCGGTCGCATACGCGAATCCCTGGCGCAGCCGGTCAAGCTCGCCTATGGCCGCCCACGCCTCGTCGATTCCCCGGGCCGTCCAGAACCTCTCGACGGTCGGCAGGCCCCAGGCGCGAACCCGGGCGTGGTAGCCGGACTGGGTGTCACCGGCGGCCTCGGCGGGATCGCAGGCCCCCACGCCGTAGAGGACAAGCTCAAGGCGGCGCTCCGCCACCTCGCGCGGGTCGAGCAGCTTGATCGAGCCGGCGGCCAGGTTGCGCGGGTTTGCATAGCGCTCCTCTCCCTCCTCGTCGCGCGCCGCGTTGATCCGCTTGAACTCGGCTAGGGTCATGTAGATCTCGCCGCGGACCTCGATCAGCCGGGGCACCGGGGCCTGCGCCGTGGCCTTCAAATCCCTCGGCAGGGCGCGGATCCTCAGGGCATTTGCCGTCACGTCGTCGCCCTCGACGCCATTGCCCCGGGTCACGGCACGCACGAACCTGCCCTTCTCGTAGGTGAGGCTGACGGCGAGGCCGTCGATCTTCGGCTCGACCACGTAGGAAAGGTCCTCTCGGCCCAGGAGCCGCACCAGGCGCGCGTGGAACTCGCGCAGCTCCGCCTCGGAATAGGTGTTGTCGAGGCTCTGCATCGGCTGGCGATGGCGGACCGTGACAAACCCCTCAGCGCGGTCGTCGCCCACCTGCGCCGTGGGCGTTTGATTGCCCGCCGCCTTCGCTGCGGCAGGGAACCTGGACTCCAGGTCCGCAAGCTCGCGCTTGAGCCGGTCGTACTCGGTGTCGCCGATCTCCGGGTGTGCCTGGCGAAAGTACTGCCGGTCGTGGTAGGCGACCTCAGATCGAAGGGAGGCGATTCGTTGCTGGGCTTCGGACGGGGTCATCTGGGACGGCGGCTGATAGGCGCGGGCGCGCCCCCAGAATTTCGCCGAAGTCCCGCCCGATGCAATGACCTAAATCACCAGCGGAGCGCTAGCCCGGTTCCGGAGGGGCTGCCGGGGCCTGGTCCCCCCCTCCGCCGGCCTTCTTCCGGCGCCGGACGGCATCGCGCAGGACGAATTCGATCTGTCCGTTCACGCTGCGCAGTTCATCGGCCGCCCACCTCTCGATGTCCCTCCAAATGAGCGGGTCCACTCTTAGAAGGAACGCCTTGCGCTCGTCAGCCATGCGGCAGGTGCGTTGTTGAACTGGCTCTCATCTGAGGCCAGCCGCCAGCCTGGCGGAATAGATGAAGAACTCCGGGTCCGCGGGAGACACAGCCACGACCTTGTCGGGCCAGCGCAGGACCACCGCGTTCTCGGTGCCGGTCATGAATGCGTAAAACGTTCCCACCCGCTTGCTCCAAAATCGCCCCCGGATCGATCCCAGGCCGCCGTTCCCAAATACCCTGACCGCCCAGCGCATGATCTCGGGATCCCGGTTGACCTCGATGAGCCCCTCAAGAGGAAACCGCTTTCGTCCGAGGACGAGACAGTTCATCTCGATGCCGAATTGCGAGGCCCTGGAGCGTTCGAAGAGAAATAAGGGAAATACGATGAAGAGGGCGATAAGCGGGGCAAACGAGGCGATCGCCCTTGTCGGGGCCGGCGCACCCATCGGCATTTGCCTGAGGACGACGAAATAATTGACCCCTACGGCGGCAAGGATGGCCGCCGCTGCGATGATCAGAGGGGCTATCACCCGCCGCCCCATGGGGGCTGACTGGAACACCTGGTTGACGGTGGCCATGGCTCGGAAACCCTCCCCTCGGGATCAGGTGTAGAGCGTGCCCGTGTTCAGAACGGGCTGCGCCTGGGACTCGCTGCAGAGCACGACCAGAAGGTTGGAGACCATCGCGGCCTTGCGTTCCTCATCGAGCTTGACGACGCCCTTCTCCGACAGCTCGCGAAGCGCCGTCTCAACCATCCCCACGGCACCGTAGACGATCTTCTGGCGCGCCGCTATCACGGCCTCGGCCTGCTGCCTGCGGAGCATCGTCTGGGCGATCTCGGGGGAATAGGCGAGATGGGTGAGGCGCGCCTCCTCGATGCCTATGCCGGCGCGCTGGAGGCGCTCCTGGAGCTCCTTGGCAAGCGCCGCGGCGACCTCGACCCCGCCGCCGCGCAGGGTCAGCTCCCCCGGCTCGCCGTCGTCGTAGAGGTAACAACTGGCGATGTGCCGCACGCACGACTCGCTTTGGATCCGAATGAAGCTGTCGTAGCTGTCGACGTCAAAGACCGCCTGCGCCGTGTCCTGGACTCGCCAGACGATGACGACGGCGATCTCGATCGGATTGCCCCGCTTGTCGTTAACCTTGAGCTTCTCGCCGTTCAGATTGCGGACCCGGAGCGAGATCTTGAGCTTCCTGAATAACGGATTGGCCCAGAGGAACCCGTTCTGGCGCGTGGTGCCCTTGTAGGCACCGAAGAGCGTGAAGACTGCGGATTCGTTGGGCTGAAGGGTGAAAAACCCCCCGAGCATGACAAAGCCCAGTATCCCGACTAGTGTCCCTGCCACGATGGAAAGGTCCGAGCGGACGTTTGCGCCGATGACGAGGAGGAAGAGTCCAAGCACGAGGGCGGCAGCCACGATGAAGGCGGACATCCACCCGTTTGCCGCCACGACGGGCTCTTCATGATGGGTGGTGAGTGCGGAGGGGGAGGCAGTGTTCATAAGTGAATCGGGGTTTAAACAGATATTGATATGATATCATATTAATATCTCATCAATCAATTTTCGATTGCTTACACATAATATATTAATGAATATTATCTTATGTGTTTTTGTGCCTTTGATCGGGCATAATTCACACAGTTCCCCGTATGGGGACCGATTCGAACCCTGGGCGATGAACCCGTTGATCGGGCAGGCAACTTACCGCGAAGCGATCTTCTCTGCCGCCTGGCCCGCGTGCGGATTGCGGCTGAATAGCAGAACCGGACCATTGCATTGGGAGACCGCAATTGTCGGCGCGCCCCTTGCCCCGGGGAGGTCGACGGCGACGACTGCCCTAGCATCTCCCGCGGCAAGCAGGCCGCTCTGCCACGTCGGAACAGGAGCCAGGCCGCCGTGGCCGTCACCCTTGAGGAGAAGGCTAACGCCGCCGTCGAATCGGCCCGTTGAGGGTTCGGGTCCGTAGTTGTTGCCTGCGCAGTAGACGTCGAGGTTTCCGTCGCCGTAAAAATCGCGCACTAGGAAACCGTTGATAGGCGAGATCTGAGCCATGCTCGGCAGAGGCTTGAATTCAAAGGTCCCGTCGGCCTGCTGGAAATAGACACCGCTCGCGAGCTCGTTCGCCTCATAGCGCCGGGCCTTCGCCAGGTGCTCGGCCGGGAAGATCTCGGAAATGGTCGCGTGCGCGTACGACTCAAACGTCGGGAACTTCTTCGGCAGCCACGGGAACACGTAGGCCAGCTTGCTGCGCCCCCGCACGGGATAGAGCTTCCCGTCCTCATACTGCGCCTCGACCAGCTGCTCGCGCCCGCTCCCATCGAGGTCTCCCGCAAACAGGACCGTGGGCTCTCCCTGGCTGGCGTGGTATTTCGTGTTGAGCCCCACGTTTCCCACGATCAGGTCCAGGCGCCCGTCGCCCTTCAGGTCGGCGACCGCGAGGGCGCTCCACCACCCTGTCCGCTGCGAGAGGCCGGCCTTCGCCGTCCAGTTCTCGAATCCGTGCCCGGTGTTGTGAAAATACACGATCGGCCCCCACTCGGTCGCAAGGACGAGATCCGGCCTCCCGTCGTGATCGATGTCCGCCCAGACAGCCGCCGTCACCATGCCGATGTTCCTTAGCCCAGGGGCGAGCTCGTCGGTCACGTCGACAAACCTGCCGCCGATGTTGCGCAGGAGGAAGCTGCGGGGCGTCGCGGGCCAGCGGCCGGGAACCACTCGGCCGCCCACGAAGAGGCCCGCCCTGCCGCTGCCATCAAAGTCCGCGGCCGCCGCAACGCAGGCTGACTCCCCTGTCTCCGGCACCATCCCCGCAGGCGCGGGCGTGAAACGGCCATGTCCGTCGTTCAGGTAGAGCCGCACGTTGAGCGCCGGGTCCCCTCGGTCGTGCCTCACGCCGCCGCTCGTAATGAAGAGATCGGAGTATCCGCGGCCGGTTGCGTCCAGGAAGACCGCCCCGGTGTCATCCGTGTCCTTGACGTCGGCCCAGGGCTGGTCCGGCGCGGGCTTGAACGTCCCGTCCGGCTGGCCAAGGTAGAGGACCCCTGTCTGCCCGGACGTGCCGCTGACGAACATGTCGGCCAGGCCGTCGCCGTTGACATCGGCCACGGCGATCGCCGGACCGTTCATTCCCTGGCGGCGCGGCAGGAGGCGCTGGCGGCTGAACTCGTCGGTGGGCTGGGAACCGTCCGCAAAGTTGATCCCGCGCGCATGGGCGTCCTCGACATAGAGCGCCGAGGGGTTGGCCGGGCGGTTCGGACGCGCCGGGGGTCTGTGAACGACCTCGCCCGGTGCGAGGTCGGGCTGCCTGATCGTGAGCAGCTTGTCGGCAGGCAGGTCCTCGAGGACCTGCACCTGCCCGTTCGGCCAGTGGATCGTCAGTTTCTGGATGGAGGTGTCGTTCCCGAGGCCGAAATGCACGGTGGCCGGCTCGCTCGTGACCACCCCGCGCTCGGTGTAGATCTGGCGGACCTGGACCCCCGATGCCGTCTCAATCCGCAGCTCCGCCCCGATGGCGTCCAGGTTCGGGGCGCGCCCTGCCAGCTTGATCATGACGCGGTGCCCCTCGGTCGAGTTGTTGCGGATGATCGAGGGCGGGCCGTTGTAGTTGTTGTAGACGATGTCCAGGTCGCCGTCCCCATCCAGGTCCACCAGCGCGCAGCCGAACGACACGCCCTCGTGGTCAAGTCCCCACTTCTCGCCCACGTTCTCGAACTTGAGGCCGCCCAGGTTGTGGAAGGCGAGCGTGTGCTCGGTGCGTATGGGGGAATTCCTCCAAACTGCGCCGCGGGCGTTCAGGTTGGGGGCCACGTTCTGCTTGTCGACCAAGTCCGGGTTCGTGAAGTCGCGGATCATCCCTCCCGTGAAGAACAGGTCCTCCCGGCCCGAGCAGATGAGGTCGGCCATGCGCGTTCCCCACGTCCATCCGGTTGCGTCGACGCCGATCAGGTGGGCGATCTCCTGGTAGCGGTCCGTCCCCGTGTTCAGGTAGACCGAGTTCCACATGTACTGGGGAATGAGCTCCGGCACGCGTTCCATTTCCCAGAGCCCGCGGCCCATCTCCTCGAGGCCCGTCATGTATCCCGCGTGCGTGTGGTCGCGCATGTCGGAGACCATGAAGTCAATCAGGCCGTCGTTGTTCAGGTCGCCCGAATCGGCTCCCATCGAGAAATACGTCACATGCGGCAGCCGCTCGTCCACGGCGTCCGTGAACGTGCCGTCGCCGTTGTTGATGTAGAAGCGGTCCGGGGTCTCGAAGTCGTTCGCGACGTAGATGTCCGGCCAGCCGTCCTGATTCGCGTCAAACCAGAGGGCCGTGTGCCCCTGGGACAGGCCCCAGATGCCCGCCTTCTTGGAGACATCGGTGAACGTGCCGTTGCCGTTGTTGTGGAATAGGTAGTTCCGGCGGCCCTGCGGGCTCTTTGACCAATCGAGGACGTTCGTCAGCAGGAAGCAGTCTAGGAAGCCGTCCCCGTCGTAGTCGGCGAACGTCGCCTCGACGCTCGCGTCCTTGACGTCGAGTCCGTACTCCTTGGCCCGCTCGGTGAAGGTCCCGTCGCCGTTGTTGACGAAGAGGAGGTTCGGGGCGTCAAAGCGGCAAACGTAGAGATCCGGCCAGCCGTCCTGGTTTATGTCCACCACCGTGGCGCTCGTGACGCTGCCCGGGCCGTTCTGCATGCAGTCCACGCCCGCCGGAGTGGCAACGTTCACAAACTTGAAGGGGGCGGTCTGCCTGTAGAGGGCGCACGGCCCGTTGCGCGAGACAACGAAGATGTCCAGCATGCCGCTCCTGTCGAAATCGGCGACGGCGATGCCGGTCTCGACGGCGCCGAGCGTCAGTTCCCTGAACCGGTCGCCCCACATCCTCGGGTCGTTGTAGACGTTGCTCACCGTCACCCCGGTTTCCTCGGGGGGCAGCGATTGGAAAAGTCCGGACCCCGGGGGGCCGGGAAGGCGCGGACGAAGCGGAGTCACGGTATAGGGAGGCTCCCCCAGCGCGGTGAGCGCCAGGGCAGCAATCGCGGCGCAGCTCAGGATTTTCTTTGTCATCGTGTTTGGCGCTGCGGGACGACTACTTGGCGACCGTGAGCAGCGCGTTCGCAAAGACCCAGTCGGCGACCTTGATGCCGGACTTCTGACCCTCGAGGTTGTCCGTCATCGTGTGGATGCCACCCCAGACCCGGCTCATGCCGACTTCCCGTCGCGCGTCTGAAAGCGTCTTGAACGAGTGAATCACCCCGGGAAGGCCGTCGGAGCCCACCGAGAACTCGATATTGTCGGTTCCGAAATAGAGCTCGAGCATCCGGGAGGCCGCCGCAGAAAACGTGCTGTGGCCGGACGTGTATGCGGGAAAGGACGGCGATTGCATATTGGGGATGAAGTCGGGGTTAACGGCCAGCTGCGGGTTCAGCTTCGGGTCCATCTCGCGAATCGCCGTCTCCGGCCGCCAGGTGCTGTAGTAGTACTTGGTCTCCCAGCACTGGATCCCCGCGTCCGCCTCGGCCAGGTTGAGGAGCGCGAAAAGGCGCGCCGCCTCCGGGACCGAAAGGTTCCTGCGGCGGGCAATATCCTGGGCGATCGTGTTCCAGTGCCCGGGAGGGGTCGACGTGCCGAGGTCGTCCGACCAGAAGGGTGTGCACAGGGTCTCATATTCCGTCCGCTCCGCGCCGTCGCGGGGGCCCACCCTGTTCACATAGGCGATCTCGTCGGCATACTCCTTCGAGGTTATCGGCAGCGGTGGAGGCGCGCGGAACTGGGACTGGGAGGTCATGACAAAGGGCCTGACCTTACCCCAGAACGGCAGCAGCGGCGGCCGGAACGTCGGGGGCGTCTCCCTCCACTTGCCCTGCTCGGTGCTCGAATACTTCCCCGGAATGGGCTTGTCGTAGCCGCTGTCCGCCCGATTCGCGAGGATGGCGAGCGCAACCTTTTTGCCCCACGCTATTCCGTCGGTTTTCGACTGCCCGTCCGGAATGTCCGCGAGCGCCTTGTCGTAGGCGATCTGGACGGTGCGCGGATTGGTCCAAGTCCACAGCTGGTTAAGCACTGTGTATGCGGCGCCCGCTACGGCTGCGTCCATATTGGCACCCGCAGGCGCCGGGTCGTTGACCAGCCAGCCCCGGGAAGTGTGGCTTATGCCGTTGACGGCGTCGAATATGGCGACGTGGTAGGTCGCAAGGTAGAGCGCAGCCGACGGCGGGGGGTTCCGGGAAAGTCGGGTCGCGTCAATCGCCTCCTGATTCCAGTCGAGGATGCAGTTTCCCGCCAGGAGCCGTGTCGACGCGGCGAGGCAGAGGAGCGAGGCGGGGAAGCAGAATCGGGGAAATGTCATTTTGGAGAACGCGGGAGGCATTGCTGCCGAATTAGTTGTGTCACTTTGACGGGGGTGAACGCTGCGCCCCTAACTTGGCCCATTAAGTGCGCTTCTTGAAAGGTATTAGTGACCAAGCCGGCCCCGGTTGGGGCGAACTGCCGCAAGCAAGGGGCGGTCAGCCGTCCCATCGGCTCGCCGTCTCCCTCTAGTTGGGCTCCGTGATCACGAGCCGACGGTTTATCCCCGGTGAGTGGACCTCCTGGCGCACGCCGCTCGGCCACCGCACGACCACGCTGCGGACCCGGTCGTCTTCCCCAAGGCCAAAGGTGAGTGTCTTCTCCGACTGCGCCATGAACCCCATTGCCGGCTCCATCGTCTGGACCAGCACGCCTCTAGGCGTATGCACCTCGACCCGGGCGCCACCCGCGTCGCGCTGGCAGTGGGTCCCAACCAGGTCGATCCGCAGCCATGAATGGTGAAGGTGCTGGTCGTTGCGCAGCAGCCGCGGCGGGCCCCCATTCTGGGCTATGACAATGTCCAGGTTGCCGTTCCCCAGGACATCGGCAACCGCAACGCCCCGAGCGGCCATCCTGGGCCCGAGCACGGCCGCTCCCCCCGGCGCCCGCTCCCAGGCGTGACCGTCGTTCCACAGGAGCGTGGGCGCCGCCTCGACGCCCCGGCCATGCTCGAAGCGGTTTAGCCCGCGCTCCAGGAGGCCGTTTCCCGAGGCTAAGTCCATCCGGCCGTCCAGGTCGTAATCGAGGAGCGCGACCGAGAGCTTCCCTGACAGCCTGCAATCCGGCTCGCCCTCGTTCGAGGCCGGGGTGAGGGCCAGTCCGGCCGCGCGAAGCACCTCCAGCCTGTCGGTCGGCTGGCCCGTGCGCTGGAGCGAAAGATCGCTTGCGCCGACCAGTCCCGCCGAGGCCCCCTCGCGGCGCTCCGCAGCGCGCGGCGTCCATTCGCGGAAGGTGCCGTCGCCCTGGTTCATGAAGAGTGCGTCGTCGCCGGACTGGTAGGTGAAAAGGAGGTCGAGGCGGCCGTCGCCGTCGGCGTCCACGGCGGCGACGGCGAGGGGAAGCGCGCGCGGGAATCCCGTCTGCCGGTCGATCAGGTTGAGGCCCGTCCGGGCCGAGATCTCCTCGAACTTCCCGTTGCCGAGGTTGCGGTAGACGGTCGGAAAGACACTGACGAAACCGGACGGCGCCGTGTAGGAGGGCCCCACGCTCTCGGCGGTGAACGCCTCCCTGAGGCTCGTCTCGCGCGCCCAGCGCGCGTAATTGCACACCACGAGGTCGAGGCGGCCGTCTCCGAAAATGTCGATCCAGACCGCCCCCGTGCTCCAAACGTGGTCGTCCCCGCCGACGCCCGCGGCCTCTGTCACGTCGGCAAACTTCCCGTTCCCCAGGTTGTGGAACAGCCGGTTGCCCCCGATCCCCGTGACAAATATGTCGGGAAGGCCGTCGCCGTCGTAGTCCCCCACGGCGACACCCATCCCGAGGACGGTCACGTCGAGGCCCGAGTCCCGTGTGACGTCGGTGAAGTGGCCGCCTCCGTCGTTGTGGTAGAGCGCGCACGTCGGAGGACCTCCCATCGCCGACGGGTTCCAGGGCCACGTCGTCCCGCTCACGAAGAAGAGGTCCGGGCGCCCGTCGTTGTCGTAGTCAAGGAACGCCACGGCGCCCGGCAGGATGGTTGGCGTGTCCTCGTCCTGGGTCGCTCCGCTGTCGTGCACAAAAGTGATGCCCGAGTCCGCGGTGATGTCGGTGAAACGCACCGCAGGGGCGTTTCCCGTCTCCGCGACGTAGGGGAAAAGCCGCGAGAACACCATGCCGAGGATGATGGCCGCGACCGCCAGCGGCACCAGCACGGGCACGAGCGGCGATATCGCTCCCCTCGGGAAGGTCGCGTCCGGACGGGTGCGCGCGCGAGTGGTCGTCGGGTAGGGGGTCATCGGGATCCGCCCGGCAAACCCGCGAAAATGGTCATGAACTGCTATTGAACTCCGCCGCCATCGAAGTAAAATTCTTTTCCTGTGATGAATTTCAGG
Source organism: uncultured Opitutaceae bacterium (assembly GCA_964574435.1). Lineage (GTDB taxonomy): Bacteria > Verrucomicrobiota > Verrucomicrobiia > Opitutales > Opitutaceae > Palsa-1447. The sequence continues at coordinate 33,010 of CAZNNO010000015.1, forward strand.
ACCATGGCGCCAACTCTCCTGCGCGGGCTGGGCCTGGTCGCCCTGTGGTCCCTCGTGGGCCTCGCGTTTGCAAGCGAGCTTTACCTCTCAAGCAACCAGCTCGGGCGCACGATCACCTGGGGTGAGGCGATCAGCAGCCCGCTCGAGGACTGGTATGTCTATGGCGTCCTCTCGCTCGGCGTCGTCTGGCTCGCCCGGCGCTACCCGCCCGAGGGGGGCTCGCGCTGGATGACCGCGGTCATCCACCTCGTGGCGGCGCTCGTGTTCTCCTTCCTCTGGGTGACGCTTCGCTCGGTCGTCGGCGTCGTCGACAGCTCGATCATCGGCGAATCAGCCTCGTTCGCGGAGATCTTCAGCCCGCTGCTCGTGAAGACCTTCCCCTTCAACCTCCTGATCTACGGGGTCATCGTCACGGTGAGCCACGCGCTCGACTACTACAGCAAGTACCACGAGCGGACGGTGCAGACGCTCGAACTCGAGAAACACCTGACGGAGGCCCGGCTTCAGGCGCTGCTCCACCAGCTCAAGCCCCATTTCCTCTTCAACACGCTGAACGGGATCGCCTCCCTCATGCATTCGGACGTCGACGCCGCCGACAGGATGCTCGTGCGCCTGAGCGAGCTCCTTCGGATCACCATGTCCCACACCGGCGCGCCGGAGACGACGCTTCGCGAGGAGATCGCCTTCCTCGAGCGGTACCTCGACATCGAGCGGATCCGCTTCCGGAGCCGCCTGGAAGTGGTGATCGCCGTCGACGACGACGCGATCGAGGCGCAGGTGCCGAGCCTGATCCTCCAGCCGATCGTCGAGAACGCAGTCCGCCACGGCGTCGAGCTCCAGTCGCGAAACGGCAAGATCGAGATCCGCGGCGTGCGCGACGGCGCAAGCGTCGTCGTGACCGTGAGCGACAACGGCAGCGGGCTGCCCGCGGGCGGGCCCAAGCGGGAGGGCATCGGCCTGGCCAACAGCCGCGCCCGCCTGCTCGAGCTTTACGGGGATGGCCAGAAATTCGAACTGGTCAACCGGCCCGAAGGCGGGCTGTGTGTGCGGATAACCATTCCCTACAGCACCTCAAAAACGTGAACAAGCTCCGCATCCTCGTGGCTGACGACGAGCCCCTCGCCCGGGCCCGCCTGATATCGCTCCTTCCGAAGGACCTCTCGATCGAACTGATCGGCGAGTACGGAAGCGGAACCGAGGCCGTGGAGGCGATCCGCAGGGACAAGCCCGACATCGCCTTCCTCGACATGCAGATGCCCGGCTGCGACGGTCTGCAGGTGGTCGCCGGGCTGGACCCGGCGGAGCGGCCTGCCGTTGTGTTCGTGACGGCCCATGACAAGTTCGCCGTGGACGCTTTCGGCGTGCGCGCCGTCGACTATGTCCTCAAGCCCTTTGACCGCGAGCGCCTCGAGGTGGCGCTGGAGCGGGCCGCCGAGTACGTGAGCTCGAGGCGCGCCGGCGACCTGAGCGCCAGGCTCGAGGGTGCCCTGGCGGGCATCGGGGCTTCCCCCGCCCCGAAGCCCGACCGGCTGGCCGTCAAGACCGACGGGAGGTACGTTTTCCTGAAGTATGACGAGATCGTGTGGGTGGAAGCGGCAGACAACTACGTGGTCATCCACACGACAAACGGGGAGCGCCTGATGCCGAGGGATACCCTGTCCTCGGTCGAGGCGCGCCTCGGGTCCCAGCATTTCGCCCGGGTCAGCCGCTCAGCCCTGGTGCGGATCGACCAGGTGAAGGAGCTCCAGCCCAACTCCACGGGCGACTACAGAATCCTCCTTCGCAACGGCATCCGGATCTCGCTCAGTCGGGGACTGCGCGGGCGCTTCGAGAAATTCCTCGTGGACGGCTAGCGCCCACGCGCCAAGTGGGGGACGCGGCGCTGGAGAGATCCTGGAAAGCGTGTAGACTGCAGCCACAGCCATGACCGCAAGTTCCAAGTGCGAGGCCCAGGTCGACCTGTCCCGCAACCTCCTAAGGATGTCGTACCGGGGGCACGTGGCCGCCTCCGAGATGAAGGCGTTCGGCGAGTCGCTCGAGAGCCTGCTTCCCCAGCTGCGAAAGGGATTCACTATCCTGACCGATCTCGGAGGCTTGGACTCGATGGAGTTGGACTGCTTGCCCGAGCTGACGGGTGCCATGGACCGGTTCAAGGCCTTGGGGGTCGGCACCGTGATACGAATCGTCCCGGACCCGAGGAAGGATATCGGCTTCAACATCCTGTCTGTGGTGCATTACCGGCGAGGCGTTCGCGTGGTCACCTGCACAAGCGCCGCTGAAGCGGAGAAGCTCATGTGACTGCGGAGGGGCCGGCCGCCCTTGCCCCCACCCGCCGCCGGCAGCGGTTGCCCCTCTGCCTGCAAAATCGCGGGACACGGTGGTACGTATTTCCCCCTTTTGACCGCGGATCCTGAAGGATTACGGTTTGCGTCAAAGAAGCAGGACCGACTCAAAAAATAGCGACAGTCATCCAACGCATTTCCAAGCAGCCCCATGAACGCCAAATCGCATAAGATCGGCATCCTCGGACGGATAGCCGGGCTGCTCACCGGCATTTCGCCGGTAACGCGCGACTCGGATGGCGCTCCCTGCCCGCACCTTGCGGTCGTCGGTCTCAACACCTTCGAAAAGGCCGACGTTTCGATGGGGACCTTCCTGGAGATACCATATCACCAGGAGCCCGCCACTCTGGGGAGCTTCGCTAACTATTTTCACCCTTACCAGGGGGATGGGGCGGCCTGCGCCGACGACCAGGCAGGCTACTAGGGAGTCCGGGCCGTCAGGCTCCGGAGCCCCGCTCACTCCCATTCGTCGCGTCGCCCGGGAAACTGCAGCGGGAACCCGGCTCACCCACTCACATCTTGAGCGGGATGATCGCGCTCCCCGGCGCCAGGGCGCCGTCCTTGACGGGCGGCAGGAAGAGCCAGTTGCCGAAACCCTTGTCCAGTGCGGTCCAAAGGTCGGGGTCGCTCAGGCCCACCGGCTTGGCGGAGACCACATGGCCGTCCGCGCTGACCCTGATCTCGACCTTGACTGTGGTGCCGTGGTACTTGGCCTTCACCGCATCCGGGAGGCCGAGCGGCATCTGCCGGAAGACCGCGATCGGAGCGTCCGCCCGCCGCTCGGCGCGGTCTGCAATTCGTTTCTTAAGCGAGATCGTGTCCATCCGGTCAAGGTAGGCGGGGAGCAGGTCGCCCATGCCCGTGCTTCTGACCTCCCTGCCCTGGTCGAACACGAGGATGCTCCACGCCTGGTTCTCCTCCTTGCTGATCTTGGGCAGCAACGCGGACAGGTGGGTCGCGACTCCCGCCTTCAGGTCGCCGGCAGCCTGAACGACGATGGCAAGCATTGGAGGAGCATCCGGGCCCGCATTTGCGGCGGGCGGCGCATGGGTGACAATGAGCGTGTAGGCGTCGGGTATATCGACGTCGGAGGTCACGTTCGCCGTCAGCTTCTGGAGGGTAGGCTCCATCTGGCGCATAGTGGCGGCAGTCTCCGGGTCGTTCGTGACCGGGACGTCGGCCACCTCGAGGTCGGCTATGGTAACGAACCCGGGGGCATACCTGTCGCCCACCGACAGCACGATGCCCGCATTGGGACCAAGGGTGACCGGATTGCCGTTTGAGACGACAATCACGGAGTTGTGGTCCGCCCCGACCACGGGCAGCCAGGCGTCCTTGTAGTTGGTTATGGCGGCCGCGGGGCGGTCCGGCAGCTGGGGGTTTGCAACGGTTTGGGCGCCAAGCGCCAAGGCAAAAAATGGCAGCGCCACTAGGCAGCATGGGGTTTTCATGGTGAAAGTTAGCCTAAAATGGACATTCGGCAAAACAATGCGGCAGTTTGGCCTCCGGGTAATATGTCACTTTCGGGCGCCGAAGCTGCGCAATTTTTGGCATCTTTGGTGCAGGAATTGACCAAATGGGGGTTCCAGTCGCCCGTTTCGGGCTTGGGTCACGGCGCGGCGCCTCCCATCCTGAGACGACTCAGCCGTGACGACCCTCAACAGCTCAGTGACTGCTGGCCCGGTTTCCAAGGACACGGCTGCGCCGCGGGGAAGCACCCGCGCCCGCGGCCGGCCGCAAACGCCGGCCATGCAGGCTGGCGAAGGCCCGCGAGCCTTGCGGACGCTCCCTGCGGGTTGTCGGCATGATTCCACCGCCCGAGCGACATGACGCCGCTTGCCTTTGCACGCAGCCTCGTGCGGCTGCTCGCACCCTACCGCGGCACGGCGTCGTTCGTCGGGGTTCTGCTTGCCGTTGACGTCCTTTTCGGCGCCGCCTGGCCGCTCAGCTTCAAGTTCCTGATTGACCGGATCACCCGCACGGGCGATCAGCGGTTCCTGACGGTCGCCGTTGTCGCGCTCTTCGTGGCGGCCCTTGTCGCATCACTGGCGGCGGTGATGCGCGACTACGGGTACGCCGTGCTGGGGTCGCGGGTGCTCAGGGATGTCAGGAGGACGGTCTTCGAGCACCTTCAGAGGATGTCGCTCGCGTTCTTCATGCAGAACAAGGGTGCAGACCTGCTCGCCCGCTTCTCCTCGGACCTGACCCTGCTTGAAAGCGCCATCACCTCGTCGATCGCCGGGTTCCTGCTCGGCTCAGCGGGAATCGCCGTGAGCGCAGCCCTGCTCTTCTTCCTGGAGTGGCGCCTAGCGTCCCTGACGGTGTTCGGACTGCTCCTTTGCGTCCTCCTGCCGCGGCCGCTTGCGCGGGCAGCAACGAATGCCGGCTACAGGATCCGCCAGCTCGAATCCGATGTCGGCGCGGCAGCGCAGGAGAACATAGGATCCCAGCCCGTCATAAAGGCGTTCGGTCTGGGCGGCCATTTCACGGAGCACTTCGCCCAGCTCACCGAGACGCTGGCCGGACAGTCCGTTCGATTCAAGTTCCTGACCTACCTCGTCGAGCGGGTTCCAAACGTGGTCATCATCACCTTTGAGGTGATGGTGGTCGGGCTTGGCCTCCTCATGGTGGCGCACGGGCAGCGCACGCTCGGCACCATCATCGCCTTCCATGGCGTGTTCCTGAACGTCGTCTACTCCGTGCAGACGCTCACCATGGTGATGCCCGGCCTCCTCCAGTCGGTGGGCGGACTGCAGCGCGTCGAGGAGCTCCTGCGCGAGACGCCCAGCATCCTCGAGGCTCCGGGCGCCCTGCCGCTGGGGCCCCTACGGGACTGCATTCGGTTCAACGCCGTCTCGTTCAGCTACGGGGGGCCGCAGCGCCAGCTCGATTCCGTGACGCTGGAGATTCGGCGCGGCTCCTTTGCCGCGATCGTCGGCGCGAGCGGATCGGGCAAGAGCACGCTCTTCAACCTGCTCCTGCGCTTCTACGACGCCGAGTCCGGCTCGGTCACATTTGACGGGAGGGACGTCCGCGGGGCCACGATCGCCTCCCTGCGCGGACAGATGGGAGTCGTTTTCCAGAACAACCACCTGTTCGACATCAGCCTGCGCGAGAACATCCGCATGGGCTGGCCGGCGGCGAGTGACGCCGAGATCGAGACCGCCGCCAGGCAGGCCGAGATCCACGACTGGATCAGCTCGCTTCCGAGGGGCTACGATTCGCCTGCCGGCGAGTCGGGCGCGAAGCTCTCGGGCGGACAGCGCCAGCGCGTGGCGATCGCCCGGGCTCTCGTTCGCGAGCCGTCGATACTCCTTCTCGACGAGGCGACGTCGGCCCTGGATCCCGCAGCGGAGTCCGACATCAACGCCACGCTCAGGAAGCTCGCAGCGGGGCGCACGGTCATATCCGTCACGCACCGGCTCTCCTCCGTGCGCGACGCGGATTGCATCTATGTGATGGACGGGGGCCGGCTCGCGGAATCGGGGCCGCATCAGCGCCTGCTCGAGGCCGGCGGCGCGTACGCGAGGCTCTGGCGGCGCCAGAGCGGCTTCGTTGTGAACGAGCAGGGCGACGACGGCGGCGTCAGCCCGGAGCGGCTCAGGGAATACCCGCTGCTGAGCCCGATCGGACCGGAGGCCCTGAAGGAGCTGGCCGGGCTGTTCGTCTCCGAATCCTATCCCTCCGGCCAGAGCGTCGTCGTGCAGGGGGAGATCGGCGACCGCTTCCACATGATCGCGCGCGGCCGCGTGGAGGTCCTTCGCGGCACGCCCGACTCAGCCCCGACGCGGGTCGCCGTGCTCGGCGATGGCGACTATTTCGGCGAGACAGCACTGATCAGGCGCGCACCCAGGAACGCGACCGTGAGGACTCTGGCCCCCACGCTCCTCCTTTCGCTCAAGGACAAGCACTTCAGGCTGCTGCTCGACCGGCACCCGGAGGTCGCCGAGCGCCTGAACCGCCAGCTTCGGGACACCTCGCCGGACACCGAAGCGCCATCGGGCTAGGCAGGGGCCGCTGCCTGCCCCCGTGGGACGAGGCCCAGGGCGCATCCATCGGTCAGCCCTGCGGCAGAGGCCGGCCGAGGACCTTGAAGTAGAACACGCCGTCATCGCCCTCCTGAAAATAATCCGGGATCCTCCCGGCGACCTCGTAGCCGGCGGCGGCATAGAAATCGCGGACCGGCGCATAATCGGGCCGTCCGCTAGTCTGCACGGCGATCCTGCGGCCCCCGTGCCGCAGCACATGGGCCTCGGCGCGGGCCATCAGAGCGCGACCCACGCCTCGACGTCGCGCCCCCGGGTGGATGCAAAGCCAATACAGGTCCCACGTGCTTTCGGTCAGCGGGACCGGGCCCACGCAGGCGTACCCCTGCAGGAGCCCGCCCGCGTCGGCGCCCAGAAGCGTGTATCCCTGCGGAGCAGCCGACCGGACGCCCTCGTCAAACACCTCGAGCGCCACGCGGATCTCAATGTCGTTGAACGATCCGCAGAGGCTGAGCATCTCGGCGATCATCGGCCGGTCACCGGCATTCAGGGCGCGTATCAGCATGCCCAATCGACCTGCGACTTGACGAAGCGCTCCCAGCTCCACCCCGCCGCCGCCGCCGCGTCGCGGATCCCCCCGCTTCTGCCAAGCGCGGGATTCGGGTTCACATCCAGGACGTGGGGCAGGCCCGAGCGGTCCAGCCTCAGGTCCACCCGGAGATAGCCGCGGGCGCGCACGGCGGTCCAGACGCGGCCCGCCACGGTCTCGAGCGCGCAGCGAAGCTCCGCGCCGATATCCGTGGCGTACGAGACCGGGGATTCAAGGTAATCGCTGCATTCCGGTCTCCACTTGGCCTCGTAGGTGACCAGCTGCAGCCCGTTCGCGAAGACCGTCTCGCCGACCGAGAAGTGCTCCGGCCGGTCCCCTCCCCAGGCCGACACGGCGAATTCCCGGCCGGGGATGAATTCCTCGACCAGGGCCCGCGCGGGAATCCGCTGAAGGGCTAGGCGCAATTCCTCATGGTCGCGGCAAATCGACTCCCGCCGAATCCACGCCGAGCCGTCCTCCTCGGCCGGCTTCACCAGGCAGGGGAAGGTCCCCCTCCCGGGAACCGCGATCTTCTCCCTTGTGAGCAGCCTGTTCACGCGGTCCTTGACGCGGCAGAGCTCCAGCGTATGGCTGCGCGCGCCAGTGAAACGCACTCCGAGGCTCTGCCACAGAGCGGCGGCATGCGCCTCCAGGTCGGGTCGGCCAAGAGGCGCCTCGCAGAGGTTGAACACAACATCCGGCTCGTGCTCCCTCAGCAGGCCCGCGAACTCCTCATCGCGCCCCTCGAAGCCGCAGTCGATTGCGCCGGGAATGACGGAAACGACAGCCTCAGCGGCCTCGCCGAGGTCGAACTCCTCGGCCATTCGTCCGGCCAGGCCGGCAGCCGGCGCCAGCGTGTGGGCAACTAGGACCTTCATGGCGCCGCAACCGCGCACCGCGTCGCGGCCTCGATGAAGATCTCCTGAACGAGCCGCCTGTGGGTGAGCACGTTCCTGGATAACAGGACGATGTCGCTGTTCGCAGAATCGAGCCCGGGAAGGGCATTGCATTCCAGGAAGAAAAGCGTGCCGGCGCCGTCGATCCGGAAATCCATCCGCGCAAAATCCCGGCAACCCAGGAGGCGAAACGCCTTTATCGCATTCTCCTCGATCTTCGCTACGACCGCTGCGCCGAGCCTCGGCGGCACGTGATAGTTAACCCGGCGTCGCCAGTCCCGCTTCACCTCGAGCGAATACACAAAACGCGGCCCGCCGTCGACCGGCTCTATCTCCATTATCCCGAGAATGCGCTCGCGGGGCGTGTTCCCGAGAATGCCAACGGTGACCTCAACGCCCTCGACAAATTCCTCGACGATGCAGGGGCAGCCGTACTGCCCCCTCAGAATCTCGCACCGGCGCCGGGCGCCGGTCGCATCATCGGCGATCGGGTTGTCCCGGATGCCCTTGCTCGAACCCTCGTCGTTGGGCTTAACGATGGCAGGGTAGTTCAGGCTGCCCAGGTCGTTGAGGTCCGATTCGCGCTGGACGAGTACTGCCCTGGGCAGCGGCATCTCGGATCCGACGACGCGCCGGGCCATTGACTTGTCGAGCGTCAGCCCGAGCGTGAGAAGGTCTGATCCGCTGAAGGGCACCCCCAGCAACTCGCAGACCGCGGCGGGAATCGCCTCGCGGCAGCGCCGGCCCGTGCCCTCGGCAATGTTGAATGCGAACTGGAAGCCGCCCTCGGAAAGCGTACGCGGCAGTGATCGGTCGGCCGGGACGGGCACCACTTCCGCGACGAGCTCACTCAATGCGCTCCGAACGGAGGCCACCGTTTCACACGAATCGAACTCCTCAAAAACATCGTCCGGCTGCCCGGACGGTACCACACCTGGCCTTTGATTGCAGAGCAGAGCGACCTTCCAGCTCTTCATGGCCGCCATGCACGAACGATCCTCGATGCCTGAGATTTGCTGGGAATCCATTTGCGCGCGCCTAATGACCGCGCGGGAATTAGATGACCACCAGAGCCCAAAGCAAGATTCTTCAAATCAACGACTAACCGCTCGCTGTTAGTCTCGAAAACGCCAGAAGCAGGTCGGGTCAATCAGCGCGTAAGGCGCTATGAATCAATGAAACGCAGTTTATTTGCATAAATTTGGCGTCGATTCATTTTCCGACAATCTTCCTGGAATCCGGCGATTGGTATCCATCCAAGGCTGGTCATGCCTCTCTCCAACAACCCAACCCACCTGTCCACGCCCCTCCCCAATCTTTGGTGTAGACTCGTAGACTCCGCTTGCTCCGTGCAGCCGCAGGGGTGAATGGTCGGGCCGGAGAGATTCGAACTCTCGACCTCTTGCACCCCATGCAAGCGCGCTACCAGGCTACGCTACGGCCCGAACAAGAGAAAGGTCAGCTAGACCCGCGCCTTTGATTGAAGCAAGAGCAAATCGAACAGGTGTGGCCGTCGCAGCCCCGAGCCGTGCAGTGCTCGCGCCCGTAATAGATCATCCTCAGGTGAAGCTTGCTCCATCGCGACTCCGGGAAGAGGGACTTCAGGTCGCGCTCTGTCTCCTCGACATTGCGGCCCCTCGACAGGCGCCACCGCTTTGCGAGGCGGTGGATATGGGTGTCGACGGGGAAGGCGGGTACGCCAAACGCCTGGCACATGACCACGCTGGCGGTCTTGTGCCCGACGCCAGGCAGTTCCTCGAGCTCCTCGAATGTCCTCGGAACCTGGCCCCCGTGCTCCTGCGAAATGATCCGGGAGAGCCCGGAGATGGCCCGGGCCTTCTGGGGCGACAGGCCGCACGGACGGATTATCCTCTGGATGTCGGCGACAGGGACCCCGGCCATCTTCCCCGAGGTGTCCGCCACCGCGAAGAGCTCCGGGGTCACGAGGTTCACGCGCTTGTCGGTGCACTGGGCTGAGAGGACCACCGCGACCAGAAGGGTGAACGCGTCCCTGTGGTCGAGGGGTATGGGCGTCTCCGGGTACATCGCCTCGAGCGTCCTGTCGGCAAAGGCTGCGCGGGCCTCCCGGGTGGCAAAGGGTTTCCGTCCCATAAGGCGCTGCTTCTAAGCCATGGCCCGCCAGGAATCAAACAAAGGGAGCCGGGGTCCAAAACGCGGTTGCGCGCCCAACCCCGCCGCCTACCCTTCGGCTGAATGTCTTCGCCAAGCGATCTCGCGAACCCGAACGATACCTTTGCCCGGCGCCACCTCGGCGACAATCCCGCCGACACGGCGGCCATGCTCTCGGAACTCGGCTATCCGAGTCTCGATGCGCTCATTGAAGCGGCGGTTCCCGCGCACATCCGGATCGGGACCCTCAACCTGCCCGCCGCAGCCGGCGAAAGCGCCGCGCTTGCCGAGCTGCGGGCCATGGCGACGGAGAACAAGGTCTACCGGAGCTTCATCGGGATGGGCTACAGCGACACGCTCGTTCCCGCAGTCATCCAGAGGGCTGTCCTCGAAAATCCCGCCTGGTACACGGCGTACACCCCTTACCAGTCCGAGATCTCGCAGGGCCGCCTTGAGGCCCTCCTCAACTTCCAGACGATGGTCTGCGACCTCACGGGCCTCGAGATCGCCAATGCGTCCCTGCTCGACGAGGGCACCGCGGCCGCCGAGGCCATGATGATGTGCCACCGCCTCAAGGAGGGCGAGGCGTCGGCACACCGCGTCTTCTTTGTCTCCGACGCCTGCCACCCGCAGACGATCGACATCGTGCGCACGCGGGCCCGGCCTCTCGGCATAGAGATCGTGACGGGCGACCATCGGTCGTTCAAGCCGGGCGCGGGATGCTTCGGCGTCCTTGTCCAGTATCCCGACACCTGGGGCGCCGTCCACGACTTCCATCCGTTCTTCGAGGAGACCCACGCAGCGGGGGCCTACTGCATCGTCGCCGCCGACATCCTGGCCCTCACGCTCCTGCGGCCCCCGGGGGAGTTCGGGGCGGACGTGGCCGTGGGAACCTCCCAGCGCTTCGGCGTCCCGATGGGGTACGGAGGGCCGCACGCCGGTTACCTCGCGACACGGGACGCGTTCAAGCGGCAGATGCCCGGGCGCCTGGTCGGGGTCTCGAAGGACGCGCAGGGCGACCGAGCCCTGCGGCTTGCGCTCGGCACGCGCGAGCAGCACATCCGCCGGGACAAGGCCACGTCGAACATCTGCACCGCCCAGGTCCTTCTTGCCGTCATGGCGTCCATGTACGCCGTCTATCACGGCCCCGGCGGCCTCGCCCGGATCGCGCAAAGGACGAAGCTGCTCGCCGAGCTCCTTGCCGCGGGCCTTCGCGCGGCCGGGGCGAAGCTTCCTCCGGAACCCTTCTTCGACACCCTGACAGTCGGCAATGTCGCGCCGGAGAGGGTGCTGGCCGCAGCCGCTGCCAAGGGCTTCAATCTCCGGAGGATCGACAGCGGACGGGTCGGGATCTCTCTGGACGAGACGACGACACTCGAGGAGGTGAGGTCCCTCCTCGCGATATTCGGCTCGGTCCCCCTCCCCGAGCCCGGCTCGGCTGTCGCCGCATTCGCCGCCCCGCTCGCGCGCACGAGCGCCTTCCTGACCGAGCCCGTTTTCCAGAGGTACCACACGGAGCACGAGATGCTGCGCTACATAAAGCGCCTCGAGGCGAAGGACCTGACCCTCTGCCAGTCCATGATATCGCTCGGCTCGTGCACGATGAAGCTCAACGCGGCGGGCGAGCTCCTCCCCGTGTCATGGCCCGAGTTCTCGCGCCTTCACCCTTTCGCCCCGGAGGAGCAGGCCCGGGGCTACAGGCGGCTCTCGCGGGAGCTCGAGGCGTGGCTCAGCGAGATCACCGGATTTGCGGCGGTCTCGCTCCAGCCGAACGCCGGCTCCCAGGGCGAGTATGCGGGGCTCCTCGTTGTGCGCGCCTACCACGAGTCCCGGGGCGAGGGCCACAGGAACGTGTGCCTGATCCCGACCAGCGCCCACGGCACGAATCCGGCGAGTGCGATCATGTGCGGCTACACGGTCGTCCCCGTCCTCTGCGACGCCCAGGGAAACATCGACGTGGCCGACCTGGAGGCAAAGGCGCGGGCCCATTCCGCGGACCTGGCGGCGCTCATGGTCACCTACCCCTCGACCCATGGCGTCTTCGAGAGCGCCATCAAGGACATGTGCGCGATCGTGCACGCCCACGGCGGCCAGGTCTACATGGACGGGGCCAACATGAACGCCCAGGTGGGCCTCACCTCGCCCGGCCACATCGGAGCGGACGTCTGCCACCTGAACCTCCACAAGACCTTCTGCATCCCGCATGGGGGCGGCGGACCGGGCGTGGGGCCGATCGGGGTGGCGGCGCACCTGGCGCCCTTCCTTCCCGGCCACGCCGTCGTGCCCCTCTATGGCAGGGACCCGGGCCACACCCACCTTGGGGCCGTCAGCGCCGCCCCCTGGGGAAGCGCCAGCATCCTGGTGATCTCCTGGATGTACATCCGGATGATGGGCGCCGACGGGCTCACGGCGGCCACCAAGGCGGCAATCCTCAACGCGAACTATGTCGCAAGGCGCCTCGAGAAGTACTTCCCGGTCCTCTACCGCGGGTCGTCGGGCCTGGTCGCGCACGAGTGCATAGTCGACCTTCGCGGGTGGAAGAAGCACGGCATCGAGGCCGAGGACGCCGCGAAGCGCCTCATGGACTATGGGTACCACGCGCCCACCCTCTCCTTCCCGGTGCCGGGAACCTTCATGGTCGAGCCGACCGAGAGCGAGTGCAAGGCGGAGCTCGACCGTTTCTGCGACGCCATGATCTCGATACACGGGGAGATGCAGGCCGTGGCGAACGGCGAGTCCGACAGGGTGAACAACCCCCTCAAGAACGCCCCCCACACGGCCAGGGTCGTCTGCGCCGACGATTGGGACCATCCCTACACCCGGGAGCTTGCCGCGTTCCCGGCCCCGTGGACGCGGGTCTCCAAGTTCTGGCCGGCCGTCGGACGGGTCGACAACGTCTATGGCGACCGCAACCTCGTCTGCACCTGCGTGGGGATGGAGGCCTTCGCCGAAGCCGACACCTAGGAATTTCCACCAATGAAGATCCTGCGCCACCTAATGCCCTCCGGCCCCGCCTACGCCGCCCTGCAGGCTGACGGGTCAGCCCGTGAAATCTCAGGCGACCTGTTCGGCTCGTTCCGGGTGACGCAGCGCGTCGTCAAGCCGGGCAAGATCCTGGCGCCCGTGTCGCCGCCGAACATCCTCGCGATCGGGCTCAATTACCGCAGGCACGCCGAGGAGGGCGGCAAGGGTGTCCCGGAGCGTCCCATGCTCTTCCTGAAGAGCACGAACTCGCTCCAGAACCCGGGCGACCCGATTGAGCTCCCGAGGAGGCTCGCGAGCACAGAGGTCGACTACGAGTGCGAGCTGGCTGTCGTCATAGGCCGGGCCTGCAAGAACGCGACACGGGCCAATGCGCTCGACTTCGTGCTCGGCTACACCGCGGCCAACGACGTCTCCGCGCGAGACTGGCAGATGAGGTGGGGCGGCGGCCAGTTCTGCCAGGGCAAGAGCTTCGACACCTTCTGCCCGCTCGGCCCCGTCCTGGTGACCCGCGACGAGATCCCTGATCCCAACAAGCTTCCGATCCGGACGATCCTGAACGGCAAGGCCATGCAGGACTGGAACACCGACGACATGGTCTTCGACGTGGCGACGCTCATCGAGTTCCTGAGCGGCGGCAAGACGCTGCTCCCCGGCACGGTCATCCTGACGGGGACGCCGCACGGCGTGGGCTACGCCCGCAAGCCGCCGGTATTCCTGAAGGCCGGCGACACCGTGACCGTCGAAATCGGCGGGATCGGCTCCCTGACGAACCCGGTCATCGAGGAAAAAGTCTAGCCCGGCGCAGACTCAGTCGACAAGCAGCGCGATCTGCGCCCCAGGCCCGTGGACCCCCTCGATTAGGATCCCCTCGACATCCGCAGTCTTCGAGGGACCCGTGCACCAGATCACGTTCGGATCGCCTCCGAGGGCCGCCACGGCCTCCGCCAAGTCCGAGTACAGGGCGCCGCGCGGGATGACCGCGACATGCGCCCATGGGGTGAGGGCGCCCAGGCGGGACGACGTCGTCGCGTCGTTCAGGATGATCGTGCCCGTCTCGGCGATGGCGCCGACCCCCCGGGTTATCCCGAATTGGTAGTCGTCCACGCGCGACCGCTCGAAAACCGTGTCGACCGCGAAGCCGGAGCCAAAGTGGGGCTCGAGGCCCGGCCAAAGCGCCGAATCACAGTAGCCGCGCACCCACTTCCGCTCCCTGAGGAGCGCCGCCAGGGCCGCCGGGCTCGCCGCCAACTCGCCGTTCACGCCCCTCAGGCGCGTGGCAAACTCGATCTCCCGGTCCCCGGGGTCGCGCTGCCTGCGCGCAAGGACGAGGCCCCCGTCATAGTCCGGCAGCGCGGCGCGGAGCGCGAGCGGCGCAAGTGCGCCGCGCACCTTCTCAAGTATCAACTCGCGGTCGTTCGGCATGGCGCCTTCAGCCGGAGGGGAGCTTCTTCGGCGCCAGCAGGCGCTCCCGCCCGACCAGGTAGAGGAATCCGCAGAGGCCGAGGAACAGGATCATCGAGAGCCCGTCCGAATAGGGCCCGCTGTAGAGCGGGTTGTTGGCCGTGGCCCAGTCGTCCAGCCTGTGGTCCAGCGGTGAGAGCTGGGGCGTGCCCTGCAGGATGGCTATCACGATGCCGGCGATGGCCCCCCCCGCAATGTAGCCCGAAGCCAGGAGGACACCGGGGCTCTTGTCCCCCTCCGCCGTGAGCTGGTCCGCGCTCAGGCTCTTGCCGGCGTGCTTTCGCCGCGTATAGGCGTCGATGAGCCAGCGGACGATGCCGCCGGCCCATATGGGGCTCGAGGACGAGAGCGGGAGGTAGACGCCGACAGCGAACGCAAGCGACGGGACACCCGTCATCTCGAGCGTCACTGATATCATGACGCCGAGGAGGACGAGCGTCCACGGGAGCCTGTGCCCGAGGATCCCCTTGATGATGTAGGAGATCAGCACCGCCTTCGGGGCGTTGAACTTGTCCACCGTGGACCCGTCAGGCCTGCGGCTGTGGGTCCCGTTGATGCCCGGATCGACGAGCCAGACCGCGTTTCCCGACGCGTCCACGAGGTACTTCTCGGAGGCGCCCCCGGCGGGGTCGCTGCGGTGCCAGACGAAATAGGTGTTCGGGTCGGACTGGGCCTGCGGCCCCGAGAGCCTCTCGGAGGATTTCAGCTCCCGCACGTCGACGTGCAGGCCCGCGGGGGCCACCTGCGCGACCGGCACATAGACGACCTTCGCGTTGTTGAGCGAGAGCAGCATCGGCCCGAGGACAAGCGCCGACGCGAACGATCCGAGGAGGATCGCTATCTGCAGGTACTTGGGGGTCGCCCCCAGGATGTACCCGGTCTTCAGGTCCTGGGAGGTGCTGCCGCCGTTGGACGCCGCAATGCAGACGATCGCTCCCACGGAGAGCGCGGTCACGTAGTAGGCGTTGCCCGTCCAACCCACCAGCAGGAAGATGAGGCAGGTGAGGAGCAAGGTCGCGATCGTCATTCCCGAGATGGGGTTCGAGGAGGATCCGATCTCGCCCGTCAGCCGGGAGGAGACGGTCACAAAGAGGAAGCCGAAGACGACGATAAGGATCGCCCCCATGAGCTTGGTCCCGATGCCCGCGTCCAGGAGCATCGGCGCGGACATGATCGCCGCAATGAGGACGATGATCCCGATCCCGACAAATTTCATCGAGAGGTCCCTCTCGGTGCGAGGTACCGCAGACCCGCCCGGGGTTCCGCGGTCCGCCAGCTTGAGGAACCCGACATCGCGAAGGCCCTCCCTGAGGCCGTGCCAGATGGTCGGTATCGAGCGGAATAGGCTGATTATGCCTCCGGCGGCGACGGCGCCCGAGCCGATGTAGAGGATATAGGCCGAGCGGACGTCGTCGGGCTGCATCTCCGAGATCGGCATTCTGCCGGGCGCCAGAGGCCCCTGGACGTGATCGCCGAAGAACTTGATCATCGGGATCAGGACAAGGTACGACAGGACGCCCCCCCCGCACATGAGCGCTGCGATCTTGGGCCCGATGATGTAGCCGATGCCGAGGAGCTCCGGGGATATCTCCGCGCTGACGCTCGCCCCCTTGAAGGGCTCGTCAAATATCCTCTCCGGCGTGTCCTTCCAGAGCCGCGGCACGCGGTTGAGGACGTTGTAGACGACGCCGATGGCGAGCCCCGAGAATATCGCCCGTGCGCCCGGTGCCTTGCCGAGGCCCGCCTCCTCCGCGGCCCGCATCTCCGCGATCGCGCCCGGCGAGGCGTGGGCGCGGTCCTGCGCCGAGGCGCCGGCCGTCAGGACCGCCGCGCAGGCCGTCCCCTCCGGATACTTGAGGATCCCGTGCTCCTTGACGATCAGCGCCCGGCGCAGCGGGATCATCATGAGGATCCCGAGGAGCCCGCCCAGGATGGACACGAGGAGCACGCGCGTGAGCTCGAGGTCGAACCCGAGTATCATGATCGCCGGCATCGTGACGCCCACGCCGAACGCGAGGGACTCGCCGGCGGAGCCGGCCGTCTGGCTGATGTTGTTCTCGAGGATGGTGGCGTCCCGGAGCCCCACCTTTGAGAGCATCCGGAAGAGCGCGAGCGAGATGACGGCCACGGGTATCGAGGCGCTCACGGTCAGGCCCACCTTGAGCACCAGGTAGAGCGACGAGGCGCCGAACATGATGCCGAGGATCGTGCCCACGACCAAGGCTCGCACCGTGAACTCGCGCATCACGGTCTCCGGCAGTATGAAGGGCTCATGCACGGCCCGGGGCTTCTTCTGTGAATCCATCGGTCGGGCGATTTCGTTCAACTCTGGCCGGCGCCAGGGGGCTTGCGACGCATTTTGAGCCATTTCCTGAACTCGCCGCCCCGCCAGCCGGGGAGGTCGCGCGACGACTCCCACGCACGCAGCGCGGGCACGGGGATGAGGCTCCTCGGGAGGTGGTCGAGCAGGCGGCCGCCGACGAGCGCCAGCTTCCACGCGGCGGGCTGGGAAGCGAGCAGAGCCCATGCTCCCATGGGCGGGGTCCCCGGAGACGGGACATGCTCCTCGTGCGCCCGGTCGCGCAGCCTCAGGAGCAGGTCGGGGATCGGGATGTTGACGGGACAGACCTCGTTGCACGCCCCGCAGAGGCTCGAGGCCTTCGGAAGGTCGGCCTTCTCCGGGAAGCGCTCCCCCATCAGCAGCGGGGAGAGGACCGCCCCGACGGGCCCGGGGTACACGCTCCGGTACGCGTGGCCGCCAGCCTGGCGGTACACGGGGCAGACGTTCAGGCACGCCCCGCAGCGGATGCAGCGCAGGATCTCCCTGCATTCGCTTGCGAGGACGTCCGTGCGGCCGTTGTCCACGAAGACGACGTGCATCTCGTCGGGGCCGTCCGGCTGGCCCTTCGCGCGCGGCCCGAGCATGAACTCGTTGTAGACTGTCAGCTGCTGCGCCGTCGCCGAGCGGGCGAGCAGGTTCAGGAACAGTGCCAGGTCCCTGTCCCGGGGGAGGATCTTCTCGATCCCGACAAGCGCGATGTGGCAGCGCGTCGCCGCCAGGCAGAACCGCGAGTTCCCCTCGTTGGTGACCACGACCAGCCTGCCGCTCTCCGCCACGACGAAGTTGGCGCCGGTGAGGCCCGCGTCGGCCTCCAGGTACTTGTGGCGCAGGAACCGGCGGGCGCGCTGCGTGATCACCTCGGGCTCGTCGTTGAAGGCTCCGAGGCCGTTCCTCTCGAAGAGCTCCGCGATCTGCCTGCGGTTCTTGTGGATGATCGGCTTGATAATGTGCGACGGATGGTCGTGGTCCAGCTGCACGATGAATTCGCCGAGGTCCGTCTCGAGCGACTCGATGCCGCGCTCCCTCAGGTAAGCGTCGAGCTCTATCTCCTCGCTCACCATCGTCTTTGCCTTGACGAGCCTCGTGGCGCCGCGAGCCTTGAGGATCTGGTGCACGGCCTCGCAGGCCGCCTCGGCGGTCGATGCCCAGTGGACGACCGCTCCGTTCGCTGCGAGCCTCGCCTCGACGGCCGGAAGGTAGGTGTCGAGGTTCTCGACCACGTGCTGCTTGACCTCGCCGGCGAGGGCCCGAAGCCGGTCGGGGTCGGCATAGTGGTCGAAAAGGAGCCTGGTGCGCTTCTCGTGGCCGATCTTCGAGCCGCTGTAGACTGCCTCGCGAGTCTCAGCAGCCAGCCCTGCCGCTGCCTGGTCAATCGGCTGCGTCCTCACGAGCGTGCCCTCGCGGCGTCGCGCAGGACCTGCGCGAAGTGCATCGTCCTCAGGGGAGCGCCCTCGCGGGCGGCCATGCCCCCCAGGTGCATGAGGCAGCCCATGTCGCCCGCCACGAGGACGTCGGGCCTGGCGGCGCGCACGTACTCGAGCTTGAGGGCCCCCATGGCCGACGAAATGTGCGGGAACGAGACCGAGAAGGTCCCCCCAAAGCCGCAGCACTGCTCGCCCTCCCCGAACTCGACCAGTCGCAGCCCGGCGACCGAGGCGAGGAGGAGCGCCACCGCGTCGCTGCTGGCCGTGCCCCGCGTGTGGCACGAGCGGTGGAGCGCTACGCAGGCGTCGAACCGGCCCGGCCACGACCGCACCCCAAGGCCGTTCACGATGAAGTCCCCGAGCTCCCAGGTGCGCCGCCCAAGGGCCCTGACCCCGTCAAGATCGGCCTCGCCCTCAAACTCAAGATACGCCCCGTGGAACAGCATCGCCGCGCACGATCCGGAAGGGACGATCACCGGCTCCGGCGACGCGAACGTGCGCACCGCGTGCCGGACGACCCTGCGCGACGCCTCCCAGTCTCCCGCGTTGAACGCAGGCTGCCCGCAGCACGTCTGGCCCTCGGGGAACGCGACCTCGCAGCCGAGGTGCTCGAGCACCTCGAGCGTCGCGGCAGCCACGTCGTCGTGGAAAGCGTCGCAGAGGCAGGTCGCCATCAGCTGGACGCGTCTGCCCGTCACGGGTATGCGATCCAGGTTGAGCATCACCAGATTGCAACCCTGTCGGCGGCCGCCCGGCGCATGGGTGCGCCCTCGGGAACGCCGAACGCGGACGCGAACTCGTCCAAGTTTGAGAGCGGCCCGTTCACCCGGAAGCTCGCGGGCGAATGCGGGTCCGTGTTCACCTGCAGGCGCATCGCCTCGGGGCGCTGGTTCGTCCGCCAGATGCTTGCGAAGCTGAGGAAGAAGCGCTGCTCGGGCGTGAAGCCGTCCACGATGACCCTGGGCTTGCCCGCGATCGTCCTCTCGAAGGCGGTGTAGGAGAGCTTCAGGCCGCCCAGATCGGCGATGTTCTCGCCCTCCGTCAGCTCCCCGTTGACGTGCAGCTTGTCGACGGCCACGTACGCGCCAAACTGCCTGACGATCCCGTTCGCCCGCTCCGTGAAGCGCTTCGCGCTCTCCGGGGTCCACCAGTCGGCAAGGTTTCCCCTGCCGTCGTACTGGCGTCCCTCGTCGTCGAACCCATGGGTCATCTCGTGGCCGATGACCGAGCCGATGCCGCCGTAGTTCACCGCGTCGTCGGCCTTCGCGTCAAAGAAGGGCCGCTGCAGGATGCCGGCCGCAAAGACGATCTCGTTCATGCTCGGGCTGTAGTAGGCGTTCACAGTCGACGGCGACATGCCCCATTCGGTCCTGTCGACCGCCTTGCCGATCTTCGCCAGGTCCCGCCTGAAGTCGAATTCGGACGCGCGCGCGACGTTGAGAACATAGGGCCCCCGGTCGATCACGAGCTTGCCGTAATCGATCCACTTGTCCGGATAGCCGACCTTCACCCCGAATGCGTCGAGCTTCCGGAGCGCAGCCTGCCGGGTGGGCTCGTCCATCCACTCGAGGCTCTCCAGTCGGTCATGGAGCGCCTGGCGTATGTTGCCCACCAGCCTCAGCATCCGGGCCTTGGATTCCGGCGGAAAGGCCTCGGCCACGTACAGCTGCCCGAGCGCGTCGCCGATGTTCTCGTCGACCACCGATAGGACGCGCTTCTCGCGGTCCCTCATCTGCGGGGTGCCGGTCAGCGCCTTGCCGAAGAAGGCGAAGTTCTCGTCCACGATCGCGGTGCTCAGGTAGCGCGCGTTGTCGTGGATCAAGTGCCAGCGGAAGTAGGCCCTCCAGCCGGCGACGGGGGTCGCGGCCAGCTGGGCGTCGAGAGCCTGGAGGAATTCCGGCTGGCCGATGTCGACCGACGCAGGCGCGGGCAGGCCGATGCCCGCGAAATACGCGCCCCAGTCGAAATGCGGTGTGAGCCTGCCGACGTCGGCAAGCGGCATCAGGTGGTAGTTGGCCACCGGGTCGCGCAGGTCCGCCTGGGTCCTCGAGCCCTTCGCAAGCGCTGTCTCGAGCCCCATGACCGCCCGGGCCTCCTCCTGAGCCCGCGCCGGGGAATCCCCGGCCAGCTGCAGCATCCTCGCCATGTGCGCAACGTACCCCTCGCGAAGCTTCGCCGAGGCCTCGTCGTCGCGAAGGTAATAGTCGCGGTCCGGTAGGCCGAGTCCGGACTGTCCCTCGCCCGCAATCACCCTCTCGCTGTTCCTGGGGTCCTGCTCCGAGCCGAATCCGAAGCAGACCCCCACCCCGAGCAGCTGCAGCCTCGCGACCTCGGCCGCGATCGCCCCCGGCGACACGACCGAGTCGATCCGGTCGAGCTCGGGCCGGAGCGGGGAAACTCCCGCGGCGTCGATCGCCGCCACGTCCATGCCGCTGGCGTAGAAGTCCCCGACAAGCTTCTCGACGAAGCCGGGGTTCTTCGCCGCCGCCGTCCTCCTCAGGATACCCTGGAGGATCGTCTCGTTGCGTCCCTCGACCTCGTCAAAGCTTCCCCAGCTGCTGTGGTCCGCGGGGATCGGGCTGTTCCTTGTCCAACCGCCGTTGGCGTACTGGTAGAAGTCGTCCTGGGGCCTGACGGACGTGTCCAGGTCCCTCGGATCAAACGCGGCCAGGCAGGCGCTCGCGAGGCAGAGGGCCGCTGCGGGCAGGAGGGCAATCCTCATCGTGTCGTGCGTCGGGCCCCGGGGGCCTTGCCGGATGCGGCTGCGACGGCCGCCGGGTGAAAACGGCGTCGGCATTCCGGGGCCCTGGGCGCGGCCAAAGGGGCCGCCGGCTGGAGTTTCCGCATGCCCGAGTTGATCCCAAGGGGCCCGCCGACCGCAAGCGAGATGATCCGGGGGGATAGACGCCCCGATCTGCCGCGGTCGCAAGATCTAGCGGCGGGCCGGCGGGCACAGGGCGAGGAGCCGCGCGTAGAGGCCCTCTAGCCGGGGCGTCGCGACCCCGACCGAGCGCGCCCGCCGCAGCGGCTCCCCCCAGATCGACTCGACCTCCACCTCTCGGCCCGCGAGGAAGTCCACGAGGCTCGAAGGCTGGTAGGGCCCCATCGGGGGCGTCGTGTCGAACTGCTTGCGCAGGTACTCGTCGGATATCGCGAACCCGTGGCCCGCCGCCGCGCGCTGGACCTCGGCCATGAGCCCCCTCGCCTCGCCGGCAAGGCGCGGATCGGAGCAGATCCGGTCGGTCGTGACGGCGCCCTCGGCGATCGATAGCCCGTTGAAGGGGATGTTCCAGACCAGCTTCCGCCAGCGGGCCTCGAGAAGGTTCTCGGCAACCTGCATCCTGACTCCGGCCGCCGCCAGGAGCCGCGCCAGGGCGTGGGTGCGCTCGGCGGGAGGTCGGCCGAACTCGCCCAGCGTCACCGACCCCGGATGGAAGCATCTGACCTCGCCGGGGCCGGTGCGGTTGACCGCCACGAAGGCGAGGCCGCCGACCACGCGCCCCGCGCCGAATAGGCCGGCCAGGTACTCGTCGGCCCCGAGCCCGTTCTGGAGCGTGAGGAGGACGGTCGCCGGCCCGAGAAGCGGCTCGATCAGCTCGCGGGCCCCCGCCGAGGTGTTCTTGAGCGCGATCACCGCCAGGTCCACGGGCCCGATCTCTGCGGTCGTCGCAAACGCCGCGACGGGCCTCAGCTCAGCCGTGCCCGCCGCGTCGCGGATAAGCACCGAGCCGCGCGCCCGCACCGCGGCGAGGTCGCCCCGCATGAGGAACCGGACGTCCGCGCCCGACAGCGCCAGCCGGGCCCCGTAGTACGTTCCTATGGCGCCCGAGCCGACGATTCCGATCCTGGAAAAAGCTTCAGCCATTCCGACGCCGTGGCCTAAAGCAGCGTGTTGTCGGTCAGCCTGATCTCGTCCAGCCAGGCGGCGATGCAAATGAGCGTCCTGCCCGGAACGACCTCGCGCACCGCCTCCATGGTGACCGGGTCGACTACCGAGGCGTAGATGACGCGAAGCCTGTTGTGCTTGCCGAGGACGTGGGTGACCTCCGCGACGAGGCGGTCCGTGCTGCGCACGCCCGAGTCCACCATCTCCTTGGCCGTCCTCAGTGCGGTGCCTATGGCCAGGGCCTGCTGCCGGAGGGTCGACGTGAGCTCGCGGTTGCGCACCCCGACGGCCAGGCCGTCGGGATCGCGCACGGTCGGAACGACCAAGAGCTCCACGCTGAAGTTAAGGTCGGCGAGCATCTTGCGCAGCACCGCCACATGCTGGGCGTCCTTCTGACCGAGGTACACGTGGCTCGGGCCCACGATGTTGAGCAGCTTGGCAACGAAGGAGGTGACGCCACGGAAATGGGTCGGCCGCGAGATGCCGCACAGGCGCCTGCTTACGGACTCCTCCGTCACGAACGTCGAGTAGCCGCGGGGGTAGATCTCCTCGGTCGCCGGCGCGAACACGGCGGCGACGCCGAGCTTCGCGCAGAGCGCCAGGTCGGCCTCCAGCGACCGGGGATACCCGCCGAAGTTCTCGTTGGTGCCGAAGGACAGGGGATTGACGAAGATGGAGACGACGACGGGGCGCCCCGCGGACACCGCCGCCCCGATCAGAGCCTCGTGCCCCGCATGCAGGGCGCCCATCGTGGGAACCAGCGCCAAACCGCCGCCTCCCGCCCTGAGCCGGGTGGCTAGGGCTCGCATGTTCGGGACCGTGTCAATAGTCTCCATGGGGTGAACGAGTGCTTGAACAAAGCGGCCCCGGACGGTTTGTTCAAGGTTTTCGGCCGGCCAGGGCCCCCTTCACCCACTATTTACGTCCCCCCCCATGATTCGAATCAACGAGAACTACGCGAAGCTCAAGGCCTCGTACCTTTTCGCCGACATCGCCCGCAGGGTGGGCGCGTACACCGCGGCCCATCCCGACAGGCCGGTGATCCGGCTTGGGATCGGGGACGTGACGGAACCCCTGCCCCCGTCCTGCGTGGAGGCGCTCCATGCCGCGGCCGACGAGATGTCCCGGCGGGCGACCTTCAGGGGCTACGGCCCCGAGCAGGGCTACCCGTTCCTGAGGGAGCTCGTCTCCCGCCACGACTACGCAGAGCGCGGCTGCACGGTGGAGCCCGACGAGATCTTCGTTTCCGACGGCTCAAAGTGCGACTGCGGCAACATCCAGGAGATCTTCGCGGGCGACGCCCGCCTCGCGATCCCTGACCCCGTCTACCCGGTCTACGTGGACACCAATGTGATGGCCGGGCGGACCGGGCCGTGCGTCGACGGGCGCTACGAGGGCATACTCTACCTCGACTCGACAGCCTCAAACGGCTACGTCCCGGCGGTACCCGCGGACGCCGCGGACCTTGTCTACCTCTGCTTTCCCAACAACCCGACCGGCGCCGTGGCGACCCGCCCCCAGCTCGCGGCCTGGGTGGACTACGCGAGAAGAAACCGGGCTGTGATCCTCTACGACTCCGCCTACGAGTCCTACATCCGCGACCCGCAGATCCCCCATTCGATCTATGAGATCGAGGGCGCCCGCGAGGTGGCGATCGAGTTCCGGAGCTTCTCGAAGACGGCGGGGTTCACGGGCCTGCGCTGCGCGTACACGGTGGTCCCGAAGAGTGTCAATGCCTGGGACAAGGCGGGGCAGCCGCACGCGCTCCACGGCCTCTGGAACCGACGGCACACGACGAAGTTCAACGGCGTCTCCTACCCCGTCCAGAGGGCCGCCGCGGCGGTCTACACCGAGGCCGGTCGCCGGCAGACCCGCGGCCTAACAGATTTCTACCTCGAGAATGCGCAGCTGATCCGCGCGGCGGTGGGGCGCCTCGGCTTCACCTGCGCCGGGGGCGAGAACGCGCCGTACATCTGGGTCAACGTCGGCCGCCCCTCCTGGGAGTTCTTCGACCTGCTGCTCGAGCGCGCCCAGGTCGTCTGCACGCCCGGCGCCGGCTTCGGCCGGTGCGGCGAGGGCCATGTCAGGATCAGCGCCTTCAACAGCCGGGAGAACGTCGAGCTCGCGCTCGGGCGGATGGCCGCCGCGCTCAGGTAGGGTCAGTTCCGCGCCGGAATCTCGGCAAGAACCTCCTGGCCGAGCGCCGAGACGTCCGCCGAGAGCAGACTGGCGAGGCGGTCGAAGTCGCTGCCGTCCCAGGCGGCGAGCGGGGCGAGAAAGGTCCTCCGGGCCACCACATGGGGGTTCGCGCCCGCCGTTGACACCTCGATCGTCGCGGAAAGGCTGGCGGCCCACGTCCCCGACGGGGTGAGGGAGCCCTCGCACTTGCGCACCTCGACCAGCACGTCGAAGTCGCGGTCCTGGTCGAGCGGGAACGGCTCGGCGTAGACCTGCGCCACCCCCGGCGAGGCCAGCAGCCGCGAGCGGACGATCCGGGCGATGCCGGCGTCGAGCGGCTCGGCCCAGCGCCGGAAGTCCCTGAACTCGACCTCGTTCTCGCCCGTGCGGACGACGATCTCCTTGCGCTTCAGGTAGCCCTCGAGCCGGACCGCCCGCAGGCCGATCCGGACGCCCCCCGCGGCGGCCGGGGCCTGCTGCGCCGCGGCGTCGGAAAGGACAAAGTAGCGGGTCGGGTCGTCGGTCGGCGGCTGGGCGATGCTGCAGGCGGCGAGCGCGCCGAGGAGGCCGAGGAGCAGCACAGGGAAGATGGCGGCGGGGCGTTGGGATTTCCGGATGGTCATGGCGTGCGCGGTGTTACCTGGGAACCTTTCGTCCCGAGAGGATCGCATTCGGGTTTCGCTCGAGGAAGTCGGCCAGCTGCTGGATGGATTCAGCGGCGTCGGCCACCCGCTCGAGCGCCCGGCTCGCGTCCGTCCCGAAGCCCTGCTGGGCGTTTATGAAGACCTTGGCCGATTGGGCGGCGGCGTTGAAGGACTCGAGCGCCGTCCGGGCCTGAATGAGAGTGGCCTGGAGCTCCTTCCCGTTCGACACGACCTGAGAGTCCAGGCTTCCCACCGAGGTGCGCAGGACCTCGAGCGTCTTATTGAGGTTCTCGAGAGAGTGCAGAAGGTCCGGCGAGCGGGCCACGGCGTCGATCGACTCACCCGTCTTCCTCCACTGGTTCGCGAGCCCCTTAAAGTCGACGCCGTCGAGCCTGAGCCTTGTCTCGGCGACCAGCGCCTTGAGCTCCGTTGACAGCCCCTTGAAGTCGATTTCCTGCATCTTGGCGAGGAGAGTCGTCGCGTTCGCCATGAGCGACTCCGCGCTTGCCCGGAACTCGGAGATCTCCGACGGGGCCGAGGGGATCACCACGTACTTCACGTCCGTCGTGTTGCTCGTGTCCGGGTACCTGTGGGGATCCATGAAATCGAGCTCCACGAAGAGGAGGCCGGTGGCGAGGCCGCTGATCTCCAGCTGCGCCCTGAGGCCGTGGTCTACAAGCGTCTGCAGGGCGCCGCGGTCGGACACGTCCATGATGGCGCCGTTCTCGTCCGAGATGGACCCGCGGTTGAGCTCGCACAGGACGGCGGCGACCGACTTGCCGGTGCCCCGGTCGTAGCGGATCGAGATGTCGACCACGTGGCCCACGCGGACTCCGCGGAGCTTGACAGGGGAGCCCTGGTCCAGGCCGCTTATGCCCTCGTTGAAGTAGACCATGAAGCGCTCCGGCTTCGAGAAGATGCTCAGGCTCCCCAGGGCGAGGAGCGTGATGATGCCGATCGCAAACGCCCCCAGGACGAAGGCTCCAACCACTGCGGGGCTGATCTTGGTTTTCATGGTGTGCGGCTCGTCGGGCCCGGCGCTATCCTGACCTTACGGTCCTCCGTGTCAAAAATTCTAGGACCTTCGGATCCGACGGGCCCGCGATGAGCTTCGCCGGGGGGCCCTCCGCGATGATCCCCCGGGTGTCGCGGTCCAGCATGATCAGGCGGTCGGCGATTCCGATGATCGAATCCACGTCGTGGGACACGATGACGATCGTCGTGCCGAACGTGTCCCTGATGTCGAGGATCAGGTGGTCCAGGTTGCGAGCCGTGACCGGGTCAAGGCCGGCGGACGGCTCGTCAAAGAACACGATCGCAGGATCGAGCGCCAGGGCGCGGGCGAGCCCCGCCCTCTTGCGCATGCCTCCGCTGATCTCCGAGGGATAGTAGTTCTCGAAGCCCTTGAGGCCGACCTGCGACAGCCTGAAGGCGGCGATGCGGACGATCTCGTCCTTCGGCAGGCGCGTGTACTCCTCAAGCGGCAGGGCTATGTTCTCGCTGAGGGTGAGCGAGGTCCAGAGCGCGCCGCCCTGGAAGGAGAGTCCGAATGTCTTCAGCATCTCGCGGCGCTCGGCCGCATCCGCGCCGGTGAACGAGCGCCCGTTGAAGCTGACGTCGCCATGAACCGGTGCCGCGAGGCCGACCATGTTGCGCAGGAGGGTCGTCTTCCCGACGCCCGTGCCCCCGACGATGAAGAAGATCTCCGCGTGCCCAACGGTGAACGAGACGCCCTCCAGGACCTTGTAGTCCTGGTAGGCGCAGGCGAGACCGGTCACCTCGATCGCGGGGGCTGCGTCCGCGCTCATAGCCCGATCACGTGGAAGAACACCGCGAAGACGGCGTCAGC
Source organism: uncultured Opitutaceae bacterium (assembly GCA_964574435.1). Lineage (GTDB taxonomy): Bacteria > Verrucomicrobiota > Verrucomicrobiia > Opitutales > Opitutaceae > Palsa-1447. Next base: position 59,721 of record CAZNNO010000015.1, read on the forward strand.
CACGATGATGAATAGGATGCCAGTCACGACCGCGGAGGTGGCCGCCTGGCCCACGCCCTGGGCGTTGTTCTCGGACTGGAGGCCGCGCAGGCAGCCGGAAAGGCCGACTATGAGCCCGTAGACGACCGACTTGATGAGACCCGCCGTTACGTCCGGCAGGTCGACGATCGTGAGCATCTCGACCCAGTAGGCGGTGGGGGGGATGTCCAGGTTGAAGTAGGCCACGAACATGCCGCCCAGGATGCCGAGGCAGTTGGCGTAGAGCGAGAGGAGCGGCATCATGAGGCCGACCGCAAGCACCCTTGGAAGGACGAGGAACCGGACCGGCGAAATCCCGAGGACGGTCAGGGCGTCTATCTCCTCGTTCGCCTTCATGCTGCCGATCTCGGCCGCGTAGGCGGCGCCCGTCCGGCCGGCGAGCACGATCCCCGCCATCATGGCTCCCATCTCGCGGGTCATCGCAACCCCGATCAGGTCCGCGACCCAGATGTCGCCGCCGAAGCGCCTGAGGACGATCGCGCCGGAATACGCAAGGGTGACCCCGACCAGGAAGCTTATCAGGCTCACGATCGGCAGCGCCATCGCGCCGCATTTCTGCATCTCGGAAAGGCAGTCGTTCCATCGGAACCCGCCCATCCCGCTGACGAGGCCCTTCGCTGCAAGCCAGCACTCGCCTATGAACCCGAGGAACGCCCGCAGATGGCGCGCCGCGTCCTGGGTGGCCAGGCCGACCTCGACGACAAAGCTCCTCGAATGGTCCTTCGCGGCCCCGCGGATCAGGGACTGTTCAAACTGCCCGCCCAGCTGGCGCAGCCTCTCCGGAAGCGGCGTGAGGTCGCAGGCCACGCCCTTGTCGGCGCACCAGCGCGCCGCCTCGCCGACGAAGACGACCAGGGAGGTGTCCCAGCCCGACAGGGCTCCGGCGCGCAGCCGCACGGCGCGGGGCCTCGCCTCTGCGACGAGCGCGTCCCAGCGCGGGGTCGCCCCCTCCAGCGCCCAGGCGCCCTCGATGACGACCTCGAGCGTGTCGCCTTCGGTCGTCGTCGAGGCTTGCGCGCTTGTTGGCTCTTGGCTCGCGGGCATCGGCCAGAATCTCTGCCAGAGGCGCCGCCCGCGCCAGTCCAATCTATTGGGCGGCGACCCGGGTCCACTGAACCCAGGTGAGCGCCCAGCGGCCGTCCCGGCGCACGAAGAGGCTGGAATAGCGCGTCCGGATTCCCGACCCGTCCGACTTCCTGTAGGTGACGAAGGCGCCCACGAGCGCCGTCTCCCCATAGATGCGGATCACGACGTCGTGGAGCCTGAGGTCCTTGGCATCGGGGCGCGCCTGCGCCTGGCGCAGGAACTCCCCCTTGTCTATGACGCGGCCGTCGGCGAGAACCCCCATGAAGTCATCCGCCAGGATCGAGCGGAACCGCGCCACGTCGCACGTCAGGAAGGCGCGCACGTAGTCGTCGTTCATCTGCCGGATTGCCGGCTCATCGGGGCTGGCGGGAGCGGCCGCCCCGGCGTGCGGGGCGGCCAGCGCGAGGACTGCGGCCAGGGCGCACAGGCGGCGGTACATGGCCCGGAGGATTGACCGGAACCCCCGCCCTGATCAACGCCGGAGAACATGCGCCATTGATCTTCGGCGGCTTCTCGACCATCGCTCGGGGGCCATCCCACCGCACGTGCCCGATCCCCACGAACCCTCCGCGCTGACCGGCGTCGTCGAGCGCATCATCTTCCTCAACGAGGAGAACCACTACACCATCGCCGAATTCCGGCCCGACGGGGAGGACGGCGCCGCCAAGCCCGAGCCGGTGACGATCGTCGGCGCGCTGCCGGGAGTCGAGTGCGGGGAGACGCTCCACCTGACGGGCGAGTGGACCCGGCACTCCCAGCACGGCGCCCAGTTCAAGATCGCCTCCTTCCGGAGCGAGCTGCCGGCAAGCGTGTACGGCATCCGCAAGTACCTCGGCAGCGGGCTCGTCCCGGGGATCGGCCGGGTGTACGCGAACAAGATCGTCGATGCCTTCGGCACCGACACGTTCCGCGTCCTGAGCGAGGAGTCGGGGCGCCTTCGGGAGGTCGCCGGCATCGGGCGCAAGCGGGCGGCCGCGATAAAGCAGGCGTGGGACGGCAAGCGCACCGAGCGCGAGCTCTACATCTTCCTGCAGACCTACGGGGTGAGCCCGGGCCAGTGCGTCAAGCTGGTCAAGCAGTACGGCTCCCAGGCGAAGGCGGTCCTCACGACCGAGCCCTACAGGGTCGCCCGCGAGATCGAGGGGATCGGCTTCAAGACGGCCGACAGGATCGCGATAAACCTCGGGTTCGCCAATGACGCCCCGCCGAGGCTCGAGGCGGGGCTGCTTTTCGCGATGGAGTCCCTCCAGGAGGAGGGGCACACCGCATTCCCCGAGGAGGGCCTTCGCGACCTTTCCGCCGAGATGCTGGACACGTCGGCGGCCCTTGTGACTGCCAGGATAGAGGCGCTTGTCGGAGCCAAGCAGCTCGTCCGGCATCTTCCCGCCGGGTCCGCGAGCCCGCTGCCCGGTTCCGGGCTTGTCCAGCTCCCCGTGCTCGACCGGGCCGAGGGCAAGATCGCGGAGGCGGTCTCGAGGCTCCTGCGGGTCTCGAGCGGACTGCCCCCGATAAAGATCGGCCCCGCCCTGCAATGGGCCGAGGCCAAGGCGGGCTTCGCGTTCCACGAGCTGCAGCGGGACGCCGTTCGCAACGCCCTGGCCAACAAGGTGTCGATCCTGACCGGGGGACCGGGGACGGGAAAGACCTCAACCCTCCGCTCGCTGGTCAGCATCCTCAAGGCCAAGGGCGTGCGGGTCCACCTCGCGGCGCCGACGGGAAGGGCGGCCCAGCGCCTGGCCGAGACCACGGGGGGCTTCGCCTCGACGATCCACAGGCTCCTCAAGTACGACCCCGCAGCCGGATTCACCTCGAACGAGTCTCATCCGCTCGCCACGGACTTCCTCATCGTGGACGAGGTCTCGATGCTCGACACGCGCCTCGCAGCGGCGCTCCTGCAGGCCGTGCCGGCCCGCGCCCACCTGCTCCTCGTCGGTGACACCGACCAGCTGCCGAGCGTGGGGCCGGGAAATGTGCTGCAGGACCTGATTTCCGCGTCGCGGGCACCCGTCACCCGCCTCTCGGTCATCTTCCGCCAGAAAGGCCAGAGCGGGATCGTGACTGCGGCGCACGCGATCAACTCCGGGGACGCGACGCTGCCGGCGGTCGCCACCACGCTCGACACGGTCCACGCCTCCAGCGACCTCACGTTCATCACGGCCGACTCGGCCGAGGACTGCGTGGCCAAGGTGATCCGTCTCTGCACCGAGTTCATCCCGAGGAATTACGCCCGCTGCGACCCGATCGCCGACGTGCAGGTCATGGCCCCGATGCACAAGGGCGTCGCGGGCGTCGCCAACCTGAACCTCCAGCTGCAGGGGGCCCTCAACTCGGGCGGCCGCTCGATCCGCACGCTCGCGGGCGAGTTCCGTCCGGGCGACAAGGTGATCCAGCTGCGCAACAACTACGACAAGAACCTGTTCAACGGGGACATCGGCTCCGTCACGTCGGTGGACCCGGAGGTGGGCGTGATTGCGGCCGACTTTGACGGCGAGAGCCACGCGTTCACGCGCGGGGAGATGGGCGACCTGGCTCTCGCCTACGCGATAAGCATCCACAAGTCGCAGGGAAGCGAGTACCCGGTCGTCATCGTGCCGCTCCTCAAGGCGCACTTCATGATGCTGCAGAGGAACCTGCTCTACACGGCGATCACGCGCGGCAGGAGGAAGGTCTTCATCGTCGGGGAGCCCTCGGCCTACGCGATGGCGGTGCGGAACGGGGAGTCGAAGCTGCGCGTGACCCACCTGCGCGAGAGGCTGGCTGCGGCCGCCCCCTGACCCCCGTCACTTGCCGAGCTTCCTGAGCGCCTGGTTCACCTTGTCGAGGTCGCAGGCGCCGGGATCGTACTCGGGGCCGAGCCAGCCCAGCCATTCCTTGCCGAGTTCGGAGGCGGGCTCCTTGAGGCACGCGAGCATGTCGTGGTAGGCCTCAAGCCCGCCGCAGTCCTCGGGCGGGCCCGCCCGCTCGCCTGCGACGCAAACCGGGTAGTGGATCCCCTTGCCCGGGGCCGCGGTCTTCTCGACGCGGACGTCGACCTGCCATCCCTCGCCGATCTGGTATTCGTAGGACATCCGGTCGCGGTGGGCCAGGTTGAGGTCGGCAAGCGTCACATCACGGTCGTCCTCGACAATGAGGTCGTCGCGCTTCACCGGGTTGCCGAACCTGAGGTCGTCCAGGGCAAACGCATGCGTCTGGTAGTCGAACCAGTCGAATGCGATCTGGATGGAGTCGTGCAGGCGCGAGAGCCACATGGTCTCGCGCACCAGGAGCCTCCTCCACACCCGGGGCTGGGTTCCCACCACGACGAGCCTCAGGCAAAGCACGCGAGCCGCGGGCTTCTTCGTTCCCGATCCCCTTCCCTCGTGTAGCGAAATCATCGGCCGTTAGATGACGCCCCAGCCCGGCGCCCGGCAAAGCCAAATGCGGCCTCCCCCGGAGCCCCGCGCCTCCATGCCCAAGCCATCGGCGACCTTGGGAGGGAGGGTGCTCAATGGTCCGTGACGCGCCGGTCCCCGGAGGGGAGCGTGATGATCCTCAGCCCGGGCTGCGGCACGGCAGCCGCGGGCGACGCGGCGCCCAGCTCGACCCGGGTGAAGACCGCGGATTCAAATGCCTTGTCGTCGTGCGCCGAGACCGCCAGGCCGACGTAGAATGGGTCGCTCACGTGCAGCCTGAAGGAGGCCCCGGAGGGATGCGGCTGCGCGGCGTCGGCCGAGACGGACAGGTAGACAACGTCCGCAATCTTGTCGAGGCGCACCCGCCCCGGCGCGGCCACGTTGCTCTGGATCTCCCTCGTCGGGCCGTCCTGCGTCTCGCGGAACTGCAGCGACGTGAGGCCGTCGCCGTGGCAGGCGACGTCGACGTAGGGCGAGCCCGGATCGAGGTTCTGGCGGATGACCAGGCAGGCCTTGCGATGCGGCTGCGCGCTTGCGCCGACAAAGGCTATGTCCGCCGCGATCGCGATGTCGCCGGAGGCCTTCCGCCACACGAAGTGCATGTCGTCCTCCTTGAACCACATGTTGGCCCCGCTGGAGCCGACCGTGTACGAGCCGCGGGCCGCGTCGTAGACGGCGCTTCCCGGCCTGCTCACGGCGCCGATGTCGCCCTGGTCGGAAAAGGCGCCAAGCTCGCCCTCGGCCCTCGCAGCGGCCAGGGCCGAAAGGAACAGGCCTGAGCAGAGGATCCTGAAAGCGGCCGTCTTCATGGGGGAAAGCCAGCACAGCACGTCGCAGCGACCGACGGAAGCCGATTTACCCGGAACCCCGCCGGGGGCGAACTGGAGGCCTCCCGCGCCGCAAAGGGCGACCTGCCCCCCTGGAAAAGCCTCCGGCGGGGCTCGGAGAGGCCTTAAAGAATTCGTAATTTTACGTATCCCGACTTGGATGGATGCGAGCAAAAGCCGCTAGGATTATGCATAAATCACTATATATTATAATGATAAAGAATAGGCCCAACTCCCCGAGACACAG
>CAZNNO010000015.1:65321-65694 GCA_964574435.1 uncultured Opitutaceae bacterium
GGGGTATTTCTCGTCCCAGGTCGGCTGCACGAAGGCCGTGAGGTACATCGAGGTGCCGGGCGCCTATCACGGCGACTATCCCTACAAGAAGGGCGACCGGGCCTGGTACTAGCCCCTAGGGTCCGCACCCTACGTAGTCACCGAAGCCGGTCACTTAAGTCTTTTGCCCAACAAGCTCTTGGGCCGAGCCTGGGGGTCGGGATCGCTTTCCCGACCGGCAATTAAGTTGTATCGCCGGGGGGAACCCGCTGTCAGTGCTTCCTACAAAGTTACCATCATACAAAAGATCCAAATGAATACCCAGAAAACGCATAGCTCATCCAAGGGCTTCACCCTTGTCGAAATCATGATCGTCGTCGTCATCATCGGCCTC
>CAZNNO010000016.1:0-65209 GCA_964574435.1 uncultured Opitutaceae bacterium
CTACCTGCCCGGGTTCGAGCAGCGGGGCGACTGGCAGACCGGCGCGGGCTTCGGCGTCGGCTACACGCCCAAGCGGAAAAACTTCACGATCATCATGCGCTACGGGTACGGCTTCAACGCAATCCGCCACGACAAGGACGGCGCGCAGAGCGTCGGGCTCCTTTTCCAGTACGATTTCAACGCGCGCAAGAAGGGCCATTGACGGCCCGGGCCAGGCAGTCTGGGTCACCGACACGCAGTCAAACACGATCACCAAATACAGCTGCTCGGGGGCTTCCGCAGCAGACAGTCGCGGGCCAGTATCCCGGTAGCGGCGCTTTGGGCGCCCAATACCTGAGAAACGCCACCCAGGCCCCCAATGGGACGCTGTGGGTGTTCGACGGCACGTTCGATCCCCATGTCTCCAACGCCCCGGCCAGTTTGAGTCCCGGCACGCCCTTCACCCTTGGAGGGCAATCCGCGGAATCCGACGCTCAGGGACCGATTTTGACCTTCCCCGGGTAACTCGATCGCGTATGAATCGGGCCGTGCCCTACCACACCTCCCTCCTCCCCCGGCGCCTGCTAGCCGCCTTTGCCTCCTGCCTCCTGATCCAGCTTGCAGCCGCACAGGTGGCCCAGGCGGAGAAGAAGAAGATCGAGAAGGCGGACGACCTGCCGCGGCACACCTACACGCTGCCCGAGGCGCCGTCGCTCATCATTCTCGATGAGAAGCCGTTCGACGCCCTGTCGGAAGCGGTTCGCAAGGACCAGGAATCCGACCTGGCGGCCTACGACATCCAGGACCGCACCACGCTCCAGTCCTTCACCGCGACGAGGCTCGCCCTCGCGATGCTCGATCGGGACTACGCCGGCACCCTCCGCCTGGTGGGCGAGCTGCGGGCGCTCCAGGACAAGCCGAGCGAGAAGCTGACAACCGGCCTCACCGCCGAGGCATGGGCGAAGGCCAACCTGGAACACCCCTCCCAGGAGGGCCTGGAGCGGGTGTTTCACGACGACCTGTCTGCGGCAGTGAAGTCGCTGCCGTGGGACCTGGTCCAGAACGACATCAAGCAGACCAAGGCCTCCTACGAGATCCGGAGCCAAAGCCTCCTCGTGGGCGTAGCCGAGCAGCAGCTCGATCCGGGCGCCCTCAAGACCGGAAGCATCTCGGCCACCGTCGCCCGCCAGCTGATAGCGTTCCGCAACCAGATCGTGAACTACCTGCCCCTGAAGGAGGCCATTGTCGGCGCTCTCTCGGAGGCGGTGGCCGCCCACACGGTGGTCAAGCCCGACCGGTGGACACCCCGCCTGGTCGCCCTGGTGCCGGGCGAGCAGGCTTCGCCGGTCAGGATAGGGATCTGGGACAGCGGCGTGGACACGGACGTCTACAGCGACCGGGTCATTACGGACGCCTCCGGGCACCACGGGATCGCCTTCACGCTCCATGACGACCCCTCCCCCGACCTTCTCCTTCCCCTCGGCGACGCGAAGGACCACCTCGGCGAGATGGTGGCCCGGGTCAAGGGATTCATCGACCTGCAGGCGTCGGTCGACAGCCCCGAGGCGGCCGACCTGAAACGCTACATGTCGGGCCTCAAGCCCGACCAGGTGAAGCCGACGCTCGAGAACCTTTCCCTGGTCAGCGACTGGGCGCACGGGACTCACGTCACGGGCATTGCGACGGCCGGCAACCCGTTCGCTCAGCTCGTCATCGTGCGCATCACCTTTGACTACCACCTGATCCCCGAGGTCCCGACTCTCGAGCAGGCGCAAAAGGACGCCCGCTCGTATGGCGAGGCGGTCGCCTACTTCAAGCAGAACGGCGCGCGGGTCGTGAACATGAGCTGGGGCGGATCGATCAAGGACTACGAGGACGCCTTCGAGGCCAACGGCGCCGGGGGCACAGCCGAGGAGCGCAAGAAGCTTTCCCGGCAGCTGTTCGAGGTCGCCAAGGCCGGCCTGCTCGAGGCGATGAAGGGCGCTCCCAACATCCTGTTCGTGGTCGCGGCCGGCAACAGCAACAGCAACGTCAACTTTGACGAGTTCATACCCTCGTCCTTCCAGCTCCCGAACATGATCACGGTGGGAGCCGTCGACCAGGCCGGCGAGGAGACCTCGTTCTCGTCGTTCGGCCCCATGGTCAACGTCCATGCCAACGGCTTCGAGGTCGAGAGCAACATCCCCGGCGGCAAGCGGCTGAAGTTCAGCGGAACGTCCATGGCCTCGCCCCAGGTGGCGAACCTCGCCGCCAAGCTCTTTGCCCTCGACCCCGCGCTGACGCCGGAGGAGGCCAAGAAGCTGATCCTCGACGGATGCGACCAGAACGGACGCGTGAACCTTGTCGGGCCGGCGAAATCGGTGGCGCTCCTCAAGGCGAAGCTGGCGGCGAAATAGCCGCCGGCCAGCAGACGCAGGTTTGCGTGCCGGAGACCGTCGGACTCGGGATCCCCATGAATGCCGCGCCCGCCCGCCCGGCATCGCAACCGGCCCCCCCTCGGGCAAATAAGTCCACGCACCCGGCTTTCTCGATCGCCCTCCAAGGCGAAATATGGCTTTCGTCAACCGCCCGAACAATGCCATGCGCGCGCTAAGATTTGAGAAAACCGGATCGCTGGACGACCTGAGCATTCAAGACCTTCCCGTGCCCAGGCCGGCGGAGGGCGATGTGCTCGTGAAGGTGAAGGCCGCCGCGATCAACCCCAGCGACTTCAAGAACGTGATGGGTAAGATGCGCGGCACAACCGTCCCGCGAACGCCCGGCCGCGACTTTTCCGGGGTCGTGGTCGAGGGCTCGGCGGAACTGCTGGGGAAGTCCGTGTTCGGCTCCGGGGGAAACCTTGGAATCGGGCGCGACGGCAGCCATGCGGAGTTTCTAACAGTGCCCGCGTGCGCGGTCGTGCCCCTGCCCCACAACGTGAGCTTCGAGCAGGGAGCGGGGATTGGCGTCCCCTACATGACCGCCTGGGCGGCGCTGGTGAACACAGCCCGAGTAATGAGCGGGGAGACGGTCCTGATCACGGGGACCGCCGGCAGCGTCGGCAGCATAGCGGCGTGGATCGCCCACCGCCAAGGCGCGAGGGTCCTCGGCACCGTGCGTTCGGCGTCCGACCTCGAAAGGGTCGGAAAACTCCCTGTCGATGCGTGGATCGACCTGCAGAAGACGGGGCTCGCCGAGGGCGTCAGGGCGGCGACCTCGGGCAGGGGTGTCGACGTGTCCTTTGACGTCATCGGGGGAGCCATGTTCGAGAAATGCCTGCAGTCGCTCGCCTGGCGCGGGCGGCAGGTCTCGATTGCCTCCGCTCCGGAGCCCCGCGTGGAATTCAGCCTGGTCGACTTCTATCACAACGAGTCGCGCCTCTTCGGCTTCGACTCGCTCAAGCTGGGGTTTGAAGAGGCGGGCGGGATCCTGCGCTCGTTGGCACAAGCGATTGAGAGCGGAGAACTGCCCCTGCCGAAGGTGGAGGCCTATCCGCTCGCTCAGGCGCCCCAGCTCTACCGGGACATGGCGGCCTCCGCCCTAAGGGGGAAGCCGGTTCTTGTTCCCTGAAGCCCGCGCGGCCGCCGCGGCTTTCGGCCGCCCGCCCCGGCGGGCGCGGGTCCATGAATCGGGCAGTACGCCTCTCGCCAGGAGCTCCTTCTCGGGAAGTTTTTCCTCGCGCGACGCGCGGCAACCGCTTCCCTGGGAGGCCGCCCCAGCCTGACTACCCGCGCCATGACCTTACACCGACCGACCTCGCGTGCGGGAACTGGGAGCCTCAGGGCCTTGGCTGCGGTCGCCCTCGGAATTCCCCTGGCAGTGCTGGCGATCGAGGTTCCGGCCGCGCCCAAGGGCGAGCCTGACGTCATCCGCGCGGCGAGGACGGGCGACACCGCCCTGTTGCGGGTGGTCCTGGGCCACGGAGCGGACCTCTCGGCCCGGGACGGCCACGGCGACACGGCGCTCCACATCGCCGCCTACCGGGGCGACGCCGGGGAGGTCGAGGCCCTCCTCGACTACGGCGCGAAGCCCGACGCGCGCAATGACGACGGGGCGACGCCGCTTCTCTACGGAGCCGGGAATGAGGAGATTGTGCGGGCCCTCCTCGCGCACGGCGCGAACCCGAACCTTGCCTCGAAGCTGGAGCTCACGCCGCTGATGGCGGCGGCGGCGCATCGGGACTCGCACCGGATCGTCAGCCTTCTCCTGGGCGCGGGGGCTGATACCCATGTGAAGAAGGGGGGCCAGGAGTATGTCGCGCTCAAGGCGGTCTACGGCGGGGATCCCCAGACGCTCGAGCTGGTTCTTGGCCACGGGGCCAGCCCCCAGCAATCCAAGGGGAACGTGGCCTCCCCGCTCGCCATGGCGGCCTATTTTGACGACGAGGCGGCCTTGAGGTGCCTCCTGGACCACGGCGCCGACATCAACTTTGATTCGGATTTCGCAGGTCACGCGCTCAACTGGGCGCTCTATTCGGGCCACACCGCCCTCGCGGCGGAGCTTATCGCCAAAGGGTCCGACCTCCACTTCAAATCGCCCTGGGGCCACCAGACTCCCACGATGGCCTTCGCCGGCTACAGCGAGCTCGGAGATCCGGCGATCGCCCGCCTGCTCCTGGAACGGGGCGCCAATGTGAACGATGCGAACGAGGCGGGCGCCACGGCGCTCTCGTTCGCGGTGAGGTCCGGGCCCCACTCGCAACTCGTCGCGTTCCTCGAGAATGCGGGGGCCAGGATGCCGCCCGCGGTCGCCTCGGCGAGGGCGCTGTCGGCGCGCCGCATGCCGGACGCCGTTCCCGCCGCGGATCGCGCCCAGAGGGCGATCAACCTTCTCCAGAGGGCGTCGACGGGGTTCATCGACAACCGCTTCGTCAGGGACGAGGCGAAATGCGTTTCCTGCCACCACCAGTATCTGCCGGCCGTCGCATTTGCGTGGGGCGCCGAGCGCGGCCTCCACGTCGACCAGGAGGCCCTGGGACACCAGCTTTCGGCCCAGCTGCAGATGTGGCGCCCCCTCGCTGAATCCGCACGCGAGATGGAGGATCCTATCCCCGACGCGCCGGTGCAGATCGGCTACGGGCTGATGGCGCTCGACGCGGTGGGATATCCGCCCGATTCGATGACCGAGGCCTTCGTGAGGTACCTCGTGAACGGGCAGAGCCCGGACGGCTCCTGGCACTGGACAGACCTGCGTCCTCCCCTCGAGGGAGGCCGTTTCGCCGCCACGGCCTGGGCGGTGCGCGCCATCCAGCTCTACCCGCTCCCCAACTCCGACGACGGCACGCGCGCCTGCCTGTCGCGGGCGCGCCGCTGGCTCTGGAAGTCCGAGGTGAAGACGTTTGGCGACCAGGCCTTGCAGCTCCTCGGGCTGTCGTGGGCCGGTGAGCCGCATTGGAGGCTTCAGCGGCTGGCCGCCTCGGTCATCGCCAAGCAGAGGCAGGACGGGGGCTGGGCTCAGCTTGAGGGACTTGAGAGCGACGCGTGGGCGACCGGCGAGGCCCTGTTCGCCCTCCATGAGGCCGGCCGCATCCCCGTGGCGGACCCAGCCTGCGCCCGCGGCGTCCGATTCCTCCTGCAGACCCAGTATGAGGACGGCTCGTGGTGGGTCCACAGCCGGACCTGGCCGTTCCAGCCGCACTTCGACAGCGGGTTTCCCCACGGCAATGATCAATGGATCTCGGCCGGGGCGACAGCCTGGGCGACGCTGGCCCTCCTCCAGACGCTGCCGCCCGGGGCAGTCGCGCACCCTTTGCCCGCTGTTGCGTCCCTTGTTGCGGCGTATGAGAGCTCCGCCGCCTCCAGGGAAAAGGCGGCCGCGGCGGCCGCGCCAGGCGGAGCGGGGGCCGCTGGAGGGCCAGCCGTGGATTTTGCGCGCGACGTTTACCCCGTTCTCGAGCGCTCCTGCATCAAATGCCACAGCGGGGAGAAGCCGAGGGCCCGTTTCAGCATCACCTCCCGGCAGGCGCTTCTCAAGGGCGGCCAAAGCGGCGAGCCGGCGGTCGTGCCCGGCAAGGGCGCCGACAGCCAGCTCGTCGTGTTCGCGTCGGACGAGGTCGAGGACCTTGAAATGCCCCCGCTGAGGCATAGGGACGAGTTCCCGAGCCTCAGCCCCTCGGAAATCAAGATCCTCCGCGCGTGGATCGACCAGGGCGCGGCATGGAACAGGCCTCCGGGCAGCTAGGTTCCGCCACAGGGGGGCCTCCCGAGCCGGGTAGGCCAGGGGCCATTCTCCAGGCGCCGCCACAGCAGCGCCCGGGTCCGAGCCCGGCCAACCCCGACGGGCATCGCACCCTCAGACCCTGAGCCGGCCGCTCATTGCAGCTGCTTCAGCAGAAAGGTGAACGTCAGGGCTCCCTCAAAGGCCCGCTGCTCGTTGTTGGCCGCGCCGCCCTCGCCGTGCCCACCCTCGACGTTCTCATAGAAAAGGACGTCGTGGTGCTGGGCCTCCATCTCCGCCGCCATCTTGCGGGCGTGGCCCGGATGAACCCGGTCGTCGCGCGTCGACGTCGTGAAGAGCACCCGCGGGTATTTCACGTCGGCCCGGACGTTCTGGTAGGGCGAGTACTGGCTTATGAAGCTCCAGTCCTCGGGAACGTCGGGGTTGCCGTACTCCCCCATCCAGCTCGCGCCCGCTAGGAGATGGCTGAACCTCCGCATGTCGAGCAGGGGCGACTGGCAGACGACGGCCCCGAAGAGGTCGGGTCTCTCGGTCAGCATCACCCCGACGAGCAGGCCCCCGTTGCTGCCGCCGATGATGCCCAGGTGCCTGGGCGCGGTCACCCGCCTCGCGACAAGATCCTCGGCCACGGAGATGAAGTCGTCGTAGGCCCGCTGGCGGTGCTCCCTGATCGCGGCCTCGTGCCATTGCGGGCCGAACTCCCCTCCCCCCCGGATGTTGGCGACCACGAAGACGCCGCCGCGCTCAAGCCAGGCCGCGCCGATGCCTCCGCTGTAATAGGGAGTCATGGAAACCTGGAATCCGCCGTAGCCGGTCATGAGGGCCGGATGGGTTCCGTCCGGGGCGATGCCCTTGCGCGACACCTGGAAATACGGGACGCGCGTGCCGTCCTTTGAGACGGCCTCGTGCTGCGAGACCTCAAGGCCCTCGGTCGCGAAGAATTCCGGCAGCTGCTTGAGCAGGACCCTGTCGGCCCCGCCGATGCTTCCAAGATATAGGCTCGATGGCGTGAGGAAATCCGTCACGTCCAGGAAATAGGCATCCGACTCGCGCTCCACCGCGTCCGCGCTCACCGTCCCGAACTCCGGGGCCGCCAGCGGGACGCGCGACCAGGTTCCGTCTTTTCCAGGCTCCAGCACGTAGAGCCTGTTGCGCACGTTGTCGAGCTCGTTGACTATGATGAAGTGCCTCAGGCTGGTCGCGGCCGCCAGCGAAACCCGAGCGCTCGGTGTGAAGAGCACCGCGAAATCGCGGCCGCCGGCGAGGTAGGCCTCCCAGGGGATCGCGAGCATGGCTCCCGGGGGATAGCTCCTGCCCGCCACGGACCAGCCCTTGCGCAGCGTGACCGTCAGGTACTCGCGGAACGTGTCGAAGCTCGCGTCCTCCGGGATGTCCAGCTTCAGGAGCTTGCCGCCCCTGACCAGATAGTTCTCGGACGTGAAGGTCGTCAGCTCGCGCCTGAGAAACTCCCTGTGGAACTCGGCCTCATCCGAGGCCCAGGCCTCCGAGCCGACATCGGTCTTCTGTCCCTCAAAAATGACGGTGGCCGCGGAGAGGGGCGTGCCGCGCTGCCAGACCTTCACTATGCGGGGGTATCCCGAATCCGTCATCGAGCCCGGCCCGAAATCGGTGTCCACGTAGACGCTGTCCTGCCCGCGCCACGTGATCGCGCTCTTGGCCTCGGGCAACGCGAACCCGTCCTTCACAAACGCCTTTGCGACGAGGTCGAATTCCCTGACGACATCGGCGTCTCCCCCGCCCCTTGAGAGATGGACGAGGCTGCGCGTGTAGTCCGGGAAGCGGGTCTCCTCGTAATGCCAGATCCAGTTCTCCTTCTCGTCGGCGGCCAGCTTGTCGACGTCGAGCACCGTCTCCCACGACGGGTCCTTCTTGCGGTACTCCTCCGGGGACGTCCGCCGCCAGACGCCCCGGACATGCTGGGCGTCCCTCCAGAAATTATAGTAGTAGGCCCCGGCCTTTGTCACATACGGTATCCTGTCCTTCGAGTTGTAGATCGAGAGCAGGCGCTCGCGAATGGGCTCGAAGTCCGCGGAGGCCATCAGCTCCTTCTTGGTGAGCGCATCCTGCTCGCGCACCCAGCTGAGCGCCTTGTCGCCGGATATGTCCTCAAGCCAGAGGTAAGGGTCGGGGGTTCCCTGCGCCGCCACCTTCAGTGCCGAAGCGAGCCCGACCGAAACGATAACCAAGAATTTCATCAGGAGACCCTTGGACCGCGGGAAATCGCTGGCAAGAGCGGCGGCGCATTCCAGGCGCCGGAATTGCCGGCGTGTGCGGCGCCCATCCCGAAGATCGACACAGCCTGGAAACATTGCATCATGAATACATAAGTTTTTGGTTTTGTTATACTTGGGAAAATACCTGCTCTCCTGCAAAACCTTTGCGCGCTCCAAATCCGAAATCCGCTGTCCAATGGGTTAACCCCATAAAACCATGATTGACGCACCACTCCAAACGGAACCGCAGGCAGCAACCCGCAAGGCCGGAACGAGCGGCGGACGCTCAGGATCGCCCCTGGCGGTTGCCGCAGCCGCGCTCGCCCTCCTGGCCTGCGCCGCGCTGGCCGCAAGGATCTATCAGCAGAATTCATCCATCGTCGACTTCACGGCCCAAGTGGCCCTGGCGAAATCCGAGACCACAAGAATCTCCGCCGAGCTCGACAAGGCGAAGGTGCAGTCGGCAAGCCTCCAGGCGCAGCTCCTCGCGGCCCTCAGGCAGGGGTCCGACGTGCAGGCGCAGCTGGCTGGCGCAAACGCCAGCTCGGCCGAACTCCGGGCCCAGCTTCAGAAGGCGAGGGCGCAGCTTGACGACGCCGGCACAAGGTCCGCCGGACTTCAGGCGCAGCTTGACCGGGCGAATGACGCAGCCACCGGGCTGCGCAGGGACCTGGTGCAGGCAACGCGCGAGTCGAATGACCTGCGAACCCAGCTGGCGGCTGCCAAGGCCAAGATCGTCGCCGGGACCGACGGGCCGCGGCCCGTCGCCGCCATCGAGGCGCGCCCGATGCCGGTTGCGACAGCCATCGAAAAATCCTTCTGGGACCGCGGATTCACGCTGCACATCAGGAATCTGGGCACCGACCCGCTCTCCGTGACGATCGCGGTCACAGGGGCGGCAAGGCCCGTTTCGAGGACAGCCTCCATGGAGGGCGGTGCAACGCTCGACGTCGGCAACCTGCTGGCCGGCGAGAACGTCGCCATTAGCGGCGTCGGCTACGAGACTGTAAACTTGGCGGTGCGTTGAGGCGGCGAAGACCCCGTTGCCGCCCGGGCGGCGGACCCGCCTATAGCTGGAGCGGGAGCCCTATCTCAATGATCTGGCTCGGCGTGATCCTGTAGTAATCCTTTGCCGGACGGGCATTGCGGATCAGGAAGGCGTAGAGGCTCTTCTCCCACTCCCACATGCCGCTGCCGCCGCCCGACATGATCATCTCCCGGTTGAAATAGTACGTCGCCGACTGGGGGTTGATGGCCAGTCCGGCAGCCTTGACGAGATTCATCAGGGCCGAGACATCCGGTGACTCCATGTACCCGTAGTGACCGATGGCGCGCCACACGCCCTCCCCGATCTCGCGCAGCTGCAGGCGCCCGGCCAACGGGATAGTCGGCACGTCCTCGGTGATGATGCTCAGAAGAATCACCGTCCTGTGCAGGCACCGGTTGGCCTTCACATGGTGGAGAAGGGCGATCGGGGTCCCCTCGGGCGAGCCGACCATGAAGATCGCGGCGCCGGGCACGCGCGCGATGCGCGGGCTTCGGGCTATCTCACGCAGCTCGGATTCCGTCACGTTGCCTCCGTATACGAGACGGAAGACGGCGTCGCGCCCGGTCTTCCACGTGTGCATGATCGCAAGGACGGCGGCTGCGATGGCAAGGGGGAACCAGCCGCCGTCAGCCAGCTTCCTGGCATTCGACATGAAAAACGACGAGTCCATGATGAGGAAGAGCGCGCAAGGGATGCCGGCGCGCCAGATCGTCCAGTGCCAGTTGTGCCGGGCCACTATGAAGAACGCGCCCGTCGTGATCGCCATGGTCCCCGTGACCGCTATGCCGTAGGCCGAGGCTAGCCGGCTGCTTGATCCGAACATCACCGCGGTCAGGATGCAGCCAAAGGTGAGCAGGGTGTTCACGAAGGGCACGTAGATTTGGCCGTGGAGGTCCGCATTCGTGTAGTTGATCTTGAGCCTTGGAAAATACCCGAGCTGGATCGCCTGGCGGGTCAGCGAATAGGCACCGGATATCAGGGCCTGGCTCGCTATGATGGCGGCTATGATCGACACGAGTGTCAGCGCCACCCTGGCGAACCCCGGAGGCGCCATCGCGAAAAAGGGGTTCTCCAGGGAACCGCGATGCTCGAGCAGGTAGGCGCCCTGCCCGAAGTAATTGAGCACAAGCCCCGGGAATGCGGCAGCGTACCAGGCCAACGCGATGTAACGGCGGCCAAAGTGGCCCATGTCGGCGTAGAGCGCCTCGGCGCCCGTAATCGCAAGGACGATTGAACCCAGGAGCGACGCCACCTGCCAGGGGGGATGGCGCAGCAGCGCCAGCCCGTAGGCGGGGTTGAGCGCCCGAAGGACGCCAGGCACCCGGAGCACGTACCAGGCCCCGAGCAGGCCGAGGGCGATGAACCAGACCAGCATGATCGGGCCGAAGATCCTGCCTATGCTCCTCGTCCCCTTGCGCTGAAACCAGAAGAGAACGGCGAGTATGACGCAGGATATCGGGGTGACGTAGGGAGTGAAGACCGGGCTGATCGCGTTGAAGCCCTCCGCCGCGCCGAGGACCGAAATCGCCGGCGTGATGATTCCGTCGCCGTAAAGGAGAGCGGCGCCAACGAGTATCATGACGACAATGGGGCCAAGGCCCCGGCTTGACGGCGCGCGACCCGGCCCTCCGTCACCGCCCGAGTGGATCAGGGCGAGCAGGGCAAAGATGCCACCCTCCCCCTGGTTGTCGGCGTCCATGACGTACCAGAGGTATTTGACTCCCACGACGAGGACCAGCGACCAGAAGATCAGCGACAGGACGCCCAGCACCCCCTCGGACTCGCCTCCCCGCGGCAGATGCGCAACGCATTCGCGCATCGTGTAAAGCGGGCTCGTGCCAATGTCCCCGAAGACGACGCCCAAGGCGCCGACGCAAAGCCCGGCCTTCGCGCTTTTGGATAGGCTTGGGGCGGGGCTTCCGTTCATTGCGGCGAGGTTCCGCGAGCGAGGCGTGTCGTCCTGATCCAGCAGGTTTACGGCCAAATAATCCGGAACGCAAAAATGGCCGAGACCGGGCAATGAGCGACCGCGGGCAGGACCCATCCCGCCCCATTGGTCGAATCAACGGCGCTCATGAGGCAGGAGCGGGTTAGCAATTGGCCAAGATCATCGCGGCAAGAGGCTGCAGGCGCCGCGCTCGAAAATCCATTTCCAAATATTCAAGGGCGAACAAATGGGAGACGGGGGGATCGGGCCGCCAACGCGCCCGGACTCCCGAGCGCCGGCGCTTCAAATCCAGTCAACAAGTCCCGACAGGCGCTGCCTTTGCGGCCGGGGGCTGCCCGATCACGGGGCTGTCCGCGCGGCCCCGCGAACCTCGCCGGGATGCGTAGTTCTACCTTTTGACGCCGGGTGCCCGGCCGTCCACGCTGCCGTCACCAGTTCGATTAGGGGTGTGGGCATCAAAGGAACCACCCTGCACGACAGACTTCTTGGGAGAACGAATTCGTGCAGGGTGGCCTGCGGTGCCCATAAAGCACTCCTCCGGTTTTCGGGAGGTGATTATCCACGGGTCCTGCGAATCGGGTTCTTGGACCTGGTAATTCGATCGTCAATAAGCGTCCGCTTTCGGGGCGCATGTTGACGAACTTTTAGCAGGTTTTTGCAACCGGGCGTCGTCTGCGCCAGGCAGCAGGCCCCAGGATCGAAACAGCCTCTA
The DNA here is from genome assembly GCA_964574435.1 of uncultured Opitutaceae bacterium. Taxonomy (GTDB): domain Bacteria; phylum Verrucomicrobiota; class Verrucomicrobiia; order Opitutales; family Opitutaceae; genus Palsa-1447. The sequence continues at coordinate 12,078 of CAZNNO010000016.1, forward strand.
TTGCCTGTCCATGAACTCGTAGCGGGCGCGGTGGACGTCTGGGGACGCCGCGGCTGCAGGCAGGAGATGCATCACCGGGTAGCCGTCCGCCGCTCCGTAGGCCGGCCACCTCGGAAGGCCGGGTCCGTTGGGATCGCCGTTCTTCGCAAAATTGGTCCAATAGGTCGACACGAGCTCGGAAACGGCGCGATCCTCGGGCCTCCAGGGCAGGTTCTTAGAGGAAAGCACCCGGAAGACATACTCGATCTCGCAGGCGTGGGGGGCCGACGCCTCGGACCCAGGGGCCGCTCCTGCCGGAAGGGGGAGGGTCTGGTCAAATTCGTACCTGTAAACCGCGGAACCCGTCCTCAGCTGCATCTCAAGCCATTTCCATGTCGAAAATCCGATGATGACGTCGCCCCTCGAGTCCCATGCCGCCCGCTTGGCCTCGGCGTCGGTCGCCGCCGGGTAGGCCCTCAGGAAGTCCTTCACCCTGTCGCCGTACCTGTCCCTGGCGTGAAGAAGGTAGTTCGCGAGGTTGGGTTCCTCGCCGGCGAAGAACTCCCGGTAGGTGCCCTCGTCCCGGTTCCAACCCGCGAGGAGCGGGATCGGGACCTGGCGTCCCGCGGCGTAGGTCGAGCGGCAGTCCGACGGCAGGAAATACCCGTCGACGTCCGGCGAAAAGTCGGTGCGCGGCCGCTTTAACGCGGCCTCGAGGAGGTCCTTGGCCGGCATCGCCCGCAGGGCCTCGATCGAGGGCTTGCCAAGGTCAGCCGCAAACCTGGCGCCCGCAGCCTCCGCATCGGCGCGCGACTTCAGGTGCCCCCGGGTTCCAAGAAATGCGCCGCTCTCGCCGATCGCCCGCACGAAGAGCCCCCTCGCCAGGGGCGATGCCATGAGTGCGCTGACCGAAAACGAGCCCGCCGACTCGCCGAAGATCGTGACGTTGTCCGGGTCCCCCCCAAAGGTGGCTATGTTTCTCCTGACCCATTTGAGCGCCGCGACCTGGTCCATAAGGCCGTAATTGCCGGACGAGTCGTGCCCCGACTCCCTGGCGAGGCCGGGATGCGCAAGGAAGCCGAATACGCCAAGGCGGTAGTTGAAGTTGACGACCAGGACGCCCTTCTTCGAGAGATTGCCTGCGTCCAGCCTCGCCTCCGAGGAGGAACCGGAGACGAATCCGCCGCCGAAGATCCAGACCATGACCGGGAGCCTGGCCTGCGGGGGTTTCTCGGGCATCCATAGGTTGAGATACAGGCAGTCCTCGCTCGGGCCGCCGTCGTGGAAGAACAAGTCGGGGAAGATCCGCCCCTGCATCGGCCGCGCCCCGTATTCAACCGCATTGCGGACGCCCGTCCAGGGTTGCACCGGCTGAGGCGGCCTCCAACGCAGGGCGCCGACCGGCGGTGCGGCATAGGGGATTCCCTTGTAGGTGCGCACCTTCCCGTCGGCGCTCACCACCCCCTCGATCACGCCATCCGTCGTCCGGGCCTGCACGTGGCGAAGCTCCTGCGCCCGGCTGAGGCCGGGAAACAGAGCGAGGGCAACCGCCATCGCGCGGCGGATGCGACTCATCCAATCTCGAGCGGCACTGCTTGATGGCTGGGTCACGGGGTGTTGTTCGACGGGTCCCGCACCTTGCCAACACGCCCGCCGCGATACGAGCGGCATTTCGCGGGCCGTCCACCCGAAGGAGGGCTCGCCCCCGGGGCCGCCTTCCCGCCGCCCCATCAGCCTCTTGCAATGGGCGACGCCAGCGTGGAGACTGCCGCCACCCCAAGCCGCCCTCATGCGGAAACTACTTTCAATCGCCTCCGTTGGAGCGTGCCTGATCCTGGGAGCAGCCTCCCGATGCCCAGGCCAGCAGGATGCAGCGCTGCGCGTGGAGCTGCGCGACTTCGGCAACGGGGTCGGGACCGCCGCGGGCTGGTCGACATGGGCGCAGAGGGATGAGATCCGTCCGAAGTGCTTTGTCGACACGGCGCACTACCGGTCGGCCCCCGACTCCCTTGCCATCTCGGGGGATGGCAACCCGGCCGAGTACGGCGGCTGGGCTTACACCATCCGTGGCATCACGGCCGGCAAGTATTACCGGCTGACTGCCTACTACCGGTCCCAGTCGGTCGCCGCGGAGTCGCGCCAGGTCGTCGCCCGGCTCGACTGGCTCGACGGCGCTGGGAAGCGCGTGGCAGAGCCCGATTACGCCGCCGACACCCGGGCGGACGGGGATTGGATGCGGGTGACCCTGGGGGTGCCCGCGCCCGCGGGGGCCTCCGGCGTCAGGCTCGAATTGAGCCTCGGCTGGGCACCGCAGGGCACCGTGTGGTGGGACGACATAACCTTCGAGGAGGCCTCGCCGCCGCCGCCCAGGTGGGTGCGGATCGGCACCGTCTCCCTGCATCCGCGGAACAACCCGGACAACCTGGGAGCCTACCTTCAGGCGCTCGACGAGATCGCAAAGCAGAAGCCGGACATCGTGTGCCTGGGAGAGGAGATACTTGTCGAGGGGAACTCAAGGACCTACGAGAGCGCTGCGGAGGAGATCCCGGGCCCCAGCACAAGCCGCCTCGGGGAGAAGGCCCGCAAGTACGGGATGTACATCGTGGCCGGGTTGACCGAGCGGGCGGGGCCTGTTCATTACAATGTCGCCGTCCTGATAGACCGGCACGGGAATGTCGCGGGCAAATACCGCAAGGTCTACCTTCCCCGCGAGGAGATCGAGGGCGGCCTCACGCCGGGCGATTCCTGTCCCGTCTTTGACACCGATTTCGGCCGCATAGGCATGATGATCTGCTGGGACGCCGAGTACGTCGACCCGGCCAGAGCCATGGCCGTCCGCGGGGCGGAGATCCTGCTTGTTCCGGCCGCGGGCGGGTACCTCACCCTGCTCAAGGCCCGGGCCCTGGAAAACCACCTGTACATCGTCTCGTCGGGATTTGACGTCGAGTCGGCCATCATCGATCCCACGGGAAAGGTGCTTTTCGCGACCCTCGAGTCCGGCGTGAACAAGACCATCGCCGTCAATCTGGAGGATCGCTTCCTGGATCCGTGGATCGGCGACATGCGGACCCGCTTCCGCAAGGAGCTGCGCACGGACGTCCCGATCCCCCCCTTGATCGAGCGGTAGCCGGCGCCGCCCCGCCTACGGGCGCTCGCGCACCATTTCCAGGATCCTGAGCGCCGCAGGATCCCCGGGGCGCAGCTGCAGGACCCGCTCGAACTCGGCCACCGCGTCGTCCCTGCGCCCGGATTGCAGCAGGGCCGCGCCCCGGGCAAAGTGCGCCTGGGCAAAATCCGGCTGCATCCGGATCGCCGCCTCGATGCGCTCCATGCCCTCCTGGAGGCGCCCCATCCGGCAGAGGACCATCCCCAGGTTGTTGCTCGCCTCGGCCAAGCGGGGGTCGAACCGCAGGGCGTCCTCGTAGTGCTGGACAGCCTCGGGGATCCGCCCCGCCTGCACCAGGGCGTTCGCAAGGTAGAAATGCGCGTCGGGATAATCCGGCTTCAGCCGCAGCGCCTCCTGGAACTGGGCGATCGCGTCGCCGAGGCGCCCAGGCATCATCGACCAGGCGCTGCCCAGGTTGGTGTGGGTTTCGGCAATGTCGGGCTTCAGGCGAAGCGCCTCCTGGTACTGGGCCACCGCGTCGTCCAGCCTCCCGGGCTCCTTGGACCAGGCGAGTCCCAGGTTGTTGTGGGCCATCCAAGAGCCGGGATTGCGCGCGAGCGTCGCGAGGTAGAGCGTCTCGTTGTCGCGGAACATGCCGCAATGGGACCAGGCGAGGGCTCCGAGAAGCACGGCGAGCGCGGCCGTGAGTCCCGGGCCGAACCACGGGAGTCGTGCGGCCGAAAGCCGCCACGCGGCGGCAAGGCCCCAGCCGCCGAGCGCGATCGGGCCCAGGTCCGCGAGGTACTGCCAGTGGTCCCAAACCCACGAGTAGCGCGCCCCGTAGAGGTTCACGAAGCCGAGAGCGGGAAAGAGCGACCCCACGAACACCAGGTAGGCCGCCAGCGGCCCCCGCGAGAGGCGCCGGGCGGACCACAGGGCCGCGCCGACCGCAAGCACGCTTAGCGGGTAGAGCCACTGCCACCAGAGCGCCGCGTCCACGCTCCAGCGCGGGTAGACAAAGTTGAGCCCGAAGGGCCAGACAAGCTTGCCCGCGTAGAACCAGACGGCGCGCCCGGCCACTATGGCACGCGCGGCGGCGGGGACCTCAAAGTCGCCACCCTCCGCGCCCACGTACGTCCGCTCGACCCAGCCGCTGAAAAGACCGGCGGCCGCCCCGAGCGCGAGCCAGGGGAGCAGCGGCACGACATCGCGCCGCCATTCGAGGCGTCCGCGCCTCCACCAGAACGCAACGAGGAGAGCCGCGGGCAGCGTCGCCGTGACGCTCTTGCTGAGCAGCGCGCACGCGAAAAGGGCGAGCGCGGCGGCGTAGGCCCCCCGCCCGCGGGTCTCGTCGAAGCGCAGGTAAAGCAGGGACGCCGCGAGGTAGAAGGCGAGGGAAAGCGTGTTCTTCTGCTCCGTGATCCAGGCGACCGACTCGACATGCACCGGGTGAAGCGCAAAGAGGAGGGCCGCGAGCCAGGCGGCGAGGCCCCAAGACCGCCGCGCCGGCGTCCCTGCGGCCAGCCCAAGCAGGACCAGGGCAAACAGCACCGCCGAGGCCGCGTGCAGGACCAGGGTCACGATGTGGTACCCGAGCGGGTTGTCCCCCCAGAGCCTGTGCTGCAGCCAGAACGCGCTGTGAAGGAGCGGGTAGTACTGCTGTGTGGCCCCGGGCTGGGTCCAGATTCGGGCAAGCCCGGCAAGCGAGCGCAGCGCCGGGGCGGTCACATAGTCCGCGTCATTCCAGATGAAGGCCCCCGAGAGCGACGGCAGGTAGGCGATGACGGTTGCGCAGGCGACGAGCGCCGCGGGCCCGAGGCTCCTGATGGTGACCGACCTGGGGCGTGCCGTCTCGGCGGGGGGCGCTTTCAACACTGGGAAAGTCGAGCAAATCTTGTCCGGCCCGGCAACCGCCTAATCCGGCCGGGCCGGCCGCAGGATGGCAATTGACCAGCAGCCCGGGTCCCTGCTCCCTTGCTCACGCCGTCGTCCGCAATCCCCCCCCCAGCGCCCCCCGAAGCCATGGCATCCCGAATAATCCGCCCCGTTCTCTCCCTGGCCAGTCTGATCGCCCTCAACACAGCGTTCGCAGGCGCGGGCGACGGCCGGCTCGACATCTACTGGGTGGACGTCGAGGGGGGCGGGGCGACGCTCATTGTGACGCCCCGGGGCGAATCGGTGCTCATAGACTCCGGAAGCCCCGGCGGTCGCGACTCCGGGCGCATCCACCACGTCGCGGCCGACGTCGCCGGGCTAAGAAGGATAGACTATTTCGTGACGACCCACTTCCACATGGACCATTATGGCGGCGTCGCGGAGCTGGCGACGCTGATCCCGATCGGCCAGGTGTACAATAACGGCTTCCCCACGCACGACCCCGACAACAACCCGGCCGACACCCGCTGGGTCATGCTCCTGCGCCCGTACCGCGACTTCGCCGCCGACGGGCGCAACGTCATCCACCCGGGCGACCTCATCCCGCTGAAATCCGCCGACGGCGGCCCCGAGGTCACCCTGCGGTGCCTGGCGGCTCGCCAGCAGTTTGTCCCGGCCCCCGCCGGCGCCGTCCCGAACCCGCTGGCCGCCGAGAACTCGGCCCACCCGGTCGACACGACGGACAACGCCAACAGCATCGTCCTCCTGCTGCGCTTCGGCCCGTTCCGCTTCTTCGACGGCGGCGACCTCACCTGGAACACGGAGGGGGCCCTCGTGACCCCGGTCAACCGGGTCGGGCAGGTGGACGTCTACCAGGTGGACCACCACGGCCTCGACCTCAGCAACAACCCGGTGCTGGTCCACAGCCTGGCGCCCACCGTGTCGGTCATGAACAACGGAGCCAGGAAGGGCACCGCGGGCTCCACCATCGACGCGCTCAGGAGCTCACCGGGACTGAAGGCCATGTACCAGCTCCACAAGAACGTCCGCTCCGACAGCCAGAACAACACGGCGGACGAGTACATCGCCAACGTCCCGGAGAAGTGCGACGGGAACTTTATCCACCTGGCCGTCGCCCCCGACGGCCTGAGCTACACGGTTTCAATCCCGGCGACGGGGCACAGCCGCACCTACGCGACCCGGGCCGCCCCGGCGCCCTGAGCCCGGAGGGCGCGGGGGCCCGCCCGACAAGGCTCGCCCCGCGCCGGGCGCCGGGACAGGCTCGGGCCGTGATGCACGCGCACTGGTTAACGCTGATTTCGGCAGCCGTCCTAGCGGCGGGCGCCGAGACTGCGCCAACAGCGGCTCCCGTGGATCCGGACGACCTCTACAACCTCGGCCAGCAGCTCTTCGACCAGTTTGCGCCGCCCGAGGTCAAGGAGCAGTACTACTTCCCGTCAAAGGATGAATGGGACCGGTTCGCGGCGAGGCTGCAGCATGCGCTCGACAACAACTCGCTCGAGGAGCTTGCCGGGTACGAGCCCGAGGCGCGCGCCGCCCTCGCGGCGCTGCGCGCCCTGCCCGGCTACGAGGACTACGCGGATTGGCTCGCGCTCAGGATCGACGAGATCGAGGCCGCGAAGCAGGCGGTGGCGCAGGCAAGGGCGCCGACCTCCGGGCCGCCCGGGACCCCGCGCCCGCCTTCCCCGATCCCCCATTACGGCCTCTGGCTCGAGCGCGAGCGCGGCCGCCCGGTTCCCGCCGGGGCCACGGCGCTGATGCCGCTTCTGCGCGCCGCCTTCGCGGCGGAGGGCGTCCCCCCGGAGCTCGCGTGGATCGCCGAGGCGGAGTCGTCCCTCAACCCCTCGGCGCGCAGCCCGTCGGGGGCCAGGGGGCTATTCCAGCTCATGCCCGACACGGCGCACAGCCTCGGCCTGAGCACGTTCCTTCCGGACGACCGCACGGACCCGGAGAAGTCGGCGCGCGCAAGCGCGCGCCTCCTGCGCACGCTCTACGCGCGCTTCGGCACCTGGCCGCTGGCGCTCGCGGCCTACAACGCCGGCGAGGGGCGCGTCGGCCGCCTGCTCGCCTCGCGTGGCGCAAGCGACTTCGCCGGCGTGGCGGCGGCCCTTCCCGCGGAGACGCGCATGTACGTGCCCAAAGTCTGCGCCCTGGTCGCCGTCCGCACGGGCAAGTCGGTGGAGGACCTGCGCCCGGGGCGCGCCTGAGGCGGGGCCCCGGGGCACGACGCTCATTTGGTCGGGGGCGCCAGGCCCTGGATCCACCATCCGCCGTTGTCCCGGTAGGCGGCCAGCCCCCGGTCGCCCAGCACCGCGCCCAGTCTCGACGTCGCCTCGTCGGCAAGGGCCGCCAGCTGGCTCTTCTTGTCTGCCGCGGAAAGGCCCGCATCCTTGCGGATGGCATCCGCCCTCTTGGTGATGTCACCCTGCACGTCCACCACCTGCTGCGTGGCAGCCGCGGGCAGCTCGAGCCGCTCGATCAGGCTGCTCGCCTGAATGTAGCTGCTGTCCGTCTCCTGCTTGTACTCGGCGAAGCGGTCGGGTCCGAGGAGGCCCTGGATCTGGGCCGTGAGATCGGCCTGGTGGGCCAGCCGCTCGCGCTGCTGGTCGGGGGTCAAGGGGACGCCCGATTGCGAGCCGTACTGCTGGTCAAAGTCCTGCTGCGCCCTGAAGATCGCACGAAACTCCCCCTCCGTGGGATTGAACTCCCTCATCTGCGACCGCAGCTGGTTAGCCAGGGGGCTGTTTCGCAGCTGGTATTCAAACTGCTCGGCGGGCGTCAGCGTCGCGGCGATGTCGGCCTGCTGCTCCCTTTCGAGGAACGCCAGCTTCTCCTTGTCCTCGGGCAGCAGGGTGCCGTTTGTGCTTCCGAAGATGTCGTTCCTCATGTCGTTGTAGTCGGAGATGATCGATTGGACGCGGTCGAACTTCTCGCGGGGGATGCCCCCGCTCGCCTGCTGGAGATACTGCTTGCCCAGGGGGTCGTCCTGATCGTCGCCGACCAGCTCCTTCAGCATCTTCGCCTGCTCCTTGTAGATGGCGTTCAGGCCGGACATCATCTTGCGGTCGTAGCTTCCGAACAGGCCGCTCCAGTAGGGCCGCGGCCCGGACTGCGCCACCAGCACCCTTCGGCGCGCGTTGAAGAGCTCCTCGACCTGCGCGTTCAGGATCGCCTTGATGACTCCCGGCGGGAAGCCGGCCGCGCGCAGGCGCCCTGCCAGGGACTTAAGGTCGCCCGAGTCGAGGGCCGCCCATGTGTTCGCGCGCGGGGCCGCGCCCGCCGGCGTGGGGCCCGGTGCCGCTTGCGCCCCGCCCGCGGCGCCCGGCGGCCCCAAGCCGAGGAACGCGGGCGCCTTGACAACGACGATCGTTAGGAGGGCCGCATTCGCGGCCATCGACGCAGCTATCACCAGGGTCGTTCCTTTGATTGCCAAGGGTTGGGCGCCTGCCGCGGCAGAACATGCGCCAAAAGCGCCTGCCGGCAAGGGGAATGGGGCGCGGGCGCCGGCGGCCCGCGGGGCGCCGGAATCAGTTGTGCGAAGCGAGGGCGCCGTGCTCGGCGGCCATCGCGGCCGGCCACTCGCCCGCGTTCTGTCCGGGCGCGCGGGCCCCGTCACCGTGGATCTTCTGGCGCAGCCCTTCCATCACCAGGGTCGCCGCAGTCTCGGGGGAGACCCGATCCGTGTTGATGACGATGTCGTAGGTGTGCGGGTCGTCGATGTCGCGGCCGAAATGGGACCTGACGAAGCGGCGCCGGCCTAGGTCGGTGCGCTCGACCAGGGATTCGGCCTCGGCGAGCCCGACGTGCTGCAGGAGCATCTGGCGGCGCACCCGGGTGTCCTTCGAGGCGACCAGCCTCACGTGGAAGCCGCCGGGCAGCGTCTGCGTCAGGAGGTGGGCCGCGCGGCCGACGAAGACGATGTGCCCGACGTGGGCAAGCTGCACGATCGTCTGCGCGACCTGCTGCTCGAGCTCCCACAGCGAGGGGTGAAGGCCAACGATCTCGCCGATCATCGCGTCGATCTCGGAGATCTTGTCCTCCGGAAGGTAGCGGGCCAGGTGGAGGGGCAGCTCGTGGCGGGCGAGGGCGTACGTGAGCAGGTCCTTGTCCAGCAGGACCCACTCGCCCCCCGGCTCGCCGAATTCGGCGTCCAGCCGGGGCAGGAGCAGGTGGCTGAGGGTCGTCGCACCGGCGCAGACTTCCCGCGAGACGGTGATGAAGGGACGGGACTCGGGGGGCGTGGACGCTGGGGCGCCGGGGCGCGGGCTGCCAAGGCGCGCCTTGAGGATGCTCACGCCATGGTCCAGGTAGGCATGTGTGGTCATGGGATTATCGGGTTTTGGGGTTTTCGGGGGTGGAAAGTTGCCGCTGTTGGCGCGCCGGGGATCCGGCCGGGCCATTCGGCCCGCGGGCGGGCGGCAAGGGCGCCGCGCCTGAGATCCGCACCAAGCCCTCCCCTTTCGTCGTTTGCCTCGACACCCGGACCGGCTGTCAAACCGGCCGCCCTTTGGGGGAGCCAGCGTTTCATGGGGAAGTCCTACTGAACAGGGAATAACCTAATCCCCCCTGGCGCGAAAGCAAATAGCGAGGCCCCGTGGGCGGCGCCCAGGCCCGCGATCAGGCCACGGGGGCGGCCTCGGAAGGCGGCATTTCCTCGGGAAACTCGTCCTGCAGGTGGGTCTTCTCGCGGTACCTGAGGGCGACAAAGGCAAACACGCCAGCGGCAGCAGCAGCCAGCCCCGCGAAGCACAGGTAGTAGGAGGAGCCGCTCAGCTTCAGCGTCCCGTCGGGGTTCTGGATGAAGACGTGGACAAGGGCGGTGAACAGGTTGCCCGCCGAGATCGACCAGAGGTAAACCGCCATGACGACGGATTTCATCGTCTTGGGCGCCTGCGTGTAGGAAAACTCGAGCGAAGTGATCGAAACCATGATTTCCCCCGCAGTCACCAGCGCGTAGGCCGGGAGCTGCCAGCCGATGTTGGGCCTGAGCCCTGCGGCGAGCTGGCGCTCGATCCAGGCGCTCACCAGGAAAGACGACCCCGTGACGACGAGGCCGAGGCCCATCTTGCGCAGGGGCGTCAGCGGAAACACCCGGCTGATCGCCGGGTAGATCACGTACTGGAAGAGCGGGATGAACACCAGGATCATGACCGCGTTGACCGCCTGGATCTGGGACGGCAGCCACGTGATCCCCGCAAAATGAAGGTCCATCTTGTCCGCCTGGAGCACCCATTCGCCGCCGCTCTGGTCCCACAATGACCAAAAAACCGCGACGAAGACGTAGATTATCGCCAGGCGAAAAAGGGTCGCGATGCCGTCCCAGGTGAACGTGTCGCGCAGGTACGTCCGCCCCCCCGGCGGGATGTGGACGAATTTCTTGCGCCCCATCCAGAACACCACGGTCGCCACCGCCATCAGTATCCCGGGGACGGCGAAAGCCACCCGGGAACTGTAGTTCTGGAGCAGCCACGGGATCAGCAGGATCGAGATGAAGGACCCCGCGTTGATCGAGAAGTAGAACCAGCCGAAAGCCCGCGAGATCAGGTGCTGGTTCGACGCCCCGAACTGGTCGCCCACGTTGGCGGAGACGCACGGCTTGATCCCGCCCGAGCCGATCGCGATCAGGCCAAGACCGGCCGCAAGGCCAAGGCGCGTGTCGTCCAGCGAGAGCGCGAAGTGCCCGAAGCAGTAGACGATCGAGAGCCAGAAGATCGTGCGGTACTTGCCCCAGATCGCGTCCGCCAGGATGGCGCCGAATATCGGGAAGAAGTAGTTCGATGCGACGAACACATGGTACCACTTGTTGGCGTCGTTCTCGCTCATCGGCGCCAGGGCGCCGCTGCGGTCCCGCAGGTACTGCGTCATGAACACCACGAGGATGGCGCGCATCCCGTAGAAGCTGAAGCGCTCCGCGGCCTCGTTGCCGACGATGTAGGGGATGCCCGGGGGCATCCCCGAAGTCCTGTCCGGCGCCGTCCGTTTATCCGGGATGACCACGGGGCGGGACGGGGCGGCGTTCGTCGGCTCGGGAGTTCAACGAAAACCAATTGAGCGGGTTCCGGGTGGAAATCCAGAATTTTCGCCGGCGGGCCCGGCACACGGCGAAACCCGGGAGCGAGGGGCGCCAAGTGTTGCACGGCGCCGTCCCGCAGCCCACGCTTCTCCCAGCCGCGGCGCCGCGGCGCGCACCCCGGGGCAGTTCCGCGGGGACCCGATCCCCCCTTCACGATGCAAACCCCAACCCCCGCACGGTTCATCCACTGGCTTTTCGCGGCCGCGGTCGGCCTCGCCCCGCTCCGCGGCGCCGCGGCCGACGCCCCGCCCGCTCCCTCCGACCGGCCGGACATGACCTGGTTCACCGATGCGCGCCTCGGCATATTCATCCACTGGGGAGTCTACTCCGAGGGGAAGGGAAGCGAGTCGTGGGCGTTCCGCAACGGGGACATGCCCTATGACACCTACATTGCCCAGGCGAAGACCTTCACCGCGGCGAACTACCATCCTGAGCGCTGGGCCGAGCTCTTCAGCGCGGCGGGCGCACGCTACGCCGTCCTCACCTCGAAGCACCACGACGGCTTCGCGCTCTGGGACACGGCCCAGAGCAAGCTCAACGCCAAGGACGCCTCGCCCGCGGGCCGCGACCTCGTGGGCCCGTTCTGCGAGGCCATGCGCGGGCAGGGAATCAAGGTCGGCCTCTACTTCTCGCACCTCGACTGGTCGCACCCCGACTACGCCAGCGTGGTCAACGAGGGTCCCGTGCTGGAGGCGGACCGCAGGAATCCGTTCTCGTACCCCCAGGGCCCCGAGAATCCCGCGGCCTGGCAGCGCTTCCTCGCCTTCCACGACGCCCAGCTGAAGGAGATCGCGGAGCGCTTCCACCCCGACCTCCTCTGGTTCGACGGCGACTGGGAGCGCTCGGCCGCCCAGTGGCGCATGCCGGAGCTCCGCAGGCAGCTGAAGGAATGGCTCCCAAACGTGATCCTCAACAGCCGGATGGGCGGATACGGCGACTACGCCACGCCCGAGCAGGCGCTGCCCGTCCGCCCTCCGGCCGGCCCGTGGGAGCTCTGCATGACGATAAACGACTCCTGGGGCTACCAGGCCAGGGACCGGAACTTCAAGTCGGTTCGCCAGATCGTCCGCCTCCTCACGGAGTGCGCGTCGCAGGGCGGAAACCTGCTGCTCGACGTCGGCCCGAGGAGCGACGGCACGATCACCCCCGAGGAGGAGGCGATCCTGCGGGGCCTCGGGCGCTGGACGCACAAGGACGCTGAGGCGCTCTACGGGACGACGGCGGGGATCCCGAAGGACTATTACTACGGCCCCAGCATGCTCAACAAGGCCCGGGATGTCCTCTACCTCGTCTGCTACGACCGGCCGGTCGACGGAATCTACATCAAGGGCATCCGCAACTCGATCAAGCGGGCAAGCGTCGTCGGGGGCGGTGACCTCGCCTTCCGCAGGTTCATGCGGGCGGAATGGGCGGGCCAGCCCGGGATCGTCATCGTCGACCTACCCGGCGGCGCCGTCGACCCCGACGCCACCGTCGTCAGGCTCGAGCTCGAGGGCCCCCTTGAGCTCACCGGGGGTCCGAGCTGACGCCGCAGGCTTGAACGGCCGGGCGCACCGGCTTAGGAACGGGCCGTATGCATGCCCGGTTTCGCAACCGCATCGAGGCGGGCCGGCTCCTTGCCGAGCGCCTGCTGGCGCATGCGGGCCGGCCCGGCGCGGTCGTCCTGGCCCTGCCCCGGGGCGGTGTCCCGGTGGCGGACAGCGTGGCGCGGCGCCTGGTCCTCCCGCTCGACGTGTTCCTTGTGCGCAAGCTCGGGGTGCCCTGGCAGCCGGAGCTGGCCATGGGAGCCTTCGCGCCGGGCGGGGTCCGCGTGCTCAACGCTTCCGTGGTGTAATCCCTCGGCCTTGACGACCGGGTGATCGATGCGGTGGCCGAGCGCGAGGCCCTGGAGCTTGGCCGGCGGGAGAAGGCCTACCGGGGCCAGCGGCCCGCCCTCCCCGTGGAGGGCCGCCTGGCGATCGTCGTCGACGACGGCATCGCAACCGGATCGACCGCGCGGGCCGCGATCGCCGCGCTGAGGAAGCTGAAGGCCGGGCGCATCGTCATCGCGGCCCCGGTGATCGCCCGGGACACGCTCTGCGCCCTCCAGGGGGAGGCCGACGAGGTCGCCGCCTTCATGGCGCCGGAGGATTTCTCAAGCGTCGGCGAATGGTACGAGGACTTCGCGCAGACCACGGACGAGGAGGTGCGGCTTCTGGTCCGCAATGCGGCCTCCCGCCCGCCCTCCCCCTGACCGGCGCCGCGGCGCTCAGGGGTGTTGGGCGGCGGAATACGAGACGCGCCACAGCGTGTCATTGCCGTCGTCGCTCACGATCAGCGCCCCGTCGTGCGCCACGGCGACGCCGACCGGCCTGCCCCACACGCTCCGGTTGTCGACGACGAAGCCCGTCAGGAAGTCGTCGTACTCCCCCGTCGGGACGCCGTCCTTCACTCGGACCCGGATCACCTTGTAGCCCGTCCTCGAGCTCCGGTTCCATGAGCCGTGCTCGGCCGCGAAGGCGTCCCCGCGGTACTCAGCCGGGAAGGCCGACACGCCCTCGCGGGCCTCGTAGAAGGCCAATTCAAGCGACGCGGAATGGGCCTGCAGCGGCACGTCCGGGATGATCGCCGTGTTGGCCAGGTCGGGGCGCTCGCCCGGGTGTCGCGGATCCTCGTGGTTCCCCATGTAGTACCACGGCCAGCCGTAGAAGCCGCCCTCCCGCACACGCGTGATGTAGTCGGGCACCAGGTCGTCGCCCAGGGCGTCGCGCTCGTTGGTGGACGTCCAAAGGTCGCCGGTGTCCGGGTTGACCGCGAGCCCGACCCCGTTCCTGATGCCGGTCGCATAGGTGCGCAGCGCCTCGCCGCCCTCAGGGTCCGTCACCAGGATGTCGGCGCGGTTGGTCTCCGGGCCCCACGCGGCGCCGCGGCCATGGACCGCCTCCCACACCCGAATCTCGTCGGCGCTCTTCACCGGCATCTCCTGGGCGACGTTCGAAGCCGAGCCGACCGAGATGAACATGCGCCGCCCGTCGTTGGAGAAGACGACGTCGCGGGTCGTGTGGCCGCCCCCGTTGTGCGGCGCCAGCACGGGCACAACGGTCTGCGGCTCGCCGCGCGCCCTCAGGTCGCCGGTCACGTAGGGGAAGCGGACAACGGAGTCCAGGTTCGCCACGTAGACCCACTTCGGCTCCCCGGTGTTCGGATAGAACGAGATGCCGAACGGCCCGGAGAGCCCGCTCGCGAAGATCTCGTTCTGGGACGGGGCGTCCGCGCCGTCGGCAGTCCGGATCACCCGGACCCGGCCCGCGCGGGTCTCCGCGATGAAGATGTCCCCATTCGGGGCGACGCGCATGAGGCGCGGCCCCGAAAGGCCGGTCGCAAAAAGATTCACCGTGAAGCCAGGCGGCACCGAAAGGGAGGCGCTCCCCGGGCGGCCGACGACCTCGGGACCGTTGCCGGAGGACGCCGTGGCGAACGGCGCAGGCAGCCTGGAGAGGTCCACCTGGTGCCTGACCCCGGGTGCGTCGTGGCGCCAGTCCCCGGCGTCGCCGCCGGCGGACGGCGCCGGCGCCAGGGCGGCGACCGCGGCGGCGGGGATGCCGAGCGTGTCGAGGTGCGCGAGGAAAGCGATGATGTCCTGCCTGTCGGAGGCGTTCGGAACCGGCACGGGCATCAGCGTGCCGGGAACCGCCAGGTAGGGCGCCTGGAGGAAATGGTCCACGGAGGCGCCATCCCAGATGATGCCCGAGGCGCGGAGCGCCTTCGAGTAGCCGAAATTATCCAGCGACGCCGCGCGCCTGCCGAGGACGCCGACAAGGCTCGGACCCTGGCCCGAGATCGGCTGGCCTCCCTGACCGAGGACCGTCGCGTGGCAGAGCGCGCAGCTCTGCTGGAAGAAGGCCCTTCCCCTGGCGGGATCCCCCGGGGCCGGCGCCTGGTCCGGCGCGCCCCAGGCGGCTCTGGTGGCAATCAGGATCAGGCTGCTGCGGACGGCCGCGGATACGAGGGATTTCATATGTAAGAAAAGCGGGGGCAATGGGTTCCGGAAGGAACTTCACCCCCCGTGCTCGAACAGGCCATCCGTTTTTCGCGAACTTTCAAGTTCCGAAGCCGCTTTTTTCACAAGGCGGGACCGGACTGCCCGCCCCTGGGTGCGCCGGTGGGGGCGGGCCTCAGCCCACCGGGAACCGGAGCTGGAAACGGGCTCCCCCGCCCGGCTCGTCCGTGACGGATGCGCCCCCGCCATGGGCCTCGGCCACCGCGCGCACGAGCGTGAGCCCCAGTCCCAGTCCCCGCTGCGATCGGCTCGCGTCGCCCCGGTAGAGGCGGCGCCAGACCGCCTCGCGCTCCGCCTGCGGAACCCCGGGGCCGTTGTCGCTGACCGTGACCGTCAGGGCCCCCGGCTCCGCGGCGGTCGCAATCCGCACCCGCCCGCCGTCCGGCGTGTACTTGAGCGCGTTGTCCACGAGGTTGGAAAGGGCCTGGCCAATCCGCACGGCGTCGCCCTCCATGGGGGCGGGCCCGGCCTCCGCAAGCTCGATCGTTATGCCCTTCTGCTCCGCGACCTCCCGGTAGAGGTCGGCGGCTCGGGCCGCCAGGTCCCGCAGGTCCACCCGCGCGCGCTGCAGCGAGAGCGCGCCGGCCTCCGCGGCCGAGACGTCGAGCAGCACCTCCATCAGGTGAAGCACGCGGTCGGTCTCCTCGACGCACGACGCCAGCGCCGTGCGCGCCTCGGCGGGGTTTCCCCCGTCCTGCAGGGCCAGTTCCGCCGTTCCGCGCAGGCGGGTGAGCGGCGTCCGCAGGTCGTGCGCCAGGTTGTCAAGGGTCTCGCGCAGCACGCGCACGTGCGTCGAGTTCTTGTCGAGGAGCGCGTTCAGCTGCCGGGCGAGGACGGCCAACTCGCCGCTCCCGCGCGGGTCGGGGATGCGCGCGCCGAAATCGTCCTCCTCGATGATGCGCCGCGCCGTGGCCGCGACCTCGCGCAGCGGGCGTGTCGCGCGCCATGCGAGGAAGGTTCCCGCGCTCAGCGAGAGGAGGAGCGCCACCGCCCCCACCCCGGCAAAGTCCGCCCGCAGCGGAGCCAGCAGGACCGCCCGGCTGTCGGTGCTGCGCGCCACCTGGATCAGGCGTCCGTCGGAGAGGATCCGCGAGGCCACGGCAAAGTCGCGCAGCGCGTCCCGCGGTATCCTCACCGAGTGGACCTCCTGGGCGCTCCACCCGCCCCAGCCGTCGGGCACGAGGCGCCGCTCCACCTGGGACTCGACCCAGTCGGAGGGGATCGTCGCGAAGAGCGTGGAGCCGTCCGCACCGAGGAGGCGCACGAAGAGGGAGCGCGCGTCGGGCGACGGGTCCGCGCTCAGCCGGGCGCGCAGCGAGAGCGCCCCGCCCTGCTCGTAGGCCTGGGCGTAGGCCTCCGCGCGCCCCTCGACCGCGGCGCGGTCCCTCGCCTCGAGCGAATGCGCGAGGGTCCAGTACAGGACCCCGAAGAGCGCCGCGGCCCCCGCGGCGAAGACCAGGGAGTAGATCGCGGCTATCCGGATCGCGAGGGACTGGCGGAAGGCCTCAAGCATGGGGACGGAACACGTAGCCCACGCCCCTCAGGGTCTCGATGCGCCTGTGGTCGGGGTCCACCTTGCTGCGCAGCCTGTGCATGACCACGTCCACCACGTTGGTCTGCGGGTCGAAGCCGTAGTCCCACACCTGCTCCAGGATCTTCGTCTTGCTCACGGGGTGGCCGGCGTGGCGCAGCAGGAACGCGAGGAGCGTGAACTCCCTCGGCTGGAGCTCGACGGGCTTCCCCGCGCTCGTCACCTCGCGGGTGACCAGGTCGAGCGACACGTCGCCCGACACGAGCCGCGTGGCGTCGGGAGCGTGCGTCGCGCGGCGCACGAGCGCCTGGATGCGGGCCAGGAGCTCCGAGAAGGCGAACGGCTTCGTGAGGTAGTCGTCGGCGCCGCTCTCGAGGCCGCGGACCCGGTCCTCGACGGCGCCCTTGGCGCTCAGGAGGAGGACGGGCACCTGCCGGCGCGCGGAGCGAAGCCTGCGGACGAGGCTCAGGCCGTCGAGGCCCGGCAGCATCACGTCCACCACGAGGGCGTCGTAGCCGGTCGTCTCCGCGAGCGCGAGGCCCGTGTCCCCGTCCGGGGCATGGTCGACCGCGTAGCCGGCCTGCTTCAGGCCGCGCACGACGAAGGATGCAATCTTGGCATCATCTTCCACGACGAGGACGCGCATGGGGCCACACTGCACGAAGGCTGAATTTTTGGGAAGCTGGTACTGGACTCCGAAAAAAGGGACACCAGCCCGCGATTCTGGGCCGGTGTCCCCCAACACGTTACCTGCTGACCGTCGCCGCCGGCGTCAGGGCGCTCCGTCCAAGAGCGGTGATCCTGATTCGTCGACGACAACGTAAACGATGCTCCCGTGCGACCAGAGCTTCACGAGCGTCTTCTTGCCCTGGGCGCTCGCGCTCAGGTCGACCGCGCTCTTTGCGCTCGTCACGGGCTGGCGGTTGATCTCGAGGATCACGTCGCCCTCGCGAAGTCCGGCCCTGGCCGAGGCCGAGGCGGGATCGACGCCGGTGATGACCGCTCCGGAGAGCCTGTCGGGCAGGTCGAGCTCGCGCCGGGCGTTGGCGTCGATGTCGCCGACCGCGACGCCGTTCAGCACGCCCTGGTCGCCGGAGCTGGAAAGCTCGTCGCCGCCCTGGCGGTCGCCGGAGGGCTTGGTGACCGTGGTCACGGAGATCTTCTGGGTCGCCCCGTCCCGCAGGACGTCGAGCGTCAGGCGCGAGCCGGGCGGGGTCTCGCCGACGGCGAGGCTCAGGCGGCTGGCGGAGGTGACCGGCTGCCCGTCCACAGCGGTGATGACGTCGCCGCTGCGCAGGCCGGCCTTCGCGCCCGGGCTGTCCGGCTGCACGTCGGAGACGAGGGCGCCGCCCTGCGCCTTGAGGCCGAACGAGTCGGCGAGGCCGGGCGTCAGGTCCTGTATCCCGATCCCGATGTAGCCCCGCACGACCTTGCCGCTGGTGACCAGCGCTTGCGCGACATTGCCCACGAGGTCCGAGGGGACGGCAAGGCCGACGCCCTGGAAGCCCCCGCTGCGGCTCAGGATGGCCGTGTTGATCCCGACCAGCCGGCCCTCGACGTCCACGAGCGCCCCGCCGGAATTTCCCGGGTTGATCGCCGCGTCGGTCTGGATGAAGTCCTCATACTTGAGGCCGAGCCCCGCGCGACGCCCGGTCGCGCTCACGATGCCGGTCGTCACCGTCTCACCGATCCCAAACGGATTGCCGATCGCGAGCACGCGGTCGCCGACCTCCACGTCGTGGCTGGGCGCGAACGTGACCGCCGGCAGGTCCTTGGCCTGGACCTTGATCACCGCGACGTCCGTCTGCGGATCGCGGCCCACGACGCGGGCCTGGAGCTCCCGGCCGTCCGAGAGGGTGACCATCACCTCCTTGGCGCCGTCGACGACGTGGTTGTTGGTCACGATGTAGCCGTCGGAGCTGATGATGACGCCTGAGCCGAGGCCGCCCTCAGGGGTCTCGGGCACGGACGGGATCCGGTTCCCGAAGAACTGGCGCAGGTCCGGCCCGTTCCAACCCGGGAGCGGGAATCCGCTCTGGGAGTCCATCGAGGCGTTGTGGGGACTTAGCTGCACCGTCACCTTGACGATGCTCGGGGCGACCCGCTTGACGACGCCCGCGAAGCTCGCGGACTCGACCGCCCCGCGGTTCACGCTGCTGTCGTCGCGCTTCAGGGTGATTCCGTGCTTGGCCGCCGGAGCGGCGTCGATCGCGGCAAAGAGCCCGCCGGTGGCGAGGAGGAGGGCGCCCGCGAGCGCGGCACGCCTGAGGAGTGTGTTTCGAGAATCATTTTTCATGGGCATGCGCGACTGTCGCATGCGGGCCTTTCCCGGCCCTTTCCCGAATATTACAGTTCTGTAATTCCCGCGTGTGCCGGTGCTCACCTCACGGGCGTCAGCGTCGCGCCGCCCAGGTTCTCGGCCAGGAAAGCCTCGACCCTGTGGTAGAAGTCGACCCGGTCCCGGTAGCTGAAGAACCCGTGGCCCTCCAGGGGCCGGAAGAACGTCTCGTGGGGAACTCCGCCGCGCTTGAGGGCGCTGGCGAGCCTCCTCGACTGCGCGACGTCGACGACCGTGTCCTCGGTGCCGTGCGCGATCAGCACGGGGACCCGGATCTGGGACGCGAAGTCGATCGGCGAAATCTGGCGCAGGAGCTCGTTTCCGGGGCCGGGCTTTCCGAGCCTGTCGGTGAGCTCCTCGTACTCGCCCGGCCGCGCGACGTCGCTCTTGGAATTGATCTGGCGCTCCCAGTCGAACACGCCGCACACCGTCACCGCGCACCGGTAGAGGCCGCTCTCGAACGCGACGCCCGCCACGGCAAGGTAGCCGCCGAAGCTCCCCCCCATTATCGCGACCCGCCCCGGGTCCACCATGCCCATCGACAGGATGGCCCGTGTCGCGTCCGTGACGTCGTCGCTCATCCTTCGGAAGTCGAATTCCCGGTCGTGGCTTATCTCGGGCGAGTAGCCGGTCGAGCCCCGGTAGTTGGGCTGGAGCACGGCGTAGCCCCGGCTGGCGAGGAACTGCACCTCGGGATTGAAGTCGGGCGTGTCGCGGACCCAGGGGCCGCCGTGGCAGAGGACGACAAGCGGCACCGGGCGCCGGACGCTCGCGCCCGCCGGGAGCGTCAGGTAGCCCTCGAGCCTCACGCCGTCGCGCGTGTGGAAGCTGAGAGGCTGCACGGGGAGGAGCGGCCGGCCCCCGAGATCGGGAGCCTCGTCGGCCAGGGTCCTCAGCGTCTTCGCGTCCAGGTCCAGGAGCTCGATCGTGCCCGGGTGCGTCGGCCCCGTGCAGCGGTAGAGGAACTTCCTCTCGTCGCGGTCGCTGCCGATCAGCACGTTGGTGGTTCCCGGCCGGTGCTGGTTCATCGTCGCCTGCGCGACGCCGCATTCCCTGGAGAACCAGAAGGACACCCGCTGGCGCTGCGTGTAGGCGACCCCCGCGAGGTTCCGCCCGCGCTCGGAGAAATAGAGGTGCCCGGTGCCGATGTCGTAATCGGGGTCGGTGAGAACCGCCTCCCCGAGATCGCCGCTGCCGATGTCGAAGCGCCGCAGCGCGTAGCCCAATCCCTGCGAATACGTGACGACCCAGAGGGATCTCCCGTCCGGATCGAGGGCCATCGGGTGCGCGCCCGGGGGGAGCCTCACGTCCTCCCAGGAGTCCGTCCCCCGCAGGTAGCGGTGCAGGTGGGAGCGGCCCCGGGCCCAGGTCGTGCAGAGAGCCAGGTCGCCGTCCCGGTCCGAGTCCCACGCGACCACCGGCCCGTCCTTTGGCGGCTGGTAGGAGCGGACGATGGCGTCGTTGCCGTGCCCCACCTCGAAGACGTTCGTCGGGCGGCTCGCGTTCAACTCGAGGAGCAGGCCGGGCCGGCCGAAGTCCTGGGCCGACTGGCGGATCCAAACGAGGACGCGCCCCGGGCGCGCCCGGGGCACGCCGATGATCTGGGTCCCGTCATACTGGTCAATCGGAGTGTACCTCGAGAGATCCGCTATGGAGGCGGCGAAGAGGCCGAACGAGTACACCTTCTCCTTAGAGACGCTGAAGACCACCCGGTCGTCCCCCAGCCAGTGGAAGGTGTAGATGTCCAGGGAGCCGCTCCCGCGCAGCGCAGCCGGCCTGTAGTCCTTCAGGTCAAAGATCAGGAGGTTCTTGACGTCGTTCCTGTCGGTCACGATCGCCCCCAGGTGCCGGCCGTCGGGCGAGAGCTTGGCATCGCCCAGCGGGGCGGACCGGAAGAGCTCCTCCGCAGGCAGCGGCCCCGTCGGGGGCGCGGCCCGGGCGACGGACGCCCAGGCGAGCAGGAGGAGGGCTAGGGTTCGGAGCATCGGCGGGCGTCGGCGCCCCAACAGATGCGCCAGCGGGGCGGGCGGATCGAGCGAATTTCCTCGGGCCCCGCACCGGGGGCAGCCCTCGTTCGGCTTGCCCGGCCGGGAAAGTTGACGCACGGTGTCGGGCAATGAGACACCCCATCTCCGGATTCGTCGCGCTCGGCCTCCTCTTGGCAGGCGCCGCTCATGCCCAGGACCCGGCCGTTTCGGCGGAGCACGGGATGCCGCCGGGCTTCCACACGCTCAAGATAGGCGAGGCCGCGCCCGACTTCTCGCTCCTCGGGGTCGACGGGAAGACGTACAGCCTGGCCGACTTCAGGGACTCGCCGTACCTGATGGTGATCTTCCTCTCGAACCATTGCCCGACGTCGCACGCGGCGGAGACCCGCTTCATCCCCTTCGTGGCCGGCCTGAAGGGAAGGGGCGTCGCCGTGGTGGCCATCAACCCGAACAGCACCGAGGGGCTCCGGGTCGAGGAGCTCGGCTACAGCAAGTACAGCGACAGCTACGACGAGATGAAGCTCTACGCGAAGGAGCGCGGGTTCATCTTCCCGTACCTCTACGACGGCGGGACCCAGGCGACGGCGAAGGCCTACGGGTGCCTCTGCACGCCCCACCTTTTCATCTTCGACCAGCAGCGGAGGCTGCGCTACGCAGGCCGATTCGACGACTCGCAGCTTCCGGATCCCGGCTCCGTCCATTCCCGGGACGGGGCTGTTGCCATGGAGGCGCTCCTGGCCGGCAAGCCCGTGCCGGTCGAGACGACGCGCCCCATGGGCTGCTCGACCAAGTGGATGACCAAGCAGGGCTGGGTCGCCGAGGGCAACGAGGAATGGAAGAACCTGCCGGTGTCCCTTGACCCCATCGACGCGGCGGGCGTGGCCGCGCTCGCGCGCAACCCGACCAGCCGGCTTCGCGTCATCAATCTCTGGGCCACCTGGTGCGTGCCCTGCGTCGAGGAATTCCCAGGGCTGGTCCTCATCTCGCGAAGGCTCGAGACTCGCGACTTCGACCTGATCACGATCAGCGTCGACGCCCCCGGGGACGAGGCGAAGGCGCTCGAGTTCCTGAAGCGCGAGCACGCGGCCGTGCCGCCCGGGGCGAGGGCCTCGGTGGCGAGCCAGGGCCGCACCACGAACAACTTCATCTACACGGGCGCCGGCGGCGACGCCCTTGCGCAGGCGCTCGATCCGAAGTGGCCGGGCGGGTACCCCTACACGGTCGTGCTGGCTCCCGGCGGGGAGGTGCTCTACCGAAACGCGGGGGCCCTGGACGTGCACGAGTTCCAGTCGATGCTGGTCGACAAGCTCGGCGTGTACTACCAGACGTCGCCCTGACATCCCGGGGGGCGCCCCGGCCGCCGCGCCCGTCCGCCGGGCCAAGATTCTGATTTCAAACCTCGACGCCCCAGTCTAGAAGCGCGGGGACCCACTAACCCCCTGGCGGGCCTCCCGCCGCAGTCACCCCCATGTCCGACACCCCAATACCTGCGACGCTGGATCCCTCCCAGGAAAAGCTGAGGATGCGCGAGAAGTTCTCGTACGGCTTCGGCGACCTGGCCTCCTGCCTCTACTGGCAGACGATCTCGACGTACCTCCTCATCTTCTACACGGACATTTTCGGGATCACGGCGATTGCCGCGGGCACGATGCTGGGGATCAGCCGGATCACCGATGCGTTCTTCGATCCGGTCATCGGCATGATGGCGGACAGGACCAAGTCGCGATGGGGGAAATTCCGGCCGTTCCTCCTGTACGGCTGCGTGCCCCTGGCCGTCGCGGGCTTCCTCACGTTCACGGTGCCCGACTTCGGCGCGAAGGGTAAGCTCATCTGGGCCTACTGCACCTTCAACGCCCTCATGCTGATCTATACAACGATCAACATACCCTACACGGCGCTCCTCGGGGTCATCTCGCCGAACCCGAACGAGCGCACGGCCCTCTCGTCGATAAAGTTCGTGGGAGCGTTTGCCGCCGGGATCATCGTCAACGCAACACTTCTTCCAATGGCCAAGGTCGGCGGCTGGCTGGGCGCCACGACGGTCCAGCGCGGCTGGCAGATGTCGTTCACGATCTACGGCGTCGCGGCCATCGTTTTCTTCCTCATCGTGTTTTTCAACACCAAGGAGCGCGTGCTTCCTCCCAAGGCCCAAAAGACCTCGCTCGGCAAGGACGCCGGGGACCTGGTGACAAACCGACCGTGGCTCGTGCTCCTTGCGACCACGATCACGTTCATATTCTTCGTCGCGTTCCGTGGAAACGCGACGGCTCACTATTTCAAGTACTACGTCGGCTCGCAGACCCTCACCTTCCCCTCGTTCTTCCCCAAGTCCATGGCGGGCACGCAGGTCTGGGGCTGGGAGAACCTCGTCTCGGCGTTCGGCACCAGCAACCAGGTCCTCTCGCTCCTTGGCGTCATGCTCGTGCCCTTCTTCGCCCGCCTCGCAGGCCGAAAGACCGCCTTCATCATCCTGTTCGTGATCGCCATACTTTCGACGGCCTCGTTCTACTTTCTGAAGCCCGACCAGCTGTTCCTCATTTACGGGATCAACGCGATCGGCTCGATCACGGGCGGCCCGTTGAGCGCGCTGCTCTGGGCAATGTACGCCGACACGGCGGACTACGCGGAATGGAAGACAGGCCGCCGGGCCACCGGTCTCATTTTTTCGGCGTCGATCTTCGCCCAGAAGCTCGGGTGGGGGGTCTCGGGCGGGTTGACTCTGCTCTTCATGGGCTTCCTGGGCTTCGTGGCGAATCAAATGCAGACGCCCAGGTCGCTGCACGGCCTGGTCGAGCTGATGAGCGTTTTCCCCGCGGCGATCGGGGTATTGTCCCTGATGCTCCTCATGTTCCTCTATCCGCTGAACGAAAAGCGCATGTCGGAGATTGCCGCGGAGCTCAAGGTCCGCCGGGCCGCCGACGCCGCTTCCTGACCGGGGCGCATCCGTCCCATTATCGGGACGGCGCGGTTTCGCTTCCGAATATTCCCGGACAGGTCCGGCCGGAATGTCCACGACTCAAGTTGTTGTGTTTTAGTGCCTAGCATCACATCATTAGGTCTGGCATGGGTCATGCGATAAGCGTGGGCCTATGATAAAGCTAACAAGCGTCGACCGGGTCTACCCGCTCAAGGGGGGGCCGTTCTATGCCCTGCGCGGAATTACCTTCGAGATTGGCGAGGGCGACTTTGTCTCGATCATGGGGCCCTCGGGCTCGGGCAAGTCGACGCTCCTCAACATCCTCGGCATGCACGACTCGGGATGGACTGGCGAGTACCGCTTCGGGGACGACGAGGTGCACAGGCTTCCCCAGAAGCGCCGGCTCGACCTGCAGAAGAAGAACATCGGGTTTGTCTTCCAGAGCTACCACCTGCTCGACGACCTGACCGTCTACGAGAACCTGGAGATCCCCCTCTCCTACCGCGACGTCCCGAAGGCCGAGCGCCAGACCATCGTCTGCGACACGCTCGACCGGTTCCACATCGTGGCCAAGCGGGACCTCTACCCGTCCCAGCTATCCGGGGGCCAGCAGCAGCTCGTCGCGGTCGCCCGGGCGCTGGTCGCGAAGCCGAGGCTCATCCTGGCCGACGAGCCGACGGGCAACCTGCACTCCGACCAGGGCCGCGAGATCATGGAGCTCTTCAAGGCCCTGAACGAGAAGGACGGGGTCACGATCGTGCAGGTCACGCATTCGGAGACCAACGCCGCCTACGGGCACAGGGTCCTCAGGCTGGCGGACGGCCTCTTGCTCAAATAGCAGCCCATGCGCCGCGTCGCATCCCTAATCCTGGCAATCGCGTCACTGGCCGCGCTTCCCGCTCCGGCCGCCGCGCAGGACGCCGCTCCCTCGCTCACGCTGGACGACGCGATCCAGATGGCCCTCAGGCGCAACCGCGACCTCAAGGTCGCGTCCTACTACCCCGGAATCGGCAGGGCCAACCTCCTCGTTGCGCGGGGCGCCTTCGACCCTTCCCTGGTGGTCAGCCGCAGCTACAACGAGACCCAGTTCAACAGCTCGATCGGCCCGATCCCGGTGAACGACCAGACCAAGGTCGACAACTATAGCGCCGGGGTCCAGGGGCTGCTGCCGACCGGGACCCTGTACAACCTATCGGTGAGCACGCAGGAGGTCCGCGACGTCTACAACGGGATCTCGAAGAACTTCGAGTCATACGGCGGCTTCCAGGTCACTCAGCCGCTCCTGCAGGGGTTCGGGCTCAGC
This sequence comes from uncultured Opitutaceae bacterium, assembly GCA_964574435.1. Classification (GTDB taxonomy): domain Bacteria; phylum Verrucomicrobiota; class Verrucomicrobiia; order Opitutales; family Opitutaceae; genus Palsa-1447. The sequence continues at coordinate 37,248 of CAZNNO010000016.1, forward strand.
GCCAACCTGGTTAACGTCCGGATAGCGAAGGCCAACCGCGCGATCGACGACCTCACCTACAGGCAGTCGGCGATCGACACGGTGACCAACGTGATCATCGCCTACAGCAACCTCCTCCTCGCGCACGACCAGCTTGACGATGCGCAGCGGGCGCACGCGCTCGCCCAGTCGCTGCTCACCGACAACGAGAAGCGCTACAAGGTCGGCAGCACCTCCCAGAGCGACGTTATCGCGGCGCGCGCCTACGCGGCCCAGTTCGACGAGTCCGTCATCATCGCCGAGCGGGGCGTGCGCGACGCCCAGAATGCGCTCCGCAGCTACATCGGCGAGACGACGTTCTTCGAGGACGAGCCGCTTGCGGCCCTCGCCCCGATGGAGATCCCCGACGTGACGATCGACCGCAGGGCGGACCTTGAGCGCGCGCTCACCATGCGCCCGGACTACCAGCAGCAGCGGCTCGCCATCGTTAAGAACCGCGCCAGCGAATCCTATTACTCGAACGCCCTCCTGCCCCAGGTCAATTTCGTCGGTGGCTACGCCTACAACGGCTCGGCGGAGACCTTCTCCGCCAGCCGCCAGATGGTCGAGGACCACATGAACCCCTCGGTCGCAGCGGGGCTGACCGTCACCATCCCCTTCACGTTCTCCGTGGGCCGCGGGAATCTTCGCGCGGCGAAACTCACGCGCGAGCAGGCCGAGGCCGCCCTGGCCCAGCTGCAGGCGAACATCGCGCTCAGTGTCGCCACGGCCGAGGGCCAGATCGAGACCACCCGCAAGCGCGTGGTCGCCGACCAGAACGCTCTCACCCTGGCAAAGGAGGCGCTGGTCGCCGAGCAGAAGAAGCAGAAGGCCGGGACGAGCACGACGCTCGCCGTTGTGCAGCAGCAGACCCAGGTCGTCCAGGTCGAGGCCAGCGTCGCCAACGCGCTCGCGGCCGAGCGCCAGGCAGTGGCCGCCTACGACCACGAGCTCGGAATGACCCTCGAGCGCTACCACATCAAGCTCGCCTACGACTGAGTCGTTTGGGACTCGTCACCCCCGGCCTCCCTCCCCTGAATCAACCCATGTCCGGCGCGCCGCCCCACCGCATCCTGATCGCCGACGACCACGCCGACATAATCGAGGCGCTGCGGCTCCTCTTGAAGAACGAGGGCTACCAGACCGAGGCCGTGAAATCGCCGGCCGCCGCGGTGAAGGCGGTCGAGGCGCGCGACTATTCCCTGGCGCTCATCGACCTCAATTACGCGCGGGACACGACGAGCGGCAAGGAAGGCCTGGACCTCCTGAGCCGGCTTCAGTCGACCGACCCCACGCTGCCCGTCGTGATCATGACCGCGTGGGCCAACGTGGAGCTGGCCGTCGAGGCCATGCGCAGGGGGGCGCGCGACTTCATCTCCAAGCCCTGGGACAACCTCCGGCTCCTCGCGATCGTGCGCAACCAGATCGAGCTCGCGGGCACGGTGCGCGCCTACCGCAGGCTCGAGCAGGAGAACCAGCTGCTGCGCGGCAAGCAGGGGCCGGCGCTGATCGCCCAATCGGCCGCGATGCGCCCCGTATTGGAGCTGATCGCCAGGGTGGGCCCGTCCGACGCGAACGTCCTCATCACGGGGGAAAACGGCACCGGCAAGGGCCTCGTGGCGCAGGCGATCCACGCTGTCTCCCCGCGCGGGAGCCACCCCTTCATCTCGGTCAACATGGGCGGCCTTCCCGAGGGCGTCTTCGAGAGCGAGCTCTTCGGCCACGTCCGGGGCGCGTTCACGGACGCCAAGGGCGACCGGGCCGGCCGCTTCGAGCTCGCCGAGGGAGGGACGCTCTTCATGGACGAGATCGGGAACATCCCCGCGGCGCAGCAGGCCAAGATCCTGCGGGCGCTGGAGCGCGGGGAGTTCGAGCGGGTGGGCTCGTCGCGGACGATCCGCGCGAACGTGAGGCTCATTTCCGCGACGAACGCCGACCTTCCCGCCGAGGTCGCCTCGGGAAGGTTCCGCCAGGACCTCCTGTTCCGCCTGAACACAATCCAGATACACCTGCCCGCGCTCCGCGAGCGCAGGGAGGACATCGACCTCCTGGCCCAGCATTTCCTGAAGCAGCACGTCGAGCGCTACCGCAAGGCGATCACCGGGTTCGACGAGGAGGCGGGCCGCGCGATGCGCGGCTACGCATGGCCGGGCAACGTCCGCGAGCTGAACCATGCCATCGAGCGGGCGGTCCTGATGGCGCAGGGGAAGGTCGTCCGCGCGTCGGAGCTGGCGCTCAACGCCTCGGCCTCCGTCCCGCGCCTGGACGACATGAGCCTCGAGGAGGTGGAGGCGTTCCTGATCAAGAAGACGCTGGCCCGCTGCGACGGGAACGCGCGCAAGGCCGCGGAGCTGCTCGGCCTCAGCCGCAGCGCGTTCTACCGCCGCCTCGAGAAATACGGACTGTAGCTTTTGCCCGGGAACGGCCAAGGTCCTCCCATGGCCAATCGGTCGAGGAGATTCACCCACGAGCAGGCGGTCCTCGCCGGCTGCCTGGCCGGCGGGCTCCCCGCGGTCGTGTTCTCCTTCGTGTGGATCCTGGGCGAGGACCACGCGCCCGAGGTGCGCGCGACGGTGGCGCTCCTGGTCGTTGCGTGCTGGCTCGGGTTCGCATTCGCGGCCCAGCAGCGCGTCGTCAGGCCGCTGCAGACCATGTCCAACCTGCTGATGGCGCTGCGCGAGGGGGACTTCTCCTTCCGCGCGCGCGGCGCCAGACGGAACGACCCGCTGGGAGACGTCCTCGCCGAGATAAACGGGCTCGGCGACATCCTCCAGACCCAGAGGCGCGGCGCGCTCGAGGCGACCGCGCTCCTCTCGGCCGTCATGAAGGAGATCGACGTCGCGATCTTCGCCTTCGACGGGGACCGGATACTCCGGCTCGTCAACCCCGCCGGCCAGGCGGTCCTCGGCCAGCCGGCCGAGCGCCTGCTCGGGCGGGACGCCCAGGCCATCGGGCTCTCCGAATGCCTCGAGGGCGAGCCGAACCGCATCCTGAGCCCGGCCACCCTGCCCCGCGCCGTCGGGCGCTGGAACATGCGCAGGACCACCTTCCGCGAGGATGGCCGGCCGCACCAGCTCGTCGTCTTCGGGGACCTTAGCCGGCCGCTGCGCGAGGAGCAGCTGAAGGCCTGGCAGAGGCTCGTTCGCGTCCTCGGCCACGAGCTCAACAACTCCCTGGCTCCCATCAAGTCGATCGCGGCCACCCTGGGGGCCGCGATGGAGCGCAGGCCCCGCCAGCCCGACTGGGAGTACGACATGCAGTCGGGGCTCGGCGTCATCTCGGCCCGGGCCGAGAGCCTCGAGCGCTTCCTCGAGGGCTACACCCGGCTCGCCAAGCTGCCGCCCCCGCAGTCGGCCCCCTGCGACGTGCCGGCGCTCCTGCGCCGGACGGCGGCCCTGGAACTGCGGATGCCGGTCGAGGTCGATCCGGGCCCGCCCGTGGAGCTCATGGCCGATGCGGCCCAGGTCGAGCATGCGGTCATCAACCTGGTCAAGAACGCCGTCGAGGCGTCGCTTGACCACCGCGATCCGAGGGTGCGCCTCTCCTGGCGAATCCGGGCGGGAGCCGTGGAGATCCGGGTCGAGGACAACGGCTCCGGCATCGGGGAGACGGCGAACCTGTTCGTGCCCTTCTACACGACAAAGCCCGAGGGATCCGGCATCGGCCTCGTGCTCTGCCAGCAGATCGCCGAGAACCACGGCGGCTCGCTCGCCCTCTACAACCGCGACGACCGGGCAGGCTGCATCGCGATCATGCGCCTGCCCCTGCCCAAGCCCTGACTGAAACGGGCCGAATGCGGGCTTTCCCGATTTTGGGACGATTTTTTCCCGGTACCGGAGTGAACAGGCAATCCGCGGAGCTCAAATAATTACACTAGACGTTATACTGTAATATGTTGCGTCATTTCTTTATGGCTGGCACAGCGTGTGCAAATGGGAGCAGGTACCATGGACATCGCGCGCCCCTCTCAGGCAAAGGCAAAGCTGAAGAAAAGGATCCTGATCGGTTCCCTGGCTGGCGCCGCGCTTGTGGGGATCACGGTGATCCTCGCGAGGCTCAAGCCCGCGGTGCCCACGGTCGACAAGAGCCTCGTCTGGACGGACACGGTGAAGCGGGGGCCGATGGTGCGCCAGGTGCACGGGCCCGGGACTCTGGTGCCCGTCGACATCCGCTGGATCGCGGCCCGCACCCAGGGGCGGGTCGACAGGATCGTCCTCCTGCCGGGGGCGATCGTCGAGCCGGACAGCATCATCATGGTCCTCAGCAACCCCGACGTGACGCAGGCGGCGATCGACACCCAGTCGCAGCTCAAGGCAGGCGAGGCCGACCTAGCCAACCTTAGGGTCACGGTCCAGGGGGACGTCCTCCAGTCGGAATCCGACGAGGCGACGGCCAAGGCCAACTTCGAGCAGGCCCGGCTCCAGGCCGAGGTGAACGATCAGCTCTTCAAGGACGGGCTCGTCTCCGAGCTCGACCAGCGCAAGTCGAAGGTGAACGCCGAGCAGGACGCGACCGTCTATGCGATCGCCCAGAAGCGCTATGCGTTCGCCCAGGACTCGGTCGTGCCCCGGCTGGCGGTCAAGCAGGCGGAGGTCGACAGGCTCCGCGACCAGGCAAGGCTCAAGCTTTCCGAGGCCGACGCCCTCAATGTCCGCGCCGGAATGAGCGGCATCCTCCAGGTCGTGCCCGTGGAGGTCGGCGCGCAGGTCACCCCGGGCACAAACCTGGCGCGCGTCGCGGACCCCTCCCGCCTCAAGGCGGAGATCCAGATCGCGGAGACGCAGGCAAAGGACGTGCAGATCGGGCAGAGCGCCGAGATCGACACCCGCAACGGGGTCGCGGAGGGCAGGGTCTCGCGCGTCGACCCCTCCGTCCAGAACGGCACGGTCAAGGTCGACGTCGCGCTCCCGGGCGTCCTCCCGAAAGGGGCGAGGCCGGACCTCTCCGTCGACGGGGTGATCGAGCTCGAGCACCTGGACGACGTGGTCTACGTGGGGCGCCCGGCGTTCGGCCAGGAGAACTCGACCACCCAGATTTTCCTGATTGAGGCCGACGGCGTTTACGCCAACCGCACCCCCGTCCAGCTCGGCCGCAGCTCCGTCAACACGATCGAGATCGTAAAGGGCCTGCAGCCCGGCGACCGCGTGATCCTCTCCGACATGTCGCAGTGGGACTCCCACGACCGGATCAAGCTGAACTGACGATGAACGACGTCCGCTTCGCCCTTCGCCAGCTTGCCAAGTCGCCCGGCTTCACCGCGGTGGCCGTCATCACCCTCACGGTCGGGATAGGCGCCTGCACGGCGATCTTCTCCGTGGTCAACCGCGTCCTGCTCCAGCCCCTGGCCTACCCCCACCCGGAACAGCTGGTCCACATCCGCGAGTCGGACCCCCCGGACTATCCGGTGTTCTCAGTAGCTCCCGGCAACTTCTACGACTGGCGCAGGCAGTCGACCACGTTTTCCCAGCTGGCCGCGGTGAACTACGTGTCCCTGAACCTCACCGGGTCGGGCCAGCCCGTCCGTGTCTACGGCAGGCGCGTGACGTCCAACTACCTGTCAACCCTCGGCGTCAAGCCCGCGCTTGGGCGCGACTTCCTTCCGGGCGAGGATGCGCCGGGCAAGGACGACGTCGCCATCCTGGGAGAGGGCCTGTGGACCAGGCAGTTCGGCCGGAGCCCGGACATAATCGGCCGGGCCATACGCATCGACGGCAACCCCGCGACGGTCGTGGGCGTCATGGCGTGGGAATTCCACGGGCCGGAGATCATGCTGCCGCTCGGGCTCGGCCCGTCGGAGATGGCGCAGCACGGGGGCCATTACCTGGACGTCGTCGGGCGCCTCAGGCCCGGGGCAAGCGTCGCCCAGGGCAGGGACGACCTCGCGGCGATCGCGAAGCGCCTCGAGAAGGCGTATCCAAGCTCAAACAAGGGATGGACGATCAAGGCGGCGCCCATGCTTGAGGACATGGTGGGCTACATCCGCCCGCAGCTTTACACGCTCCTTGGCGCCGTCGGGTTCCTGCTCTTCATCGGGTGCGCGAACGTCGCTAACCTGCTCCTCGTGCGCTCCGCGCGCCGCTCACGGGAGATCGCCGTGCGCTCGGCGATCGGCGCAAGCCGCATGCGCATTGTGCGCCAGCTGGTGGTCGAGAACCTGGTCCTCGCTCTCCTCGGCGGCGCCGCCGGCACGCTGGCCGCGTACTGGGGCCTGCACCTGCTGCTCTCCATCGCGCCCTACGTTCCCAGGTCGGAGGACATCGCCGTCGACCGCTGGGCGCTCGCGTTCAGTCTCGGGCTGGCGGTCGTCACCGGGATCGGCTTTGGCCTCGTGCCGGCGCTCCAGGCGACCCGGATCGACCTCAACTCCGTCCTCAAGGACGCGGGCCGCGGCTCAAGCGAGGGCAAAGGGAGCCACCGGATGCGCGACGCCCTCGTGGTCGCCGAGCTCACCATCGCGGTCGTGCTGCTGACCGGGGCCGGGCTCCTGATGCGCAGCTTCGTGCGCATCATCAAGGTCGACCCCGGCTTCCGTGCCGATTCGGCCGTGATCATGAACCTGACCCTGCCGGCCAAGAAATACAAGGAACCCGGGCAGCAGGCGGCCTTCGCGCAGCAGGCCCTTGCGAAGCTGGAGCAGCTCCCCGGCGTCACGTCGGCGGGCGTCGTCCAGGCCCTTCCCTTCCAGGGCGACTACTACCTTGAGTTTGCCATCGAGGGAAAGGCCGTGGCGCCCGGAGACCAGCCGGGGACCCTCTACTACGCCGTCACCCCGGGCTATTTCAAGGCCATGGGCATTCCCCTGCTTCGGGGCCGTGAATTCACGGAGGCGGACTCGGCAAGCGGCCCGCTTGTCACGATCATCAGCAAGGCGATGGCGGAGCGGTTCTTCCCGAACACGGATCCCATCGGCAAGCGGGTCAATTTCCAGAATCCCGACGGCAAGTGGAGCGAGATCGTGGGCGTCGTGGGCGACGTCAGGCAGTACGGGCTCGGATCGGACGTGCAGGCGGAGACCTATGAGCCCTTCGCCCAGCATCCCTATTCATTCCAGACCGTCGTCCTGAGGACCGACGCCAGCCCCAAGGGGCTCCTGGCGCAGATGCGCGCCGCGGTCCTCTCGGTCGATCCCGAGCAGCCCGTCGACACGGCGAGGCCGCTCACCGACCTGGTCACGGGTTCCGTTTCGAACCAGCGGTTCGCGCTCAACCTGCTGCTCGTGTTCTCGGGCGCCGCCCTGCTCCTCGCGACGATCGGGATCTACGGCGTCATGGCCTACTCGGTCGCCCAGAGGACGGGCGAGATCGGCGTCCGCATGGCCCTCGGGGCGCAGCGCAGCGACGTCCTCTGGATGATCGCCGGACAGGGCGCCCGGCTGATAGCGATCGGGTTGGTCCTAGGCGTCCTGGGCGCCCTTGCCCTGACCCGGTTCATCGCCTCCCTGCTCTACGGGGTCGGCGCAACCGATCCGCTGGCTCTCGGCGCCGCGCCCGTGGTGCTCGCGGCGGCGGCATTCGCGGCCTGCATGCTCTCCGCCCGGCGCGCCACGCGGATCGAGCCCGTGGCCGCGCTGCGCCAGGATTGAGCTTCCCGAGCAACGACACTTTCTCTCAACCGACCGAAAAACAAGGACACAAGCCCATGCCCCAGAACCTCCTGAAACTCGACAACGTCACGAAGGTCTTCCTCACCGACGAAGTCGAAACCCACGCCCTCTCGGGGATCCACCTCGAGATCAACAAGGGCGAATACGTCGCCATCGCCGGACCCTCGGGCTGCGGGAAATCCACCCTCCTCTCGATCCTGGGCCTCCTCGACACCCCCACCGACGGCTCCTACGTGCTCAACGACAGGCCGGTGCAGGGGCTCACCCCCGCCGAGCGCGCGAGGATCCGCAACCGCGAGATCGGCTTCATCTTCCAGTCGTTCAACCTCATCGGCGACCTGAGCGTCTATGAAAACGTCGAGCTGCCCCTCACCTACCGCGGGATGCCGTCGTCCGACCGCAAGGCACGGGTCGAGGAGGCGCTCGAGAAGGTCGGTATGGCGCACCGGGCCAAGCATGTCCCCTCGCAGCTCTCGGGCGGCCAGCAGCAGCGCGTCGCGGTTGCCCGGGCTCTGGCCGGCCAGCCGGCGGTGCTCCTGGCCGACGAGCCCACGGGAAACCTCGATTCGAAGAACGGCGACGCCGTGATGGAGCTCCTGCAGAACCTGCACCGGACCGGCTCGACGATCCTGATGGTCACCCATGACACGCGCTTCGCGCGCCACGCGGACCGCACCGTCCACCTGTTTGACGGCCGGGTTGTCGAGGAGAGCGCCGCGCACAAGGACGAATAGCCGGGTTTCTGTCCGTGATTTCCGACTTCAGATTCGCCTTCCGGCAGCTCGCCAAGAATCCGGGTTTTGCGACGGTGGCCGCGCTGACGCTCGCCCTGGGGATCGGCGTCAACACGACGATGTTCAGCGTCCTGAACGCCCTCGTGCTCCGGGCTTCGCCCGCGCGCGAGCCTGCGAGGCTCGTTTCCATCTTCCGCACGGCGCCCCAGTCGCAGGCATGGCCCCAGGCCCCGGCGAACTTCTACGACTTCCAGAGGCAGAATATCTCGTTCGAGAGCGTGGCCGGCTACGCCTGGAACAACGTCAACCTGGCCGAGCCCGGCCAGCCTGCCGAGCGCCTGCCAGCGATGGCTGTCACCGGCAACTTCTTCACGCTGTTCGGCATTGCGCCGGCCCTGGGGCGCGCCATCGGGCCCGAGGACGACCAGCCGGGGGTCGGCCAGGTGGCGGTGCTGAGCGACCGCTTCTGGCGGGGCCACTTTGCAGGCGATCCCGGAGTCATCGGGCGCAGCGTGAGGATGGACGGCCAGATGATCACGGTCGTTGGCGTCATGAGGCCCGAGTTCGAGGATCCGCTTTACTTCGGCCACATCGACGTCTGGAAGCCGCTCGCGCTCGACGGGGGCGCCCGCCAGAACCGTGACAACAACTGGATTCAGGCCATCGGGCGGCTCAAGCCCGGTGTCACGCTTGCCCAGGCCCAGGCCGAGGCGTCAGCCCTTGCCGACAGGCTGGCCCGTGACTATCCTCAGACGAACGCGCAGAACAGCCTTCGCCTTGAGCCCTGGAACACGACGCGGGTGGGAAGCCTCAATCGCAGCATTTCCTGGCTCTGCATGGGCCTGGCGGGTTTCGTCCTTCTCATCGCGTGCGCCAATCTGGCCAACCTTCAGCTCGCCAGGGTCGCACAGAGGATCCGCGAGCACGCCGTTCGCGTGGCCCTCGGGGCAACCCGCGCGCAGGTGATGCGCCAGCTCCTGGTCGAGAACATAGTCATGTCGGCCATCGGAGGAGCAATAGGGGTGCTGGTCGCCCTCTGGGGCACAAAGGTCATCGGCAGCAGGATTCTGATAACGGGAATTTCCGGTTACGATATGCCCATCGACACGCGGGTCCTCGCCTTCACGGTGCTGGCCTCGGTTGCGACCGGAATAGCCGTCGGCATGGTCCCCGCGTGGATCGCCTCGCGCACCGACGTGAGCGCGGCGCTGAAGAAGGGGTCCCGGGGCGCCGCGGGAGACCGATCGAGGCACCTTTTCCGGAAGGCGCTGATCGTCTCCGAGCTCGCCCTTGCCCTCATCCTGCTCTCGGGGGCGGGCTACTTCGTGCGCGGCATGCAGCGCATCGCCGATGCGGACATGGGCTGGCGCCCGGACGGCCTGATCACCGCCAGCATGTCCCTGCCCTTCAACGCGAACTACCAGACGGACGACCAGTGCCGGGCGTTCTTCGACAGGCTGGGCTCCAAGCTTGCGCAGCTCCCCGGGGCTACGGATGTGGCCATTTCGGCAACGCTCCCGGTGCCCGGCTTCTGGCGCAGCGACACGTTCCTGGTTGAGGGCCGCCCCGCCCCGGCCCGCGGCAAGGAGCCGCTCGCGTACTACAACAGTGTCACGCCGGGCCACTTCTCGACCCTCGGCATTCGCGTGCTCCAGGGGCGTGACTTCAGCTCCGCGGACCGGGCCGACACCCAGCCGGTCGTGATCATCAACGAGTCGATGGCCCGCAATCTCTGGCCCAAGGAGAACCCGATCGGCAAGCGCATCGGAAGCGCCGATCCCGCGCACCCCGGCTGGATGGCGGTCGTGGGTGTGGTGAACGACGTCCACACCGCAGCCGACCTGGTCCGCTCGCCCGACTCCCGTTTTCAGGCCTACCGCCCCATCAACCAGACGCCGAGCCAGTTCGTCCACTGGCTCGGCCTGGCGATCCGCAGCAGCGCGCCCGAGAGGGACGTCGCGACGGCGCTTCGCGCGGCCGTGCAGCAGATCGACCCTGACCAGCCGGTCTACGAGGTCGCCACCGCGCGCGACTCCCTGGAGCAATTCACCAGGGGTTTCTCCCTCACGAGCGAGATGCTGGGAGCCTTCGCGTTGATAGGCCTCGTGCTTTCCGCTGTCGGCATCTATGGAGTCATCGCCAATCTGGTGGCCCAGCGCACCTCGGAGATCGGGATCCGCATGGCCCTCGGGGCACAGGCCCGGGACGTGCTCTGGCTCGTGCTCGCACAAGGGGTCCGCATGGCGATCTTCGGCACCGCGGTTGGGGTGGCGTGCGCCTGGGGGCTGATCCGCCTGCTGGACGCTATTCTGCCGGCGATACCGGGGGGCGATCCCGTCGCCGTCGCCCTCATCGCACTCCTGCTTGCTGCAGTGGCGCTGTTCGCGTGCTGGCTTCCCGCGCGCCGGGCAACCCGGATCGACCCGATCATCGCGCTGAGGTCGGAGTGACGGAGGTGCGGGCCGGGGCCCCCGCGTGCGCAACGCGCAGGTGCACGCAGGCCACCAGGGCGCCAAGGACAATGCCCGCAAGGGCGTCCAGGGCGACATGCTGGCGGATGGCGATCGTCGAGTACACGATCCCGGCGCACCAGAGCCAGCTGAGTGCCCGGACAACGCCTCCCGCACCGATCATTCGAAGCAGGCGCTCGAACCAGATGGCCGTGAACACGGCAAAGGCGACGTGCAGCGAGGGAAATGCGTTTCCCGAGGCGTCCACCGCCTTGAGGAAGGACAACGAAGGGGCGATCGACGGGTCCTCGGGCCCGGGCACCGCGGTCGGCCAGGCGATGAAGACGGCGAAGCCGATCACGCTGAGCGCGGCCGCCGCCAGCGCGTAGGACCCAAGCTCCCTCCTCGTGACCAGGAGCGAGGGAGCGAGCGGGACGTAGACCCAGAGCGACACGTAGAGGGGCAGCGCCCAGGGGTTGAACGGGATCAACCGGTCCACGAAGATGCGCGGCACGGTCGTGACCGGATGGCGGGCATGGTTCAGGAGCCAGAAATAGACCACGAAGAACGCGGTCATGCAGACGACCGTGCCGGTCATCTTGAGGACCCAGAGTGTGCGGATCCTGCGCCCCGCCTCGCGCAGCCAGCCGCGGGCCGGCGGCGGGATTTCCAATGCGGCCGTGGGTTCGCTCAAGGTGTGCGGATCGTGACGCCCGCCGGGCGCCCCTGCGAACCATCTTTGTCGCCGTCAGGAGCTGACTTCCACGCGCCCGCCGCCCTTGGCGGCGGCATAGATCGCCTCGATGATCGCGACATCGCGCCTTCCCATCTCGCCCGGCGCGAGGGACGGCCGGCCCTCAAGGAGCTCCAGGGCCATGCCGTCCAGCTGCGCAACCTGGTGGTTGACCTTGGGGAGCTCTACAGGTCCCCGGGAGGTCGTCAGCAGCGGCTCCGCATAGTAGAAGGCCGGCTCCTCGAGGCGCGCCCAGCCGCGGTCGGCATCCGCCCGGAAGGTGCTCACCTGCTCCGCGTACGTCGTGCGGCACTTCGCCACCGCCCCGTCGGCGAATTCCATAGTCCACCTTATCGACTCCTCGACCTCCGAGAAGACATCGGGAAGCGTCACGGGCCCGAATTGCGCGGTCACCGCCACCGGCGCGGCCTCGACCTTCGCCATGCAGGCGGCCTGCACCACGTAGACGCCCATGTCCATCATCGGCCCTCCGCCCGCCAGCTTCCTGTCGAGGCGCCAGACGGTTCCCGGCCGGGCGTCCGAGTCCATCTCGAAGCCGTTGGCCCCCTCGATCCTCATGAACGGCCCGAACACCTTTTCGCGCGCCAGCCGGGCGAGCTCGGCATGGTGCGGTTCATAGTGGAGCCGGTAGCCCACCGTCAGGCGGACGCCGGCCGTGCGGCACGCGGCGATCATCGCGTCGCAATCGGCGACCGATGTCGCCATCGGCTTCTCGCAGATGACATGCTTGCCCGCCTTGGCCGCGGCAATGCAGTGGCCGGCGTGAAGGGCGTTCGGGGTCACCACGTAGACGATGTCGACGTCCGGATTGCCGGCCATGTCGCCGATCGTGTCGTAGCCGTAGATGTTCTTCTCCGGGAAGCCGTAGTCGCGCGCCCAAGCCTTCCCCTTGTCCCGGCTGCCCGTGACGACGCCGCTCAGGCGGCAGTGCTTGGTATGGCGAAGCGCCGGCCCGAGCTCGCCCGACGAATAGTTGCCGAGCCCGAGAAGCGCGACGCCAAGCTTTCGTGCCGGCGGCGTGTCGGCAGCGCGTGCGCGCCGCGGCACCAAAACGAGCGCCGCCGCGGCGGACAGCTGGCCTAGGAATCTGCGGCGAGTGACTTGGCCCGGGGGCTGGGGGGTTTTCATGCTTCCACTATCCTGATCCCTTTTTGGCGGCCGACAAGGCGCGGCGGAAAAAAGTCGCGGCGGGGGAAGGCCGCGACGGCGCCGCCAAGGGGCCCCTGCACTACGTAGGTTCACCTATTGTCCGGGCGCGGATGGCCGATAGACAGGGGAGCCATGAGATGGCTCCTCTCCAGCCTGCTCTCAGTAGTTGTCGCCGGCTCCGGCTATTGCAGCGCCGTGGGCGACACCTATGACCAGGTGATCTCAGAGAAGGGAAGGCCCGCGAGCCGAATCGACGCCGGCGCCATGCAGATCCTCTCCTATCCGGACCAGGTGATCAAACTGAAGAACGGCGTCGTCGTCTCGGTAAGGGAGCCCGATCAGGCGCCGCCGCCAGGCAGCCCGCCCGTGGCGCCCCGCCCGACACCCGTTCCCACCAATGCCCCGGAGGTGGCCTCCCAGCCCGAGGCTCCGGCCAGCGCCGAGACCTGGACCACGGATTACGACGCCGCGCTGGAGCGTGCGAAGAACGAGAACAAGAAGGTCTTCCTCTTCTTCACGGGGTCGGATTGGTGCGGCTGGTGCAGGAAGCTCAACAGGGAGATCCTGACGACGCCCGAATTCACCCAGTACGCCCAGGACAAGCTGATCCTGGTCGAGCTCGACTTCCCGCGCCACAAGGAGCAGCCCTCGGAGGTTAAGGTGCAGAACCGAATGCTGGAGGGCCGCTACAACATCACGGGGTACCCCACGGTCGTCGTCCTCAATTCAGCGGGGACGGCGGTGGCGCGGATGGGATACCAGCAGGGCGGACCCGGGCCGTTCATCGCGCGAATTCAGGCCCTCGGGGACTGAGCCCGTCTAGAGCGTGCGAAGGAACGCCAGCAGCTCCTGGCGTTCGGACAGGTTCAGCCTGGAATAGGCCGTGCTCGCCGCCTCGCCCTCGCCGGCGTGGTCCAGGATCGCGGCATCGAGCGTCGCGGCCCTGCCGTCGTGCAGGAACACGGTCTTCGCGCGAACCCCCCAGAGGGGCGCCGTCTTCATCTCGTTCGGGCCGGCGTCGCCCTGGGCGATGCCGTCGTTGAGCGAGCCCATGTCGTGGAGCAGGAGGTCCGAGTAGAGGTGGGCGGTCTGGTTTGAAAGCGCCGCAATGGGGTTGGGCCCCGTGCCCAGCGACGGGGTGTGGCAGCTGACGCAGCCAAGGGAGGCGAACAGGGCCTGGCCCGCCTGGGACTCGGCCGTGGCCGGCGCCGGCGCCACCGGACCGAGGAACCGCAGGTAGTTCGCGAGCCGGTCGATCTCGGAAAGCCCGGTGACCGGGTTCGGCTGGTCCTCGATTGGGGCGGACGGGCTCACGAATTCCGCAAGGAGGGCCTCGTTGCCGTCCGGGGCCGCCGCCTTCGGATAGAGCCGGTTGGTGATCCCGATCTCGTTGTTGAGCGCGTCGCCGCTGAATCCGAGGAGCGTCGCGTGCTGGGCCTTCCAGCCGAAGCGGCCCACCCGGCTCTCGCCCGTGGCGACGTCGGTGATGATGGCGACGCGGCCGCCGACGCCCGCGGGCTTAGGGAGGTTCGCGTTGGCGATTATCGCGGCGTCAGGGATCGCCTCGATCAATCCCGATCCGTAGAGGGCCGGGGTGATCCGGAGGGCCGTCGTGTTCGCCTGGGCAGGCACGACCTCCTGCAGGACCGGGGCGATCGCCTTCGCGTGAAGCAGCGATCCGTCCAGCTGCTTCAGCGGGTCGAAGACGCCCTCTGTCGTCTCCCCGAAGCGGGTCACCGTCGTGTGGCTGCTGCCGCCCAGGGCCGGGACGTTGTGGCACGCCAGGCATGAGACATTGTTGTAGATGGGGCCGAGCCCGGTTTCCACGGTTTCCGCGGTGTTGAAGTCGAGGCTGCCCGCCCTGAACGCGGCGAGCTCGCCGGCCGTGAGGCCGGGAAGCGGCAGGGCGAAGCCGCCGGGATTTGCGGGCGCCGAGCCCTGGGACAGAGGCGGCGTTGATTGGCCCGGCGAAGCCGCCGGTGCAAGGGCCAGTGATGCGATAAGAAGCGAGCTGGAGAGGCGCGTCATGTTCCCCGTCGTGACGCCGGCGCCGGCGGGCAGGTTACACGGCCGTGGAGATCAGCCGCGCCCCGACGGCCCCGAGGCACGCGCGGCCCGAAGGGCGCCCGGGCCCGTTCGGGATCACTTGGCGCTGAGCGGAGGCGAGATCCGCCTAATTGCTCGGGTTCGCCAGCGCGACCGTCGAGACATTCTGGGTGAACGAGCCGTTGCGGGTCACGGTCTGGCCGTTCGGCCCCGTTGTCGTCACGGTGCGCGTCCCCACCCCGTTGGCCACCGAGGTGCTTACCGACCGGTCAACGCTCTTTCCGCTCGCGGTTGTGATGACCTCGCTCCTGTCCCACGTGCCGGGCGCAACCCTCGTGTCGGTTGACGTGTAGGTGTCCTTCCTGCCGTTGGCCTGGGTGATCGTCCCGTTCCCCTGGATGACGCCCGGAGCCGTGCGCTCCTTTGTGCCCTGCCAGGTGCTCGTGGCGCCATTCGGCCTGGTCACCGATCCGTTGACCGTTGCCGTCCCGTTCGCCTTGTTCCAGGTGGTCTGCGACTGCCTGGTCCCCGTTCCGCCGGAGGCGTTCGTCCAGGATCCCTGCCTCGTAACGACGCCGTTTGCCCGGGTCGTGGTGGAGGAGGTCGTGCCGGAGCCGCCCTTGCTTGTGGTGTAGGTTCCTTCGCGCTTGATCACCTTTTCATCGTCCGCCCGGGCAGGGCTGGCGACGGCCAGGGCCAAACAGGCCAGGATGGCGGCAGCGGCGAATTTCGCAAGGGGTTCGGTTTTCATGATAGTGAGGTATGGGATTATGCGACTCCAACAAGAGACGCGTCGGGCAGGCTATCAGGTTACACGCGCCCACCAATATCATGGTGGGGGGTAAAATTGCGTACGCGGCAGCCCTCGCACCGTGCCCGGGCGGCCTCGGCCTCCAGCGGGGACGATCCGGCGCCTAGGCCCTTGGCGGGGTTCTTTCCGAGACTATCTTGAAGACCTGATAGGAGCAGGGGACCTTGCCCGGGTTCACCATGGTTCGCTCGTCATTCGGGGCGACGTAGTACAGCGACCCGGCTGCCACGGTGTGGGTGACTCCATTCAGGGTTGCGAGGACCTCGCCGGACTTCACAATAAAAAGCTCGTCGCCCGGATCGCGGTTGCGCGGCGTCGTGCCCTGGCCCGCATTGAGCGTCGAAATGTGGCTTTCAAGCCTGAGAAAGGTGATTGCGGGGGAGTCGAGTATCTCCGTGTGGATCCCGACCCTCGCCGCCGTGGCGGCGAGGCGGTCGCAATCGATCACGCACGAGTGAAGCAGCCCCGGAGGGGCCCATTCGGCGGCCGGCTGGTCGCGCACCGAGTGAACGGCGCCGGTGCAGAAGTTCAGCACGTAATAGACCGCCGGAGTCGTGCCGACATTGGTCAGGTTGTGCACGTCGTGCGCTGCGAAGTACACCAGGGCGCCGGGCCCGGCGCCCTGTTTCCTGCCGTTTATCGAAACCTCCACCTGGCCCTCCTTGATCAGCAGCATCTCCTCCCACGGGTGGTGATGCGGCGCGTGCGACGCCATGCCCGGCCGCAGCATCGTGACATGGACCTCCATCTTCTCCAGCGCAGGCGTGGGATCGTCGAATATCTGGCAATATTGCCCGACCGGGGTCTGCCGGAATTGGAGCGAACTCCAATCCACGAACGTCGAGGCAAGGGGTACCGACCTGGCCGGAGGCATGTAGGCTACGGAGGCGGGCGCGGCGGTCATTGTGGCGGCAGGCGCGGCAAAGGTTGAGCAGAGGGCGATGACCAGGAATCGGGTCGGTTGGTTCATCGGGATTCGCCGGATCGCGACCCCCTCACTTGGCGGCCGCGCCCGGGTAACCCCTCCACACCCACTCGAGGGCCTCCGGGAGGGTCTGGGCCCTGACCTTGCGGTCCGTGTGCCCGGCGTTGAGCGAGAAGACGTATTGGTAGTGGTAGCCCCTGGCCCTGAGCGCCTTCGCCATCCGGTTGTTGGCCTCGACCCAGTCGTGCATCCCGTCGCGCAGCGAATTGGGATTATAGAGGTCTCGGTCGCCCACCTGAAGCCAGACGCGGATGGGCTTCCGCGGGCTCCGGGGGATGAGATGCTCGTGGTATTCCCAGGCGCCGTCCGGCGCGTCGGGATTGAACGGCGAAGCCTGGTTCACATACGTGCCGGAATAGGTGATCACGCGGCGGTACAGGTCCGGGTGGTACCACGCCATGGTGAAGGCGGCGGCGCCGCCGGAGCTGCCGCCCATGGCCGCGCGCCCGTCCGGATCCTTCGTGATGACGACGCCGCATTTCGCCTCGACGAGCGGAAAAACCTCGGATTCGACGAATTCGGCGTACCGTCCGGACATCGTGTCGTATTCAAGGCCCCGCTCGCTGCCCTGGGCGTCGCCCCCCCCGTTCTGGATCATCACGGCCACCATCGCCGGCACGCGGTGCTGCGCGATCAGGTTGTCGAGCACGGTCGGCAGGCTGTTGTCCGGGCCGTCCTGGGTCACGATCACGGGCACCGGCGTTCCCGGGATGTACAACGCGGGAATGTAGACCGTCACCGTGCGGGTGTAGGGCTTCGGATAGACCGCAACGCGGGTCAGGTCGGGCGGCATGTAGTTCGGGGCGCCGCCCGGGGGGACCTTGGTGATGCCCGGGTAGATCCTGCTGTCGGCGGAGAGCATCGTGAAGCGGCGCACCTCGCCCTTCGGCACCCCTTCGGCCGGGTCGAGCTCGGGCGAGCGCACGTAGTCCGGTCCGATGAGGAAGTCGCCCTCGGCATCCACGGGGGGATTGGCGCCAGGGGCTCCGCGGAGGGCGCCGCCGTCGCCCGGCTTCGATCCGGCCGGCGTTAGGACAGGCGTGCCCGGTGCATCCGGCGCCCGTATCGGCGGCTCGGGGCGCGGCGCGTCGGCGCCGTAGGCATTCCCCAGGTTGGCTGACGGGGCCAAACAGCCGATGACCACTGCGAATCCAAGCAGCGGCGTCCTGATCATCTGGGGTTGGCTCTCTGCATGCGGGGGTGCGCGATCCTGCCGCCCGTCCCCGGCGACGCCAAGCTCTCAATGAACAGAATGAAGCTGGCCCGAACGCTTCGGGGGCCCCGCGGCGCCCCCCCGGGGTTCACTCGGACTTCAGCAACATGGCGACATCGGTCCGCGCCGCCCGGCGCGCCGGCAGCCAGGAGGCCCCGACGGAGGCCAGCAGAAGCACCAGGGCCACCGCCAGGTAGACCAGGGGATCGTAGGACGTGGTGCCGTAAAGCATGCTGGTCATGAATCGGGTGAGCACGAGGGCCCCGGCGATCCCGATCACAATCCCCACGGCGGCAGCGGCGATCCCGCGCCTTATCACGAGGAGATTGAGGTCCGACGGGGTAGCCCCGAGCGCCAGCCTGACCCCGAACTCCGTCATGCGGCTGTCGACGGCGAAGGCGATGACCGAGAAAACGCCGACAACCGTCAATGCCAGCGCGATGGCCGCTAGCCCCTTCAGGATGTTGTAGGCATAGTGCTCGACCCACATTGTGTCGGTCACCTGCTGGGTGATCGACCGGACATCCGTGGTGACCAGGTTCGGGTCGACCTCATACACGGCCCGGCGAACCAATCCCGCGAACTCCTTCGGGGGGTCCCTGTCGAGGCGCAGTATCACCGTGTCGACATTCGGAGGATATGTCCAAGCGGGGAAGTAGATGCGCATGCCGGGCGACGCCCGCATGCTGTCCTTCACATCCTTCACGACGCCAACCACCGGATACTGGCTGTCCCCCGACACCTGCAGCTGGATGAACTGCCCGACGGGGCTCCTGTCCCCGAAACGCGTCCTGGCAAGCGTCTCGCTGACAACGACCTCCGGGGCGCCGCGCCTGTCGGACAGCCACCGCCCCTCCTTCATCGTGAGGCCGGCCGTCTGCTGGAAATTCGGGGAGACAAAGTTGCCGGCGACCGCCTGGTAGGTGCCGTCCGCCATCTTGAGCTGGGCGGTCCCCCAGAACTGCCCCATCAGGAGCGAATCCTGCCCGTACGACGCGCTCCTCACCCCGGGAAGCAGGCCCAGCCTCCTCTGCAGGCGCTCGAAAAGCTCCAGCCGCGCCTCGGGCTTGAGGCTGTAGCCCGCGGGCGGAATCACCCACACCTTCACCTTGCCCACGGGGTCAAATCCAAGGTCCACCTTGCGCAGCTCGCGGAAGGACCGGACCATGAGCCCGGCACCGGTCAGCAGGATCACGGCGAACGCCGCCTGGAAGACCACGAACGAATTGCGGACCCGCCCCGCGCGGCGGCTCTCGCCCATCGAGGGGCCGCCCTCCTTGAGCCCCGAGCTTATGTCGGCCCGAAGGATGCGGCTTGCCGGCGCGACGGCTGCCGCCAGGCACGCGAAGAGGCTCAGGGCGCCGACGCAGGTCAGCGTGCGCCAATCCCAATAGTCGACGTAGGCCGATGCATCGTCGCCGTTCAGAACGGCGAAGATGGGCGGGAAGCCCCACCGGACAAAGATCGTCACCGCCAGCCAGGCGCCAAGCGACAGGACCAGGCTCTCGACCGCGACGATCTGCATGACCTGCCAGCGGGAGCCCCCGACGGCGAACCGAATGCTGAGCTCCCGGCGCCGGCCGAGCAGTCGGATCAGCATCAGATTCATGGTGTTCAGGCACGCTATGGCGTAGAGGAACACGGCGGCGGCCAGCATCACCCACCAGACATCCGGGCGGTTGAGCTCGGTTATGTTCGTCAGCGTGGTCGCCTGGTCGGCGAAGAACGCGGAAGCCCACTGCGGGAGCGGGGGCATCCTGATCGCCTTGAGCGCGGCCAGCGCCTTCTCGCGGGTGATGCCCGGTTTGAGGCGCCCGATGATGACGAGGGCCGGTTCAAAGACAGCCGTGGGCGCGAGCTTGAAGACGAGCGGCCGGTATATCCCCCCCTGGAAATTGGCCGGGAACTGCTGCTGCTGGCCGAGGACGCCGACGACGGTGCAGACCTGCCGGTCGATGCTCAGCTGCCGGCCGAGGGCACCCGGCGAGGCCTCGAAATATTTCCTCCAGAGCAGGTCCGTGATCACGACCACGTTGTTCCTGCCCTCGTGGAACTCCTCCGGAAGGAAGCCGCGGCCGAGGACCGGCCTGATGTCGAGCGTGTGCAGGCAGTCCGTCGAGACATTCACCACGCCCTCGGGGATCGGCTGGCCGGCCAAGACGACATTGCACACCGGATGCTCGACCGCCGCATACTCCTGGAACACGCTGGTCTGCTCCTGGTAGGCCTGGAAATAGAAGCCCGGCCTGTAGAACTGCGACTCATCCTTCTTGTCCTTGCTCCCGATGAAGAAGAGCTGCTCAGACCTTGGGAACGGCGACTCGCGGAATATGATCCACGCCGTTATCTCGTAGACGAGAGTCGTCACGCCGATCCCCAGGATGAGCGTGAAGAGGACCGTGAGCGAAAAGCTGCGGGCCCGGCAGAGCGAGCGGACCGAATGCCTGACATCGCCCAGGAGCTGGCCCAACCACGTTGCCAGCCTGCGGTTGGCACCCGCACCCCCGGGATCGCGGCGACCAGATGGAGGTTGAGCATTCAATCGACGGGAGGGGGGTCGCTGCGACGTGCCGATGCGCGGGCATTCCGGCCCCATCCGCACCCAATGGCGAGCAGATTGGTTCCGAGCGCCGGGCAGATCCGGGTGTTCCCGCAATCCACGGTTTCTAAGGCAGTCGTTTGGGGCACAACCCGTCCGAACGACTCCGGAGACGAACCCAAGCTACGGCCATCACGGGTATCCCAAACGCGATCGCAGTAGCGGCGAGAATCCGCCTGGCCCCATCCGACTCCCCGAGGCGTTTTGGGCCCACAAAGGCCCCTGGGGCGATGCTCGCCTCTCGGACGGGGGCTATGCAGCCAATATGGCCGGAACTGGGTCGGGATTCCCGAGACGGATGCTCGATAACGGGCGGTCTTTGAAGCGATGGCCGTTGCCTACGGCGCCGCCCGCGGAGGATTGTCGGGAAGGCGAAGGAAAATATCCCCATCACAGGCGGGAATGTTGAACTGCAACGCAATTTCGCCGGTCGAAAGCCGGCGGCGGGCGCTCTTGAACTTCACGACCGCCACAACATTTCCCATGGGGTTGTAAACCGCGGTTCCGGCGGCAAAATCCCGCTCCCAACTCCCGTCGGACCGCTGATTTCCCGCGGCCAAAGGACGGCCTAGCCTTTTGTCCCAGAAATCATACCAATCATGGAGGTGATCGGGCGTGGGAAGAGCATCTGGATCACCAAAGAGGCAATAACCATCCGACATTGTGAGGGCCAGCGTCGTCGTAGCCCGCATGAGATTCAAGTCCTGGCGGGAACTGTGAAACCACGTTTCGACACAGTTCACCCTGGGCTGCCGCAGCGTTTTTTCCGCCCACAGCAGCGTGTTGGCGATGCGTCTCCAGTCTTTCGGCGTCGCCGAGCGGTAGCACTCCATGTAATAGCCGTTGACGAACGGGGCAGTGAGCGGCCTCGGCAAGTCATTCACGTTTACGAGAATCAGCGCCTGCGCACCCACCGCTTCGCGAACCGCCCGAATCAGTGCCAAGCGGTCGTCGTCGTCCTTCCACCAATCAAGGAAGATGCCGTCAAACACCCCTGTCGCCATTATTGCACGGGCCTGCTTCGCCACCTGGGCCCGAAAATCCGGGTTCGAGAAATCCAACAGGAAATAGTGGCCCTCTGCCCAGCCCGGGGCCCTGACGCCGTCCTTGCGCCTCCACCACGGGCTGCCTTCAGGAAGATACCCATTCGGGGCGTCCCGGTAGCGGATTTCGGCAATAAGGATCGAATTGGGATTAAGCCTTAGCAGTCTGGCGCGAATATCCCGCGCGGGCGCAAGGCTGCTTTCCTGAAAGTCGTCGGCCAAGCCGCGGTAGGAGTTGTTCCACCGCAGGCAAAACGTCTCCGGCCCTTCGATCGCGAGGTCGTGGCGAGCAAACGTTACCGCCGGGTCCTCATGCTTGAGGTTATCGGCGGGGCTCCAAGCGAGAAACACGCTCGGAAAATCGCGGTTATCGATCCGCTGCTCGATGTCAGTGCCTGCGAATGCCGCGGCGGAGCTGGCGGCAGCCGTCGCCAAAAAGCCAATCCGGAAACAGGCTTGAACCAAGTGACTCAAAACAACCAGCCTGATCCCGCTCCGCGATCGACCCGAGGAAAAAGTGCCGGCTCATGTCCCTCAAGCCGGAGGTGTCGGAACACAGACAACCCTTGCATGTCGTCATGCCCGCAACTCCCATGAGGTTCCTTGTCTGTAGATGCGCTGGCGCCGTGCTCCTGATCGCATCCACAGGCTCGCATGCGGTTGCAGGAGATCCCGCCGCCGAGCCTGGTGTCCCGCGCACGGATATGCACAAGGTGCTCCTTTCGGAGTTCAGGTACGTTGAGACGCCGAGGGATCCTGCCCCGAATGCCCCCATTCTGTCCAAGACAGGAACCGGCGAACATATTGCAGCCCCAACGCCTGACAATTCAGCCCCGATAATGATGGCTCCATTTACGGTTCAAGAAGACACGCGAATGGATGCCCTGCATGCGGACCTCGCAACTCAAAAGGCCACCGCCCGAACTGCCAAGATCACGTCCAGGCTGGGCATAGGTGTCCACACGGGGCCGATGGGGTTCTACGCCATCACCGTGTTCTACATCCCAATTACTGTCGGGATTGGGACTCCCATCGTAAAACCGAAGTAATCGACCCACGGCTGGCGGCTCCGGGAAATTCGAGGGATGGCGTCCGATGTTGGACATTTTTCAGACGCCTTGGCTTCTACAGGAAGAGGGGAAAGGCCTCGTCACCTTTTGCCCAGGCTTGCCGGCCGCGAAATCGCCCTGCAAGAAATCTTCGGGCCGGGCGGGCTTCGTGCTTGTGGGCCAAGTTGGGATGATCCTATAAGACTCGCGGCCAGCAGGGGCGTTCTCGCAGGGCGGTTCTCGGAGGGGGCGGCACAGGTCGTCCGCCGACTGGGCGGCAGGGGCCGCGCGGACCGTGAGGGCGGTCAATTGCCGGAATCCCCATTTATCCCCAATGCCATCAGCCGCCTCCGGAACCGAGAACTCAAACGTCAGGACGAGGCAGGTCTTCCTCTATTTCACGCCGCTCACCTTCCTGGTCTACCTCGCGACGCCGAGCGGCTACCTCCTGGACATCGGGACATCCTACCTGCTCAAGAACCAGCTGCATGCGTCGGCGACCCAGATCGCGACCTTTCGGCTGCTCACGGGAATCCCCCTGTATATCTCGTTCGTTTTCGGGATGCTGCGCGACCTCTGGAACCCGCTCGGGCTGCGTGATCGCGGCTATTTCCTGATCTTTTCGACGGTGACCGCGGCCATGTACTTCTGGCTCGCGTTCGCGTCGGTCACCTATGCGTCCATCTTCATCGGCGTCTTCGTGACGATGTTCTCCTTCCGCTTCATCATGGCCGCCTACCAGGGGCTGATGGCCCTTGTTGGCCAGGAGCTCCTGATGTCGGGACGCCTGAGCGCCCTCTGGAACATAGTCGCCTCGCTCCCCTATGTCGCCGCCGGCTTCGGCGCCGGCTACCTTTCCGTGCACCTGCGACCCGGCGAAACCTTCCTGATCATGGGCATCCTTACGATAGCCCTGGCGCTTTTCGGGTTCTGGAAGCAGCGCGCGGTCTTTAGCCACGCCTATGACCAGCCGCTGGCGCGCGGGAGCACCCTGATTGGCGACATAAGGAGGCTCCTGCGGCACCGCGCCGCCTACCCCGCGGTGCTGGCGATGTTCCTGTTCAGCTTTGCCCCGGGCTCGAACACGCCCCTGCAGTTCTACCTCACCAACGAGCTGCACGGCTCCGATGCGGTCTACGGCTACTATTACGCCATTTTTGTCGCCGCGTTCATCCCCATGTTTTTCGTCTACGGCTACCTGTGCAAGCGGGTGAGCCTGAGCAAGCTGCTCTGGTGGGGGACGTTCATCACGATCCCGCAGATGGTGCCGCTGGCGCTCATCCACTCGGCGAACCTGGCCCTGATCATGGCGGTGCCGATCGGACTCATGGGGGGGATTGCGACGGCCTCCTACTATGACCTCGCCATGCGGGCGTGCCCACCCGGGCTCCAGGGCGCCCTCATGATGATGGTGGAGGGGGTCTACCAGCTTTCATACCGGGGCGGCGACGTCGTCGGCTCCTGGATCTACAATGCGAGCCCCGCGCACGGTTTCGTGAACTGCGTGATCGCGACCACGCTCGTCTACGCCCTGATCCTTCCCGTGCTGCTGCTCATCCCGAAGGAGCTGATCGCGACCGCCGACGGGCAGCCCAACCCGGCCGTCACGGCCGAGATTCTTGCCGAGTCGGCAACGTAGCCCGCGTCTTCGCGAGGCCTCTGCCGGCAGCGGAGCTTGGGTCATAGCCCCGCGGGGGCGTCTTGAGAAACAGCCACGACGGAGGGCCCAGGACGGCGCCGGGCGGCGCGCCTCCTCAGCTTTGCCCGTTGCCTAGGCTACTTGAGACCAACGGCATAGGTCGCAGCCAGGCGCCGTCCTGGCGCCCCCGGGAGTCGCCTGACGCCCGCATGCCGCCTTCGGATCCTCCGGCAAGCGCCCCTTATCAGCCTGTTTTCAGGCACTTAGGCCTGCCGTTGCACGCAGTTCTGCCGCTTGGCCGGAGATTCGGCCCGAAACTTGCGGTTGTGGGGCTTCCAGCCCCATATGCAGCGCTGAAACAACCCAATGGCCCTTCACGTCGCCCTCCACCATCGCACATCCTACCGCTACGAGAGGCCGATCGTGCTTGGGCCCCAGACGGTCCGGCTCAAGCCGGCCCCCCATTGCCGGACCCCCATCCTGAGCTATTCCCTGAAGGTCGAGCCCGCGGAGCACTTCATAAACTGGCAGCAGGATCCGCAGGGCAACTACAGCGCGCGGCTGGTCTTTCCAAAGCCGACCCGGTTGTTCTCCGTCGAGGTGGACCTGGTCGCCGAAATGACGGTCTTCAACCCCTTCGATTTCTTCCTGGACCCGACGGCCGAGAAGGCGCCCTTCGCCTATGAGCCGAAGCTCGCGATCGAGTTGGCGCCCTTCCTGAGGAAGGACCCCGTCACGCCGGCCCTGGAGGGCTTCCTGAAGACGGTGGACCTCACGCCCCGCTCGTCGATCGAGTTCCTCGTCGCCCTCAACCTGCGTGTCAACCGAGCGGTGCGCTACGTCATCCGGCTCGAGCACGGCGTGCAGTCGCCGGAGGAGACGCTGACGCTCGGCAGCGGCTCCTGCCGCGATTCGGCGTGGCTCCTTGCGCAGGTGCTCAGGCACATCGGGCTCGGAGCCCGCTTCGTCTCGGGATACCTGATCCAGCTGCGACCCGACGTGAAGCCCGCCGAGGGCCCGTCCGGAGCTGCCCAGGACTTCACGGACCTTCACGCGTGGTGCGAGGTCTACCTTCCCGGCGCGGGCTGGATCGGGCTCGACCCGACCTCGGGGCTCCTCGCGGGCGAGGGCCACCTGCCGCTCGCGTGCTCCCCCGAGCCCTCGAGCGCGGCCCCGATCAGCGGCGTCGTCGAGAAGTGCGAGAGCTCGTTCGAGTACGCGATGAGCGTGCGGCGCATCGTCGAGTCGCCGCGGGTCACGCTGCCCTACTCCGACGAGGCCTGGGCCGCGATCGACGCCGTCGGCGCCGCGGTCGACAGCCTCCTGACCGAAGGCGACGTGAGGCTCACGGTCGGCGGCGAGCCCACGTTCATCGCCATGGACGACATGGACGGCCCGGAGTGGAACACGCTCGCGCTCGGCCAGCGCAAGCGCGAGCTTGCCGGCAAGCTTTTCCAGAGGGTCTTCTCCGAGTTCGGGCAGGGCGGCTTCGTGCACTTCGGCCAGGGCAAATGGTACCCCGGGGAGCCGCTGCCGAGGTGGGTGCTCTCGTGCTACTGGCGCAAGGACAGGAAGCCCGTCTGGCGCGACAGCCGCCTTTTCGCCGACCCCGCGGTCCCGGGAACCCGCACGAGCGCCGACGCCCGCACCTTCGCCGAGGCGCTCGCGAGGCGCCTGGGCATCGCCGAGGAACGGGTCGTGACCGGCTACGAGGACACCCTCTACCACATATGGAAGGAGCGGCGGGGGCCCGCCGGCTTTGATCCCAAGGAGGTGAGCGCGAACGACCGCGCGGAGCGCGCCCGCCTCGGGGCGATGCTCGAGGCCGGATTTAATGCCCCGGTGGGCTACGCCCTGCCGGTCCTGCGCCACCCGTCCGGCCATTGGGTCTCCTCGCAATGGCACTTCGTCGCGGGAAGGATGTTCCTGATACCCGGGGATTCGCCGATGGGGCTTCGCCTGCCGCTGGCCCTGCAGCCCTGGCGCAGGCCGGGCTCGATCGGCCCGAGCGCGGAGGACGAGGTCCGGATCGCCCTGTGCGTGGAGACGCGCGGCGGGAACACGACCGTCTTCCTCCCGCCGGCCGACCGGGCGGAGGATTACCTCGCGCTCCTCGGGGCCGTGGAGGCTACCGCGTCGTCGCTCGAGATGCCGGTCGTGCTGGAAGGCTACCTGCCGCCGCACGACCCGGTGCTCGACAACATCAAGGTGACGCCCGACCCCGGCGTCATCGAGGTCAACATCAACCCGTCGGCAAGCTGGCCGGAGCTCTCGGCGAAGACCACGTGGCTCTACGCCGCCGCCCGCCAGTGCGGGCTCGGGGCGGAGAAGTTCATGGTCGACGGCCGCCACGTCGGGACGGGAGGGGGAAACCACGTGGTGCTGGGAGGGCCGCGGCCCGAGGACAGCCCGCTCCTGCGCAAGCCCCACCTGCTGAAGAGCCTGGTCGCCTACTGGCACCAGCACCCCGCGCTCAGCTACCTCTTCAGCGGGCTCTTTGTCGGGCCGACAAGCCAGAGCCCGCGGATCGACGAGGCGCGCAACGACAGCATCTACGAGCTCGAGGTCGCCTTCATGGAGCTCGACCGAAAGCTCGCCGCGGCGGGCGATTCGCCGGGCTCGTGCCCCCCGTGGCTCGTCGACCGCATCTTCAGGAACCTCCTGGTCGACGTCACCGGAAACACCCACCGCGCCGAGTTCTGCATAGACAAGCTCTACTCGCCGGACAGCTCGTCGGGCCGGCTTGGCCTGCTGGAATTCCGGGCGTTCGAAATGCCCCCGCACCCGCGCATGAGCCTTGTCCAGCAGCTGCTGCTGCGCGCCCTCGTGGCCCGCTTCTGGGAGCATCCGTTCTCGCCGCGCCGCCTCACCCGGTGGGGCACCGAGCTTCACGACCGGTTCATGCTCCCGCACTTCCTGAAGGTCGACATCGGCGAGGTCGTTGACGACCTGAGGGGCTGGGGCCTGCCTTTCGAGGAGTCCTGGTTCGCCCCCCACCTGGAGTTCCGGTTCCCCGTTTTCGGCAGGGTGCGCTGCCGCGAGATGGAGCTCGAGCTCCGCCAGGCCCTGGAGCCGTGGCACGTGATGGGCGAGGAGAACGTCGGGGGCACCGTGCGGTTCGTCGACTCGTCCGTCGAGCGCCTGCAGGTGAAGCTGGCGGGCCTCTCCCCCGAGCGCTACCTGGTCTCCTGCAACGGGGTCCACATTGCGCTGCATTCGACGGGGACCGCGGACGGCGAGTACATCGCGGGCGTCCGCTACCGGGCCTGGCAGCCCCCTTCGGCGCTGCATCCCACGATCGGAATAGACAGTCCGCTGGTCTTCGACCTCGTCGACACCTGGAACGGCCGGTCCATTGGCGGTTGCACCTACCATGTCTCCCACCCGGGCGGCCGGAACTATGCCAAGGTGCCGGTCAACTCCTACGAGGCCGAGAGCCGCCGCATCGCGCGGTTCTTCCCCCTGGGACACACCCCCGGCCAGATCAAGCTTGCCGAGGCGGGCGCGGGCTCGCCGGAATTCCGTTACACGGTCGACCTGCGCCTTGCCCAGAAGGCAAAGAGCGGGCAGGCATAGGCCGCCCCAAAGCCGACACAGATGGCCGCCTTACTATCCTCCATTGCCACGGACGATCCCCTGCCCGGGTACGCGGGCCTGCCCGGCCGCTACGACGAGTGCCGGGCCCCCGACGGCTCGGTCCGGGCGCACTGGGCGGATTTCCTGCGGCTGCTGGGGCCCGACCCGTCCGCCACCATCAGGGCAGCGTCCGAGGCCTGCGCCCGGGCGGTCCTCGAGCAGGACGTGAGCATGAACGTCTACGCGGGGGCCCGCTCCGAGCCCAAGCCGTGGCCGCTCGACGTCGTGCCCCA
>CAZNNO010000017.1:0-60910 GCA_964574435.1 uncultured Opitutaceae bacterium
ACGTGGTCCAGGCCGCCGTAGCCGATGTCGTAGGCCCAGCCGTCGCCGCCGACGATCCAGACGGACTTCTTGACCAGGTCGTCGGCGAGCGCGTCGAGCCGGCGCGCGTCGGCCCCGTCGAGCGCGCGGAGAATCTCCCTGAGCGCGGCCACCCGGCCGCGCTGGGCCGCGACGCCGGCCTCCGTGCTCTGGTCCGCCCCGAGGAGCGCGTCCTTGAGTCCCGACGACGGCAGGCGGGTCTCGATCCTGCCGAGGAGGTCGCGCGCGGAGCGCGCGCGCTGCTCCATCGCCAGGTGCAGGCCGAAGCCGAACTCGGCGTTGTCCTCGAAGAGCGAGTTGGCCCAGGCGGGCCCGCGGCCCTCCTTGTTCGCGCAGTAGGGGGTCGTCGGAAGGTTGCCGCCGTAGATGGACGAGCAGCCGGTCGCGTTCGCGATCACAAGGCGGTCGCCGACAAGCTGCGTCAGGAGCTTCAGGTACGGCGTCTCCCCGCAGCCCGCGCAGGCCCCGGAGAACTCGATCAGCGGCGCCAGGAACTGGGAGCCCTTGACCGTGGACGGGTCGAGCTTGGTCCGGTCCGGGTCCGGCAGGCTGAGGAAGAAGTCCCAGTTGGCGCGCTCGGCGGCGAGCCGCGGCGGCTGCGCCGCCAGGTCGATCGCCGTGTGCCTCGGGGTGGTGCGGTCCTTGGCCGGGCAGATCAGCACGCAGAGCGAGCAGCCCGTGCAGTCCTCCGGGGCGACCTGGAGCGTGTAGCGCTGCCCCGGAAACTCCGTCGAGCGGAACGCCGTGGAGGCGAACCCGTCGGGAGCCCCCTCGAGGTCGGCGGGCGCGACGAACTTCGCGCGGATCGCCGCGTGGGGGCAGACCAGCACGCACTTGTTGCACTGGATGCACACGGCGGGGTCCCACACGGGGGTCTCGAGGGCGATGTTGCGCTTCTCGAAGCGCGAGGTGCCGGTCGGCCAGCACCCGTCGAAGGGGATCGCGCTGACGGGCATCAGGTCGCCCTTGTCCGCGAGCAGCCTCGCCGTCACGTTGAGCACGAACTCGGGGGCGCCGGCGTACGAGGGCGGCACGGTCGCCGACGACCCCGCGTCGGGGGCCGCCGGGATGGCGACCTCGTGGAGTCCGGCCAGCGCGGCGTCCACGGCCGCGAAGTTCATCTGCACGATCTGCTCGCCCTTCTTGCCGTAGGTCTTGGCGATCGCCCGCTTGATCTGCGCCACGGCCTCGTCAGGCGGCAGGACGCCCGATAGCGCGAAGAAGCAGGTCTGCAGCACCGTGTTCGTGCGCCGGCCCATGCCGGCCGCGTGCGCGACGCCGGTGGCGTCGATGACATAGAGGCGCAGCCTCTTCTCGATCAGCGTCTCCTGCCACTCGCGCGGCAGCCTGGACCAGGTCTCCTGCGCGGGGTGGGGCGAATTAAGGAGCACCGTCCCCCCGGCCGCCGCATAGCCGAGGATCTCGGTCCTCCCGACAAAGCTGAACTGGCTGCACGCGACAAACTCCGCGTGGCGGATCAGGTAGGGCGATCGGATGGGCCGCGGACCGAAGCGCAGGTGCGACACCGTTATCGAGCCCGACTTCTTGGAGTCGTAGACAAAGTAGCCCTGGGCGAAGTTCGACGTCTGCTCCCCGATGATCTTGATCGAGTTCTTGTTGGCGCCCACCGTGCCGTCGGCGCCGAGCCCGACGAACACGCAGCGCCGCACGTCCGGGGGCTCCAGGTCGAAATCAGCGTCGTAGGGGAGCGAGATGCGGGTCACGTCGTCCAGGATCCCCACCGTGAAATGCGCCGGGGCCGCCCGGTCCGACAGGCGTTCGAAGACCGCGCGGGCCATCCCCGGGGTGAACTCCTTCGAGCCGAGGCCATAGCGGCCGCCGAAAACGCGCACGCGGCCGGCGCGGGCGCTGTCGCCCTCCGCGAGCGCCCCGAGGACGTTCATGTAGAGGGGCTCGCCGAGCGAGCCCGGCTCCTTCGTTCGGTCGAGCGCGGCGACGGCCGTGGCCGTCGAAGGCAGGGCGGCCAGGAATGCCTTCACGCTGAAGGGCAGGAAGAGGCGGACGGCGACGACCCCGACCTTCTCGCCGCGGGCCGCCATCCAGTCGACGGTCTCGATGATCGTCTCGACCGAGCTGCCCATGGCCACAACCACGCGCTCTGCCTCGGGATGCCCATGATAGTCAAAGAGATGGTACGAGCGCCCCGACGCGGTGGCCAGCATGTCCATGGACGCCTGGACGGCCTGCGGGAGGACGTCGTAGAACCGGTTGACTGATTCGCGGCCCTGGAAGTAGACGTCCGGGTTCTGGGCCGTGCCGCGTAGCGTCGGCCGGTCCGGCGTCATCGCCCGCGAGCGGAACTCCGCAATGTCGGACTCGTCGACCACGGTGCGCAGGACCCTGTCGGAGAGGAGCGCCAGCTTCTGCACCTCGTGCGAGGTGCGGAAGCCGTCGAAGAAGTGGATGAACGGCACGCGCGTCCGGTAGCTGGCGGCGTGCGCGACCAGGGCCAGGTCGTGGGCCTCCTGGGCCGAGTTGCTGCAGAGCAGCGCGCAGCCCGTGGCCCGGCAGGCCATGACGTCCTGGTGGTCGCCGAAGATCGAGAGTCCCTGCGCCGCCAGGGCGCGGGCGCTCACGTGGACCGTGAACGGGAGCAGTTCCCCCGCGATCTTGTAGAGGTTCGGGATCATCAGCAGGAGCCCCTGCGAGGCCGTGAAGGTCGTCGTCAGCGCGCCCCCGAGGAGGCCCCCGTGGACGGCGCCCGCAACGCCGCCCTCGGACTGCATCTCCACGATCCGGGGCACCTGGCCCCAGAGGTTCACCTTCTCGGCGGCCGCCCACTCGTCGCAGAACTCGGCCATGGGCGAGGAGGGCGTGATCGGGTAGATGGCTATCAGCTCGTTCAGCCGGTAGGCGACCGAGGCGACGGCTTCATTGGCGTCACAGGTCACGTACTCCAATGCGGAAGGCGTTTTTCCCATGAGAGCATGATGCCACGCCCGGGGGTACACCCTCTACGCAGTTATTGCCAATCGCTATGCGGAAATTGCGGGCGCGCCTTTTCGGAGGCCCAATAACTGCACAGCAATGCGCAATCCATGCGCAGCCCTCCGCGCACCCAGTTGGTAGCCTACCGGTGCCATGAAAACCATACTCGCTCCGATCGACCTCTCAGACGCGGCGGCCGGCGTGACGTCTGAAGCCCGCGCCCTGGCAGGGATACTCGGAGGCAAGGTGCACCTGCTGCATGTCGTGCCTCCCCCGGTTGTCATCAACGAATACTCACCCGAGGCGGAGCGCCTGGCCGACGAGGAGAAGCTGTCGGCCGAGCAGAGCCTCGAGCACTGGCAGCGGCGCCTGGCCGAGGCCGGCGTCGACGCCGACTCGTCCCTGCGGCACGGGCCGCCCGTGATGACGATACTCGACGAGGCCGCAAGGACCGGCGCCGACTACATCGTCATGGGCTCCCACGGCCACGGCGCGCTCTACAACCTGCTTGTCGGGGGGACGGCGTCGGGCGTCATCCAGCGGTCCCCGTGCCCGGTGGTTGTAGTCCCGACCCAGAAGGCGGTCGCCCACGCAGGCGCCGCGCAGCAGGCCGCGCCATGAAGCCGCGGACACGCGCCCTTCTCGCGGCCGCCCTGTTCCTGGCCACCCTGCCGGCCGCGCACGCGCACCCGGGCCATGACGGGCCCGCGGGCCTCGCCAGCGGCTTCGCGCATCCGTTCAGCGGCTGGGACCACCTTCTGGCAATGCTGGCCGTCGGCTTCTGGGCCGCCCAGCTGCGCGCCCCCCGCCTGCTGCCGGCCGCATTCCTGCTCGCCATGGCCCTCGGGGCCCTCGCCGGCCACTGGACCGGGCCCGTCGCGGGCCTGGAGCAGGGCATCGCGGCGTCGGTGCTCGTGGCCGGCCTCCTGATCGCCCGTCAGGTGCGGGTGCCCCTGGCGGCGGGGGCGGCGCTCGCCGGCGCCTTCGCGGTGCTCCACGGCGCCGCCCACGGTGCCGAGATGCCCGCGACGGCCGGGGCGCTGGCCTACGGCTGCGGCTTCATGGCGGCCACCGCAATCCTCCTGTCGGCGTGGGTCGCCGCGGGAACGCTGGCCCGGCGCCTGCCGGCGCGCGCCTCGCGGGCCCCCGGCTGGGCCTTCGCAGCAGCCGGCCTAACCCTGCTGGCCCTGTCGGCCGCAACCTGACCTTGGCAACGAAGGAAACAACCCCATGCACGAGGTGGGAATCATGGAATCGGCGATTGAGGCGGTCCTCTCAGAGGCCCGCGGCAACGACGCGACCCAGGTTCACTCCATCGTGCTCAGGGTCGGAGCGCTATCTGGAGTGGAACCCGACGCGCTCCGGCTCGCCTTCGCTGCCGCAGTGAAGGGCACGCCCGCGGCCCGCGCCGAGCTCGAGATCGAGTCGGTGCCGGCCCGCGGGCGCTGTCCCTCCTGCGACATCGAGTTCGGCGTCGAGTCGGACTTCATCTTCACCTGCCCGAGGTGCGGCCGCATATCGGGCGAGCTCGTGCAGGGGCGCGAGCTGGAGCTCACGCGGATCGAGATGTCCTAGGCCCCATGCAGACACCGCTCGCACCGCCCGGGAAGAAGGCCACCCGCACGGTGGACCTGCGGATGTCGCTCCTCGAGGGCAACGACCGCCAGGCCGCGCAGAACCGCAGCCGCTTCCGGGGACTCGGGCTCGTGGCGCTCAACCTTGTCTCGTCGCCCGGCTCGGGCAAGACGGCGCTCCTCGAGAGGACCCTCGCGGAATTCGGCAGGGACACGCGGTGCGCCGCCGTCGTGGGCGACCTGGCGACCGACAACGACGCCCGGAGGCTCGGCCGCTCGGGCGCCCCCGTGGCGCAGATCACGACCGGATCGTCGTGCCACCTCGATGCGGGCATGGTGGCCCGCGCGGTCGGCACGCTCGACCTTGCGGGCGCGCGCGTCCTCTTCATCGAGAACGTGGGCAACCTGGTCTGCCCCGCCTCGTTCGACCTCGGCGAGAGCGTCCGTGTCGTCGTCCTGTCGGCGGCCGAGGGCGAGGACAAGCCGCTCAAGTATCCCCCCATCTTCAAGTCGGCCCACCTCGTCCTCCTGACCAAGATCGACGTCGCGGGCGCGCTCGGCTTCGACATCGGTGCCGCCGAGGAGAACGTGAGGCGGATCGCCCCCCAGGCGCGCGTCATCCGCCTCTCCTCGCGCAGCGGCCAGGGCCTCCATGACTGGTACGGGTTCCTGGGTTCTCTCGTCATCGGCGGGAGGGGGTGAGCCCGTGGTCGCCCGCCGCAACCCCTCGCCGCAGACCCCGGCAGCATCGGACGTGCTGGTGCGCGTGCGCGGCACTGTCCAGGGAGTTGGATTCCGGCCCTTCGTCCACGGGCTTGCGACCCGCCTCGGCCTGCGGGGCTGGGTGAGGAATGATTCCGAGGGGGTCCTGATACGCGCCGCCGGCCCTGCGCCGGCCGTGACGGAGCTCGTGCGTGCGCTCAGGGACGAGGCACCCGCCGCGGCCGCAATCCAGGAAATCGAGGAGGCCCCGGCGGGGCCCGGGGAGCGCGCGCCCGCGGACCCGTTCCTGATCGCCCCGAGCGGGCCGCAGGGGCTTCCCGCCGCGACCGCGCTCCCTCCCGACCTGGCGACCTGCCCCGACTGCCGGCGCGAGCTGCTCGATCCCGCAGACCGGCGCCACCGCTATCCCTTCATCAACTGCACCCAGTGCGGGCCGCGGTACTCGCTCATCGAGCGCCTGCCGTACGACCGGCCGCACACGACCCTGCGGGAGTTCCGGATGTGCCCGGCCTGCGCCGCAGAGTACGGCCTTCCCGGGAACCGGCGCTTCCACGCCGAGCCCAATGCCTGCCCCGTGTGCGGGCCCCGCGTCACGCTGAGGTCCGCCGCCGGCGGCGAGCTTTCGGGCGAGTCCGCGCTGGACGGGGCCGCTGCCGTCCTCTCGCGGGGCCGGATCCTCGCGGTCAAGGGGATCGGCGGCTACCACCTCATGGTCGACGCCGGCAGCGAGTCCGCGGTAGCCGATCTGCGCCGTCGCAAGCACCGGGACGAGAAGCCCTTCGCCGTCATGTTCCCCGACCTTCGGTCGCTGCGGCTCGCGGCCGAGGTGTCCGGCGAGGAGGAGGCGCTGCTCGCGTCCCCGGCCGCGCCCATCGTCCTCCTGCGCAGGCGCCCGGGCGCGGCGCTGGCGCCGTCCGTCGCCCCGGGGAACCCGTGGGTCGGCGCGTTCCTCCCCTACTCGCCCCTCCACATCCTGCTCCTGGGCGCATTCGGGCGTCCCGCCGTAGCGACCAGCGGGAACCTGGCCGAGGAGCCGCTCTGCTCCAGCAGGACCGAGGCCCACCTGAGGCTGGCCGGCATCGCGGACGCCTTCCTCGACCACGACCGTGCGATCGCGCACCCGGTCGACGACTCGGTGGTGCGCGTGAGCGCGGCCGGCACGCTGCGGCTGCGCCGGGCCCGTGGCTACGCGCCCGCCCCCCTGCGGCTGCCCGCAGCCGTAGACGGGAGCTGGCTCTGCGTCGGTGCCCAGATGAAGAGCACGGTCGCCGCCGCCGCCGGCGACCAGGTGATCCTGAGCCCGCACATCGGGGACCTCGACGCCGCCCCGACCCGCTCGGCCTTCGAGCGCGCCGTCTCGGCGCTTCACGGAGTCCGAGGCCTCGCCTTCACGCGCGTCGTCTGCGACCGACACCCGGACTATGCCTCGAGCCGCTACGCGCGGTCGACCGGCCTGCCGCTTGTCGCGGTGCAGCACCACCTGGCCCACATCCTTGCGTGCCTCCTCGAGCACCGCCGCAGGCCGGAATCGGTCCTCGGCGTGGCGTGGGACGGAACCGGCTGCGGCGAGGACGGGACGGTCTGGGGCGGGGAATTCATCCTCCTGAAGGACGGGAGGGCGCTGCGTCTCGCGCGCCTGCGCCCGTTCCGCCTTCCCGGCGGCGAGGCCGCCGTGCGCGACGGGCGGCGGGTCGCGATCGGGCTCGCCCACGCCGCAGGCAAGGGGGGTGTCCTGCCGCTCAGCCGCCGCCTCGGCTTCTCGGAGGCCGAGAGCGGGCTCCTTGAGACGATGCTCGAGCGCGGGGTGAATTCGCCGGTCGCCAGCAGCGCGGGCCGCCTCTTTGACGCAGTCGGGGCCCTCCTCGGCCTCGGCGCGCGCAACACTTTCGAGGGCCAGATTCCGCTGGCGCTCGAGGCCGCGGCGTTCGCCCACGCGGGCTGCGCGCGCCCCCTGCCCCTCCCGCTGCGCCCGGTGCCGGTCGGCGGCGGCGCCTCGGCCGAGCTCGACTGGGAGCCGCTCGTCGCCGCGATCGACTCCGGCCTCGCGGGCGGTCGCAGCCCCTCCGAGCTGGCGGCCGGATTCCACCACGCGCTCGCCTCGGGGATCGTCGCGGCAGCGCGGATGGCCGGCGTCGGCACCGTGGCGCTCGGCGGCGGCTGCTTCCAGAACGCCCTCCTCCTCGAGCTGGCCGCGGCCGCGCTCGGGGACGCGGGCTTCGAGGTGCTGGCGCCGCGCGAATTGCCTCCCAATGACGGGTCGATCGCGGCCGGCCAGGCCCTGGGCGCCCTCTTGAACCTGACAACCGTCGCTATGCCCTAGCCGCCATGTGCCTTGCCGTGCCAGGAAAGCTCCTCGACGCCCAGGGCGACAGCCCTCTGGAGCGGTGCGGCCGCGCGAGCTTCGGGGGCGTCATCAAGGAGGTGAGCCTCGCCTGCGTGCCCGAGGCGAAGCCGGGGGACTACGTGCTCGTGCACGTCGGCGTCGCGATCTCGGTCGTCGACCCCGGGGAGGCCGAGCTCACCTTCCAGTACCTGCGCTCCATGGGGGAGCTGGACGGCCTCGGGCCCGAGCCGGCCGCGCCCAACGCCCCGCCATGAGGTTCGTCGACGAATTCCGCGACGGGGAGCTCGTCCGGGACCTTGCGGTCGCCATCGCGCGGACCGCCACCCGCCCGTGGACCGTCATGGAGATCTGCGGCGGCCAGACCCACGCGATCGTCAAGTTCGGCCTGGACGAGCTCCTGCCGCCGAGCGTCACCCTGGTCCACGGCCCGGGCTGCCCCGTCTGCGTGACTCCCGCCGAGATGATCGACCAGGCGATAGCGCTCGCGCTGCGGCCGGGCGTAACGCTCTGCTCTTTCGGCGACATGCTGCGCGTCCCGGGTTCCGGGACAGACCTGCTGACCGCGAAGGCCAGGGGCGGCGGCGTGCGCATGGTGTATTCGCCGCTGGATGCCGTCGCCTTTGCGCGCGAGCATCCGGAGCGCGAGGTGGTCTTCTTCGCCGTCGGCTTCGAGACGACCGCGCCGGCGAATGCCATTGCGGTTCTGCGCGCCGCGGGCCTCGGCCTGTCAAACTTCTCGATGGTGGTCTCCCACGTGCTCGTCCCGCCCGCGATGCGCGCGCTCCTCGGGGCGCCCGGCAACCGCGTCCAGGGATTCCTCGCGGCGGGCCATGTGTGCGCGGTCATGGGCACCCGGGAGTATGGTCCCATCGCGCGGGACTTCCACGCGCCGATCGTCGTCACGGGATTCGAGCCCGTGGACATCCTCGGGGGCCTGCTGCGCTGCCTGCGCCAGCTCGAGGCCGGCGCGGCCGGGGTCGAGAACGCCTATGCGCGCGTGGTGCGCCCCGAGGGCAACCCGTCGGCCCGGGCCATCGTCGGGCGCGTCTTCGAGGTCGTCGACCGCAGCTGGAGGGGACTCGGGCCCATACCCGCCAGCGGCTGGGGCCTGCGGGAGGAATTCTCGGCGTTCGACGCCTCGCGGAAATTCAGCCTCGGGGCGCCGGCCCCGGCGCCCGCGACCGACTGCATCAGCGGCGAGATCCTCCGCGGGTCGAGGAGGCCTCTAGAGTGCCCGGCATTCGGGACACGGTGCACCCCGGAGCGCCCGCTCGGTGCTCCCATGGTCTCAAGCGAGGGCGCCTGCGCCGCCTACCACCGCTACCGCCTGCGCGGCCGCCCGGCGACCGCGGCCTGAACCCCCTGGGTTCAGGTCTTCTGCGGGGGTGCCTCCCCGGCCTTGTTGCCGCAGGCGAGCATCCCCATCCAGACGCTCAGGAACGCCGCAACGACGATCACCGCGACGCTCGGCCAGAGGCCGAACACATGCCTGCCCACTAGCAGCTGCGTGCCGTGCAGCAGGCGCGCCACATGCGCAAGGGCGGCCAGCATGAACACGACGCTGGCCACGAGCAGACCCGTCTTTTGAGCCTTCATATTTTCTTTTCCTTTCCTTGGGGTTTCTCCTTACCGAAATTGCCACCCTAGCAGATCCTGGGCAGCTGCTCCCCGCTGAGCCTGCTGAGGACCCTCTCGGCGCCGGCAAACCTGCGAAGCATCACCTCTCCCGACGGCGCCTCCCGCACCCTGCCGATGACCGCGGGAGGCCCGCCCGGCGCGGTGCGGGCCAGGACCGCCAGGGTCGCGAGCGCAAGCGGCTCGGGGACCACCGCGATGAATCGCCCCTCGTTGGCGACGTAGAGCGGGTCGAGTCCCAGGATCTCGCAGGCCCCGCGCACCTCCTCGCAGACGGGAACGGATTTCTCATCCACCGCGAGCTCCAGGCCCCGCGCCTCGGCGAGCTCGACGAGCGCCGTCGCGAGACCCCCGCGGGTCAGGTCGCGCAGGCAGTGCACATCGATTCCCGCGGCAAGGAGCGCCCCGACCGTGAACCCGAGCGGGGCGCAGTCGCTCTCGATCGCGCCTTCAAAGGCCAGGCCCTCGCGCACCGCCATGACGGCTATGCCGTGGCGCCCGACGTCCCCGCTCAGGATCACGACGTCGCCGGCCCTGATCCTCGCGGGACCGACAACGAGGCCGTGCTCGACAAGCCCCACACCCGCGGTCGTCACGTAGAGCCCGTCGCCCTTGCCGCGCTCAACCACCTTGGTGTCGCCCGTGACAATGGAGACCCCTGCGGCGGCAGCCGCCGCCCGCATTGACGCCACGACCCGGCGCAGGACCTCGATCGGCAGGCCCTCCTCTAGGACAAAGCCGGCGCTCAGCCAGAGCGGGCGGGCGCCGCACATGGCGAGGTCGTTGACCGTGCCGTTGACCGCCACCTTGCCGATGTCGCCGCCCGGGAAGAACAGGGGGCTCACCACGTGCGAATCGGTCGTGAACGCAAGGCGCGCCCCGCCGGCCTCGAGCACCGCGCCGTCGTGGAGGGCCTCCAGCGCGGGGTTTGAGAAGGCGGGCCGGAATATCGTGCTGATCAGCTCCTCGGTCAGGCGCCCGCCGCCGCCGTGGCCCATCGTGATCTCGGCGCGCTCCGCGGCGGGCGCGGGGCACTGGAGCGCGGCGACGGCCGGGGCTGGAGCTTGGGCGGGCAGGACCATGGCTTATGACCGTTGCCCGACTATCCCCCCAATCGGCCGGCGTTGCTGCGCGCAGGTTGCTCAAGGCTGCGCAATTATTGCCGCCGCAGCCGGGCTGCCGCACCCGGCCGGGCGGCCCATCACCACCCGACTGTGATCCGGATTCGGGGGGTGCCTTACCTTATGCCAATCACGCAAGTCAATGGAAAGCAATGGAGTATGAATAAGACTATGGACTTGGTTCCCGGGGGGTGCATACTGGAGGCGTCCCCCAAGAAGCATGGACCGAGCGCCCCGATTGAAAATCCTCCTTGTCCTGGGCTGCGCGGTGTTTCCCGCGGCAAGGGGCCTCGCATCCGACAGCAGTGACATCACCGCCGTGTCGTCGCGGGTGAGCAGCGACTATGTCCGCGCCCGGCAGGCGGACGGGTCTTTCGCGCCCGAGACCTACGCCTTCGCGAAGGGCGGGGCCTGGAAGGGGGCGATGACCGACGACTCGATCGACAAGCTCACCTTCCTCGATGTCGCGCACATCATCGCCCTTCCGCTCGCGGGCCAGAACTACCTTCCGAGCAGGGACCCGAACGCGGCGAAGCTGCTGATCATGGTCTACTGGGGAACGACCCGGCCCCCGGGGCGGACCAACGAGTCCCCCACGTACACCAACCTGCAGATCGCGCAGTCCGCTGTGAACACGGGAATGATGCAGGGCCTCGGCAGCAGCGCCATGGCCTCCCTCCAGGACGAGCTGACGACGGCGATCGCCGCGGTCGCGGCGGAAAACAGGATCCGCGAGCACGAGGACTACCTGAACGTGAAGATGCTCGGCTACGACTCGTGGTGGGACGCGACGTCGGGGGAGCACCGGGGCACCGCGCTCGCGATCCGGCGGCAGGATCTGCTCGATGAGATCGAGGAGGACCGGTATTTCGTGGTCCTGATGGCCTACGACTTCCAGCTCCTGTGGAAGGAGAAGAAGCACAAGCTGCTTTGGGAGACCCGCTTCAGCATCCGCCAGCGCTCGCATGAGTTCGACAAGGACCTCCCCGCGATGGCCAAGTACGCCTCGCAGTTCTTCGGCCGGGACAGCAACGGCCTCGTCCGCACGGAGATTCCGCTCGGCCATGTGGACATCGGCGAGGTGAAGACCCTCGGGGAGGTGCCCGGGAAATGAGCACGAGCAGGCCAGCTCCCGGCGGGAACCCCCGGCCCCTCGGGCGCCGGCCGCCCCTTCGCGGCACGGCCGCCTGGCTCGCGCTGGTGCTGCTCGCGGCCCCGGCGGGCGTCTCGCAGGCGGGACCGTTCAGCCTCATTTCCGACAGCGAGAACATAACCGCGGTGGCTTCAAGGGTGTACAACGGCTATGCCCGCAAGCGCCACGCGGACGGATCGCCCGCGCAGGAGACCTACGCCTTCGGGGACGGCGGCCTGGTGAGCGGGATCGGCGTCGGCTCGGATGTCGTCGGCGTCAGCTCGAACGGCGGCGACCTGGGGGCTGTCATCGTCAGCGACGCAACGGTCGACGACCTGGACTTCATCGCCGTGGCAAAGACGATCGCGGGGCCGCTCGCCGAGAGGAATTACGTGCCGACCCGGGACCCGGACGCGACCAACCTGTTCATCATGGTCTACTGGGGAAGGACCCAGGGCAGCAACGGCGTGTTCTCGGGGGGCATCAAGGATGCGATCGACTTCCGCAACGCCCAGCTGCTCGGGTTCGACTCCGAGAGCTCCGTCCAGGCGCTCGCCGACCGAAGCACGGCCTTCTGGGGCAGGTCCTTCAGGACGCAGATGGTCGGGAACGTGCACGCCGACGTTTTTTCCGCCCTCGAGGTGAACCGCTACTATGTCGTCCTGCGGGCGTTCGACTTCCAGTCGGCGTGGAAGAAGAAGAAGATCAAGCTGCTCTGGGAGACCCGCTTCAGCCTTTCCGAGCGCCTCCACGACTTCACGAAGGAGCTGCCGAACATGGCGCTCTCGGCCGCGCAGTACTTCGGGCAGGACACCCGCGGGGTGGTCCTGAAGCCGCTGCCCGAGGGCCATGTCGACATCGGCGCGGTGAAGTCCCTCGGCGACATGCCGGAAAAATGACCCCGGGGGAGGCTGCGCCCGTGCCGCGCCCGGCGGGACGTCGCCCCCCAGGCTCCGGCCCCGGGGGCGCCGCTTAAGTCAAATTGACTTCGGGAATCGCCGCCTTCCCAATTGCGCCATGAATCCAGGCCAGACCCTGTGCGGCGGCCTCGCGCTCGCCTGGCTCGCCTGCGCGCCGGCGCTCGCGGCGGAGCTGACCCCCGAGCAGTCCGCGTGGCTCTCGAGGGCGGGCCGCCACGAGAAGGGGGGCTGGACGTACCTGCACATCGAGGGCGACGCCCGCGAACGCGGGTTCCAGCACGGCTACCTGATGGCGCGCGAGATCGCGGAATGCCTGCGGGTGCTGCGCGCGGACTGGCTCCACACGAGCAGCATGGACTGGCAGTGGCTCATCGACAGCACCAAGGGATTCACCGAGCCGAGGATCGACCCGGAGAACCGCGCGGAGCTCGAGGGGATCGCCGAGGGCATGAGCGCCGCCGGGTTTCACACGAGCTTCGACGAGATAACGACCTACAATGCGGCGCTCGAGCTCACGGGCTACTGGTGGCCGATCGCCCAGAAGAAGCTCTCCGACGGCGTCGACAACGTCCAGAAGCCGAAGATGTCCTGCTCGTCATTCATCGCCACCGGGCGCATGACCCGCGACGGCGGCATCGTCCTCGGGCACAATACGATGGACAGCTACGTCGAGGCCGTGTCGAACGTGGTGGTCGACATCCTGCCGGCGCGGGGGCACCGGATCCTGATGCAGACCCAGCCCGGATGGATCCACAGCGGCACGGACTTCTTCATCACGGACGCGGGGATCGTGGGCAGCGAGACGACGATCGACGGCTTCGAGCATTTCAGCGAGTCCGGCATCCCC
Source organism: uncultured Opitutaceae bacterium (assembly GCA_964574435.1). Lineage (GTDB taxonomy): Bacteria > Verrucomicrobiota > Verrucomicrobiia > Opitutales > Opitutaceae > Palsa-1447. The sequence continues at coordinate 13,285 of CAZNNO010000017.1, forward strand.
GAGTTCTCCCGCATGCGGCGGGCGACCCAGGACGCCTCGGACATCGACGGCTGGTGCGCGGTCATGAGGGAGGGCAACAACGGCGGCTACGCGAACGCCTGGCTGATCGGCGACACGAAGACGGGCGAGATCGCCCGCCTCGAGCTTGGGCTCAGCTACGTCGGCTTCGAGCGGACAAGGGACGGCTATTTCGTCGGATCGAACATCGCCGAGAACCTGCACATCCTGCGCCTGGAGACCAGCTACGGGCAGGGCGACACCGACATCCGCCAGTCGTCGGTCGCCCGGCGGGTGCGCTGGAAGCAGCTGATGAAGGAATACGCCGGACGGATAGACCTGGACGTCGCTCAGAAGCTCGAGGCCGACTGCGTGGACGCGTGCCTCAACAGGACGCAGCCGTCGGGCCGCACGCTGGCGGGCCACGACGAGCTCGACCCGGAGCCCTCGTGGACGGGCGGCAGCCCCTACGCCCCCGGGGGCAGCTTCGATGCCAAGGTGGTCGATTCCCGGATGGCCCGGGCCATGAGCTTCCGGGCGCGCTGGGGCTCCGCGGACGGCACGGCCTTTGACGCGGCGGCCTTCCTGGCCGCCCATCCCCAGTACGATTGGATGACGGGGTTGCTGAAGGACAGGCCAGCCGAGCCGTGGGTCGTGTTCTCCTCGGGAGAGGCGAAGTAGGGCCGCGCCCCGTCCCGCCGCGGCATGAAAACGAGCCTGGCGCCCATCGCCTTCACCGCTGCCCTCCTCGCTGTCGCGCTGGGCGCCGAGCCCGAGACGCCCCGATCGCAGGAGTATGCCGCCGTCCAGGAGGACCTGGCGCGGGGCTGGAACACCTGGGACGTGTACAGCGTCGCGGCGCAGGTCCTGCTGCCGGAGGGCTTCGCCCTGCGGGTCGGCCTCAAGCACAATTCCGCCCTGAATTCCGACGCGTTCCTGCCCAACATCCTCATAGGGCGCAGGGGCAAGGGCGACGAGGAGGTCTTCCCGGGGCCCCACACCTGGAACGGCAGCTACACGGAGCTTCGCCTGTCGTGGCGCAGGCACGAGATGCTGCTCGAGACAGCCCATGACGGCGGGGACCTGGTAATGCTCGCGACCCCCCTCGGGTCAACGACCTCCCTTCCCCCTTCCCTCGTCGTCGCGGCGGGCGTCCTCTGGAACCGCCCCGGCGGCGCAGCCTGGTCCGGCGGCCACATCGAATTCTCCGGCGCCCGGCGCAGGACCGCCGTCTACTGGACCGGCGCGGCGCAGCCCCCGGGCGCCCTCCCGCTGGCGACGCCGTATTTCGCGGGCGCCCTCGTGGAGCCGATCGGAGTCAGCACGGGCCGCCCGCGGACCGTCGACGAGATCCGCGCGATCCTGGGGCGCGAGCGGCCGGCCGACGCCGGGGTCCGGGGCGCCATCGAGAGCGTCATGGGCTGGGACACGTTCTATGACCCGTCGCGGTCGCGCGTCATCTCCCCGGTCAGCCGGTCGTGGTCCGTCGACTGGGGCGGCTACGTCCTCTTCGACTGGGACACCTTCTTTGCGGCGTCCCTGGCGGCGACCGGAAGCCGGAACCTGGCCTACGCCGACGCGATCGAGGTCCTGCGCGAGTCGACGCCCGCGGGATTCGTCCCGAACTACGCCCGCCCCGGCGGCTGGAAGAGCTTTGACCGCTCCGAGCCCCCCGTCGGGGCGATGACGGTCCTCGGCCTCTACCGGAGGTTCCACGACGCCTGGCTCCTGCGCGACACGTTCGGGCCGCTTCTGCGCTGGAATCGCTGGCGGGACGAGCATCGCGGCGAGGGGGGATACCTGGTCCTCGGCACCGACGCCGCCAACAGGCCGCGGGACCCGGACGACGCCGAGGTCGGCACCCTGCAGGGGGCAAAGTTCGAGTCGGGCCTCGACAACAGCCCGATGTACGACGACGCCCCGTTCCACGCGGACACGGGCAGGATCCACCTGGCGGATGTCGGCATGACGAGCCTTTACGTGGCGGACTGCTCGGCGCTGGCCGAGATCGCGGACATCCTCGGCAGGAGCGGGGAGGCAAAGGAGCTGAGGATCCGGGGCGGGGGCTACGGCACCCGGCTCCAGGGGCTCTGGGACGAGAGGACGGGAATGTTCCTGAACCGGGACCTGGACACCGGCGTCCCCAGCACACGCCTCTCCCCCACGAATTTCTACCCCATGCTGGCCGGGGTCGCCACGGCGCGGCAGGCGGACCGCATGGTGAGGGAGCACCTCCTGAATCCGGGCGAGTTCTGGGGCGAATGGGTGATCCCGTCGATCGCGCGGTCAGACCCTGCTTTCCGCGACCAGGAGTACTGGCGCGGCCGAATCTGGGGCCCCATGAACTACCTGGTCTACCTGGGGCTCCTTAACTATGACCAGCCGGAGGCCCGCAGGAAGCTGGCGGAGCGGTCGCTCGCACTGTTCGAGAAGGAGTGGACCCAGAAGGGCCATGTCCACGAAAACTACAATGCGCTCACCGGGGATGGCGACGATGTGACGAGCAGCGACCGCTACTACCACTGGGGGGCGCTCCTCGGGCTGATTGACGTGCTTGAGGACGGGGCGCCCGGGGGCCAGCAGGGGGCGCCGGGGCGCCTCACTTCGCCCGCAGCAGGAGGACCGGCACGCTGACGCTGTGGCGCACGCGCCTCGAGGTCGACCCGAGGACCAGGTCCGCGATGAAGCGGTGCCCGTGCGTGCTCATGGCCACGAGGTCGCACCTCTTCGCCTTGACCCACTGGACGATCTGCTCGCCCGGGTCGCCGAACGCCAGCTCCGCATCGGCCGGTATCCCCGCGGACAGGAACTCGCCCTGCACCTTCCTCAGGTAGGCCGTGTCCTCGGTTATCTCGGGGCTGACCGCGTCCGACCCGAAGGTCCGCGCCGCCCAGCCGTCCGCGACGTGGAGCAGCACGACGCGGCTGCCCATGATCTTCGCGAGGGCCTTCACGTGCTCGATGATCCCGCGGTCGGTTGGGGACGCGTCCAGCGTCACGAGGATCTTGTCATACATGGCTGGCTCCTGGGTCGGGTGTGGGTGGGAAACGGCGGTTAGTGCCCTGCGATGACGGCCCAGGCCTGCTTCAGCGCGTCGGGAAGGCTATAGATGTCCATGGCCGTTATCAACACCGCGGTGCCCCACCCCGCCACCAGGAGGAACCAGCCGCTGCGCCACTGGCCCATCCTCCTGCGCGAGCTCGTGAAGTGGAGCAGCGGGAACATGGCGAACGGCAATTCGAGGCAGAGCACCACCTGGCTCAGGTTGACCAGGTCGGTGACGCTGCTCGTGCCCCGGACGCTGATTATCAGTATCGCGGGAACGACGGCCAGCATGCGGGTGGCGAGCCGGCGCACCCAGGGCTTGATCCGCCAGTTCATGAACCCCTCCATCACGACCTGCCCGGCGAGGGTTCCGGTTATCGTGCTGCTCTGGCCGCTGGCAAGGAGCGCCACCGCAAAGAGCGTGCTGGCGAGCGTGGTCCCCAGGAGGGGGGCCAGCGTCAGGTACGCCACCCGGATCCAGTCGCTGTCGGCGGTGAACGTCACCACCGAGCCGCCGGCGACGGTGACGCTCTGTTTCCCATAGAAGACGATTGCCGCAAGCACGAGGATCGCCGCGTTGATGACAAAGGCGATCGTCAGCGCGACCGACGTGTCTATCGTGTTGAAGCGGATGGCGCGGCGGACGGACGGCTCGTCGTGCTGCAGCTTGCGGGTCTGCACGAGGGCCGTGTGGAGGTACAGGTTGTGCGGCATCACGGTAGCCCCGATTATGCCGACGGCCACGACGATCATGCCGCTCTGCGCAAAGTCGGGGCGCACCATGGCCCGGCCCATCTCCAGGAAATCGGGCCGCGTCTGCGCGAGCCCGAATATCTCGAAGCCGTAGCAGACGCCTATCGTGAGCACGAACACCGTGACCACCGCCTCGATCAGCCTCACGCCGAAGCCCTGGAGCGCCAGGAGGAGCAGCACGTCGAAGGCCGTGATGATGATCGCCCACTGCAGGGGGACGTGGAAGAGCATGTTGAGCGCAACCGCGCTCCCGAGCGCCTCGGCCAGGTCGGTCATGCCGATGGCAATCTCCATGGAGATCCAGTTCGGCCAGCGCGTCCAACCGGGGTAGTAGTCGCGGCAGCACTGGGCCAGGTCCTTTCCCGTGGCAACCCCCAGGCGGGCCGAGATCACCTGGAGGATGACGGCCATCAGGCTCGCCAGCGCCACGACCCAGAGGAGCGCGTACTTGAACTGGGCCCCGCCCGCCAGGTCCGTGCCCCAGTTGCCCGGGTCCATGTACCCGACGCTGATCAGGATCGCCGGCCCCATGAAGGCCCGCCACTGCCGCCAGAATCCCGATCCCTGGGGCGGCACAGCGACCGTGCCGTGCATTCCCTCAAGCGAAGTCGTCCCCGCCGGGACCGCGTCGGGGGTTTCTCTTGGCCTCGTCTCCACAGTGTAAACGAACCTTCTAAGCCGCGGCCACGGTTTTCCAACGTTGAAATGGAGCGGGCCCAAAGTCGGATGACAACGCGGCGCCTCCACGCCCCGTTGGTTCGCTAGATCCAACTGGCGGGGCTGGAGGGGCGCAATATCGGGTGCCTGCGCCCATGCCGGGGTCGGCCGCCGGCGGGCAGGCGCAACCGGAATATGTGCTAGGTGTTGCCGCATAGTGCCTTAGAATACTTTTCCCGCGGTGGCACGGTGCGTGCAAACCCGGCCTTGCCAGGGTCGCGCGAAGTCTCGGCCCAACGGCGGGCGCCCCGCCGCGACCCTGCGCGGACACCATGCAGCGGGATCCCCCCTACTCAGGCGCGGATGCGCCCCCGGCCGCCAGCCCCGCCCTCTGGTGGATGCCGCCGCTCATCCTTGCGCTGACGCTCGCGTGCTACTGGCCGGCGCTCCGCGGGGAGCTCGTGTGGGACGACGCTGCCCACATCACCCGGCCGGACCTGAGGTCCGCGGCGGGACTCTGGCGGATCTGGTCCGACCCGCGCGCGACGCAGCAGTACTATCCCCTGCTTCACACCGCCTTCTGGCTTGAGCACCGGCTGTGGGGCGACGCGACGCTCGGCTACCATCTCGCCAACGTGCTGCTTCACGCGGGGGCGGCCTGCCTTCTGGTCCTGGCCCTGCGCCGCCTCGGGGTTCCCGGGGCGCCACTCGCGGGCCTGCTCTTCGCCGTTCACCCGGTCTGCGTCGAATCCGTCGCGTGGATCTCGGAGCAGAAGAACACGCTGTCGCTCGTCTTCTACCTGCTTGCGGCGATCGCGTACCTCGGGTTCTGCCGGCGCCGGGGGCGGCCCGCCGCCCGTGGGGCCTACCTCCTCGCGACCCTTCTGTTTGTGCTCGCACTCCTGACAAAGACGGTGACCGCAACGCTGCCGGCCGCGCTGCTTGTCGTGCTCTGGTGGCGGCAGGGCCGCCTTTCCTGGCGCCGCGACGCCGTCCCCCTGCTTCCCTGGTTCGCGCTCTCGGCCGCCGGCGGCCTCGTCACCGCCGTCGTCGAGCGCAGGCTGGTCGGCGCCGAGGGCGCCGGCTTCGACCTGACGGCCCTGGAACGCTGCCTTCTGGCCGGCCGCGCGATCGGGTTCTACCTGGGAAAGCTCCTCTGGCCCTCGAACCTCCTCTTCGTGTACCCGCACTGGGACGTCCCTGCCGCGGCCGGCGGCTGGGCGGGGTATCTGTGCGCCGCCCTCCTTGTGACCGCCGCCCTCTGGACCGTGAGCGGGCGCACGCGGGGCCCGCTCGCCGCATGGCTCTTCTTCGGCGGGTCGCTCTTTCCGGCCCTCGGCTTCTTCAACGTGTACCCGTTCCTGTTCTCCTACGTCGCGGACCATTTCCAGTACCTTGCCAGCATCGGGATCCTCACCGCGGCCTCCGCCGGCGCCGCGGCGCTCCTCGGCCGTGCCTCCCCCGCCCTGCGGGCCGCCGGCCTGGCCGCCGCGGCAGCGCTTGTCGCCGCCCTCGCCGCCCTGAGCAACGCCCAGAGCAGGATCTACTCGGACCCGTTCACGCTGTACACGGCAACGCTGGCGGGCAACCCGGGCTGCTGGATGGCCCGCAACAACCTGGGCGTCTGGTATGAGGAGCGCGGCGAACGCGAAGAGGCGACGGCCCAGTACCAGGAGGCCCTGCGCCTGAATGCCGACTATGCCGCGGCGCACGACAACCTGGGCGCCATCCTGCTCAAGGTGCCCGGGCGGCTGGACGACGCGATCTTCCACCTTCAGGAGGCCCTTCGCATCAAGCCCGATTTTGTCGACGCGCACGCGAGCCTCGGGAACGCTTGGATGCAAAAGCCGGGGCGCCTCGCCGACGCGGCGGCCGAGTATAGGCGGGCCCTGCGCACCCGGCCGGGATTCGCGGAGGCCCACAACGGCCTGGGGAACGCGCTGGCCGCCCTCGGGCGCACCGACGAGGCCGTGGCCGAGTACCGGGAGGCGCTCCGGCTAAGGCCCGCCTATGCGGAGATCCACTTCAACTTGGCGATGGCGCTCCTCAACGCCCCCGGCCGGCGCGGCGAGGCCGCCGAGCAGCTTGAGGAGTTCCTGCTGGCGAGGCCGGGGAACGAGGCCGCCTGGCGGATCCTGGGCCAGATCCGGGCGGACCGTCCCGCGCCTCCCTGAAACGCCCCCTCCCGGCGCCCCAGGCCGTGGCGCCTGCGGGCCTAAGTCCGCAGGGCGCGTTCGCGCTCGAGCAGCGTCGGGTGGGAGTAGTAAACCGCGCTGTAGAGGGGATGCGGGGTCAGGTTTGAGAGATTGCTTTTCGAAAGCGCCCGAAGGGCGCCTATCATCGGGGCGCCCGAGGCGATGGCCCTGCGGGCGAATGCGTCGGCTTCAAACTCGTTCCTGCGCGAAAGCCAGTTGACCGCCGGGGCGAACCAGAAGGTCGCCAGGCCGCCGAGCAGGCACAGCAGCAGGAGGGTCGGCGCAAGCGCGCCCCCCGGCAGGCCGAACGCCGCGTTGAAGCCGGGCGTGCGGGCCAGCCAGGCGACTGCGGCGAACACGCCGAACTGGAGGAGCGCCGACAGCGCCATGAATTTCGGGACGTGGCCGCATTTGTAGTGTCCGATCTCGTGCGCCAGCACGGCCTCGAGCTCCTCCGGCGCGAGCTGGGCCGTCAGCGTGTCGAACAGGACGATCCGCCTGAACCGGCCGAAGCCCGTAAAGAACGCGTTTGAGTGCGCGGAGCGCCTGCTGGCGTCAATGAGCTCGATCGTCCTCGCCCGGAAGCCCGTGCGCTGGGCAAGGGCCATCAGCCTCGCGCGCTGGTCGCCCTCGGGCAGGGGCGAGAGCCTGTTGAAAAGCGGCAGTATCAGCATCGGGTAGACGACCACCATGAGGACCTGGAAGCCAAACAGGAGGGCGAATCCCCACACCCACCAGGACGGGCCCGCCCGCCCGGCCAGCGCCAGCACGGCCCAGGCCACCGGCAAGCCGATCCCAAGCCCGAGAAGCGCGAGCTTCGCGTTGTCGGCCGCCCACAGGCCGGGCGTGCTGCGGTTGAAGCCGAAGCGCTCCTCCAGCCGGAACTGCGACCACCACGCGAGGGGCAGGCCGAGGAGCCAGAGGAGGCCCATCGCGAGGACGACGGAGAGCGCGCCGCTCCACGCGGCTCCGGGCGCCAGGGCGTCCATCCGCGCCCACCACCAGGGCAGCGCGCCGCCAAACAGGATGGCCAGCAGGACCGCCGCGTCGCACGCGGCCTCGACGGAGCTGAAGCGCGCCCTGGCCAGGGTGTACTGCACGGACCTCGCGTAGGTCGCGGAGTCCATGACCCCCGAAAGGGCCTCGGGGCGGTGAGAGGCGTTCCGCCGGGCCTCGAGCCGGTTCAGGGCGTCGAGCGCCAGCTGGGCCGCAAGGCGCAGCAGCACCGCCAAGGCGACGCAGATCGGGAGCCAGCCCATGGCCTCACTTCATGCGTGTTTGGGCGAACGCCAACCCTAAATTGCCGCCCGCATCGGCCCTTTCGCCGGGCGCGGGGCGGCGGACTGGCTTTGACTTCGGGGCGGGGCGCTATGACCTCACCGGTGTGGAGACGGCATGAAGCCCACCGAGAACCGAGACATCATCCTTTCCCGGCTCCGAGGCGACGTGCTCCGGCACATCGTGACGCTCAAGATGCTCGGCCTCCACGGCGCCGCGGTGGAACTGCGCTTCGCCGAGGATCCGGGCGGCTGGGCCCTGCTCTCGCTGCTCCCCGCCAGGGTCTCCGAGTTCGACCGGCAGACCTACCCCGACGCGGACCTCGTCGTCCTGGTCGACGGGACGTCCCCGAGCGCCAAGTCGGCGCTGCTCGCGAAGGCGCCCCCCGGGCGGCTCGTGATCAAGGCCTACGACGCGCACGTCGGGCGGCTCGCCCAGGAGAGGTTCCACGCGAAAAGGGTGCGCTCATTCATTTCGTTCACCCAGCCCCGTGGCGCGCGAGCCGGGGCCAGGCCGGAAGGCGTCCTCGAATCGGGGGAGCTCGTGCCCGAGATCGCCGCCATCCTGGCAAACAACGCGTACGGCGCCGAGGAGCTCGCGTGTCATTTTGGCGCCGGGGCCCGCTGGTTCGCCGTCCACGACCAGGGCAGGCCCGTCTCAGCCGGGTTTGTCTTCCGCAACTACGACACCGTCTGGGAAATCGGCGGGCTGTTCACGAGCCCGAGCCACAGGCGCCGGGGCCTTGCCCGGAGGATCCTGACCGCCGCGCTCGCGCACCTGGAGGCCAGCGGGTTCGTCCCGCGCTACCAGGTGCGCTCGGACAACGCCGAGTCGGCCGGCCTGGCGAGGTCGGCGGGCCTGGAGGAGTTCCTGCGGATGGACCACTTTGTCACCGAGCCGGCCTGAACGGCCGCGGGCGGCCGCGCCAAGGGGAAGGCGGACTCGCCCCCCGCTCCCGCGGCCCTCATTCGGCCCGCAGGGCCGCAATCGGATTCACCCGGGAGGCACGGCGGGCCGGCAGCCAGCTCGCCAGCAGCGCGACGGAGGCTATGAGCAGCAAGGCTGCGGCCAGGGCCCAGGGATCTCCAGGCCTCACGCCGTAAAGCTGGGTTGAGATGAGCCGGGACAGGAGGATCGCGGCCAGGATTCCAGCCGGCGCACCGAGCGTAAGGATCGCCAGCCCCTCGCGCAGCACCATGGCCAGTATCTGCCCGGCCTTTGCGCCGAGGGCGAGGCGGACGCCGATCTCGCGCGTGCGCTGCGCGACGCCGAACGCGATGACGGAGTAGATGCCCGCTATCGTCAGAAGCAGCGCCGTGCCCGCGAAGAACCCTACAATGATCAGCGTGAACCTGCGCGCGGCCAGGGCGGAGTCGGTCACCTGCTCCAGCGTGCGCACCGACGAGATGGCGATCGACGCATCCTCGGCGCGGACCTCGCGCCTTATCGCGCTCTCCATCGCCGCCTGCGACGCCGATCCCCGAAGCACCCAAAAGGTGCGGTACCGGACCCAGGGAACGGCCACCGTCTCCATCTGCCTGACGGGAACGTAGACATCAAAGGTGGGGGCGTCCTCGATCTTCCCCTGCTTCACGTCGGCCACGATTCCCACGATCTCGAACGTCCGGTACCCGACGGTCTTGTCCTGGATGTCCAGGCGCCGGCCGATGGCGTCTCGACCGGGGAAGAGGGTGCTGGCGAGGGTTGAGCAGACGACGACGGCGAGGGGGTGATCCCGGTCGTCCCGGTCCGTGAAGCCACGGCCCTGGAGGACCGGGATGCGCATCGTCTCAAAGTATCCGGGCGACACGAGGCGGTAGTTGGCCGAAGGCAATTCGGACTCCCGCACGGGAGCCTGGCCCGTCACCGCGAAGTTGACGGTGGCAAGGCCCGCGACCAGGGGCAGGATCGAGGTCGAGCCGACGCCCTCGACTCCGGGGATCGCCGAAAGGCGGGCCTTCATGCGATCGGAGTGCCGGATGAGCGCGTCCGGGTCGCCGTAGCCGGTCTCGGGCAGGGTCAGGCGGAACGTCAGCGTGTTCGACGCGTCGAATCCCAGGCGCTGCGCCCCGGCCGCCCAGAAGCTCCGCAGGAAGAGGGCCGTGCAGACGAGGAGCCCGAGCGCGAGGGCAACCTGAAGCGATGCGAGCAGATGGCGGACGCGCCTCTGGCCGCCCGTCGTCGTCCTGCCTCCCGACGAGAAGGCTCCGCGCAGATCCGAACTGGACACGAGCCAGACCGGCGCCAGCGCGGGCAGGAGGCCGAAAACGAGCGAAATGAAGGCGGCAAAGGAGAAGATCGCACCGTTGAACTTCAGGTCCTGGCCCCTGGGCAGGTCCGCAGGCACGAACGACTGGAGGGAATGCAGCCCCCAGTCGGCGAGCAGGATGCCTGCCGCGCCGCCGGCGACGGCCAGCACCAGGCATTCGGCGAGTACGATCCGTATGAGCCGGGCCCGTGTGGCCCCCAGCGCGGTGCGCAGGGCAAAGTCGTGCTGGCGCCCGATCGCGCGGACCAGGTGCAGTCCCGCGAGGTTCGAGCTGGCAAGCAGCAGCAGGGCCGCGACGAGGCCGAAGATGGTCAGGAGCATGGGACGGGAATCGACCACAATCTGGTCGGTCAGCGTCACGAGCCGGCTTTCGCCCTTGCCGCCGTATTCCTCGGGGTAATGCAGCCTCAGGTCCTTGAGGATTCCCGCCATGTCGGCGAGCGCCTGCGGCACCGTCACCCCGGGGGCGATCCTGCCGATCACCCTCAGATAATGAAGCGAGCCGTGCACATACCTGTTGGGGTCGGCATCGGCCTGCAGGGGGACGCAGACATCGTCATGGAACCCGTTTACGGGCACGACGAAGCCGGGCGGCAGCACGCCGACGATGACGCAGGGCTGGCCGTTGACCGTCACGGTCCTGCCAATCGCGTCCTGTCTGCCGCCAAAGGCGCGCTGCCAGAGCCCGGCGCCAATGACCGCGACCCTCTGGGCCCCGGGCCTGTCATCATCGGGAACGAGCAGGCGGCCCGCGGCGGGCCGCACTCCCAGCAATTCGAAGGCGTTTCCCGAGATGCGCAGGCCCTGGACGAACCTGGCTTCGCCCTGGTCCGCGAGCGTGGTGTTGTAGCTGCTGATCGCGGCCAGGGCCTTGAACGTCCGGTTCTGGTCGCGGTAGGTGCAGAATTCGGGGATCGAGTAAAGCCCAAGCTCGTTGGACACCGAGGAGAACAGGCAATACAGCTCCGCCGGCCGCGCATACGGCACGGGGCGCAGGAGGACGGCCTCCACCGCGGAGAAGACGGCCGTAATCGCCCCGATTCCCAATGCGAGGATGAGCACGGAGACGGCCAGGAAGCCCGGCGTGTTCAGGAGCCTGCGTACCGCGAGTCTCAGGTCTAGGAGCATGGGTTGCTTGCGCTCGGTTTCGGGAAGGTGTGCCTGGAGATTGCACGATCCATGCCACCGGCCAAAACCTCCGCAATAAGCTTGGCAACAATAGCTAACAGACGTCCGACCGCAGCGCCTTGGCGCCCTGATCACCGGAATCGGGATTTCAACGTCTCGGAATTGGGACACCCGTTCGGGGAGAGGGTCATTCAGCTCCTAGGACTTGGCAGCCGAGACTGGAGCAGCACCCGGCCCTTGGGGCTTAGGGCGACGATTCGGTCGCCGTCCGGGTTGAATGCGATCAGGCCGTCGCTGCAGGCATCCTCCCATATCGACAGGCGGGGGCACGTCGTCCGCCAAGCGTCGAGCACCTCCGCGTAGCTCCGAGGCTTGCTGGAAATCCATTCCAGCAATTGGAGGGTCAAGGCTGCGTTCGGGTCGGCCATGGGACTTGCTGCTCGGGACGGCTGCGGCCGGCCTTGGCCGGTCCTTCGAACCAGAACATGAAACCTCCGGCGCAGGCACAAGCAAGCAGTGGTGAACCCGCTTGGTTTTTGAGTGCCGTGAGGACAACAGCCCCCGGGGATCAAGCGGTACCTGGCGTCGGCGGACGCGGCGAACCCCGAGGAGGTTCAATCCCACAGGCGACTGCCCCGCAACGACCGCGCAGGGTTGCCGCCTGTTGCGGGAAAAGGGAGCGAAATCATCGTGCGCGCGCGAACGTGACCTTTCAACGGGCCGCGCGGCCCGCCCGCCGCCGGGGTGCCCACTGCCTTCGGTCCCCGGGACCACGGACACCCCCAGCCAGGAGCGAAAGGGGTGTCGGGAGGAACCTTGCCTAACGCCAGCTCATGCGCTCTGATTGCGCGGGCTGCGGCGGCAAGGGATGGGCGGGCTGCGGATCATCAAAAGGAAGCCAATGACGATACCTTACCTTGCCCTTGTCGTCGTAAGCGTGTGTGCGGTCGCCTTCTACCGCATGGGAAGGTTTGAGAGGAGTTCGGCGTCGCTCTGGGCCATGCTCTCGGTTGCCGTTTCCATCCTGGCCCTGAGGTTTCTCGGATGGGGTCTCGGCGGCGTGTTTCTGGGCCAGCTGCTTCTCTTCGCTGGCATCACACTCCATCGGATGCGAAGAACCCGATAGCCGGATTACAGGGAAGGCAGGGGCAATGGCTCGGAAGGCTCCCGAGCGTCCGCTACCAGCGCTGATTGGCAGCCACACGTCTGGCCACATCCCTATACGCATCGTCGCCGCTGATGTCCGACCAAAATACGAACGCCTGTGCCAGCGTCTTGTAGTCCATGGTTTTGGGGCGCCCGCTTCTTGCCGTCTCGGACGTCACGCGCGTGCTGCCTTCGGTCGCGACGGCGCCCCTGTCGTCAATCGCGGCGCGCTCGCGGTCGAGGGCCCTGCCGATCATCTGCCTTAGCCCATCCCGTGCCGTTGGATCCGCGCAAACGAGCAGGTACCGGGCGCCGAAGATCGCCCCTACGGCCTGGTAGTTCACGTCAAAGCCCCCTTTTTCGGGATTTGTGCCATTAGGCTGCTGGCGCCCAAGGCCCTCAGCGGCCATCGCGAGCGCAGCCTGCCTGAATCCGGGGTCGTCCAACACCTCGCCCGATTGACCAAGGGCGGCCGCGCACAGAAAGAAGCGGTGGGTGTAGGGGTCCATGGACCTTGCCCGGTCCCTGGGGAACAGGCTGGGCGTGACAAGATAACGGGCCGCCTTTCGGATATTGCCCCTCCAATTCCTCAGCTCGCCCAGGTGCCGCTCGTCGCCAGCCTCCCGAAGGAGGATCACCGACCTGCTGGCGGCCTCGAGAAAGAAGGAGATGCTATGATGCGGATCACCGGTTCCCGGGAAGCTCCCGTCCGCCTCGTGGTCGAAACCCCAGTTAAGGACCTTGACGCCCTTTTCAACGAGCTGGCGCCTGTCTGTGGCGAGGCCTATCTGGATCAGATCGGCCCCGTAGCGTTGTTCTTCAATGAACCATTGCCTGGAGGGGTCCCGCTCCCATTGTGCGTTCAAGCTGATCGCCCCGTCCGGAGCGATGTCGCCCGCCATCCGGTTTGGGTTCCTGTAGAGCGTGGAGACGAGGAGCTGGTCGCTCGAGATGGCAAGCAGACTTGGGAGGACCTGCTGGGCACCAAGCCCCTGCAAAGCCGCAGCCATCAAAACCAGGGCGGCTGCGGATCGCGCCCCAAAAAAGTTCTCAACAGACGCTGGCATCGGTACGTGCGCCAAGTCTCCAGGATGTGCGGACTTGGCTCGTGCGTCACTGACATAAGGATCGCGTTCTCCCGGCAACTTGGCCAACGAGCGCATGCCGGCCGGCCTGGCGCCGACCCTCCAGGGCCAGTCTCGTCACGCTTGGAAGAGGATCCACCCGTCGGAAATCCAGCGGGCTCCGCACGTCCTACCACCTACGGCATTTGACGTCACCCCGGTCAATGAAACCGGATCTGCGTGTCGGTGGCCGGTTCGCTGATTTCCCAATCAAAGTGGAGCAACGCCCGCACGGGACGGGAGTCCTTCAGGGGCGATGAGAACCGCCACCGACTCAGGGAAGCCTGGCTCGGCTCCCTGAACATCTGCTCGTTGCCGTCCGTCGTCTGCGCCCGCTCGACGCTCCCGTCGGAGCGGACGATCAGAAAACCGTGCACGCGCCCGACAAACCCGGAGCCGGAAAGACTGCTCGGGTAGACGAGCCGGGTTCGGCTGACAACGAGGGGCGGCGCATCAAGCTTTGCATATTCACACCAGGAGTCCGAGTTGCCGATCATGTAGGTTCCCGTAAACCTCGATGTCAGGCGAATCCCGGCCGCGAATCTCACGCTACGCCAGGGCGCATCTTCAGCCCGCGCCTGCCAGGCCGGCAGAATCCTTTGGTTGGCCATCCTCGCCGTCGCCTCATCCCAGATAATGAGTTCCCCCGGCCTCAGCGGGACAAGGGCCCGGCCCTGCTCGCCAGCCTCTCCTCCCAATTGAGCGGTCGTTGAGAACATCTCGGCACAGTAGGTCCTGCCCTGCACCTCGAAGCTGCACCCGTTCGCGAGCCCGCTTGTTTCAAATTGAAATCCCCCGGCAGGGACCCCGCCGGGTTCGTAGACCCTGAATTCGTACCGGGCGTAGGATCCAATCGGATCGAAGGGGTTCACCTCTTCGCGTTCCGACAGGACCACGCTGAAGCCGCCGTACCTGAGTACCCTGTGGGCAAAGTTCACTCGCGCGCCGAATTCGCAGATTGTCGCATCCGCATCTCCTCGTAGCGCATCCTTTCCGACCACAACGACTTGCCGTACTAGAGGCGGTTCCCCTTCGATCCGACTCAGGCCTTCTTCCAACCTGCCGGGAGGCGGGTTGAATCCCGGGAGAATTACACCGTCCCGATACGCATTTTGCGGGAAATATCTCTCGCCGGCCTGGACGGCCTCAGTCTCCCAGATTCTCAGGAGGGGTTGATTGGATTGGCGCGCCGATGCCTGGTCCCAGATCACGATGACATCATCCGGAAGCCTCGTCCGCCCGGGCTCAGATCCGGCTCCCTTGGGCGACGTCCTCGTCGTGGAGTACATCTCGGCAACGTAGATCCTACCCATGACGTCGAACCGTCGCCCGTTTGCCCGCTCCTCGGAGTTGAAGACGACGTCGCCGCCTATCGTGCGGGACTCGGGATCGAGGACCTGAAACGCGTAGACGACCCAGGGATGCCGTCCGTCGGCCGTGAAACGCTCACTCCTGCTCACAAGTCTCACCGTGAAATCAGGGTAGCTCAGCACACCCTCAAGGTAGCGGGCCGGCACTCCATAGGCGCATGCGACTCCTGGATCGTTTCCGCGGGCGCCGGCTCTGGCCAAACAGGACGCCAGGCCGGCGAGAGCAAACAAAAGCGTTTGAGCAGGCCGCTTCATGTTGAGACCGCACAAAACCACGGGGCATCCGCTACAGCACGTTTACCGGCATCCCGACCTGGACAAGCCCCACCAGCGTAAGCACGTCCCAGTTGGCCAGCCGGAAACAGCCATGGGACTCCGTGCGGCCGACGTTTTCCGGATCCGGCGTCCCGTGAATGCCATAACCGGGCCTGTCCAGGCCAATCCAAGCCAGGCCGACCGGATTGTTTGGTCCGGGCGGTATGACGAGCTTGCGGCCGAGCACCCTGCCCTCCTCGGACTCGGGGAACAGATCAGGATCGAAGGTGTAGTCGGGGTTCGGAATGACGACGGTCACGTGAAGGCCGCCTGAGGGCCTCTTCTCGACCATCCTCGCGATGCTGACCGGAAAATGGGCGATCACGCGGCCCTGCGCGTCAAGCACCTCGAGCTCGTGGGTGTCCATTGAGATCATGATCTGCGCCGGCGTGCCGCTCACGACCACCTGCTCCACCGCCGGGACCACGATCTTCGCTCCCGGCAGCACCGCGTCCCAATTGAAGCCGGGATTCAGCTTTCGGATGAGATTGGGATGGGAATGAAAGCGTTCGGCGGCGAGTTCGAGGGCCGAGGCATAGGCCATTGCCGTCAGCTGCGACTTCTCGAGCCACGTCTTCGGCACCGGATGCAACCCGGCCAGCTCGATCGCCGTGAAGGTGTAGCTCCCGAGCGTGGGCGCCGAGGGCCGAAGGAGCTCCCGCGTGGCGGCGTCCAGCACGCTTGTCTCCGCTATTCCCGCGCTTCGCTGAAACGCATTCACTGCCGCCGCGGTCTGGGCGCCCGCGACGCCGTCAATTGATCCGCAGGAGAAGCCGCGCCGATGCAGCTCAACCTGGAGGTCGAGCGTGGAGTCGATGCGCAGCTCCTGCTTCGCCGTGTCGGCCTGGGCGCCGTCCTCGGGGGCGGCCGCCGACAGGCCCGCCCCGCAGCAAAGGAAGGAAAGGAGCGTCAGTGAAGATCGTATGGCGATGCGGTGCAGCTGAATGCAGTGCAGCGCATGCGGCACCGTCATGGGGGAAGGTTATACATCGACTGTAAAAAAACAACCGAGACTCGCGCAACAGACTGCGGCTGAACGGGGCTCTTTCCCGCCCGGGGTTTCAGCCACTCCAACCGCTTCAGTTGCCCGGGCCCTGGGCGATATAGAGGTTGAAGACCCCGATAGCACCGTGACCCATCCCGACCCGATCGTCTCGCTCGAGATCCCCCTGATCCAGAAGATCATACAGGATGAAACCTGGCTCGAGGGCGAGCGGCGGGGCTGCTCAGTCGTGCCGGCGGATCCCGTTGTGCAGGAGCATGTTTGCGAGGTGATCCTGCGCGTGGGACAGGAGCTGAGGATGAGTCTGATGAGGCAGGCTGAGTCGATTTCCGGGCCGGCCATCCTGTCATTGCGGGTGCTTGACGACGAAAGAGCCGCCTGACGTGCGCTTGGATTCGCCGGGGCCCTGGATTGGACGGGTTGCCAGGCAGGATCCATTCCAAGGCGTGTCTCGATAAGGTGGGCGCCAATTTGCTTGGATGACCCGGCCTGTACCGGAGACACTGCCGGCATGCGAATGACCCAGCAGCGCAAGCTGGCTAAACCTGAACCTAAGGATAGCGCTGCGTGCCTGGATGCCGGCCTGCCCACTGTTGCGGGCCGTGCCTCCGGGCAGGCAAACTCACCATGAGGATTTCTGGAATCGGCAAGGCTCTGTTCGGGATCTCAGTGGCCGGCCTCGCCATGCTTAGCCTGGTCTACGGCAGCTTCGCGCCAATAATGGAGCCGCTTCCCGCGCTGCTTCCCTGGCGGGAAGTCTGGGCCTGCGGATTGGGGGCGATCCTGCTGGCTGCTGGCGCCGGACTGTTCTTTGCGCGCACGGCCCTGGCAGGCACGATGATTATCGGCGTGTACGAGTTGGTCTGGACCGCGGCGCGCGTGCGCCCCGTTCTGCTCAAACCTCTGGTCGTCGGCTCCTGGTACGGCTTTGGCGAAGCCCTGGGACCGCTGCTTGGCGCGTGGATCCTCTACGCTATGCTGCGCCGGCAAAAGGACATGCCTGCCGCGACTGTGATGACCGGCGACCGCGCGCTGCGCGTGGCGCAGGCTCTCTTCGGCGCGGCCTGCCTGGCGTACGGCGCCGCGCATTTCGCCTATGCAACGTACACGGCGGAAATGGTGCCGGCGTGGCTTCCCGGCCGGACGGGGGTGGCGTATCTTACGGGAGGCTTTCACGCAGCGGCGGGCCTCGGCCTACTCATCGGGGTTCTCCCCCGTTTGGCGGCGACACTGGAGGCACTAATGATGAGCCTCTTTGGTGTCTTGGTCTGGTTGCCGAGTTTTTTCGCGCAACCCCTGCCTGGATGGGCGCCTTCGGCGCAGATTCAATGGTCAGAGACCTTCCTGACCTTCCTGCTGGCGGCGTCGGCATGGATCGTCGCCGCATCACTGCGAAACACACCGTGGGGTCCCGCGGCCATGCGCACGAAGCTGCCTCGCGATGGCGAAAAATCAGCTTGAGGGAGCGGCAGGACGCACGTTCGATGTCCGCCATGGCGTCGCGAGGAGTGCCTGGAGGCTTGTTTCATTAACGGGACGTGCGGTTTCCGAGCGCCACCGGCCGCTGCTGGCCGGAATTCCCCTCGGAAAGCCGCATTCAAGGATGCCTCGCGGGCATCCCCCCGAACATTCAAATCTAGAATGCAGACCTTTCACATTGCCCAGGTTAACATTGCTCGGATGAAGGCCCAGCTCGACGACCCCATCATGGCGGGCTTTGCCGCGCGCCTCGATGAGATCAATGCGCTCGCCGATTCGAGCCCTGGGTTTGTCTGGCGCCTCCAGACCCCGAATGGGAACGCCACGTACCTTCGCCCGTACGACGACGATCGAATCCTCTTCAATATGTCGGTATGGAGCACCTCGGACGCGCTCAGGCACTACGTCTACCGCACGGCTCATGCCGAAATGGTTCGCCAGCGAAATGAGTGGTTCGACAAGATCTCGGCCGTCTATGTGGCCCTGTGGTGGGTGCCGGCGGGCCACATTCCCGGAGTCCAAGAGGCCAAGAAACGTCTCGCCCATCTCGAGGCCCACGGCCCGACACAGTTCTCGTTCACGTTCAGGTCCGTGTTCGATCCCGATGAGGCCTTTCAAAGGAGCATCGACTGGTCGGCCTTTGACCCCTGCCCTGCGCCCTGACAGGTCTCGGCGCTTGGGTCTGCCTGGTGCCGGATGCTCCAAGGTCCGGCCGCCATTCGGGCAGCCCGGCGGCTACTGCTGCGGAGGGTTGACCTCGCCAAGCGACTTGATGTCGCCCAGCAGCACGCGCCCCTCAGAAACACGCGCCATCATCAGCCCGCGGCTGTCCTGGCCGAAGCATTGGGACGCATACTGCGCCATCAGGGGCAGGGCTTCGTCAAAGGCATTGCGACGCTGGTTGATGCTGAAGCGCGTCTCCCAGAGGAGGCGGATCTTTTTCTGCTTTAGCGAGGCCTGGAAATCGAAAGCCCGCAGGATGACGAAGTAGCGGTTGGATTCCAGGGCATCCAGCATCTGGGAATGCACCTGTTTCTGGATGTTCGACCGAACGTTGTTTCCAAAGCCCTGGCCAAACAGCGCCTCGGAGTCGAAGCCGAGGAGCGCCGCGTTCTTTAGGTCGAGAAGGTCCCTGAACTTCCCCTTTTTCTCGTGGTAGCCGCCCACCGTGGTTCCCCAGAACACCATGACCAGGAGATTCGTCGCGTCGGGATCCGTCGAAGGCACGTAATTCTGGCCCGAAAGGGGCTCGTTCATGGCCTTCGCAATTGAGTCGAATCCGAGGTTGTCGATCGTCGTGTCGCGCTGCGCACCGGGCGTCTCCGCGCCCGCGGAGCCCGCCGTGACGAAACCCCCGTTTCCGAATGCATACGTCTCGGGCTTGAACGAGCCGTCTGGTAGGCGCACCCGCGCATAGCCGTTGAACACCTTCGAGGATGCGGCCGTGATGCCCTCAATGGTGCTCGCCGCAACGGCGCCGAGCGGGAACGCAGTGAGGAGTGAGATGCTCGCGAGAATCCTGGACCTATGCCTTGCCGCGCGGGTTGCGTTCATTTGTCCCTGGGGCAAATCGCGCCTGGGGGGATTCATCGTGGGTCATCCCTTCCCGGTTTACAACCTTGCCAATGCTTGCCTGCGGCCCGATGGCACCGCAGGGGATTCGACGCGGCTTGGCCGTTCGAATGCTCCCCTTGCGGCCCTGGCGTAAACAAAGACGACGTCGTCTTCGCCGATGGCGTCAACAATCGGGGGCTTGGCCCCGCCCCTGCGCGCCCTGTCCGAGCGCTGATTCGCCGCCGTTGAACTCGCGCCTGTAGCCGCAGAGGTCGCCTGTCATTCCGTGCCTCTGAAACCCGCCGGACACGACCCGGATGCGCGTGAAGCCCAATCGCTCAAGCAGCCTGCAGCTCGCGGTATTCACGAGAACCGCGCTTGCAGTCGCCGCTTTGACACGTCCCGAGGCGGACATGAGCCCGACGAGGTCACGCAGCGCCTGGGTGGCGACTCCCCTTCCCCAGTTTGCCCGGCTGACAAAGTACCAGACATCGTACTCACCCGCCGAACTGTCCGCCAGATCCGCGCCCGCTATCCCGACGAATCGACCGTCTGTTTCACGAATGGCGTAGGGTCCGAAGTGAAGCGGCTCCTTCCGATAGTACGCGACCACCTTTGCAATTCGCTCCGAGCACGCATCGAGGGTCGGTGTATGGGTCCAGTTCGTGAGCCTCACGGCGTCGAAATCCGACCACAACTGAAAGACTTCAGCCGTGTGCGTACCAGTGAGCGGCTCGAATTTCAGGGCAGGCAAGGCGGCCAGGATGACCCGGCACCCCGACGTCGGCAAGCGGTTCCCAAAAGGGCCCCAGTCGGACAATCCGGGCCCAATGTCCCATCGGACAAAGGGCGACGCTTGCTGCCAGATGTGGCCGGCCGCGACGGTGCCGGCTCGTGCCGGGCCCTCCTCTAAGGAAAATCCGCGTCGCGTGTCTTTATTATTCGATGGAGCCATGCTTATCTCGCGAGCCAACACCCATGCAGCAGTGATGTTCGAGCGAGCGCCGGCGGAGCCGGCCGCCGCCTCGGACCCCACAGCCGCGCACGATGAGGCCATGAATCCCGCCCCCAAGAGAATCGCCGACCTGTTTCTTTCCGAGGAGAGTGCGCTGCTTTATTTCGCCATTGGGATCGTGCGCAGGAGGAGCGTAGCGGAGGAGCTGGTGCAGGAGGCGTTCCTGCGCCTGAACAGGGTGTGGGGCGAGGTGGAGAATCCCAGGGGCTGGCTCTACCGCACCGTCCGGAATCTCGCGCTAAACCACCTGCGCGACGCCCATCCGGAGGCCCAACTGGACGAGGGAAGGGAGTCACAGGATGAGACGCGTCCGCGCGAGCTGCTCGGCCGCAGCGAGGCGATAGGAACCGTGCGCATGCTCCTTTCGGAGATGCCGGAGGAGGACCGCAACCTGGTGATGCTCAAGTACCATGACGAGCTGAAGTACCAGGAGATCAGCAGCAGGACGGGGCTCAGCGTCGGGAACGTGGGCTTCCGCCTGCACCATATCCTGAAGAGGCTTCTGGAAGGCCTGCAGCGCGCGGGCATCGAGGGAAGCGAGGGCTAGGAGGCCATCATGAAAAACGGCGAGACAAACCACGGCATGCAGGAACCGATTCCGTCCGAGCTGGAGGCACGTGTCATTTCCTGGGTCTCGGGCGAGCTGTCCGCGTCCGAATCGGCCGAGCTTGAGCGGCTCGCCGCCGCAAAGCCGGAAATTGCTGCCTTCAGGAGCCGGGTCGAAGCCGTGCGGGAACTCGCCCAGGCGGCTGTTTCCCCCGACAGGGAGCCCCTGAGACTCTCGGAGGACCGGCGAGCGGAACTCATGGCAACGTTCGGCGCCATGAGGCGCAGGACTCTCGCCTGCGCAGCGTCGTTCTCCGTCCTGCTGATCGCGGGCATAGCCTGGTACGGCGAGATCACCCACCCGACACCCCCAATCCACGCGTTCACGCATACCAGTCAGACGTTACCCTTCACGATGGAACCCGACCCCCAGGTTCCCGTCGACGTGGATCAGGCCCCGGGGGCATCGAAGCCGGAGATTGGGCCACCCCAGATTCAGGACACGCCCGTGAAGGCGACGATCAGCGATTTCACGGTGCCGATCGAGGCGCCCCACCCGGTTATCGACATCACGATGACCAAGATTCCCACCGGCGGCGGCGGCTTCAGCGATCATGCTTTCGTCCTTTCACAGCTGGACGAGCAGCCCATAGCGAAATACAAGGCCCGCCCGGTCTACCCCGATAGCATGAGGCAGCAGGGCCTCTCGGGGGAGGCGACTGTCGACTTCATCGTGGACCCGAATGGAAACGTCCGCAACGCGAGAGCGATCCACTCGAGCCAGCGCGAATTCGAGGAGGCCGCCTGCGCGGCTGTCAGCAAGTGGACGTTCAGGCCCGGCCGGAAGGACGGCCGTGCCGTCTATGTCCACATGCAGGTCCCAATCGTATTCACCCTAAGTGAGGAGTGAGGGCGCGGGCGGCGTCCGCCCGTGAAGGAAGCGCCATTGGGGAGAGCCGCGTCACGGGTTGATTGCGGCCAATAGCTGGATGATCGGTGCGTCGACCTGCTCCACCGGTGCGCTTGCCAGGGTCGATCGAATCAGCTCGACGAGGGGCTCGTCCTCGCCGGAGTCCGTGAGCGCGGCACGGAGCAGGACATAGAGAGCCGCCTTGAATGCGCTGCCAGCCAGGTCGCCCTGGTCGCGCTCCCTATAGGAAATCCCCGCCTCCCTGAGCAAAAGCGCGTAGCAGACATACCTCTCCCGGGCCTGTGCCGCTGAAAAGCCCGTCGCCAGGATCCCGAGCTGGCCGTCCAGCGGCAGGGCCGCCACCTCCGACAGGGGGCGGCCAAACAGCCTCTCCTGGGCCTGCAGAAGGATGACCATCGCCTGCTCGTGCTTGCCCGCCGCGCGCATGCCCACCAGCTGGGCGAGCATCCGCCGAAGCATGGCGATTGTCCGCTCGATGTAGTCATCCTGGCTATTCATGGGATTGTTGGATCGGCACCGAATACCTCCGTGAACCCCTTTCTCGGGCGTCGAATTGGCTCCCGGAGGTCGGGGCTGAGCATGGCAACACTCTCCTTTCCGGGTCAGCGGACAAACACAATGATGACGACCGGAGGGGCTGGGGCGCTTCCGATGGGCGCCTCGGGGTTCTGCTGCCCGGGGGCGAGCTCGGAGGCCCGTGCGAAAAGGGCACCCCAGATCAGCGCCAGCAGAATGGCGACCAGAAGCCATGGCTTCGATTTTGACGCGCCGCGGAGCGGCCTGGATGGGTTTGTCTTTGTCACGCCCCCACACTCGCAGGGATTTCCCGCCCTGATAACGGACAGGCCGGAACCCCGGACAGGCGGGTTCCCGGCCTGTCCGGGGAGACCCGGAACGCGCAACACACCCCAGGCCAACGGACTAACACTACCCGCCCGGCTTCCTCAGACGCCGCTGCTTCACCCGAAAACTGAGGCCGATGCGATTCGCCAGCTTGCGGATCCGCTCGTCCCAGTGGGCGCCGGTCAAATTCCGATTCTCGGCAAAGAGCGGCTCCAGGGCTGAGGCGACGTCGCGCACGCTCTCGAGCCTTGAGATCTCCGGCCAGTAGAACCAGAGCAGGAGGTAGATTCCCGTCGCGTCGGTCGTGCTGCGCCTTGCCTGCCGGTCAAGGAGCTCGGGGAGCCGATTGCCGACCGCCAGGCCCTCGACGAACGCACGCCTCTCCGCGAGGTCGGGCGCGAATAGCCGGCGCATGATGTGCCTTTGAAATTCAGCCGACTCGGCAAATGCGCCGGACTCCACCTGTTCGGCCACTTCCTGGGTCTTGGCGTCCGTCGACAGCCTTTCGGCCAGCTTCCGCGCAAAGCGGCTGCCTCCGGTCCCCTGCGACGGCGAGCGGTCCTGGGCCTTGGCCGCCCACGCCACCGCTATCCCCTCCGCGAAGACCGGTCCGTCCTCCGACAGCTTGGACACGAACTCGCCCGGGATGAACTGGTCCTTCAGGATGCCCATCACGCGCCGCGTCCAGGCCGGAAAGTCGCGCGACCTCGCCGGCTCCAGCGCGAGCTGCATCGCCTCCGCGATCCGGTCAAGAAAGCGGTCGAGGGTGAAATCCGGCAGCGGCTTGGGCCTTGCACGTTGCACTCCGGGACAGTCGGGACTCCCGAATGAGAATTCAACGCAGAAGCGGGATTCGGTTGACATTATTTAGATGGTTCTCTAATTATCTAACTGCCGATGGATCTTCTCTTCAAAGCCCTCCAGGATCCCACCCGCCGCAGCATCCTCGAGATGCTCAGGAGGCGGGACATGAATGCCGGCGAGATCGCAGACGCCTTCAACATGAGCAAGCCGAGCATCTCCTACCACCTCGACCTGCTGAAACAGGCGAACCTGGTGTCATCCCGCAGGGACGGCCAGTTCATCCTCTACACCCTTGAGACGACCGTGCTGGACGAATCGCTGGGCTGGATCATCAAACTCATCGAGAAACGGAAAACCCATGCAAACGCCGCGCTGGCTGAAAGAAAACTGGCTTCAGACCGCAATCCTCCTCATCCCCTTTATCGTGCTCGCAGTTTTCTGGGGTAGGTTTCCGGAAAGGGTCGTGGTCCAGTGGAACGATTCCGGACCCACCAAGTGGGCGGACAAGACATTCGGCCTCCTGCTCAGTCCCGTCATGAGCGTGGCAACGGCCCTGTTCCTGGGCTGGATCCCAAGGTTGGATCCCAAGCTGCGCAGAAATCCCGACTGGAACGGGCGGTCGCTCGGCGTCTTTCGCCTGGCCATCACGACCTTGATGTCATTCGTGGGGCTACTGGTGGCCGTCTATGCCCTCGGTTTTCATTTCAACAGCGCGGCGATTGGCATAAACGCGGTGCTGCTCTTCTTCCTCGTGTTCGGCAACTACCTCGGGACCTTTCCCCCAAGCTACTTCGTCGGCATCAGGACCCCCTGGACCCTTGAGAACGACGACGTCTGGAGAGCGACCCACCGGAACGCGGGGCGCATCATGGTCGTCGGCACCCTGGCCGCCCTGGGCCTCCAGTTTGTGATCACGCGTGAGCACACGATGGGGTGCTTTCTTGCCTTCATCGGCGCATCATTCGCCTGGTCCGTCTACTACTCCCACAGGCGATTCCAGGCCGCCACTCCGGTCCGCCGCCCGCCAGACGTCCCCCCTGCCTAGCCATTGCCCTGCCAGTTTCTGCGGCAAAGGTCGCCCGGCTTTCAGGGCGAAGGCCACCCATTGGGTTACTCTTGACCTCATCTGGGGGTTCAGGGGCACCTGACAAGGCGGTGCAACCCGACTGCGAACGCGCACCGCGTCGCCCGGACGCCGCGCGGCGCTCGCCGCGCATTCAGGTTTGATCGCCGAGCATCGGGCTCGCAGCCTCGCCGCATGCCCAAGACACTTCCCACCCTCGACGAATTCCTCGCCGGCCTCCCCGCCGATCGCCGCGACACGATTACGACCCTGCACAAGGCAATCCGCAAGGCCGTGCCAAAGCTCGCGCCAGCCATGATGTCCGGCATGGGGCCGTCGCCCATCATCGGCTACGGGAAATATCGCTACAGGTCTTCCAGCGGTCGCGAAGGCGACTGGTTCCTGATCGGACTCTGCGCGGGGAAAAGCGACTACAGCCTCCACATCTGTGTCGGCGACAAGGACGGCTACCTCGTCGAGCGGAATGCCGCGAAGCTCGGCAAGGTGAAGACCGGACGCAGTTGCATCAACTTCAAGAGCCTCGGGGACCTGAAGCTCGACGCCGCGATGGACCTGGTGAAGCAGGCCGCGAAGTCCGGGGGCATCAACGCCGTGGTGTGATCCGACGCAGTGGCCGGAAGCTGCTCCGAAGCGCCCGCGACCTAGCGGGATCGCGCTCCATCCTTCTGCCGCGTCGCCCGCGCAACGATTCCGAGGTGCTGCGCCAGCTGCAGCAACGCCACCCGGCACGTGAGCTCGATCTCGACAACGGTCGGCGGCGTCTGCAGGTCCGCACCAGGAACCCCTCCCAAGAATGGCAAAGGGGCACTCGGCAAACGCAAGACGGTCACGCAGGCGGTTCCTTCCCGCTTAACCCGCCGAGGCCAGGAGCCTTCTTGGGGAGCCTGTTGCCGTCCCCCGCGACGAGGAGCTGCAACTCCAGGATTCCAAATGGGGCCGGATCGGGATCCGGCGGCCACAGGGATCATCCACGGCCGGGCAAGGCGAGGGGCCGGCTCGCCCACTTGAAGGCAAGCCGGGGGCGGTGCCCCTCCGAGGTTGCGGCCACGGCAGTTTTCCCACGACGATGATCAATCGTGGAGGCATCCGATAAGTCGCACCTCGACCCTTTGCGGCGTTTCTCAGACCGCGTCGATGACTACGTTCGGTACCGTCCACGGTATCCGGATGAGGTCGTCCGGTTTCTGGGCGCCAAGGCGGGGTTGTCGGCGACAGGCGCCGTGGCGGACATAGGCTCCGGCACCGGAATCTTCACCTCGATGCTAGTGAGGACCGGCGCCGTGGTATTTGCCGTGGAGCCAAACGACGCCATGCGGGCGGCGGCAGAGGCAGAGCTTCGCGGGAGTCCCAATTTCAGAAGCGTAAGGGGCACTGCGGAGGCCACCGGACTGTCCGACGGCGCCGTGTCGCTGATAACCTGCGCCCAGGCCTTTCACTGGTTCGAGCCGGCCGCCACACGCAGGGAATTCGGCCGAATCCTCAGCCGGGGCGGGTGGTGCTCAGCCATCTGGAACACCGCCAAGACAGGCGGATCAGCCTTCGCTGCCGGCTACGAAAGGATTAAGGAGGAATTTGGCACCGACTTTAAGCGGGTGCGGCATGAGACAGTCGAGAAATCGGGCCGATTCGACGCATTCTTTGGCGCCGGGAACTGGGGAAAAGCGGAGTTTGAGAACCATCAGACGCTTGATCTCGAAGGGCTGAAGGGCCGGCTGCTCTCGTCGTCGTACGCCCCGAAGGAGGGGCAGCCCAGGCACAGGGAGATGATTGCGGCACTGGAAAGGCTCTTCGATCGGTGCCAGGAAGGCGGCGCAGTCCGGATGGACTACGCGACGGAGGTCTTCTTCGGGCAATTCCGGAGACGCGGCCCGTCGCGGGCACGCGTCCTCTCCCCTTGAGCGCCCAGCGTCAGGCATTCGGTGGCGGCTCCGGCGCCTACTCCGCCCGCAGCGCTATCATCGGGTCGACGCGGGTGGCGCGGCGCGCCGGCATGAAGGTCGACACGAACGCGACGGCGGAGAGGAGGAGCGCCACGGCGGCATACGTGATGGGATCGAGCGGGCCTATGCCGAAGAGCTGGTTTGAGATGCCCTCGCTTGCCGCTACGGCTATCGCGGCGGTGCTGCAGAGCCCGATCGCAAGCCCTATGGCAAGCTGGAACGCCCCCTGGGCCAGGACCATGTGGAGGATGCGGCCGCGGTCGGCCCCGAGGGCCATGCGGATGCCGAACTCCTGGGTGCGCTGGCTAACTGAGAACGACATCACGCCGTAAAGGCCGACGGCAGCGAGGACCACCGCGACTATGCCGAAGATGGTGAACATGGTCGCGGTGATGCGCGTGACGATCAGGAAGGTTTCCTGATTCTCCTTCGCGCTGCCGACGAAGTAGAGCGGCAGGTTTGGGTCTATCTCGTGGACCGCCCGCTGGAGGGCCGTCCCGAGGGCGTCCACGCGGCGGTCCACCTGGCCTCCGCCGCGCGGGCGGACCACGACCGTGGCAAACTGCTGCGTGACCGGCCCAGGCAGCGCCGGGCCGAGCACCGCGGAGAAATACGGCACATAGAAGCCCGTCTCGTCGACGTCCGGGTTGTTGAACGGACCCAGCATGCGGGTGGTGGAGACGACCCCGACGATCGTGCGCCACGGGCCGAAGAGCAGGCCGTTGTTGCCGACAGTCCGGAAGCGCCGCCCGACGGCGCTCTCGTTGCCGAAGTGCTTTCGCGCAAAGGCGGCGTTCACGATTGCCACCGGAAGCTTCTTGTCGCTGTCGTCGAGCGTGAAGTCGCGGCCCTCAAGGACCTTCGCACCGAGCACGTCAAAGAAGCCCTCCGAAACCTGTTCAAAGTTGGCGTTGGGCCGGTCGCTGTCCGAGGTGTAGGCCTTGCCCTCTATTTCGACGGGGGTGAAGCCCGAGAAGGACATGCGGAAGCGGTTGGTGAGCGCCCCGCCCTCGAACTCGGGGTTGGCGCGCAGCCCGCGAAGCAGGCGGTCAAAAAACAGCTTTCGGGACTCCGGGGTCGGAAATTCGCCGTCCATAAGGCCCATCCGCGCCGTGAGCACCGCGCTGTTGTCGTAGCCCCAGTCGATATGGTTGCGCCGCAGGATCGACTGCAGCTGGAGGAGCGCACCGATCAGCAGGATGCAGGTCACGACGATCTGGAGCACGACGAGCCCCCGGGTGATAACGTTCACGGTGCGCCCGGTGTTGCCGCGGCCCGCCTCCTTGAGCGTCACGATCGCGTTGGTGCGCGAGGCCATCATAGCCGGGATGAGGCCGGATCCGACCGCTGAAAGTACGGTGGCCGTGACGACGACGGCCAGGACCGAGCCGTCGATGTTGAACACGATGTAGCTCGGAATCGGGAACGCCGTGTTGTGCGTCGCCGCGTTCAGGTAGGTGTTCGCCAAATGCGCGAGGGCGATGCCCACGGCGGCGCCGAGGAGCGCGAGAAGCAGGCTCTCGGTCAGCATCTGCTGGATCAGCCGGAAGCGCGAGGCTCCAAGCGAGGAGCGGATCGCGAGCTCCTTTGCGCGAAGCGTCGCACGGGCGAACTGCATGTTCATCACGTTGACGCACGCGATCAGCAGAATGCCGGTGCAGAAGGCCAGCATCGTCCACAATAGCCCGGCGATTGCCGGCGGGGTGAAGGTCTTGATGAGCGGCTGGACCACGGCCGTGTTGAATTTCCTGTTCGTGTCGGGGAAGGCCGCCGCAAGCTGCCTGGCGATGCCGGTGAATTCTGCCGTCGCCTGGTCGAACCCGACGCCCTGCTTGATGAGGCCGAGGACGGCCGGGGTGTTGCCCTGAGCGTTGCGGTCGTTGCGCAGCGTGGGCGGATACTCGCTGTAGAGCGGGAGCCAGATCTGCTCGTTGATCGGGAACTCAAAGCCCTGCGGCATCACGCCGATCACCGTGGCGGGCTTGCCGTTGATCGTCAGGCTCTTCCCGATTACGTTGCCGCCGCCGAAGTCGCGGATCCAGAGCTCGTGGCCGATGAGCGCCACCTTCTCGGCGCCCGCCTTGTCGTCGCGCGCCGCAAAATCCCGGCCCATGACCGGTGCGACGCCGAGAATCCGGAAAAAATCCGACGAGACGTAGGCGCCGGTGTAGCGCAGCGCATTGCCGTCGATCGTCACATTGACGGTCGCGCCGGCGATGTAGGCGGCCAGCATGTCGAAGGATTTCTGCTGCTCGCGCATCGCCTCGTAATCGAGGGTGAATATCTGGCCGCCGAACCCGTTGACGTTGGCGTTGCGCTGGGTGACGTCGATGACCTGGATCCCCGCCATCCGGCTTGCGTTGGGAAACGAGAAGCCGCGGAGCATCGTGCTGTTGACGACACTGAACATCGTCGTGACGCCGCAGATCCCGAGCGCGAGCACCGTGATGGCCAGGGAACAGAACGATTTCTCCTTGAAAAGGATGCGAAGTCCGATGCGCAGGTCCTGGAGGAAGGTCGCGAGGATCATGCCGATTCGCGGGAACGTTCAGACGGGGAAGTGGCAGCCCTTTGCGCGAGGCAGCAGGGAGGAGGCATTTCGTTCGCACGCATGACGGGAGCGGCTGGTTCGACTGCAGGTGGCATGCCATCGTGCAACACCGGCATAACTGTTTGGAGATGAATGAACAAAGAGACGGAGTCCAAGTGGTTGCGCGCCGGGATTCTCCCACCCTTGGAACCGTCCATTCCCAATTCCGGGACGGCTCCCCATTTCAATGAACCGTCCGCGGCGAGCATCGCGCACAGAGGGCCCCTTCGCCGGGACGTCTCGGGCGAGATCGATCCCCCCTTCAGTAGGCGGGCTTCGCCCGCCAAACCTCGAGCAGTTCCGGGGATGCCTGGGCTCGGACCCCGTTGTCCGAAAGGATCTGGTCCGTCGCCGCGAGCGCCTCCTTCCTCGGGAAGACTATGGCCTCCTTGTTTCGGTCGACAAATCGTATGGTGACGTAGTCCGTGCGCGCGTCGCGCAGCAGCTCGACCAGGTGCCTCAGGTTGCGTACGGGTGTTCCGTTTATTGAGGCCACGACATGGTAGCTGGGCTGGGCATATCCCGCGGCAAGCCGGTGGGGAAAGAACGGGCACGGGACGACGACGATCTCCTCCCCCGGGAATGCCGCGCGGTCGCCCCTCCTGTTCAGCAGCGGGCTTGCGTCCCAGGTGAGGGCCCCCATGAGACCCGCATTGCGCATCAGGTGGGACGAAAGCGCCTGCGTGGCCTTCGTGAACACGATGGGGCCGTAGATGAAGTAGGGCGGATAGGAGCTTCCCACCCCGGGAACAACCATCTCGCGGCCGTTCGGCACGGGGACGTCGACCCGGCGGTGCTTCCCGTTCCTGACGATCTCCATCCTCACCTTGCCGTCGACGGCGTCCCTTTGGACGGCATAGAGGAAATCCAGCCTCAATTCGCCGACTTGGATCATGCCCTCGTCGTCGACGGGGTAGTCCCCGACCTTCTCTATCAGGTCCCACTCCTTCAGCGGATAGTGCGGGTCATCGCTGTCGATCTTGCGAACCACCATTCCGTCGTCCGACTTCCCAAGCTTCAGAAGCGGCCGGAGCGCGGAGTTCTGCAGCGCCTGGCAATAGTCGTAGAATCCCGGCTTCCTCGTGTACTTTCCCGCCGGGAGATTCCTGAGGAAGATCTCAATCTCCTCATTGGGGATGATGTAGCCGATGTTGTCCGTCCCCTCGAGGTGGCTGAGCGCCAGGCCCACCATCTTGTCCCCGGCGACCGCGGGGCCGCCGCTGTTTCCCGGGTTGATCGCCGCGTCGATCTGGACCCTCAGGCCGTAGGTCGGAAACCCGTACTGCGTGAATTCGATCCGCGAGACTATCCCCTTGGTGATGGACAGGCTCGTTCCCCCGACCGGGTAGCCGTAGACGAGCACCGCCTGCTTGATCGAGGGAATGCCCTGTGCGCGGGCAAGCGGGGGGTGCGTGTCAAAGAACGACTCGTCGCTCAGCTTGAGCACCGCCAGGTTAATCTCATTGAACTGCAGCTCCACGGTCGCGGGTATCTTGTCGCCCGCCTGGTTGGCCTGGATCTGGATGTCGTTGGAATACCGGACCGCCTGAAAGGTTGTGAGGATCCGCTTGCCCTCGATCACTATCCCGCTGCCGACCTCGTCTCTAGGCGCCTGCTTCTGCCACGGCCTGAGAACGTCCGGGCCGCGGGCGGAGGCGAACACCTTTACGACCGAATTTTCGATCGAAGCCGCCGGATTGGCCGCCGTCTGGGCGACGAGAAGGCGCGCCCCGAGCCCAAACGTCCCTGCGATCGCAAGGACTAATCGCAGGACGGCTCGTTGGGCCTGGGAACAGGGATACAATCTTCACAAGGAATGAGGACCCGTCTGCGCGATGCCAAATCCAATCGGCCGCGAGGCCCAGCCTTCACGTGGCCACCATGCCTCCGGCGCATCGCCGGCCAGTCTGGCCCCGCGAAGCCCAACGCCCGGCGGCACTTTCCCTGAGCGGCCCCTTTTCGAGCAGTCCGCCTGGGTCATGCGCCGCGGCCGCGAATGATGCCGGCGGCTCTTTCCGACTGCGTTTTGCCCCAGCAAGGCGGCGGCCTTCTTTTTTGTTTGACCTTCGGCACCATGCTGTATTACTACAGCAATACACCGTGTTCTTCCTGGACGCCAACAGCGGGGTTCCCCTCTACGTGCAGCTTCAGCAGCAGCTCAGGCAGCGCATCCTTTCGGGACAGCTTCCGCACGGATCCCAGCTTCCCTCCGTCCGCGACCTTTCCTCCGAGCTTCACATCAATCCCCTCACCGTGACGAAGGTCTACCAGATGCTTGAAAGGGACGGCTTCATTGAGACACGACGCGGAATTGGGACCTATGTGTCGCCTCAATCGCCCGTACTGAAGATGGACGCGCGCCGCCTGCAGCTGGCTCCCGCGGTGGATCAATTGGTGGCAGAGGCGGTCCACCTCGGCGTTGGAGAAGGTGACATCCAGGCCCTCCTTTCCGAGAGATTCCGAAAGCTAAACCGAAAGGCACAATCCTCATGAGCGAAGCACCGATTCTCCTACAAAATGTCAGCCGGTCGTTCCATGGCGCGCCGGTCATCAAGGACCTCAGCGTCTCGATCAAGGCCGGCAGCATCTACGGCTTCCTGGGGCGCAATGGCGCGGGCAAGACGACGACGATCCGGATGCTTGCGGGACTGATCCGGCCCGATTCGGGCACGGTCCGCATTTCGGGCAATGATCCCTTTCTTATCGGCGCCGAGGAGCGGCAGCGGCTTGGCTACATGTCCGAGAAGGCCGTGATCCCCCCCTTCGCCAAGGTGAGGACCGTGCTGAACCTGGGCCGCGGGCTCTATCCCAGCTGGAACACGGCGCTCGCCGACTCCCTCGTTGCCAGATACAACATCGCTCCCGGCAAGCGCCTGAGGACGCTCTCGCAGGGAAGCCAGCGCCTCTTCAGCTTCATCCTGGCAATCGCCCCGCGGCCCAACGTGCTTCTGCTGGACGAGCCCGCGGCCAATCTCGACGTGGTCGCCAGGCGCGAGGTCCTCGACGACATCCTCGACCTGATCCGCGACTGCGGCTGCACCGTCCTGTTCTCGACCCACATCCTCAGCGACGTCGAGCGCGTGGCCGACGAGGTGGGGATTCTCGCAAACGGATCCCTCCGCGTCAGCGAGCCGCTCGACTCCCTGAAGGACTCGATCCGGCAGGTGCGCTTCTTCGGGTTCAAGAACGGCGCGCCGGAGGCCGGCATCCCGGAAAGCTACCGGACGGTCCGCTCCCGGGACGAGATCACAGTCACGATGCGGATCAACTCCGGCGTGACGCCGGAGGCCCTTGCAGCGAGATGGTCATGCGAGCACGAGACGCGCGTCCTCAATCTCGAGGACATCTTTGTCGAGCTTTCCCGCAACTAGGGGACACCTTATGAACACCATGAAGCAGATTGGCACCCTTCTCAAATTCCAGGCGGCCGTCAGCCCCTTCGTGTGGGTGATTCCATTCGCCCTCTGCACCCCCCTCCTGTTCATGTTGCATGACGAGCCCTCGCTGAACCTGCTCATCCTGACGCAGAATCTCTTCATGGTCCTCCTCTTGGGAGCCTTGGTTCTGGCGCCGGAGATATTCACAACGGCGTCAAACAGCCAGGCGGGCGGGCTCGGCTCGGAGTTCATACTGACCCGGGCCGTGGACAGAAAACTCCTGGCGAGGGCCAAGGCCATATTCTTCTACCTCATCGCGCTGGTCGCCCCGATCGCCCTGATTCTGTATGCACTCATGCGCCAGGAACCGAGCCTTCATGCGGCGATAGACTCGAAGGCGGGCCGGCTGGACTGCCTCCAGCATATCGCCGGAAGCACGCTTCTCAAGGGCCGGGACGGGCGGGCGGACTTAGTGGCCATCCCTTCCGGAAACGTCCTCGTGGCGACATGGCGCTCCTGGGAGTTCCTCGTTCTGGCGATCCTTGTCCAGGTGTTTGTCTACGCCATCCATCCCCTCAGGTACCGGAGGTATTGCTTCTGGGCCCTGATCCTGCTGGTGAGCCTTGCCCCGGCATTCGGCACCCTCTCCTCCTATCGCGGATCAATCCCCTGGGATGAGCATTTCTTTTTCTGCTATGCGGCGAACCAGTCCTATTTCTGGATCCCGGCCATCGCCGCCCTCTTCCTCGGCCAAGCCTGGTGCGAACGCCGGTTCGCACGGCTCGAGCAGTGAGATCGAGAGAGGGACGAGTCCCTGGCGCGGGACCGCGCATCCGTTCTGCAGGAGAGGGCGGGTTGGCGACTCCGCCGGTCCTGCACGGCCCGAGGGGAGACTCCTGGCTCCTCCATTTTATCCACGCCCCGGATCGACTTGCGCCCGCGAATCGTTATCAGTGTGCCCTCCCCATCGCCCCAATGATCAAACTCCTTGCACCCGTTCTCCTCGCATTGGCCCTGGCCGGGTGCGCCACCGAGAGGACCGCGCTTTCCGAACCGCAGCTCATCCGGGTGCCGTACCACAGCGCCAAGATGAATGCCGAGCGCGACTACTTCGTGTACCTGCCGCGCGGCTTCGCCCAGCAGGACAAGTGGCCGGTGATCCTGTTCCTGCATGGCAACGGCGAGCGCGGTGACGGAAAGGCCGACCTCGACTACCTGCTGAAGCACGGCCCCCTCATGGAGGCCTGGTGCCAGAAGAGGGACCTTCCCTTTGTGATCATCTCCCCGCAGCTGCCGATGTATGACCAGGGAGACGTGCCCTATATCAAGAACCGCACCCTGGCCGAGATCCCGAAGCGGGTGGACTCGGGCCCAAACCCCTACTACGCGCACTACGCAGGCCACGAGCCGATGCAGGGCCAGCTGGCGGAGGAATTCCCGGCCAAGTGGGCCGACCTCGGCCAGAGTCCGCGGGATTGGAACACGATTGAAGACGAGGTCTTGTCCATGCTGGACCGGGTGCTTGCCGAGGACCGGGGCGACCCGAAGCGTGTCTACCTCACCGGGCTGAGCCTCGGGGGCGTGGGCACCTGGAACCTGGCGGCAAAGCACCCCGAGAGGTTCGCGGCGATCGCCCCGATAGGCAGCCCGGCGGCCGTGTCGCTGGCTCCCGCCCTGGCGCGGGCCAAGATGCCGGTGTGGCTCTTCTACGGCGGCCGCGACCCGACCCTGAAGTATTGCTACCCGCTGTTGAACAAGCTCGAGGAACTGGGCGACACCGACGTGCGCTTCACGATAGAGGCCGACATGGCGCACAACGCGTGGATCCGGGCCTATGCGGGCCAGGATCTCTACTCCTGGTTTCTTTCGCACTCAAAGTGACGCCGGCATCGTGACCCGAGCGGATCCCCGTCCGGGGAAGCCCCTCGGGCGCGACTAGCGAGCAACCGAATCTGGCCGCCGGGGAAACCATCCGGACCCCGGGCGGAGCCAGGTAACGATTGCGGCCGGCCCCGGTTTAGGCCGGTATGCATTGGACCCGACGAATCCGGGACCATCCCTCTTTCCGATGACTCCAGCCGCACCCCACAGGGCCCCGGGGAACCCCTCCGCGTGATCGCCGACCTCAGATACGCCCTCCGTCAGCTCGCAAAATCCCCGGGTTTTGCGGCGGTGACCGTCTTGACCCTCGCCATCGGGATCGGCGCGAACACGGCGATCTTCAGCATAGTCGACGCCGTGCTCTTGGAGCCGCTGCCCTACCCCCAGTCCGATCGCCTGGTGCAGGTCTGCGAGATGCCGGAGCCCGGCAACTACATCCCGTTCGCCTCCGGCGGGGCCTTCGTCGACTGGCAGGACGAATCCACCCAGCTGGAGTCCATCTCGGCCGCCCACCAGGTGGACAGCAACCTCACCGGATTTGGCGAGCCCGTGCGGCTGCACGGCCTGGAGGTGAGCGCAGACTACCTCCACGTCTTTGGAATCAGGCCGGCCCTGGGACGGGACTTCGTCAGGAGCGAGGATTCAGCGGGCGGCGACCGCGACGTCGTAATCGTGTCGCATGAGCTCTGGCAGTCGCACCTCGGCGGCGACACGACGATCGTCGGCAGGCGGATCCGACTCGACGGCAACAGCCTCCTCGTGATCGGCGTCCTGCCCGCCCACGCGCTCTTCGCCAACGACGCGAGCTTCCTGACGCCCTCGGTCATCCGGCCTAGCGCGCACCACATGTCGCGCGACTATAACTATGTCGTCAGCATCGTCGGCCGCCTGAAGCCGGGCGCGAGCGCGGCGCAGGCGGCCGAGGAGCTCACAGTCGCGAAGCGGGCGGTCAAGTCCCTCTATCCCGTGTTCAAGCAGAAGTGGACGGTCGGCATGCTGTCCCTGCACGAGGAGATTTTCGGGGACATGCGCCCCTACGTCCTCACGCTCTTCTGCGCGGTGGCCGTCGTCCTGCTGATCGCGTGCGCAAACGTCGCCAACCTCCTGCTGGCGCGGGCGACGGCGCGCCAGTCCGAGATAGCCGTGCGGGTCGCGCTGGGGGCGACCTCGCGGCGCATCGTGCGCCAGCTGCTCACCGAGAGCCTGATCCTTGCCCTGGCAGGCGGCATCGCCGGGCTCGTGATCGGGGAACTGGCGCTAAAGCCCCTCGTGGCCTTTGCCGGGATACAGGATCTCGCGGGGGGCGCCATCGGGATAAACGCCAGGATCCTCGCGTTCACGCTGGCCGCCTCGTGCGCCACCGGCGTCATCTTTGGGCTGGTCCCCGCCGCCAGCGCGGCCAGGCCGGACCTCAGCAACAGGCTGAAGGAGGGGGCCAGGGGCTCGACAAGCGGATCCCACCGCAGGACGCAGGCGCTGCTCCTCGTCTCGGAGACCGCCCTGACGGTCCTCCTGCTGGTTTGCGCCGGGCTGCTCCTCCGCAGCTTCGTGAAGGCCATGGACGCCGATCCCGGTTTCAGGGCCGACAACGTCATGGTGTTCAATCTCACGGTGCCGAACTCGAGGGCTCCGGAAAATGCCGACAAGGTTCGTCTCGGGCAGATCATCATGGAGCGCCTGGGGCGCATCCCGGGCGTCTCCGACGTGGGCATGGGATCATCCGTGCCCATGAACGGGGGCAACGGCCTCGGGGACCTCGTCAGCCGGGAGGACAGGCCCGAGACCAGGAACGACTTCCAGGCCGGGTTTGACTCCGTCGCTGGCGACTACTTCAAGGCGCTCAGGGTGCCGCTCCTGAGCGGCCGCTTCCTGACCCGGCAGGACGACAGCGGGACGGCCCCCAAGGTCATGCTGGTGAATGACGCCCTGGCCAAGATGCTGTTCGGGAAGGAGAACCCCCTGGGCAGGCAGCTGCATTTCAAGGATGACGCGTGGGAGATCGTGGGCGTCGTAGGAAGCGTGCGGCGCTACGCGCTCGACTACGGCGCGACGCCGCAGGTCTATTTTCCCCAGACGTATTTTCCCTGGAGGATGTGCGTCCTGGTCCGCACGCGGGCCCCGGCGCCTACCCTGGCCAACGAGGTCCGGCTGGCCCTGCGCGACATCGACCCGGACCTGCCGGTCGCGGACCTGCGCATGCTCAAGGAGTCGATCGCGAGCACGCTCCAGGTCCGCAGGATCGTGCTCGTGCTCCTGAGCATCTTCGCGGTCACGGCCCTCGTGCTCGCCTGCATCGGCATCTACGGGGTCATCTCCTATTCGGTCGCGCAGCGGACGCGCGAGGTGGGCATCCGGATGGCCCTCGGGGCGGACTCAGGCCGGGTGGTGGCGCTTGTCCTGCGCCAGGGTTTCAACCTCGTCCTGGTCGGCCTCGGGATAGGGATCGCCGCGAGCCTAGGCGCCGGGCTCCTCATAGCGAACCAGCTCTACGATGTCTCCAAGACGGACCCGGTTGTCATGGCGGCCGTGATCCTCATCCTTTGTGCGGTTGCGCTGCTCGCAAGCTGGCTGCCGGCGCGCCGGGCCGCGAAGGTCAACCCGAGCGTGGCCCTGCGTTCGGAGTGAGGGGCCGGCCGCGGCGCGAGCCGGCGCCCTCTCCGGGAGCATCCGGGCGCCCGCCCCATGCCGGCGCCCTTGACCTTCCGGCAAGGGACCCCCACTGGTGCAGGCATGGATATTCCCGAAGACGAGCAGGCTTTCCTGGGCGGCCTGGTCAAGGTCTCCCGGCAGAAGCTGCACCACGTGAAATGGGTCGACCGCGACGGCGTCGATCGCCAGACGGCTCTCAGCCAGCCCGAGGTGGTCCGGTTGAACACGATCGCGGGCCGGCTCGGGGTCTCGAAGAGCGAGGTGCTTCGCCGCGCCGCCCACGTCCCCGTAAGCCGGCCGCCCCGGCAGGCGTAGAGGCAGGCGTCAGGAAGGCGGCTTCGCAGGCGGGGCCGGCGGCGCGGCAGGCCTTATGATCCTGAGGACGAGCACCTGTTTCTCGAACAGGTGCCCCTCGCCCTGGCCCTTGAGCCGCAGCGAAACCGAGATGGGGATCGCATCGGAGCTGACACCCAGCTGCGAGATCATGGGCTCGGCCTCGACCGGCACGTTCGGCGGCAGCGCGATCTTCTCCGGCTCCACGACAAAGTCGCCGAGGTCGGAGTTGAAGTCGGTCACCTCGACCTCGGCCGGTGCTGAGCCGTGGTTGGTGAGGCGCAGGTGGAGCCCCACCGCGGGCAGGTTGCTCGGCCGGATCTGCGGGGTGGCGTCGCTCTCCACCGCAGCCGCCGGGGAGCCGCCGGATCCGCCCCCGTGCCTGCGTCCCCCGCCGCCGCGACCACCGCCCCCGCCGCCGCCCGAGTCGCCGTCGGCGCTGTCCGACCTGCCGCCCCCGCGCCCCGTGAAGCCCGTGCGGTTGAGGACGACCTCGGCAAGGATCTGTCCGGAGAAGAAGGCTCCCTGCGCCTCCATCTCCGGCACCGCCTTGGCTGCGTCAGGCGCCGAGGAGTCGGACCCTCGGCTGGCGTGGTCGCTCTCGCAGGCCGCGAGCGCAAACAGGGCCGCCGCTGAGGGAAGGCCGAGCAAAAATACCGGTCGAATCAGCCGGGACAGGGGCGTCATGGACATTCCGACTCGCGGCCGGTGACAATGTTTCCAGGCATTCCCCACTCTCTATCTAGGGCGGATGACCAGGGTCGATGGATCATGCGCGGAGCTCGATCCACGCCGTCCCGACGCCGGCGGCGAGCCCGAAGAGGTGGCCCTCCCAGGAGGCTCCGCTCCTCGCGGGGGCCACGCCGGCCAGGATGCCGCCGTAGAGGAGGAGCACGCCTGCCGCCACGAGAAGGTCGTCCGAGGCCCGAGCCAGCCAGGCAAGCGCGAGCAGGTACCCGAAGAAGCCGAAGACGACGCCGCTCATTCCGGCATGCGCCGCCCTGCGGCCGAGCAGCCAGAGGAGCACGCCCTGCCCGAGGGCGATCGCGAGCGCGACCCCGGGAAAGCCCGCCGGGTCGCGCCGCAGCACCAGCGCGCCGAGCACGAGGAAAGGCGGCAGGTTTGCGCCAAGGTGGGCGAAGCCGTAGTGGATGAACGGCGCCGTGAATATGCCGACGAGCCCGCCCCCGGTCCGCGGCACGATCGCAAGCAGCGCCGCCGCGCGCGGCAGGAGGACCCCGACCAGCGTGCCCGCCACCATCGCGGCCGCCGGCCATGCGAGGTAACAGGCAGGCGCGTGGGTGAAGAGCCTCCCGACTAATCCGGGGATGTCGTCCATGCCGCCCATTCAGCGGGGCCGCACGCCGCCGTAGGCTATGGCGTCCCGGTTGATGATCCAAGGGCGGCCCAGCGCCTCCGCCAGGTCCCTTGTCTCGGCCATGCCCCATCCCACCCTGCCGGCGTTGCCGTCCCACCACTGCACAAAGAAGACGGTCCGCGGCATCTTCTCCTGAAAAGCGGACACGAGCGTCGTTTCGGAAAAGTCGCGGTTGCCCCGTTCGGGGGATCCCGGGCCGAACTCGCACATGCTGACCGGCTTCCCGGTGGACACCAGGTCCCGGTAGCCGCCGACAACGGCCGCGCCATCCGGATGATCCGTGTAGACGTCCTGCCCGACCACGTCGACATAGGCGTCCCCGGGGTAGTTTGTCGTCGTGGGTATGCCGGGCTGGCCGGATTCGAAGAGCCAGACGAGGTTGTGCAGCCCCTGGGCATCCTCCAGGAAGGCGTGCGTGAGGCGCCACAGGGCTATGAACTGCGCGCAGGAGAGGCGGTAGCGCGTCCCCCACCAGAACCAGCCGCCGCCGTTCTCATGGTACGGCCTGAGGATGACGACGACCCCTGCGCCCTGCAGCTCCCGGATCCCCGCGGCGACCTGCCCCAGTGCGCCCATCAGGGCGGTGTTCGTGGCCGTGCCCGGGACCAGCAGACCGCCGGCATCGAGGCCCGACACGTCGTAGACGGGGCCGCCGGTTGTCGGGTTCGGCATGTGCAGGTTGAGCACGACCAGCCCGCCCGCCCTCCAGTAGGCGATGGCGCTCGCGTTGAAGGAGGTGACCGGCGCCCCCTTGTGGTCATAGTGATAGTAGTCCCCGCTGACGAGTCCCAGCCACTTGCCGGTCCTCGCGTGGATCGCGTTGATCGGCGACAGGTCGCCGGTCTCGACGTACTGGCCGGAGATGGTGTGGGTCCCGCCGATCTGCCTCAGGTACGACACCAGGTCGGCCGGCGTCCGGATTCCCACCGGATCCGCAAAAGCCGCGGGCAGG
Organism: uncultured Opitutaceae bacterium; assembly: GCA_964574435.1. Lineage (GTDB taxonomy): Bacteria > Verrucomicrobiota > Verrucomicrobiia > Opitutales > Opitutaceae > Palsa-1447. The sequence continues at coordinate 52,921 of CAZNNO010000017.1, forward strand.
CCGGCGGAAAGAAGCGTGACGGCGAAAAGGAGCGTCCCGGAAGGCAGGCGGCCCTCGATCCCTTGCAATCGCATCCATCCGTGATCCCATGCCCGAGGGGCAGCGGCAACCGTGAACGAGCTTCAGCGGGCCCTGGCTGCGGCGGCCGGACCTTGACCTCCGGCGCCGGATCGGCGGGACCCGGCAACGGACGGCCTATTCTAAGCGAAAAGACGTAAATTTTGCGCGGAATCGCAAGGCCGCCCGCTTGACTGCGTCCGCTATTCTGATGCCATAAGCACCGTGTCCAGCCAGCTTTGCCCAATAGTGGGTTCATTGTTGTTGAGCCGCGCTCCGCATGGGACACCTCACGTTCGCGGCGGTGCGCCGGCCGTGGAGCACCCTCCGGCAGGCCCGAGGGATGAACCCGAGGGACCGCCACGCCCCCGGTGCAGGAAACCGACTTTATGACCCTCATTATGGCCATCGGCATCGATCCCATGAATGCAGGGGGCTCCAGCGGAGCCGCCCGCCCGTTCCTCGCCCTCGCCCGGGCCGCGGCCTTCCTGGCCGCTGCGGCGCTTGGGCCTGGCGCAGGAGCCCAGACGGTCACGGCGTCCGTGGCCGCCGGCGGCACCGCGGACGGCGCAGCGCTCAACCTGGTCACAAACAAGACCTATGTCGCGAGCTGGAGCACGAACACGGTGACCGTGATCGACGGGGCGACAAATTCGACGCTGACGGTCGCCACCGGCGTGAACCCCGACGCGGTCGCGGTCAACCCGGTGACCAACAAGGTCTACGTCGCAAACTGGGACGGCACGGTGACCGTCATTGACGGCGCCTCGAATTCGACGACGTCGGTGCCGGCGGGCGCGAATCCGGTGGCGCTCGCCGTCAACCCCGTGACCGACAAGGTCTACGTCGCAAACAGCGACGGCACCGTGACGGTGATCGACGGGGCGACCAACGCCACGCTGGCGGTTCCCGCCGGGGCCTTCTCCCATGCGGTCGCGGTCAACCCGGTGACCAACCAGATCTATGTCGCGAACGAGGGCAGCTCGAGCGTCACGGTGATCGACGGGGCCTCCAACACTGCGACCACCGTGGCCGTCGGATCCATGCCGTATGCGATCGCCGTCAATCCGGTCACCAACCAGGTCTATGTCGCGAACTACGGCGGCGCGAGCGTCACCGTGATCGACGGCGCCAGCCAGGCGACCACGACCGTTCCCGCGGGGACGAACCCGGAGTCCGTCGCCGTTGATGTGGTGACAGGCCAGGTCTACGTTGCGAACTGGGGCAGCGGCACCGTGACCGTGATCAGCGGGTCCACGAACGCCACCGCCACGATCGGGGTCGGGACCTGGCCCGCGGTGGTCGCGGTCGACCAGCTCACCAACAAGGTCTACGTCGGCAACTCGGGAAGCAGCTACCTGACCGTGATCGACGGGGCGACAAACGCGGCCTCGGCGCTGTTCACGCAGGGCGGATGCACGCTCCTGCCCCTGAATCCCGTGACCAACAAGGTGTACGCCGTGGGCCTCGGCGGCACCGTGACGGTGGTCGACGGGGCCACCAATGCGACGGCGACCGTTTCCACCGGGACGATCCCCTACGCCGTGGCGGTCAACCCGGCGACGAACCAGATCTACGTCGCCAACTACTACAGCGACAATGTGACCGTCATCAACGGGGCCACCAACGCCACGAGCACGGTCGCCGCGGGCACAGGCCCCTGCGCCGTCGCGGTTAACCCGGTCACTGACACCATCTACGTCGCGAACGAAAACAGCGCGAGCGTGACCGTCATCAACGGGGCCACCAATGCCGCCGCGACCGTGCCCGTGGGGACCGATCCCGAGTCGATCGCGGTCAACCCGGTCTCCAACAAGGTCTATGTCTCGGGCGGGAACATCACGGTCATCGACGGGACGACGAACGCCACGACAACCCTTCCGCTCGGTGCCTCGGGAGGCGTGGAGATTAACCCGGCCACGAACAGGGCCTATTTCGCCGACTGGAGCAGCGACAACGTGTTCGCGGTCGACGGGGCTTCGAACGCCGTGACGACGATCGCCGCGGGCTCGGGCCCCTACAGCGTGGCGGTCGACGCGGCGACCAACACGATCTACGTCGTCAACGTCGTCAGCCAGAACGTGACCGTCATCAACGGGGCCACGAACGCGACGTCAACGGTCGCCGCCGGGGCAAGCCCCTATGAGCTCGAGGTGAACCCGGCGACGGACACGGTCTATGTCGCAAACTTCCAGGGGGCCAGCCTCACGGTCATCAACGGGGCGACAAACACGACGACGACGCTCCCCGTCGGCCAGATGCCCGCGGGCATCGCGGTCAATCCGGTGACAAACAAGATCTATGTCGCCAACAACGCGGGCGAATCGGTGACGGTCGTCGACGGGGCCACCAACACGACGTCAACGGTCGCCGCCGGCGAGAATCCCCTGGCGATTGCCGTCAACCCGGTGACCAACGCGGTCTACGTCGCGAACACGGCGGCTGACACGGTGACGGTGATCACCGAGGAGCGCGTGGGCGCCGTTCCGCTGAGCGCCGCGATCTCTCCCCTGGCGGGAAACCAGGCGACGAACCCGATTCCGAGCCTCACATTCAGCGCCCAGAGCCTGTTCAGCCCGTTCGCCCCCGCCCCCCAGGACGTCCTCTTCCAGGTCGATTCCTGGCAGGGCCCCTGGACCCAGGCCGCCAACCAGGGCGCCTCGTTCAGCGGGACGCTGGCGCAGCTGCCGCTTGGCTACCACATCCTCTACGCCTACGCCGACGACGGCCAGGACGCCACGTCCACCCAGCCCACGTCGGGCCTCGTCGGGAACGTGTCGGCGTACGGATTCCTCGTCGCGCCGCCGAACGTCACCTTCTCGGTCAGCGCACCGGCCGCCACGACCTCGGGCTCGCCGGTCACCGTGACCGTCACCGCGGTTGACTCCTCGGGCCACACGGTGAGCAGCTACGCCGGCACCGTCCATTTCACGAGCTCGGACGCGACGGCGGGCCTCCCCGCCGACTCGGCCCTCACCAGCGGGACGGGGTCGTTCCAGGCCGCGCTGAATGCGGCCGGAAACCAGACCATCACGGCGACCGACACGGCCGACGCCTATATCTCGGGCACCTCGGGCGCCGTGGCGGTGGGCGCCGGGCCGGCGGCGCGTTTCCTCGTGGGCGCGCCGGCGTCCGCGACTGCGGGCATCCCGATCAGCGTCGGCGTCACCGCACAAGACGCCGCCGGCAACACCGCCACGTCCTATGCGGGCACCCTTCAGCTGACGAGCAGCGATCCCTCCGCGGGCCTGCCGCCCGACGGAACGCTCGTTGGCGGCACGGGCTCCTTCGCGGTCACCCTGAACACGCTCGGGGCCGAGACGGTTACCGCCACGGACACATCGAACCCGTCGATCACGGGGGTTTCGGGGTCCATTGGGGTCGTTTCCGCGCCGACCCCGACCCCCACGCCGTCTCCGTCGCCCACACCGACGCCGTCGCCAACGCCCAGTCCGACGTCGACACCCACGCCGTCGCCGACGCCCACGCCGACCCCGACGCCAAGCCATACGCCGTCCCCGACCCCCACGCCGTCTCCGACGCCCACACCGACACCGTCTCCGACGCCAACCCCGACGCCGCGCCCCACCCCCACGCCCTCGCCGACGCCGTCTCCCACCCCTACGCCAACGCCCACCCCGACTCCCACGCCGACGCATACCCCGTCGCCAACCCCAACGCCGACACCGAGCCCGACGCCCACCCCGTCTCCCACGCCGACGCCGTCGCCAACTCCGACGCCAAGCCCGACGCCGACGCCGACGAACGCGCCCGACGTTTCGGTGAGCATCGTGACGCCGACCACAGGCCAGGTCTTCTTCGTCAACGGAACGATCAAGCTGACGGCCTCCGCGACCTCGACGGACTCAACCATCAAGAGCGTCGACTACTACATCAACGGCGGCTTCATCATGGACAAGACATCGTCCCCGTACACGTTCAACACGGCTTCGGACGCGCCCAATACCTGGGTGGTCACAGCACTTGCCACGGCAAAGAATGGCAACACCTCGGTCTCCGCACCCGTCACTGTCTCCATCGTCCAGGATGTCGCCCCCGCGGTTTCCCTGACGTCCCCAGGAAATGGGGCGACCTACGCGGCCAAGTCGACAATCCCGCTGTCGGCCACGGCCGCCTCCCAATACTCCACGATCAGCAATGTGGAGTTTTTCAAGGACTCGACGTCCCTGAAGAAGGTCACGACGGCGCCCTACACCTACAGCTGGCCCAACGTTGCGGCCGGGACCTATACGCTGACCGCGGTGGCCACGGACGCCCAGGGCCTCCAGACGACATCCGCGCCAGTCTCGATCACGGTCAACTAGCGGGGCCCGATTTCACCCCGGGCCCCGAGGCCCGCGCAGGCTCGCGGGATCGGGCACGAGCGCCGGGGGCATCCTGATCAGCCGCGCCGTCACGGAGCGCCCGGACCTGTTTGCCGCGGCTGTCTGCAACGTCGGCGACGCCAATGCGATGCGCCTCGAGTTCCGCCCGAACGGACCGGGCAACATCCCCGAGTTCGGCACGGTGAAGGACCCCGTCGAATGCGCCGCGCTCTACGAGATGGACGGCGTCCAGCACGTCCAGCCCGGGTCCCTCTACCCGGCGCTCCTCGGGGTCGGCGGGTGGAACGACGCCCGTGTGCCGGCCTGGCTGCCCGGCAAGTTCGTGGCCGCGGTCCAGAACGCGAGCGCCTCGGGGAAGCCCGTCCTCATGAAGGTCAACTACGACGACGGGCATTTCACCGAGGAGAAGAAGGTGACGTTCAGGAACTTCGCGGGACAGTACGCGTTCATGCTCTGGCAGACCGGCCATAAGGACTTCCAGCCCGCAAACTGATCCCGCGGGAAGCCCGGCCGAGGATGCCCGGCTGCGCGCCGGAACGCGGGGCGCACGCGCTTGGCGGCGGCGAGGGCACCGCTCAGGACATGATTATTGAAGTCTGGGATATGCCGCATGGATTGCCTCCTGCTCTGGAACGGCCGACATGCAACCTGCTTCCCTGCGCCGCGGCCATTCCCCCCTGCTCCCGCTGCCGGCCGGTGCGACGGCGCCCGGCAGCCCGCCATGAACCTGCGCGAGTTCCTGAAGGCCATCCCGAAGGTCAGCCTCCACCTCCACCTGGAGGGTTCCGTGCAGGCCCGGACGGTGGTCGAGCTGGCGGCGAAGCACCGCGTCGCGCTTCCCGCCCACAAGGTCCCGGAGGACATCTACTCCTACCCCGACATCATCAAGTTCCTGGAGGTCTACAGCCTGGTCGCGCACGTCGTGCGCGACGTCGACGATTTCCGGCGCATCACCTACGAGACGCTGAGCGAGGCCAGCGAGCACAACGTGCGCTACCGCGAGATGTTCTGGAGCCCGATGGCGCACATGGATGTCGGCGTCAGGTACCCGACGGCCCTGGAGGGGATCCTCCTCGGGATCCGCGACGCCAAAAAGGACCTCGGCATCGAATGCCGGCTCATTGCCGACATCGACCGCATGCGCGAGCCCGAGTACGGCCTCGAGCTTGTTCAGACGGTGCTCAGCCACCGCTGCGACGACCTCATCGGCGTCGGCCTCGACTACGCCGAGGCCGGCAACCCGCCCGAGAAGTTCTGGAAGGCCTTCAGGCTCGCCGGCTCAAGGGGCCTGCACCTCACGGCCCATTCGTGCGAGGACGCCCACCCGCGCAACGTGGAGACCTGCCTGGACCTCCTCGGGTGCGAGCGCATCGACCACGGATACCACGTGATCGAGGACGAGCGAATCACGGCGCGCTGCGCCCGGGAGGGCGTCGTCTTCAACGCGACGCCGGTCTCCACCGCATGGGTCTATTTCGGCAACGACCTCGCCAATCACCCGATCAAGAGGATGGTGGCGGCGGGAATCAAGGTGACGCTCGACTGCGACGATCCCCCCATGTTCAAGACCGACCCGACCCGGGACTACATCGTCGCCGTCGAGGAGATGGGATTCAGCATCGACCAGATCCGGGAATGCATCCTTAACGCGATCGACGGATGCTGGCTCGATGACCCGGCCAAGCGGCGCATGCGCAGGGATTGGTCGCGGGAGTTCGACCAGCTGGCCGCCCAGGTGGTCTAGGGGCCGGTTTTCCCGAGGCTCGCACTCGGAGCCGCCGGATCCCGGAAGTTCCAGCGGCACCACCGGCCTACGCGTGCCGCCCCTTGAACGTCAGCTCCGCCACCCCGCTCTTGTCGATTGGGCCGAGGCCGAGGGCGACCATGCGCTCGTATTGCAGCTTGGTCGCCGCGGCGAGCGGAAGATTCAGGCCCGCCTCGCATCCCAGGGTCCAGGCGATCGCGGAATCCTTCGCGGCGTGCTCCGCCGAGAAGTAGCAGTCGTGGGAGCGGTTCTGCATGTCCTCGCCGTCGGTCCCAAGGACCTGCGAATTCGCGCCCGTCTGCGCAAAGACCTCGCGCAGGACCTGCAGGTCCAGCCCGAGCGCGGCGCCGAGGCCGAGGCCCTCGGCGAGGCCCGCGGTGTTGATGTTCATGACCATGTTGACGAGCGCCTTGACCTGCGCCGCCTGGCCCGTGGCGCCGATGTAGCGGAGCGCGCAGGCGAGCTTCTCGAGGAGCGGCTTCACCTTCTCAAAGACGGCGCGGTCGCCCCCGCACATGAGGTAGAGCGACCCGCTCCGGGCCTGGGGTATCGACGACGCCATGCAGGCCTCGAGGGTCTCCGCCCCGCGGACGCGCGCGCGGCGCTCCACCTCGACATGGGTGCCGGGTGTCAGGGTCGCGCAGCTGATGAACACCTTGCGCCGTGCCCCGACGAGGAGCGAGTCGCCAGTCTCCGCGAAGATCGCGAGCTGTGCCGCGTCGTTTGTCACCACCGTGAACACCACGTCGGAGGCGGCCGTCACCGCGGCGAGCGTCGGGGCGTGGCTCGCACCCACTTCCGCTGCGAGCGAGGCCGCTGCGGCGGCGTTCGCGTCGTAGACCGCGCTGACGGCGACTCCGCAGTCCTTGAGGCGCCGGGCCATGTTCGCACCCATCCGGCCGACACCGACAAAACCGACCTTTTCTTTGTTCATGGGCGCGGGGAATCCTGAAGGGATCGCACAGTCGGTTTCGCTTCCCCTCCAGGCAAGACGAAACGGCCGGGGCCTGTCAACCGGGCGCCAGCGGCGCCGCCCGGCCGCGCGGCCTACCAGCGGTTCTTGGCCGCGCGGGGATAGGGAAAGGAGGGGGCGCCCTCGTCCACGGGGATCACACCCTCGGCCTGGAGCGCGCCGACCGTGTGGTCGTAATACTCCTTCCACACGACAAGCTTGCCGTCCCTTACCTCCCCGATCGCAGCCGTGCCCTCGGCCTCGCGCTTGCCCGTCGCTAGATTGGTCGCGCAGAACTGGTACTCGGCAAGGACGCGGTTCCCCTCGACGATGAACTGCGTCGGGTAGATGCGGGTGTCCTTCCACTCCACCTTCCACTTCTTGAAAAACGCGATCGCCCCCGCTTTGTCGAGGGTGCCGCCCGGGTGGGCCCAAAGGAGGCTGTCGTCAAGCGTGGACTCGAATTGGGCCAGGTCCCCGGTCTCCCAGGACCTGGCGAACGCCGTGACTGTGGCGATGACCTGGTCGCGGGAGGGATCAGCGGCCAGCGCGGCGGGAATGGCAATCGCGGCGACAAGGGCAGCCGCGGAGGTGAGGAGGCGCATGGGCGCGGACGAGCACTCCGTGTGCCAAGCGGCCTCAGGCGGTGCCGTACTTGAGCCCCAGCTCCCGGAGCCACTGGCGGTACGCGATCGAGGTGCGGTCGGAGTTCAGGTGCAGCTCGGCCTGCAGGTCCAGCGGAAGGAACTCGGGGCGCTGAGACTCGACGATGGGCACGTCCTGGAGAAAGATCCGGTCGACGTATTCGATCAGCGCCGGGTCGGGGATGAAGTCGGCGTTCTGGACAGCCATGTTCAGCCAGGCCAGCGT
>CAZNNO010000018.1:0-58729 GCA_964574435.1 uncultured Opitutaceae bacterium
CCCGGCATCCTCACCCTCACCAAACTGTCATTTTCGTTAAAAACATCGTCGATTGTGCCATTTTTTATCCGAGTTTGGATCGGTAGTATGGCGCACGTGAGCTTCACGTGGCGTTGACAGGCACCAAAACCTCTTTGCGCCCAAGCCCGACCGCTCATGCTAACCATCACCCCTTTCCTCCGCCCGCCCCTCGACCCCGATTTCGTCCCCGCCGCCCTTTGGAACCGCGCCTACAGGGCACTGGCGGCCTCAGACCCCAAGGCGCGCACCCTGACGGTCGCCCTCGAGCGCCCCGACGGGGGCGTCTCGCGGCACCAAAGCGCGGTCCTTTCGGCGGACCACCCCTACGCGGTCCTTAGCCTCCGGTACGCCGAGCGTCTGCTCAAGTTCCTGCTCTGGCAGAAGGGCGGAAGCACGATCCGCGTGTCCGGGGCCCCTGAGATCGCCGCCCACCTGGCGGCGGTTTACAGCGCGTCGGGCGCGCGGGCGTTCGATCACGCCTTCATGGGAGACCGAGTCTACAGGAAGCCGTTCAGCGTCGAGTCCGTCCGCGAGGAGGACATACCCAGCGAGCGCGTGGCGGCCCTGCCGATGGGCCGACACCTCGACGGCTGCCGGATCGGGTTCGACATAGGCGGGAGCGACCGCAAGGCGGCCGCAGTCATCGATGGCAAGGTCGTCTACTCGGAAGAGACACCGTGGGACCCCTACTTTCAAAGGGACCCGGCCTATCACATCGAGGGCATCCACGACTCGCTGCGCCGGGCTGCGGCGCACCTTCCCAGGGTGGATGCGATAGGCGGAAGCGCGGCCGGCATCTATGTGAACAACGAGGTCAGGGTGGCCTCCCTATTCCGCGGAATCCCGCCCGACGTTTTCGAGAGCCACATCCGCAGGCTCTTCTTCACCCTCCAGGATCGCTGGGGAGGCGTGCCGTTCGAGGTCGCAAACGACGGCGAGGTCGCCGCATTGGCGGGATCGATGTCCCTCGGGGACAATGAGCTGCTTGGAATCTCGATGGGGACGAGCCAGGCGGCAGGCTACGTGAGGCCCGGGGGCGACATCACCCCCTGGCTCAACGAACTCGCCTTCGCCCCTGTCGACTACCGCCCGAACGCCCCGAGCGACGAATGGTCCGGGGACGTCGGCTGCGGCGTGCAGTACTTCTCCCAGCAGGCCGTGTCGCGATTGGCCGACAGCGCGGGCTTCGGATTTGCCGCAGGAATGCCTGCTCCGGAGCGCCTCGTTGCGGTCCAGGCCGCGATGGCGGCCGGCGACGCAAGGGCGGAGAAGGTGTACGACTCCGTGGGCTCCTACCTCGGGTACTCCATCGGGCACTATGCGGATTTCTACCGACTCAAGAACGTGCTCGTCATGGGGCGCGTCACCTCGGGGCCCGGCGGCGAGAGGATCCTGCTGCGCGCGAAGGAGGTGCTCGCCGCCGAATTCCCCTCCGTCGCCTCGCACACGCGGGTCCGCATGCCCGACGAGAAGGATAAGCGGCACGGGCAGGCGATAGCGGCGGCCAGCCTGCCGTCGATCCGGGCAAATGCGGGCTCGCGAGTCGTGCCAACCAGTTCCAAATAGTTTCCCGTGAAACTCTCCAACCCGACCGCGGATGTTTTTGTCCCAGACCCGATCTATTCTCCGGACGAGGCTCTCAGGCGCGTGACGCACCTCTGCGTCGTCGCGCACCAGGACGACATCGAGATCATGGCCCAATCGGGCATCAGCGATTGCCTCGGGGTGCCCGGGAGGGCCTTCGGCGGCGTGGTCGTCACCAATGGGGCGGGCTCGCCGAGGTCCGGCCCCTACGCCTCGTACACCGACGAGCAGATGCTCGCCGTTCGGCGCGCCGAGCAGCAGGAGGCCGCGCGGATAGGCCAATACTCGATTCAGCTCCAGCTCGCGCACGCAAGCGCGGACGTGAAGCGCCCGGGGCACACAGGCGTCGCAGGCGACCTAAGGGCGGTCTTCTCCGGATGCCGGCCCGACATCGTGTTCCTTCACAATCCCGCCGACAAGCACGACACCCATGTGGCCGTGCTGCTGAGAAGCCTGGAGGCCATTCGCACCCTGCCCGCCGACCGCAGGCCCAAGCGCGTCGTCGGATGCGAGGTGTGGAGGGACCTCGACTGGCTGGCCGACACCGACAAGGTGGCACTCGATTCCGGACGGCACCCAGAGCTCGCGCGGAGGCTGCTTGCGGCGTTTGACTCCCAGATCGCAGGGGGCAAGCGCTACGACCTCGCGGCGATCGGCAGGCGGGCGGCAAATGCCACTTTCCACACGTCGCACGCAACGGACCGCTATGCCGGGATCACCTGGGCCGTAGACCTGACCCCGGTCACCCGCGACGGCGGTCCGTCGATCCACGAATTCGCCGCCGAGCTTGTCTCTCGCCTTGGCGCCGACGTGTCCAAGCGCCTGAAGGCCTGGGCCTGAGTTCAGTCGGCAGCCTTGCGCGCGCGGTCCCCGTGCCGGTAGGCCATCGGCGACACGCCGTACGCCGTGTGAAACGCGCGGCTGAAGCTGTAAATCGATGCGAAGCTGCAGAGTTCCGCGATTTCGGTGACGCGCCTCTGGCTCAGCCGCAGCAGGCCGCAGGCCTTCTCGAGCCGGAGCCTCCTCAGATGGCGCCCCAGGCTCACCCCGCACGAGGCGCGAAAGCGCGCCCGAAGGTGGCTTGCACTGATGCCCAGGGAGCGCGCGATCTCCTTGACGCTCAGGGGCTCGTCCTTGTTCTGCGCAAGTTGATTGACCTGCATGATAAGGCCAGGCGCCACAGGCGGCTTGTGGTGCCTGCGCAGGATGGGCTCGGCCTGCCGGATCCTCTGCAGCAGAACTGAAAGCAGAAGACTCGTGAGGTCACCCTCGCCCCGCGTCAGGTACGCCTCGACGAGTTCGGCGCAGGTCTGGCGCACAACCTGCGTCATGACGAAGGGGCGAAACCGCAAAGCCTGCAGCACGCCGACATCGATCATGTCGAAGGTGATGAAGAGCCACCGCAGGTCCTCGCGGGCGGGCTGGATGTAATCGTGGAATTGGAACGGAAGCACGAGAAGGCCCTCGTCCGGCTTCAGCCGGATCGCGCGGTCGTCAACCGCGACCGTGACCGCGGTTTCCAGAGCGAGAATGAGGACAAATCTGTGGTGGAGCGCGCGTCCTCGCTGGGGCCTGTTAAGGTCCGTAGCCGAGCGCCGGCAAAAGCAGATGATGTTGTCCGGGAGCGCGAGAGGGGCCGCGCGCTTGCCGTGCAGCGGCCTGAGCGGAGACGGCAGCAGATTGGCGAGTTTCTCCAGGGAAAGTATCCGAGCGTCCGGCGATTCTGACATTTTTGTTAAAAACATCGTCATTTATGCCATTTTTTAACGGCGACGCCAGCGTTATCATGGGCGCGTAAAAAATAAACCGCCTCATTCGTTTACTCCGGCAATGATCGGCACCTCCAAATTGAATACGAAATCTTTAGAGCGTGCGCAAATCAAGGACACGGCCCCGGTACGGGCCCGTCCGGACTGCGGCGCCGCCGGGGGAACCTGCCGCTGCGACAGCGGAACATCCGACTTAACCACCTAAGACCGCGATAGAGCGTCGGCCGTCGGGCCCGAACCTGGCCCGCGGCAAGGCATGCGACGAAAGCTCCTGATCCATTTTTTCAGGCCGCCAACACCGGCAGCCTGCTCCTCTCCTGTTTTGTATCCAGATTGCCAGAACCATCAACAACATGATTACACCTGACCCTCGCGACCCATCGACCGACAACGGTCGTGCCGGTCTTCTATCCACGATCCACAGATTTGCGGCGTGTTCGATCCTTGTCCTGGGAGCAGCGGACACCGCGCTTGCGCAGTCCGCGGCCGCGCCCGCGGCCCCGGCCTCAACCACCACGGCAGCGATCCCGGCGACGGTGGCCGCAACAACGCCCGCCAACACAGACCAGGAGACGGTCTCCATGGGAGAATTCGTAGTCAACGGGTACGCCAACAGCTTGGCAACATCCCTCCAGACCAAGCGGCAGGCCGAGGAGAACGTCGACGTCATCACGGCGGAGGACGTGAGCAATTTCCCCGACAACAACCTAGCCGAGTCGCTCTCGCACCTGCCAGGCGTCACGGTGGACCGCCTTTTCGGGGAAGGCGAGCGCGTCAGCATCGAGGGCACGGACCCGAACCTTAATCGCGTCCTTCTGAACGGGGAGCCCGTGTCGTCCGCCGACTGGTACGTCCTCGACAACCAGAGCAGGCAGTTCAACTACCTCCTCCTCAGCCCGGACGTGGTCGGCCAGGCCGAGGTCTTCAAGTCTTGGGAGCCCAGCCTGCTCGAGGGCAGCATCGGCGCCACCGTCAATGTCACGACCCGCAACCCCCTGGACATGGACCCCATTGTTTTCACGGGCACCCTCACCGACGGCTACAATGACCGCTCCTCGAAGAACGAAGGCAGCGAGTCTGCCATGTTCAGCTGGCACAACGACGCAAAGACGCTCGGCATCATGATCGGCGGCGAGGATAACCGCGAATACTTGCGCCGTGACGGAGTCGAGTCCCTGGCTGAGGACACTAACGCCTCCCTCGGCGTCGCAGGCGCCCTTCCGGGCCAACCCCCGGGGCCCTGGGTTACCGCGGAGGTCGTCAACACGGCGGAGTTCCTGCAGCTTCGCCACCACCAGGGCGGAAACTTCGACGCGGTTTTTAAGCCCACGGACCGGCTGACCCTGGAGGCCACCGGCCTCTACGTGAAGCAGACAATGGATAACGTGAACTTCTCGTACTACATCTATCCGGGCGACAACTGGTCGGGTCTGCCAAACATCACGAACCCGACGGTTACGAACGGCGTCCTAAGCAGCTACACGATCAATTCCGCCCCGCTGGTGATCGACGCATTCAACCGCGCCGCTCAGATCGTAACCCAGGACTACAACCTCAAGGCCGCCTACAAGGGCGACAATTTCGACCTGACGGCGGACGCAGGGTTCACTCGGGCGACCGGCGGAACCCAGCACCAGTTCTTCGCCGAGTATTTCGTCTTTGCGAACGCGAACATCAACGAGAGCAAGAACTCTTCCTCGTTCGCCATCACCGGCGTCCCCGGCCCTGACCCAAGCGCGGCTAACCTGAATAGCGGCGCCGATTTCAGCGCCGCGGGAGAGCCGAGCTTCGACTACGGCAACATCGCGAGCAATCCCGAGGTTGACGACGAGAAGTGGGTCAAGGTCGACCTCACCGTTCCGCTCAAGGGCGCGCTGAAGAAGCTCCAGGCGGGCCTTCGGTTCAGCGACCACAAGGCCGGTGAGAACGGCTCCGTGGTCAGCGTTCCCGGCGCGGACGAGGTCACGACGCCCCTCTCCGCGATCGGCGTGTCGGCTCCTCCCACTGACTACCTGAACGGGCTGCCCGACATCACCCCGTCAATGTCGCAGCACGTCATCCTGAACTCTTACGGCTCCGTCGCCAGCTTCATCGGAAACCTGCCCGAGGGAAACGGCCAGACACTCCTGCAATACTTCAACTCCACGCCGCCGCAGGATGGAGCCGTGTTCACGGCGACTCCCTCGTTCACCATAGACGAGCGGATCACCGCAGCCTACGTCGAGAGCAGCTTCGGGGACGGTCCCCTCACCGGGAATTTCGGCGCCCGCGTCGTCGAGACGACGACGACAAGCGCAAGCTACGACCTCAGCTCCACTCCGCCTGCCCTCCAATCGACCCAGAACACATACACGAACTTCCTGCCCGCGGTTAACCTAAACTACGACCTCGCCCAAGACCAGGTCAGCCGCTTCAGCGTCGCCGAAGTCATGGCCCGGCCGAACACGGCTGCGGAGGCCAACTACGTGGAGCTGTATGACTCGACCCTTGGCGGCGTCGGCGGCAACGCAGACCTTAAGCCCTACGAGTCGACGAACCTCGACTGGGACTACGAGTATTACTTCGCGAAGAACTCGTACCTCTCAGTGGACCTGTTCTACAAGGACATCTCCAATTACATCATCAACGCGACGAACCCAGAACAGTGGACGGATTACTCGCTTACGGGCCACCCCACAGAGACCTATGAGATCACACGCCCCTCCAACGGCGGCGCGGCGACGTCCGAGGGGGCCACCTTCTCGTACCAGGAGACGTTCAGGGGCGGCTACGGCCTCATGGCCAACTACACGCTGATGCACACATCGAGCGCAAACGGACCCCTGCCGTACTCGTCGAAGAACCAGATCAACATCAGTCCGTTTTACGAGAACAAGTGGGGGATGCTCCGCCTGACCTATTCATGGCGCGACGACTACGAGTCCAGCTCGTTCAACGGGCAGAGCTCCGTCTGGACTTCGCCCTACACAGAACTCGACGCCAATGCGTCGATCACCATAACGAAGAATTTCTCGATTCTTCTGAGGGCCACGAACCTGCTCGACGAGACGTACCGCCAGTACTTCCTCAACAGCAGCGCGGCCTCGCTCCTCGCGGACGAATACAAGTTCGGACGCACTTACTCGGTGTCCCTGCACTGGAACTTCTAGAATTACCCCCGGGCCCAGGATGCCCGGGTGGCTAGGAACAAGGGCGACAATCGGCCCGGGTGCTTCGGCGCCCGGGCCTTTCTCTTGGATTCCCGAGGAAGAGGGTGGCGCGTCCAAAGCAATCCTCACAAGATTGGGGGCATGGAAGGTAGACAGAACCCAAGGAAACCCGCATCGCACGCCGCTCCCCGAAGGGAACCCGGGCGCCCTGCAAGCCCCGGTCGATGAAGGCGATCCTGGGCCTGTCCGCTTACTACCACGACTCTGCGGCCGCCCTGGTCGTTGACGGGAGAATCGTCGCAGCGGCCCAGGAGGAGCGCTTCAGCCGCGTGAAGCACGACCACGGCTTCCCGCGCCATGCCGTCGACTACTGCCTCAAGGAGGGCGGGATAGGCCCGGAGCGCCTCGACCACGTGGTCTTCTATGAGAAGCCCTTCCTGAAGTTTGAGCGCCTCCTCGAGACCTACCTTTCCGTCGCCCCTGCCGGATTTCGCTCGTTCTCGATGGCAATGCCCCAATGGATCCATGAGAAGCTGCGGCTGTCCGGCGAGATCAGCCGCGGCCTTGGCCATGAGTACGCCAAGCGGTTTGTCTTCCTGGAGCACCACGAGTCCCACGCCGCCAGCGCCTTTTTCCCATCGCCGTTCGAGGAGTCTGCCATCCTGACGATCGACGGGGTCGGCGAATGGGCCACGGCCAGCCTCGGCCACGGGCGCGCCAACCGGGTGGAGCTCAGCCACGAGTTGAGGTTTCCCCACTCGCTCGGCCTGCTTTACTCGGCTTTCACCTACTTCTGCGGCTTCCGGGTGAACAGCGGGGAATACAAGTTGATGGGGCTTGCGCCCTTCGGCGAGCCCAGGCACGCCGCCCTGATCATGGAGAGGCTCATGGATCTCAAGGAGGACGGGTCGTTTCGCCTGGATATGTCGTACTTCAACTATTGCTCGGGCCTGACGATGACCTCGCGCAAGTTCGACCGGATGTTCGGCGGGCCGCCGCGCCGGCCCGAGTCCCCGATCACGGCGCGAGAATGCGACCTAGCAGCTTCAATCCAGAGTGTGGCCGAGGTCGTCATGCTCCGCATGGCAGCGCGCGCCCACGAACTCACGGGATCGAGGAACCTCTGCCTTGCCGGGGGTGTCGCGCTAAACTGCGTAGGAAACGGCCGGATTCTCCGCGAATCCCCCTTTGAGAGGATCTGGATCCAGCCGGCCTCGGGCGACGCCGGGGGCGCCTTGGGAGCCGCGCTTTTTGTCTGGTACCAGCTTCTCGGCAACGAAAGGACCGCGCAGGTGCCGGACGGCCAGCTCGGGTCGCTGCTCGGGCCGGAATTCGGGGCGCAGGACATCGAGCGGGTGCTGCAGGAGAGGAACGCCGTCTACCGACACTACGCCGGAGGCGAAGGCCTCTGCGCCGCAGTCGCCCGCATGGTCGCGGACGGAAAGGTGATCGGGTGGATGCAGGGCCGGATGGAATTTGGGCCAAGGGCGCTCGGGAACCGGAGCATCCTCGGCGACGCCCGCAATCGCGAGATGCAGAGTGTGATGAATCTCAAGATCAAGTTTCGCGAGTCGTTCAGGCCGTTCGCCCCCATCGTGCTGGCCGATCGGGCCCAAGAGTACTTCGAGCTGAAGCCGGGCGAGGACAGCCCCTACATGCTCATCGTCGCGCCCGTGCGTGAGGACAAGCGATCGGCGTCAAGGACGGACCGCGCGGCCGCGGGACTGGAGCGGATCCTCGAGTCGCGTTCCGTCGTGCCAGCCATCACGCACGTCGACAACTCCGCGAGAATCCAGACGGTCGACCCGCAGCGCAATCCGAGGCTTGCGGGCCTCCTCGAGGCGTTCGATGCAATCACGGGATGCCCGGTGATGATCAACACGAGCTTCAACGTTCGCGGGGAACCCGTCGTCTGCACGCCGGCGGAGGCCTACAACTGCTTCATGGCCACAAATATCGATGTCCTGGTGATCGGGAATTTTCTCCTCCTGAAGCAGGACCAGCCGGAGGCCGCAAGGCCCAGCCTCCAAGCCTACCTGGGCAAGTTCGGAATCGATTGATTGCCCCGTTTACGATGTCCCTCGTTCGAATCAACAGGAACCCCTCGGGCCGCCAGCTTGCCGTATTTGCGGCCGCCTGGTTCGCCCTTCTCGCACTATGGGGAACGGCGAGCTGGGTGAGGGGCCGCCATGGCGTCGCGGAGGCTCTCTGGGTGCTGGCTTGCGCCGCGCCGCTCGCCGGAGCTGCAAGCCCGAGGATCCTGCGCCAGGTGTTCGTCGGGCTTAGCTACGCGACCTTCCCGGTTGGTTTCGCGGTCTCCCACGTCGTCCTGGCGTTCGTCTTCTTTCTCGTCCTGACCCCGATCGGTCTCGCAATGCGTGTCCTTGGGTATGATCCTCTGGCGCGGCGGCTCGATCCGGCCGCGCGGAGCTACTGGAAGTCGAGGGATGGGACGAGGCCGGTCGAGAGCTACTTTGACCAGCGATAGCATGCCGAAATCCGAAAAAGACACGTTCAGCGAGCAGGCCGGGGAGCGGCGCAGGGGGCCCATGGCCGAGTTTCTGCAGTTTGCCCTTCACAACAAGAAATGGTGGCTGACGCCGATAATCATCGTGCTGGTGCTTGTCGGCGCTCTGGCGGTGCTAGGCGGCTCGGGCGTCGCGCCGTTCATTTACTCGCTTTTCTGACTGGCGGGCGCCGCCCGCCGATCATCTACAACCCCGATTCCGCCCGCATCCTCCGGATCAGGCTGTCGATTGAATCGGACACCGATCGGTCGCCCTCGTGGGCGGCGAGTCTCCGCGCCTCGGCAAGGTGGGCCATCATTTCGTCCATGCGCTTGAGCTGGTAGAGCTTCAGGGCCAGCGTTAGCTCGAAGGTCGCGCTCACGGGCCCTCCGAGCTCGGCGGCAAGCAAATGCCTCGCCGAACCCCCGGGGTCCCCGCGCGCATCGCAGATCGCTGCCGCTCGCAGGCTGTTGTCCTGATTGCCGGGCTGGCGATCCGCGGCGGAAAGGCTCACGGCGGCAGCCTCGTCGCGCCGGCCCGAGTTGTTGAGGATCCCCACGAGCGACTCGAGCGCCTCCCCGCTCGCCGGGTCGTCTGCAAGTACGGAGCGGAACCCGCGCTCGGCTCCCGCCGTGTCGCCCGACGCGCGAGCGAGGCCGGCTTGAACGAGGCGCAGCCTCGTGTCACCGGGTCGCCCCGCCACCTGCTCCCCTAGAAAACGCAGTCCCTCGCCAAACCGCCCGCTCCTGGTCCAGAGCTGGGCAAGAACGGGCGCCAGCAGATCCAGGTCGGTTCCCGATCCGGCAGCCTGCATGAGCGCCGCCTCGGCCTCGTCGAAGCGACCCAGGCGCATGAGGATCGAGGCCCGATCGGCGACGAGCGCAAAGTCGACGGGAAGAAGCGCCTCCGCGCGCCGGGAGAGCGCGAGCGCGCCCTCGAGGTCGCCAAGGTCCAACTCGATTCCCTCCAGTATCCCAGCGAGAGCCGGATTCTCCGGATCCTTCAGTGCGGCGGCCCTTGCAACAGCGAGCGCGCGGGCGCACGTCGCCGGGTCCTCTGCGGCCCGCGAGGCCAGCTCGATCTCGCTCGCCATCGCGGCCTCATCCTCGACGTGGGTGAGCTGATTGGTGAACGGGGGCTTGCGGATCAGCACGTCGATCCGCAGCAGCATGGGCAGGCGTTCGTGCGGCGTGTACGCCAGGGCCTGCGCGCACGCAGGGCCGTCCAGCCATCCGCCGCTCGCCTTGCCGTCTCCGAACTCCGCCGCGGCGCAGGCGCCCGCCATCAGGCGGGCGAGACGGTAGTTTCCTTCCCAGTCAAAGTGCACGTGCTCGAAGAGGATCTCGCGGCCGCTCGGCGGTTGGGAGGATCCGGGGTCGGAGCCCAGTGCCTTGGCCGCGTCGAGGAGGGTCACATCGCCGCTCCCTTCCATCGCGACCCCGCGGATCACCTCGTTGATGCGCGGATCGGGCCGGAACCGCAGGGCGTCCCAGTGCAGCGCCTTCACGAGGTGGTCCCGGGCCGAGTCGGCATCTCCGGCCTGCAGGTCAAGCGAGCCCAACATGAACTGGGTGTCCGCGAACTCGGGGTCGATCCCAAGCGCCTCGCGAAGCCGCGCGCGCGCTCGGCCGGTGTCACCGAGCAGCCACGCAAGCCGCCCCTCCTCGTGGGCAGCCTTCCAGGATGAAAGCTCCGACGGGGAAAGCCCGTCCCGGTGGCGCGAGAGGAACGGGGGGCAATCCTTGAGGTTGGCGACCACCGTGCAGAGCACGGTCTTCGCTCCGGCCCGGGAGGCCGCGTGAACGATGCCCTGAAGATTGGCCGCGAAGTTCGCATAGACCGCACCGAGCCTGGGATCGTCCCCCGCCACGGCATTTTTCACGAACATGGACATGCCGCCCCATTCGGCGGGGCGGGCGCGCGCCGAGAGCCTAGAGACAAGGGAGGCGAGCAGCTGGCCGGTCCGCGTCGAGCGAACGAAGACGCTCGCGCGGATCACCCAGAGCGGCGGCATTGCCGAAAGATAAGCGCAGCCCGGTCCGTAGGGGCCGACGACCTCGTTGTTGCCCATGTAGACCAGGAAGAGATCCGGCTCATACCGCGCCATCTCGCGCGCGATCTGGTAGACGACGTGGGAATTGACGGCGACGATTCCGGTGTTGATGACCTCAAACTCCTTGCCGGGATACCGGGCGCGAAGCTGGGCGCGCAGCTGCGGCGCAAACGCAAAGCTCGGCACCGGCACGCCCTGCGCCGCGGACTCGCCCAGGACGACTATCCTGACCGTGTTGGGCGCCTTGTGCGCGGCGATCCTTAGGTTGAGGGGTCTCAGGTCGAAGCTTCCGGGAAGGAACAGGCCAGCGAAACCGGGATTCGTCCTGAGGAAGCCCGGCCTGCGGTCCGGGATGAGGAACGTGGCGGGCCTGCCGTAACCGGCGAGGCGCAGGCCGGCCTCAAGGCCCAGAAAGAGCGCTGCCGGCGCACCCACGGCCAGCGCCGCGCGGATGATCCGCAGGCGCCAAACGGACGGCCGCAAGGCGTGACAATTCCCGGGTGGTCTTGGGGAGTCTGAGGGCACGGCGGAGGGGCCTGGGCTGCTGCGACTTCGCGCGGGCTCCTACGGGCCGGCCTTCCTCAACTGGTCGATCGCCTTTCGCGCGAGGGGAAAGTCGGGGCGGAGCTCGAGCGCCCTCTGCAGGTGGGCCATGGCCTCGTCCCGCCGCGTGCCGCCCATCGCCAGAGCGATCCCCAGGCAGTAGTGCGCCTCCGCAAAGTCCGGATCGAGCCGCACCGCGGTCTCGAACTCGGTAACGGCATCCGGGAGGCGCCCCGGCACGCTCGAGAGAAGGTAGCCGAGGCCGTAGTGGCTCTGCGCGTCGTTCGGGTCGATCCTGATGGCGGCCGCGTACTGGGCCATCGCGTCCGCGCTTCTGCCAGGGATCCGGTTGAGCGCGTTGGCCAGGTTGACGCGGATCTCGGCGCTGCCGGGCGCAAGGCGAAGCGCCGCCTCATATTCCCCGATCGCCTCGGCCATGTGTCCCGGCAGGTGGGCGAGGGCCACGCCCAGGTTGCTGTGCGCCTCCATGAAGTCGGGA
This sequence comes from uncultured Opitutaceae bacterium, assembly GCA_964574435.1. Classification (GTDB taxonomy): domain Bacteria; phylum Verrucomicrobiota; class Verrucomicrobiia; order Opitutales; family Opitutaceae; genus Palsa-1447. The sequence continues at coordinate 12,126 of CAZNNO010000018.1, forward strand.
TTAAGCCTCAAAGCCGCCCTGTATTCGTCCACCGCATCGGCCAGCCTTTCCGGATAGCGTGAGAGAGCGTTTCCCAGGTCGAAGTGGTAATCGGCGACTTCAGGCGCAATGCGGATCGCGGTCTCGAATTCGGCCACGGCCTCATCCAGCGAGCCCGCCTTCCCCATGAGGATATGACCAAGGTTGGCGTGGGCGGCGTCATAGTCCGGCTGGATTCGGATTGCCGTCCTCAGGTGGACCTCGGCCTCCTGCTGCCGGCCGGGGATGTCCCCGAGCGCGATTCCCAGGTTGTTGTGGGCCTGTGCATAGTCCGGCTTGTACCTCAAGGCCTCCTCGTACTGGGCCAGGGCCTCGGCGGTGCGCCCCGGCAGCCTCAGCAGGGCAACCGCCAGATTGTTGTGGGCCTCCCAGTGGTCGGGCTTGATCCTGATCGTGGCCTCGTACTCGGAGATCACCTCCGCAAGGTGCTCGGAACTCATCCCGAGGGACACCGCCAGATTGTAATGGAGAAGCCACGCCGACGGGTTCTTGGCCAGCATCGTGCGGTAGAGGATCTCCGAGCCGCGGTAATCCCGGCATTGGCTCCAGGAGAGGGCCCCGAGAGCGGCGGGAACGGCCAGAGCCATCCAGGCTCCACCCGCAGCCTTGAGCGGCAGCCGCCCAGCGAGCCGAGAGATGCCCCAAGCCGCGGGAACCAGGATTCCAAAGCTCGCAAGGTACTGAAAATGGTCCGCGACAAACGAGAAGCGAAACGGGTAGACGTTGACGAACCCGAGGGCGGGGAAAAGCGTCCCGACGAAAAAGAGGGAGCCTGCCAGCGGGCCGCGCCAGCGACGGGCGAGGACGGCGAGAGCGCACAGCACGACAACCACCCCCGCCAGGCACGCCCAGTTCACGGGCATCTGCGAGCGCAGCGACCAGCGCGGGTAGATGAACATCAGGTTCGCTGGCCAGACGAGCCCGTGGAAATAAAAGAAGACCACACGCCCCGCCAGAAGGATGCGCTCCATCACGGTGAACGAAAAGTCGGCGCCCTGCGCGCCTACGAATTTTTCCTCCACCCAGGCGGTGAAGAGCCCCCCGGCCACCCCGACGGCGATCCAGGGAAGGAGCGGAAGCACGTCGGCCCTCCAGCGAAGCCTTCCCCGCCGCCACCAAAAGACCACGAGGAGCGCAGCGGGAAGGGACGCCGTCACGCTCTTCGTCAGCACGGCGAGCACAAATAGCCCGAACGCCCACGAGTACAGGTTTCGGCGCCGGGTCTCGTCAAAGCGAAGGTAGAGAAGGGCCGAGCCAAGGTAGAACACCGCCGACAGCGTGTTCTTCTGCTCGGAGATCCAGGCCACCGACTCGACGCACACCGGGTGCAGGGCAAAGAGAAGACCCGCCAGCAACGGAGCCGGGAACGAGATGCGCCGCAGGATCACCACCAGAAGCCAGGCGGCCGTGGCATGGAGCGCCACGTTCGCCAGGTGGTAGCACACGACGGAATCCCCCCACAGCCGGTGCTCGACCCAGAAGGCCGAGTGGAGGACCGGATAGTACTGCTGCGTCGCGCCGGCCTCGAACCAGATCCTCCACAGGCCGTGCAGCGAGCGAAGGCCCGCCCGCGTCACGTGCGCGTCGTCGTCCCAGAGGAATCCGCCGTTTAGCGCCGGGATGTACGCGACCAGCACAACGGCGAACAAAAGGACTGCCGAGCCAAAGGTCCCGGGATCCGCCCAGGCGGGCTTCGCGGGCCGGATGGCTGAGGGGGACTCCACCGTGACAATTTCGATTCATCGGCAGATCGGGTCAAGTGCTCGATCGGCCCAGCCAAAGCTGGAGCCGCGCCGCCCTCCGGGGCCGCCGCCGCGAGTAGCAGCGATGTTAAAAACATAGTCATTTCTGCCATTTTTTAACGAAGCCGCCGCGAATATCATCGGAACCTGCAACGAAGACGCATAACCTCGCAGCGAGAAAATCCCAAATGACCGGTCCGACGACCGCAGCTTCCAGCCGATTCGAGCATGTCCCGCTTTCCGTCTTCCCGGGGGGCGCCGAGGCATCCGTGTTCGTCGCGCGGGAGATGGCCGCACTCATCCGGGAAAGGCAGGGGGCCAAGCGTGCCGCTGTGCTGGGCCTGGCGACGGGCTCCACCCCGCTCGGCCTCTACGCCGAGCTAGTCCGGATGCACCGAGAGGAGGGGCTCAGCTTCTCGAACGTCGTGACCTTCAACCTGGACGAGTACTTCCCGATCCTGCCGTCGAGCCCGAGAAGCTACCGGCACTACATGCAGTCGCACCTCTTCGACCACGTCGACATCCCACCGGCGAACATAAACATGCCGGACGGGACGGTGCCGGTCGCCTCCCTTGACGCGCACTGCCGCGATTATGAGGAAAGAATCCAGGCCGCGGGGGGCATCGACTTCCAAGTCCTCGGGATCGGGCGGACCGGCCACATCGGCTTCAATGAGCCCGGCAGCCCCCGCCGCTCCCGGACGCGGATCGTTACCCTTGACGCCCTCACGCGGCGCGATGCGTCCGGCGACTTCGGCGGCGAGGAGCACACGCCCCGGTACGCAATCACCATGGGCGTGAGGACGATCCTTGAGGCCAGGCGCATCGTGCTGATGGCGTGGGGCCAGCACAAGGCGGAGATCGTGCGCGCGGCGGCCGAGGGGCCTGTCACGGCCCAGATAACGGCGTCATTCCTGCAGGAGCATGAGCAGGTCCAGTTTGTCATTGACCGCGCCGCGGCCGGGGCCCTGACACGCTACCGCACGCCGTGGCTTCTCGGAGCCCTCGGCGACCTGGGCCTCGAGTGGGACCCCGCCATGATGCGGCGCGCGATCATCTGGCTGTCGCAGCTGAGGAGGAAGGCGGTGCTCAAGCTCACCGACGACGACTACAACGAGGCGGGGCTCCAGGACCTCCTGCGGATCCACGGCTCCGCATACGACGTGAACCTGGCCGGCTTCTACCAGCTCCAGCACACGATCACCGGCTGGCCCGGCGGCCGCGACCCCAAGCGCACGAGGCCCGGCGACGCGCCGGTGCGCCCGCTGCACGCGCCGTCGGCTGGGGTGTTCCCGAAGCGCATCCTCGTCCTGTCCCCGCACCCGGACGACGACGTGATCGGAATGGGCGGCACCCTCTGCCGCCTGGTCGAGCACGGCCACGAGGTCCACGTCGGGTACCAGGTCTCGGGCGCGAACGCGGTCTCCGACGAGGCGCTGGCACGCGCGCTTCGGTTCGTGGGGGATTCCGGCCTTGCGGGCCCCCAGCACCTGGAGAAGATCCGCGCCCTCTGCTCCGCCCACCAGTCGACAGGCGCCCTTCCCGAGACGCCCGAGGTGCAGCATTGGAAGGGCCTTGTCCGGCGCCAGGAGGCGCTCGCCGCCGCCAGCGTCTGCGGCGTCACCTCCGGGCGCCTTCATTTCCTGGACCTCCCGTTCTACAGGGCCAGCCCGGGCACCAGGAGGCAGCTCGGCGAGGGCGACCGCTCGGTCATGCGCGAGCTCCTGGGCGCAGTCCGCCCCCACCTGATATTCGCGGCGGGAGACCTCGACGACCCCCATGGGACGCACAGGCTTTGCCTGCACGCCCTTCGCGACGCCCTCGCGAGCCACTCCGGGGAGCCGTGGGTGCGCGAGAGCGAGCTCTGGCTCTACCGCGGAGCCTGGTCCGAGTGGTCCGCGGACGAGATCGACCTCGCGGTCCCCCTGAGCCCCCAGGAGGTGCTGCGCCGCCGACGCGCGATCTTCTGCCACGAGACTCAAAAGGACATGGCACTCTTCCTGGGCGACGACCGCAGGGAGTTCTGGCAGCGTTCGGAGGACCGAAGCAGGCGCCTCGCCGAGACCTACAACGCCCTGGGCCTCGCGGAGTACGAGGCAATCGAAGCCTTCAAAAGATATGCCCCAGAGGAATTCCTTCGCGATCTGCCTCTTTAGCGCCGCCGCCTGCTGGGCCGCGCGAGCAGGAGCGGAGCCGCTCCCGCTCGACGTAATGCCGGCGCCTGCGGAGGTTCACGTTTCGGCGTGGCGCGTTCCCGCGGGCGGCGCGCTCATTGTCGCGATGGACGGGGCCTCGGGGCCCCGCCTCGACGAAGCGGTCGCCCGGGCGCAGGACCGGTGGCGATCGCGCGTCGGCGATTCCGGCGCGAAGGGCGGCCCGGCGCCCTTCACACTCCGCGTCGACTGCAGGGCTGCGGGCGCCGCGGTCCCAACCGGGTCCGAGGACGAGACCTATCAGCTCGAGATCAGCGGCACTCTGGCGACACTGAGCTCCCCGACCGACCTGGGGGCGATGCATGGCCTGGAGACGCTCCTCCAGCTCCTCCGCCGGGATCCAGAAGGATGGTTTCTGCCCGCGGCGCAGATCCGGGACCATCCCAGGTTCCCCTGGCGCGGGCTGATGATCGACGTGGCGCGGCATTGGCAGCCCGCGGAGGTCATCCTGCGCAACCTCGACGCCATGGCCGTCGTCAAGCTGAACGTCCTCCACCTGCACCTGACGGACGACCAGGGCTTCCGCATCGAGAGCCTGACCCATCCGGAGCTGGCCGCGAAGGGATCCGACGGCAGGTATTTCACCCAGGCGCAGATGCGTGGGATCATCGCCTACGCCGCCCTGCGAGGGATACGGGTCGTGCCCGAGTTCGACGTCCCGGGCCACGCCACGAGCTGGGTCGTCTCGCACCCGGAGCTGGCCAGCCTGCCCGGACCTTACGGGATCGAGCGCCAGTGGGGCGTCTTCAACCCCGTGCTCGACCCCACGAACGAGGCGACCTATGTGCTGCTCGGCGAATTTCTCGGCGAGATGGCGGCGCTTTTCCCTGACGGGTTCATCCACATCGGCGGGGATGAGAACAACGGGGTGCAGTGGAGCGCCAACCCGCGGATCCAGGCCTTCATCCGCGATCACGGGCTTCGGGACAACGCCGGGCTCCACGCCTACTTCAACAAGCGGATAGAGGGGATCCTCGCCAAGGACGGCAAGCGGCTGATAGGCTGGGATGAGATCGAGAATCCCGAGCTGCCGCGGGACTGCGTGATCGACACATGGCGCGGGCCCGAGGCGCTCGCCGAGTCGGCCGCGCTCGGATTCGACTGCATACTCTCAAACGGGTTCTACATCGACCTGTGCTACCCGGCCGCGGACCACTACAGCATCGATCCCGTCCCCGACTCCTCGCCCCTGACTAAGTCGCAGCGCGCGCACATCCTCGGCGGCGAGGCCACGATGTGGTCGGAATGGGTCACGCCCGAGACGATTGACTCCCGGATCTGGCCGCGTACCGCGGCCATCGCGGAGCGGCTCTGGTCGCCGGCCTCCGTCCGGGACGTTCCGGAGATGTACCGGCGACTCTCGATCGTGGGCCTGCGCCTCAGCGAGGCCGGCTCCCTGCATGAGCGCAACCGCGACGCCATGCTCCGCCACCTGGTCGGCGCAAACCTCGAGATCCCGGGGATCGATTCACTGAGGACCCTCATCAGCCTGCTCGAGCCCGTTAAGCACTACGATCGCGGGGGGATACAGATCTGGAGCAACCAACTTACGCCCCTGGTCGGCCTTGCAGACGCAGCCGCGCCCGACAGCGCCCCGTCCCGGGAGTTCAGGGCCTGCGTTGACCGGATGCTCTTCGCACCGGGGGCTATCGACCGCGGCCTGGCGGCGCCCCTAGGGGAGCGCATGCGGGCGTGGAGCGCCGACGGAAGGAAGGTTGCCGACCTGCTGCCCGGGACGTATCCCGCTGTGAGGGAGGCCCTTGCGCCTGCCCATGCGCTGGTCGACGCATGCGCCGCAGGCCTGGAGGCCGCCGATTCGCTGGAATCAGGGACCCCCCTGGGTGACGCAAGGCTCGCCGCGGACCTCGCCGTTCTCGACAGGGCGGCCGAGCCCAACGAATCCGCGACGGAGCTGCCCATCCTCAAGCCGATCCGCCTGCTCGTGGCCGCAGCGGCCAGGCAGGGCGGCCGGGCGGGCCTCCCGGACGACCAATGGCACATGCTCCTCGTCTCGACCGCCGCCCCAAGTCCACGGCCAGACCCATCCAATCCGGCGAAATAGCCCGCCCATGGCGCCCGACCTTTCAAACCCCGAGGCTGGCAAGACCGCCTATAACCGCCTGCTTCTCTTTGTGGCCGGTCTCGGCGGACTGCTCTATGGGATCGACGTCGGGATAATCGCGGGCGCCTTTCCGTACCTGAAGGCGACCTCTGGCCTGGACGCGGGCCAGCTCTCCTTCGTTGTCGCCGCTGTGCTCCTCGGAAGCGCGCTATCGACGCTGGTCGCGGGGGTGCTCGCGGACTGGATGGGGCGCAAATGGCTGATGGCGGCAAGCGGGCTCCTCTTCGTGGCAAGCATACCCATGATCGCCCTCTCGCACGGCTACGGCCCCCTCGTGGTCGGCCGCCTCCTGCAGGGGATCAGCGGCGGGCTCGTCGGCGTGGTCATCCCCCTTTATCTCGCTGAGTGCCTGGGCTCAAAGAGCCGCGGGAAGGGCACCGGCGTCTTCCAGTGGATGCTCGTGTTCGGATTCGTCATCGCCGCCATCGTCGCCCTCTACTTCAGCTACCAGGTGGACAGGGTCGCCAAGCTCGGCGACCCGGCGAGGCTCTTCGCCGTGAACGACTCGGCCTGGCGCAGCATCTTCTGGGTCTCGCTGCCGCCAGGGGTCCTCTTCGTGATGGGCAGCCTCATAGTCGCCGAATCGCCCCGCTGGCTCTTCCTCCGGGGAAGGAGGGACGAGGCCCTCCGGGCGCTGCTCCGCTCGCGCTCCCCCCATCAGGCCGAGCTTGAGCTGCGGGAGATGGGGGAGAACGCCGCGGCAGAGAGCGCGAAGACATCGGCCCGACCGGGCGGCGCCCGTGAGCCGCTGCTCAGCCGAAGGTATGCCGTTCCCTTCATGCTGGCCTGCGTGATACTCGCTTGCAACCAGGCGACAGGGGTCAATTCGATCATCGGCTACAACGCCGACATCTTCATCCAGGGCGGCCTATCGGACGTAGAGGCCCACTACGGCAACCTGCTCTTCACGCTCGTCAATTTCGTCATGACGATGGTTGCGGTCATGCTCGTAGACCGCAAGGGGCGCAAGTTCCTGCTGTCCATCGGCACCGCGGGGATCATCCTCTCCCTGGTGGCCGTCGGCCTGCTCTTCCACCGGACCGAACGGCTCCGCGTCGACGCCCGGCAGGCCGTCCAGGCCTCAGTCGGCGCCGCCCAGGACGCGAGGATCATATTCGACAAGGAAGGCGCGAACAGGCTGCTGGCGTCCACGGGGGACGCTGGCAAGGCGCTCATGGGCGGGCCCCTGACCCTCGGCGTGATCTTCTCGTACGGCGGTTTCCGCTCGGCCACGGCCGTGGTCCGCTCGGACGACGCAGCCGCGGCACCGATCGAGATAAGCAGGGAAGGGTCGCTCCCGGGCAACCGGGTGAGCGCCTTCCTCTCGAATCCCCTCGCGAGCCTCGACGAGGCCAGGACCGCTCCGCTGAGGATCGAAAATGCCTTGATCACGCCCGTTCCGAGCCATCGGAACGGCTGGATCACCGCGGTGTTCACATTCTGCTTCATGGGCTTCTTTGCAATCGGCCCCGGGGTCGTGGTCTGGCTGGCCCTTTCCGAGCTCATGCCGACGCGCATTAGGTCGAACGGCATGAGCATCGCCCTCACGCTGAACCAGGCGGTCTCCACCACGATCGCCGCCGTGTTCCTCCCGACCGTCGGCAAGTACGGCTACTCGACGGTGTTCTTCCTCTTCGCGGGCTGCACGGTGATCTACTTCGTCACGGCGGTATTCTTCCTCCCTGAGACCAAGGGGAAGACCCTCGAGGAGATCGAGCAGCTCTTTGAGCGGTGAAAGGCGGCCGCAGCCAGCCGTTTTTGATCGATCGTCCGGCCAGGGTCCCCAATGATGGTATCCATGGGATACCCGACCCCCCTCCCAAGGCGCCGCCGGCCCGCACATTACCTCTGGGCCGTCGCTCTAATCACCTCAATCCCTATGGCTGCAAGCATATCCAAATCCCCGTTCGGAACCATGCCGGATGGAACCCCGGTCGACCTCTACACGCTGACGAACGCCGACGGCCTCGTCTGCAAGGTCATCACCTACGGAGCGGCCATCACCGAGCTGCGCGTCCCGGACAGGGCCGGCAGGATGGGCGACATTGTCCTCGGATTTGACAACCTCACCCAATACCTGAGCGAGAGCCCGTGCTTCGGGTCGGTCGTAGGGCGGGTCGCCAACCGAATCGCTAAGGGCAGGTTCTCGATCGACGGAAAGACCTACACCCTCGCCATCAACAACCCGCCCAACACGCTGCACGGAGGGATCAAGGGCTTCGACAAGCTCGTGTGGAAGGCCGAGGCGGCCGACGGCCCGAACGGCCCGGCGGTGGTCTTCAGCCTGGTGAGCCCGGACGGCAACGAGGGGTTCCCGGGCACGCTCAAAGTGAGGATGACCTACACGCTGACAAACGGCAACGAGCTGCGCTTCGACTACGAGGCGACGACGGACAAGACGACTGTCGTGAACCTGACCAACCACAGCTATTTCAACCTCGCGGGGAAGGGGGACGTCCTCGGCCAGGTCCTCCAGATCAAGGCCAGCCGGTACACGCCGGCCGACGCAGGCCTGATCCCCACCGGCGTGATCGCAGACGTCGCTGGCGGGCCGCTCGACTTCACGCAGGCCAAGCCCATCGGCAGGGACATCAGGAACATCCCGGACAAGACCAACGGCTACGACCACAACTTCGTCATCGACGGAGGCGGCCGCAGCGTCGTCCTCGCGGCGCGAGCCAGCGACCCCGTGACAGGCCGCACCCTTGAGGTTTCCACGGACCAGCCCGCCGTCCAGCTGTACACGGCCAACGGACTCAATGGCACGATCATCGGCAAGGGAGGCCAGGCATACCCGAGGTACGGGGCCTTCTGCCTCGAGACTCAGCACTATCCCGACTCCGTGAACCATCCGGGTTTCCCGACCACCCTCCTGAATCCCGGCGAGACCTTCAGGAGCACGACGATATACCGCTTCTCGGCAAAGTGAGCCGGCCTCAGGCGCCCGCGAGCCAGAGCCCGCACCCGAGCGCATGCACCTCGAGGTTTGCCTCGACCTTCCGGGTCGCCGCGCGGCTCGACTGGGGGATGAACCGCTCGTGGTCGGCGATCTGGCGCCAGTTGCCTAGGTCGGCCACCTCGCCGATCGCTATGGTCACGTCGGAGCCGGTCGGGTTGACCGCGAAGAGAAGTCGCTCCGGGCCCTTCGACTGGTCCGCGTTAAGGAGGACGGCGAGCGGCGCGCCGCCGCCGTTGAAGAACCGGAAGAAACCCTCCGACGGGCGGCTGAAGTGCCTGAGGAGCCTCCCCCTTGCGCCGCGCCGAAACGCGATCCAATCGGCGAAGTAGGCGTGGGTCGAGAGGTAGCGGTACATCCGCCGGTAGTCCAGGGCGTTCAGGTCGCCGCGCTGGTAGGTGTTGCCCATGCCCCTCTTCGAGCGCAGGAAGTCCTGCCCCGCGGCGAGCATGGGAATCCCGACCGACATGAAGAGGATCGACGCCATGAGGTGGGTGCGCCGCACATCGCTCGGCGCCGGGTTCGAACCGTCCGCCCCCGCGTTCTCGGTGATCGAATCGAGCCAGGTCCTGTCATCGTGGGACTCGGTGTAGTTGACAGTCTGGGCCGGCCACTTTGCGAAGTACCAGGGCGAGCCGCGAAGAAAGTACTCGAGCCGGCCGGCGGGCGCGCCTCCCTTGACATACTCCTTCACGAAATTCCTGAACCCGTCGTTCCATGAGGCCCAGCCCGTGTCGCGCAGGGCGCCCGCGATGTGCCCGCGGAAGCTCCAGGGCTCGGCTATCAGGATGACACCCGGCTTGACGGCCTTGAGCGCGGCCTCGATCTGCTTGAGCACGTCAACGCCGATCAGCTCGGCCAGGTCGAATCTGAATCCGTCGACCCCGTAGGCCTCGATCAGGTGGGTGCAGCTGTCGATGATCAGCCTCTTTGCCATCGCCGCGCTCGCGCGAACGTCGTTGCCGCAGCCGCTCCAGTTGGCCAGGTTCCCGGCCGGGTCCTGTTCGAAGTAATAGAGCCTGTCTATCGCCATGAGGTGCGGGGGCTCTCCCACGTGGTTGTAGACGACGTCGAGGATGACGGCGATTCCGCGCCCATGGAAGGCCCGCACGAGCTGCTGGAACTCACGGACTCCCGAGGCCTCGGCCGGCGCCAGCGAGTAGCCGCTCTCGGGCGCGAAATACGCGTTCGTCATGTACCCCCAGTGGTACTCGTCGGGCGTCTTGCTATCGAATTCCTGCACGGGCTGCAGCTCCACGCAGTTCACACCGAGGCGGTAGAGGTAGAAATCGGGGTCCTCGACCCACTTGAGCAGGCCTGAGAATCCCCTCCGCCCCTCGGCCGTGGCCTTGACGGGGGCCCTGGCGGCGAGGTCCCTGACATGCGCCTCGGCTATGACGAGGTCCTGCCACGCGGGCGTGCGGAAATCGCTGTCCCCCCTGCCGATCCATCCCCGGTCGAGCACGATCCCCGGGCCCGATCGTCCCACGGCCGCCAGCGCGTACGGGTCGAGGATGTCGGTCTTCGAGAAGACCTTGCCCGTCTCGCGCGCCACCCCGTCGACCGAGTACCAGTAGAACCAGCCGTGCAGGTTCCGATCGAGCTCCACCTCCCAGACGCCCGCCGCCCCGTGCCGGTCGCCCCGGCGGGCGAGCGGAAACGCGTCGGCCGTCCTTACTCCCGACAGGTCGTGGCAGGCGTGGAGCGTCACGGACTCGGCCCGGGGCGCGAACAGCCTAAACGTGGTCGATTTTTGGGACACCAGGGCGCCTAGGGGAAGGTCCGTCCCGAGGTCAAAGAAGAAGTCCCCGGGCTCGAGCGGCAGAGAGCCCGACGAGACGTCGGCGCCTGCGGCGACGGTCCAGGCGCCGGCGAGGTCTAGCGGCGAGGAGACCTCGAACCGCCAGAGGTGCGCGCCGGTCCTGTCGGGGTCCACGAAGCGATTGACGATTCCTGTCTCGTCGCGGACGCAGTTCGGCGCGTCGTCGCGCGGATGCAGCCACTGGCGCTCCCCGGTGACGAACTTGAACATCATGTCCCCGCCCTTGAGCACCCTGTCCGAGGGCCCGCTCCACACCATCATCTTCTCGCCGTCGACATCCCCGAGCTTCAGCCGCCAGTCCTCATCGCCCACGGCCTGCCAGCCGTTGAACTGGCCCGCTATGTACACCTTGTCGTTCACAGGATCGATGCCGGCGCCGCGCTTGAGCGGGAGCGTGAAGGTGAACGTCGTCGACGGCCTGACGAAGTAGCGGTACCGCTTCGCCGCGGCGATGTCGGGCGCTCGCACGAATCCGGTGACCTCGACCGCGCCCGAAAGCGCTATCGCCGGCGGGGCAGCCGACTCCCAATTTCGGTCGAACTCGACAATCCCGGAGGACAGCGAGTCGAGCCACGCGCGCACGAGACGGGGGACGGCAGTGGGCATAGACGGTGACGTTAAGCAGTAATCGTACCCGGGCGCAGGCCGGCTGCGCAAGCGCCCGCGCGGAATTGCTCCGGAATATTGCGGACGACACGGGACGCGGCCTTTGCTAGGGTGTGCACCGCCAAGACGCCCATGAGAATGACGCACGCACAGATGTACTCCCGGTTTCTCGGGAGCGACCCGGCCTGGAACGGCCGGTTCTTCACGGGCGTCCTGACGACGGGCATCTACTGCCTGCCGTCCTGCAAGGCGCGCAAGCCCAAGCCGCAGAACGTCAGGTTCTTTCCCTCGTGCGACGCGGCGCGGGCCGCGGGGCTGCGCCCGTGCCTGAAGTGCCATCCCGACGACTTCGCAAGGGGCGCCGACCCGGTCCTGGAGTCGATAGAGGCTCTCGTCGCCGAGGTGCGCGCGCACCCCGGGAAGTTCGGCGACGCGCGGTCGGTCGTGCGGAGGTCGGGGTTCGGGAGCAGCCGGTGCTTCGAGCTGCTCCGCCAGCACTTCCACGCGACCCCCGGCGACCTGCTCCTGCGGGCGAAGATCGAGTGCGCAATGAGCCTCCTAGCCTCCGGCGACCGCCCCCTGACCGAGGTCGCGCTGGAGGCCGGCTTCGAGTCGATCTCCGCATTCCACGAGCATTTCCGCTTGTTCAATGGCATGACCCCCGCCGGCTACAGGGATCTCTGCGCACCCGGCCCTTTCCGGGTTGACCTGCCTCCGGGCTATCCCCTCGCCCACCTCCTGAGGAGCCTCGGACGCGACCCGCACAGCGTTACCGAACGCCTGACGGGGACGACATACGAGACCTCGGCGGACCTGGACGGCGTCGCGTCGGTCATGACAGTCAAGTTCTCCCCGGGGGGCGCCGCTGTTTCCATCGAGTCGCCGAGCGGTGCCGGCGCGGCCCAGAGGTTCGCCGCCCACCGGCTCGCTGTCGGGATTCTCGGGCTCGACCAGGACGCGGCCGGGTTCGCCCGGCTCGCGCGACGGCTCGGCCTGGCCCGCCTCGTGTCCGGGCGTCCGGGTCTGCGGCTGATCAGGACCCCGGGCGTCCTTGACGGCCTCCTCTGGTCGATCATCGGGCAGCAGATCAACCTGTCCTTCGCGTGCCTGCTAAAGCGCCGCCTGATCGAGAACACGGGGACCGCCCTGGCGGGTGGCCTCTACTCGCTCCCCACGCCCGCGGCCCTCTCGCGCCTCGAGCCGGCGGACCTGCGCCGGTGGCAGTATTCCAGGCAGAAGGCCGAATACCTCCTAGGCGCCGCCCGGCTGGTGGAAACCGGAGCCCTCGACCTTGCGGCGCTCCCGCTCATGTCCGCCACACGCGCCGAGCGTAAGCTCCTCGAGGTCAAAGGATTGGGGCCTTGGTCCGTCAATTACCTGATGATGCGCTCTCTGGGATTCGCGGACTGCGTGCCGATCGGCGACACCGGTGTCACGAGCGGCCTGCAGACCCTCTTCAGGCTTGAGGAGCGCCCCGACGCTGACGCGACACGGCGCCTCATGAGCGTCTTCTCGCCGCACAGGAGCCTGGCGACAGCCCATCTCTGGCAGATCAACCGCCCCGAACCATGACCGAAACCCGCGTGCTCTACACGACCTCATTCCGAACGCCGCTCGGCACCTTCTCGCTCGCGGTCGGCCCTGACGGCTCGGTCGCCGCGGCCGCCTTCGGCACCCTTCCCGCGCTCAAGGGAAGGCTGGGCGCTTGCACGCTCACGCCGGACCTGCGAAGGACCATGCCGGCGCGTCGCCAGGTCGTGGCCTGGCTCAGCGGCAGGAGGCGCGGATTCTCGCTCGGGCTCTCCCCAGGGGGGACCGCGTTCCAGCGCAGGGTCTGGGCCGCGCTCGGCACGATCCCCTACGGGACGACCCGCTCGTACGGCCAGGTGGCACGCTCACTCGGGAGCTCGGCCCGGGCTGTCGGGCGGGCCAGCGCGACAAACCCGATCTGCGTGATCGTCCCCTGCCACCGCGTCGTGGGATCCGACGGCTCGCTGACGGGCTACGCCTTCGGCAAGCGAACGAAGCGCCGGCTCCTCGAACTCGAGGGCGCCTAGCGCGACGCGGCCTTATGCACAGCGACGATGAACGCCTTAAGCCGCGCGTGATCCTTCACGCCCGGGGATGACTCGACGCCACTGTTCACGTCGAGAAACCGTGCCCGGGTCGCCTCCAGTGCGTCGGCAACATTATCGGGGCCCAGGCCACCGGAGAGGATCCATGTCTTCCCGGGGTGACGTTCGCTGTGCCGCCTGAACAGGGGCCAGTCGCCCGTGCGGCCCGTCCCGCCAAACAGGGTCGGGTCGAATGTGTCGAGGAGAATGCACTGCGCGAGTCCGAGCCATGAGTCCGGCACGACAATCCCGGGCGGCAGCTTGGGCGCCAGCCAAAGGTTCCCGGCTCCGACCGCGCCCGACCACGCCTCGATCGTCTCCAACGCCAGGTCATGGCGGAAATGCACCTGGAAACGGTCGAACCCCGCCTCGCGCATCGCGAGGAGTGCCTCGGGGGCGGGCTCCACCTCGACGGCAACCTTGCGGCGGCCGGGAAGGCGCCCGGCCATCGACCGGAACTGGGCCAGCGGCACATGCCGGGGTGACTTCGCGTGCAGGATGAATCCGAGGTAGTCGGCGCCGCAGGCGTCCGCAAAGTCGGCATCGACCAGCGACGTCAGGCCGCAAACCTTGATTTGTATCCCATCGATCACGGCGGGCAGTCCTAGCGGAAGCTGTTTACCGCGTCCACGACGTATCCGACCTGCTCGTCGGTGAGCTCCGGGAAAATCGGCAGGCTGACGCACGTGTCGGCCGTCCTCTCGGCAACCGGGAAGGAGCCCCTGCCGTAGCCGAGGCTCGCAAAGCACTGCTGCAAGTGCAGCGGCACCGGGTAGATGAGGTCCGTCCCCACGCCGAGGGCCGAAAGGTGCTCCCGCAGGGCGTCGCGGCGCGGGTGGGTGATCGTGAACTGGTGGTAGACCGAGGCCCCGTAGTTCGGCGCCTGCGGCAGCGCCGCCCCCTCGAGCCTGATCCCGTTGAAATAGCGGTGGGCGATGGCCCTGCGCCTGGCGGTCCACGAGGCCAGATGGGGAAGCTTGACGTTGAGGAGCGCCCCCTGGAATCCGTCCATGCGGAAATTGCCGCCCATTATCCGGTGGTGGTAGCGCCTCTCCATCCCGTGTACCCGCACCAGCCTCGCCTGCGCCGCGACGTCCTGCCTGCGCGACACGAACGCCCCGCCCTCGCCGCATCCCCCGAGGTTCTTGGTCGGGTAGAAGCTGAAGGTGCCTGCGTCGCCCAGCAGGCCGACGGGAGCGCCCCGGTAGTGGGCTCCGACCGCCTGAGCGCAGTCCTCGATGACGAACAGGCGGTGCCTGCGGGCGACGGCCAACAGCTCATCCATCCTGGCCGGCAGCCCGTAGAGGTGCACAACGACAACACCCTTGGTGCGCGGCGTAATGGCCGCCTCCAAGGAGGCCGGGTCCAGGTTGAACGTGCCGTCCTCGATGTCCGCGAAAACGGGCCTCGCCCCCACGTAGGCCGGGCCCCAGGCCGACGCTATGAACGTAAACGCCGGCACGACGACCTCGTCACCCGGTCCAAAGCCGGCAACCATGCAGGCCACGTGCAGCGGGGCCGTCCCGCTGTTCATGCAGACAACCCCCGGGTAGCCGAGGGTCGCACCGAAGTTCCTCTCAAAGTCCTCCACGTCCTTCCCAAGGCAGAAGCGGCTGGCGTCATAGGTCGCCGCGAGGGCGGCCAGCGCATCGTCCCGCAGCGCCCTGTGCTGGGGGGCAAGGTCAATGAACGGGACCTTCATCCGAGTGCCTTGACAAGCGCCTCGACGAGCTCGTCTATCCCGGGCGTCCGGGCCTCGAAATCGACGTGCAGGCCGACCTTGCGCATCGTGTCGCTCGTCTGCGGCCCGATGCTGCCGTTGACGGGCCTGCGGGCCCCCTTTTCGATCCTCAGGACCTCCCCCTGGTCGGCAAAGTTCTGCGCCGAGGAGGAGCTTGCGAAGAGGACCGCGTCGGCGCCCTTGCTCCGGAAGTCCGCCGCGGCCGGGTCGGCCGTGAGGTCCACCGCCTCAGTCTTGTAAACCTGCAGGCAGTCCACGATCGCGCGCGCCTCCTCGAGCCTCCTCACCAGGACGTCCCGGTTGAGGTTGCCCGTGATGACGAGAACCTTGGCGTTGTCCATGCTACCGGTGTCGATCAGCTCGCCGGCAAGCGCCTCGGCTGTCGCCGTCCTTGGCTGGCATTCCACCTTGAGGTGGAGGGAGGCCACCGCCTTCGCGGTCGTCTCTCCCACGCACGCGATGCGGATGAGGCCCAGCGAGCGAATGTCGTCGAAGATCCGCAGGAACTCCTCGAAAAAATGATGGACCCCGTTGCCGCTCGTGAAGACGAGCCAGTCATAGCCCCCGAGTTCGAGCATCACGTCCGCGAGCGCCTGCTTCGAGACCTCCCGGGAGATGCGGATGACGGGAAGCTCAATCACCTCGGCCCCCAGGGCCGAGAGCCTGGACGCGAGCTCGGAGGCCCTGTCGCGCGTCCTTGTGACCGCCACCCGCCGCCCCGCAAGTGGGAGATTTCTGGAGTCCGTCACGGGGTTGCGGGGCCTACCGGAGCCCAAGCTGCGCGAGTATCCTGGCCGCGGCCGCGGCCGGCGAGGCAAAGTCGTCCCCCGAAAGGGCGAGGGTCCGGAGCCCCACGCTCTCGTGGAAGAAATAGAGCGTGTCGCCGGCCGCATGGGCGCCCAGGGCCGTGTGGCATCCTCCCCCGAGCGCCAGCTGGATGGCCCGCTCGACGCCCAGTCCCCTCGCGGTAGCCGCATGAAAGACCCCGTCGAAGCGCGCCTGGTCAGCCGAGCGGCACTGGATCGCGATGGCGCCCTGGCCGACCGCCGGCACCATGCTCTCGAAACCCAGCGAATGAAACTCCACCCCGGGCCACGAGCCGATGCCGAGGCGCCTGAGGCCCGCCGCCGCCAGGATCGTGCCGTCGGCCGCATTGCGCTCAGCGATCTTCTTGAGGCGCGTGTCGACGTTGCCCCGAATCTCCACGAACCCGAGACCCGCGAACAGTCTGGCGGCCTGGAGCCGCCGGCGGGGGCTGCCGGTCGCCAGCGTCACGGGCGAGGCCACGCCGGAGCGCAGGATGAGCGTGTCCCTCGGATCCTCGCGCGGCAGGTACCCTGCCGTGCCGAGGCCTGGGGCAAGGTCGCCCGGGAGGTCCTTCGCGCTGTGGACGGCCAGATCGGCCTCCCCGCGGAGCAGCGCCGCCTCAAGCTCGCGCGTGAACAGGCCCTTGCCCCCCTTCTCCTCGAGCGACCATTCGGCCTGCTGGTCGCCGGTCGTCACCAGCTTCAGGAGCTCGCATTCGGCCCCGGTGCGCTCGCGCAGGTACGCCGAGGCGAGCTCGGCCTGCGCGAGCGCGAGCGGGCTTTTACGGGTCGCGAGGACGAGTTTTTTTCCCATGCTCAGAAACCCCGTCCCATGCGGAAACGGGGGCGGTCAATACGCCGCCTGGACGCCCTTCAGGTTCTTCTTGGACATCCAGGGCATCATGCCGCGCAGCCTCTGGCCCGTCCTCTCGATCTGGTGGGCCGCGCCCTTCTTGAGGAGCCGGTTGTACTTCTTCAGCCCGCCCTTGTATTCCGCGACCCACTGGCGGGTGAACTTCCCGCTCTGGATCTCCTTGAGGATCTTCTTCATCTCCCGCTTCGTCGCCTTGTTCACGACACGGGGGCCGCGGGTGATGTCGCCGTACTTGGCGGTCTCGGACACCGAGAAGCGCATCCCGGCGATCCCGCTCTCGTACATCAGGTCGCAGATGAGCTTCAGCTCGTGGAGGCACTCAAAATAGGCCATCTCGGGCTGGTAGCCCGCCTCGACGAGGGTCTCGAATCCGGCCTGCACGAGCGCGCTCGCGCCACCGCAGAGAACGGCCTGCTCGCCGAACAGGTCCGTCTCCGTCTCCTCCTTGAACGTGGTCTGCAGCACGCCGGCGCGCGTGGAACCGATGCCCTTCGCCCAGGCGAGAGCCGCCCGCTTCGCCTTCCTCGAGCGGTCCTGGTACACGGCGACAAGGGCCGGCATTCCCTTGCCCTCCACATAGAGCCGGCGCACCATGTGCCCGGGTCCCTTCGGGGCCACCATGATGACGTCGATGTCCTTGTGGGGCCTGATGAGCCCGAAGTGGATCGCGAGGCCGTGGCTGAAGATCAGGGTCTTCCCCTTCGAAAGGTTCGGCAGGATGTCCTTCTTGTAGACGCCCGCCTGCCTCATGTCGGGCAGGCCGACAAGGATGACGTCGGCGCGGCGGACCGCCTCGGGGGTGTCGTAGACCTTGAATCCGTGCTGCTTTGCGACGGCGCGCGACTTGGACCCTGGGTAGAGGCCGATGATGACGTTGCACCCGCTGTCCTTCAGGTTGAGCGCGTGGGCGTGGCCCTGGGAGCCGTAGCCGAGGACGGCGAGCGTCTTGTTCTTGAAGACGCCCAGGTCGGCGTCCGTGTCGGTATAGACTTTTGCAGGCATGGTTAAATAAATGGGGGCGCGGGAGCCGGTTCAGCGCGTGAGCGCGAGGCGGCCGGTCCTGGCGATCTCCAGGATGCCGAAGGGCTCAAGGAGGCCGAGGAAGGCCCCCACCTTCTCCTCATCCCCGGTCAATTCGATGATGAGCGATTCCTGGGCCATGTTGGCGATCCTGGCCCGGAATATCTCCTTGATCTGCAGGATCTCCGGGCGCGTCTTGGCGTCGGCCCGGACACGGACGAGGACCAGCTCGCGAGCGATCGTCTGGCCCTCCTTGAAATCCAGGACCTCCACGACGTTCACGAGCTTGCGCAGCTGCTTCGTGCACAGGTCGAGGGAGGCGTCGTCGCCCCTGAGCACGATTGTGATCCTTGAAAGCGCCGCATCGTGGGTCGGCGCGACGTTGAGCGAGTCGATGTTGAAGCCGCGGCCGGAGATCATTCCGGCAACACGGGCCAATACCCCGAACTTGTTCTCCACGAGGACTGAGATGGTGTGTAGCATGGTGTGCTTGCGGTCCTGGTGCGGGGGGCTGAACCCAGAGCACGGCGGGTCCAAAGGTCAACCAAGCCTAGGCTCAAAAGGGAAGCATAAACGGCGTCCCCCGGGGGGCCCGGCCGCCTGCGCCCGGGGCGAGCTAGGGGTTGCCAAAGGCGCGGGTTCGTCGGATCCTTGCGCCTACGTGCAAATGCCCCGCATGTGTCTTTGCCTCGCGGCCTCGGCCGCGCTGGCTGCAGCATCCCCGGCCCAGGCGGCTCCCGGCGCCCCACCGGACCAGGTGACCATAGAGGGCCCGGCCGGAGCCCGCATCCGGGTGGAGGCCCGCGAGGCCCACGTCCTGCGCATCTGGATGAGGCTGTCCGGGGAATTCGCCAGGCAGCCCTCGCTTGCCATGGAGACGGCACCCGACGCGCATGGCGTCCTCAGGCGCTCGGACAACGGCGACGCTGTCGCGATCAGCTCGGGTGCGCTCGAGATGACGGTCAACCGCGCCACCCTGGCGTTCGGCGTGCGCGCAAGCGAAGGCGGCGGCGCCATCCTTGCGGATGCGCGGATAGAGGCGCAGCCGGGCGGCCCGTGGACCCTCACGGAGGCGCTGGGCGCGGGCGAGCACCTCTTCGGCCTCGGCCAGGACAACCATAACAACGGCCGTCTCGACCGGCGCGGCGTGGTCCGCGAGCTTTGGGCGGGCCAGCAGATCAGCTCCGGCAACGTCACCGCGGAGTATCCGATTCCGCTTCTGCTGAGCACCGGGCGCGACGGCCACGCCTACGGTATCTTCTTCGACAATGTGCACCGCCTGCGGTTCGACCTGGGCCACACGAGCGCCGACCGGCTCCGCGTCGACGCCGACGGCGGCGACATAGACTTCTACGTCATCGACGGGCCGCGCCTCGCGGACGTCATCGAGCGCTATACGGGCATGACGGGCCGGCCATCCCTCCCGCCCCTCTGGGCTCTCGGCTACTGGCAGAGCAAATGCACCTACTACGACTGGAACGCGCTCGACGAGGCTTACAACCAGCTTAACGCGCGCGGGTTCCCCGTCGACGTGATGGTGATCGACGCGGACTGGCCCGAGGTGGTGACCGACTATGTGTGGGCCAAGCGCTGGATCGACACGGCCCACGGGCTGACTCCCGCCCAGAAGATCGCGGACTATGCCAGGAAGGGCGTGAAGATCGTTATGTCCCAGTCGGGCCCGATGATCAAGACGGAGTCGCCGACATTCGCCCCGGGGTGGGCCCTGGGCGTCTTCGCGAACGACGGGAAGGGCAATCCCGTCCAGGCGGGCTACTACGGGGGCATGCTCCTCGATTTCACGAGCCCGAAGATAAACGATTGGCTGTGGCCCCAGACCCGCCGGCTCAACGAGGACGGCGTCGCGGGCTGGTGGCTCGACCTGGACGAGCCCGAGGGGGAGCCCCCCCAGACGCATTACTTTGCGGGGCGCCCGCCGGAGATCCACAACCAGTATTCCCTTCTCTGCACGATGAGCTTCGAGGGGGTGCAGCTGGCGGTGCACCCGGACCAGCGCCCCTTCATCCTCTCGCGTGCCGGCCCCGCCGGATTCCAGAGGCACCATGCCGCGGTCTGGACCGGCGACATCTACAGCGACTATGCCACCTACCGGGCCCATCCCCCGGAGATGCTCAACTCAGGCCTGTCGGGCCTTGTGTACTGGGCGTGCGACACAGGGGGCTTCCTCGTCGGCTACTACAAGGACGACATGCTGGGAGCCCACGCGCGCCTCTACGAGCGGTGGATGCAGTTCTCGGCTTTCGCCCCGATCACGCGGGCGCACAAGGCCGGCGGAGCCCCCGAGCCCTACGCCTTCGGCCTCGCAACCGAGCAGGGCACGAAGCACTACCTGCAGCAGCGCTACCGGCTCCTCCCCTACATCTACTCCCACGCCTGGGTTGCGAGCCAAAAGGGGCTTCCCATCGTGCGCCCGATGGCCCTCGAGTTTCCGGATGATGCGGCATCCGCGGCGACGCCCGGCGACCAGTACATGTTCGGCAGCGAGCTGCTCGTAGCGCCCGTCCTCTACGAGGGCCAGTCGAACCGGAAAGTGTACTTCCCGCCGGGTACCTGGGTCGATTGGGACTACGGCTACGACTACGCCGGGGGGCGCGCTTGGGTCGTGGCGGCTCCCCAGAACCGGATTCCCGTCGCCGTGCGCGAGGGCGCGATCATCCCGATGGCCCCCGACATGCGAAACACCTCCGAGAAGCCCTGGGATCCCCTGACGCTCGAGGTGTTCCCGTCGGGAAAGTCCGAGTTCACCCTCTACCATGACGACGGCCGGTCCTTCGCCTACGAGGCCGGCGACTTCACGGTCACACGCCTCTCGTGCGAAGAGGGTGACCGCTCGATCCAGTTCACCGTCGCCGAGTCAAACAGCCTCTACACGCCGACCCAGTACCGCATGCGCTTTCACCTCAGGCAAAGCCCCGTCTCGGTCTCGGTCGATGGAGCGACGCTGCCGAGCGGCGGTTGGGCCTGGGACAGCGCGGCGCGGGTGCTCACCTTTGGATTCGGGGCGACCGGAACGACGTTCCACGAGATCGATGTGAGGCTCGATGGGAACGCGCTGCCACCGCGCCTGGCGCCGGCCCTGACAGCCGACGTTATCGACCCCAAGGGCGAATCCGCGGGCTCGGGCGGCAAGCCCATCCCGCATTTCTTCCCGGCCCCCTCGCTCCCTGCGATAATCAAGGCCAGCAACTACGACAACGGCGGCGAGGGTGTGGCCTTCCATTCGGCCCGGGCGCTTCCCGACAGGAGGCTCTACCGCAACGACGACATCGGGCTCGCGCCGACGTCCGACGCCGGCGGCGGTTACGCGCTGGCGGGGCTCCAGGCCGGGGATTGGGCGCGCTATTCGATCGACTGCGGTAACGGAGGCTACTTCGACCTGACGGTGCGGGCCTCAAGCGCAAAGGGAGGAGGCAGGATCCGGTTTGTCGCCCTGGACCAGACTATTGCGACCGTGGACGTTCCCGCGACGGGCGGGGACGATGTGTTCACCGACCTCGAGGTCCCCCACGTCTATCTGAATCCAGGCGAGCTGAGCATGCTCGTCTACGTCGAGGCTGCCGGGGCCTCGCTCAACACGATCGCGCTCAAGCCGGCCGAGAGACAGCCGTCCACCTACCCTGCGGCGCTGGCCTCGCGTGGCGGCGTCGCGGCCCTTACCGGCCTCGGCGACGTTGGGCGCCCGCTCGGCTACATCCAGAATCTCGGCCGCGCCGGCAGCAGCCTCACCTTTGGCGTTTCCGGAGGCAAGGGCGGCACGCAGGTCGTGCGCATCCGCTACTCGAGCAGCCAGAAGGCGCCCGTCGCGCTGACTCTTGCCGTTGGCGGCAGGCCCCCGACGAGCCTTCCAATGCCTCCGACGGCCGGCGAATGGAAGACGCTCGACGTTCCCGTGACCCTGGCGGCAGGCGCCAACCGCATCCTCATCGAGGGGCATGAGGACGGCTGGAATTCGGTCGAGGTGGACCAGATAGAGGTCTCGCCCCGGTAATGCCGCCTGCCAGCCGGGAGGGGTGCGCGAAGTGGCGGGCCGGTCCGGGCGGCGGTCCCGCAGGTCCACCCATTTTGGTGCTAAAGAGAACCGCGGGTGTTCCGTTTATAATGCCGGCGCAGGCCCCACTTTCGCAGACGGCCGACGTGGATCAAGGCGATGGCAGCTTCCGGGCTACCCCGTCACACCCAGGTCGCCTCGCACCGGGCATGCTGTTCCTCCGGGGGCGGCATGCCCTTTTCCCTTCTCCGGCGCCTCAGATGATCTTGCAGCTGATCCAGGCGTCCTCGTCAAATTCATAGACGGCGCACAGCCGGTGGTAGCCGTCCGCAATCACGACCCGCCCTATCCGCTCATCCCTCACCAAGAGCAGGGGAGCCAGGCCCTTGCCCCCGCGTATCTTTCTCCGGTCCCTCTCGACGTGCGTGTTGCTCACCCCCAGCAGCGAAAGACGGGAGGCCCGGAAGATGTCCTTCGCCTTGAATTGGACGACGGGCGCGCCCCTCAGCCGCACGATCATTCCGGCCACCTGGGCGTCCGGGTAAAGGAGCCGAAGGAACGACTGGGCCGAGGGATAGTCGTGCCTCTCCGCGTCCGGGAGCCAGCCCGGCTTCTTCAACGGTCCGGCGGACGCGCTGGATTTGGCCTTGTTTGGTTTCTTGCTCATTTGGCTGGGGCGGCCCCTGGAAGGCTAGCGCTTGCCGCGTCGCCCATTCGCTGCGTAGAGGGCGGTCGACGGGTGGGTCCTCTCCAGTTCGGCGCGCACCCCGCGTTCAATGGCCAATCGGATCCAGACTCGCCGCAAGGAAGATGCCCCGCCAAGCGCCTTCCCGTGGCGCAGGCGCGCCTCGGCAAGAAGTCGTTCCCTGAGCGCCTGGTATTCGCTCGAGCCGCGAATCCGCCGCAGGCCGTCGGCGACGATCTTGAGGCCTCGATTCATAGGCATCCGCGGAGCCGGGGGGGTGGCGCGTCCGTTGACGCCCACTAGGCCCGGCCCACTGATTTGCCTCCCTTCGGTAGGGCCGACTCGGGACCGTACCCCTCCGGCCCGCCCTGCGCCTCGTCCAATGCGGATAAGGCCGCGACTCGGTCCCCAAACCTCTCGTAGATCAGCAGATTGAAGCCGCAGCTGACGGCGCAAAGAGCCGTCAGCCTCGAAAACCAAGCCCCGCCGCCGATTCCCCCGTAGGCCGAATCGCCCGCCGCAAGGATCGCGAAGGCGAGCGCTGCCCAGCCGAAGCAGGACCTCGAATATCTCGCATTCTCAAGAAGATGGGCCCTGAAGGCCGGGTCGTGCCTTGCACGCCTAAAATGGTCCGTGAGCGTTTCCCGGTTGTGCATGGCTGCCTGTTTGGGTTCTCGTCATCGCCAGTAAGGATGACCCGGGTGCCCCCCGGGCCGGCGGGAACTCTCTTCTTTTTCGCGGATGACGCAAGCACGCGCCGCAGCCGGCTAGGCCCCGATACGCTTGAGCCCCTCCTTTGTCAGCCCGTTCCGAACGTCGCCCGTATTCAGTGTCGATGCCGGCTCGAAAAGAACGACTTCCACCTCCTCGGGAGCGTAGGGCTGGTGCTCCACCCCGCGAGGGACAACGTAGAACTCGCCCTGGTGGACCAGGACAACGCCGCCTCGCAGGCGCATGTGGAGAACCCCGCGGTGGACGAGAAAAAGCTCATCCTCGAGGTCGTGCTTGTGCCACACGAACTCACCGATGAGCTTTACGCATTTGACACATTGCCCGTTCAATTCAGCGGCGATATGCGGATCCCAATGCGCCGTGATGGACGCAAATGCCCTCTCAAGGTTGAACGCCTTCACGGGGGAACTCCTAGACCAACGCCCCGGTTGCCCTTACCGGGCCTCGGAAAAATACCGCGCCCCGCGGGAGGCAGGGCAGTCGCAGGCTTCGCGTCAGGTTGACCGCTGGGCTCATTTGCTCGCTCTAGGGATTGACGCTGAATACCAACGGAACCTCAAGCTGGCAGTTTACAGGGTGGTCTTCCTGGCGCGCAGGGTGAAAGCGCCATTTCCTGACCGCAGCAACGCCCGCCATTCCGAACAACGGGTCCGTCGCGCTGACGGCCCTGACGTTACTGACGCCTCCGTTCTTCTTGACGATGAAGTAAATCAAGGTCCTGCCGGAAATGTTCCTCGCCCGAAGCGACGCCGGGTAAATCGGGCGGACTTGAAAGACGGCCACGGGCTGCACGGTGACCTTGCTGACATCGACCACGGTCTCGCCGGGCCCAAGGTCGGGCTCGTTTCGCGTGTCGCCGCCGTTATTGCTGTCGTTGTTCACGGTGAATACGACCGGAACCTGGATGTGCACCCTCACCAGCCTGCCGTTCTTCCGCCCTGGGCTGAAGCGCCACTTTGCGACACTGTCCCGAGCCGCCTCGCCGAAGGCCCTGTCGTTCGTTCTTAGCACCTGGATGCGCGTGGTGCTGCCGTCCAGGTCGACTATGAAGTCGACCAGGGCCTGACCGTTGATGCCGCGTTGTCGAAGCTCGGGTGGGTACACCGGGCGAGCCTGAGACACGACTGCCGGCCTCACATCCGTGTCGATGAGGTCGACGTAATTCCCACTGGACGGCCCCCCGACGCCCGCCGGCCCTGGAGAATCCGCAGGCAAGCTAGCCCACAGGGCCAGGTAGACAGCCAGGCCGACAATCAAGCGAGCTTGCATGGTTTGCCTTTGGTGCAAGTGATCCTGCCAGTTCCGATCTTCGACCCCGAGCCGCAGGACACGTGCCTGAGGCGCAGGTCCCCGGGTTTCGCAAAAGACGCTTATTGGGTCTCACGCCCCGTTCAGCAAATCCAATCGGACGCGATTCGCGCCTCTCCGGGTTCCTTACAAAATGGGCCTGTTCCCGCAGACACTGTTGGCGGGAGAGCCTGCGGCCATAGGCACCCCCCAGGTGGACGATCGCATCCCGTCCTCGCCGGTGGATTGTCGAGCGCCCGAGACCTTCACCGCCCGCCCGTGCCCAGACTTGCGGGTTTGCCGACGAAGGAGGTTGGTGGCCTGGATGGGTGGTCGGGCGCTCCAGCCCATTAGGGATCGCAGCTCGCAAGGTAGGCGCCGAGTGCAACTATTTCCTCGTCCGAGAGGTTCGCCACGATCGGTTTCATCAACTCAGCGCTGCCGCCCCTGCGCTTGCCGCTGCGCAGGTCGTGCAGCTGGCGCACGAGGTAGCTCGGTGAACGCCCCGCCAAGCGGGGAACGTCTGCCATTCCCTTGAGCCCTCGGCCGTGACACGTGGCGCAGGCAACACTTCGCCCTCGAGCTCCTGTGGCCGCAAGATCGGCGCCCCTGCTTATGCTTCCGGGCGGCGCGAAGGCGACGTACCTGGTCCGGGAGTCACGATTCTCGAACCGCCTGAAATCCACGGCCATTTCGACGATCCGGTTTCCGATTGGCTCCTTGCCCCCTCGTGGGGCCCGCACAAGGGTCCAGCCTGCCACAGTTGTCACAGGTACGGTCGATGTCTCGACGACCCGAATGAAGGACGACGGCTTCACCGAGGCAAAGTAGGCCGCCGCCTCGTCGGTCTCTGGGTCGCTCAGCGCCTTCGCGATGGCAATCATGGCCGACTGTGGGCTGCGCCTGGGCTCCAAGCCGGGCCGCTCCCCATTCCGGAAGGCCTTCACCTGGTCCCTGATGTAGGCCGCGGTCAGCCCGCTAAGACTCGCGTTCTCCGGCCGCCCTGCCCCATTGGGAAGGTGGCAATAGCCGCAGGCGAAGGCTTGGGGCGGCCTGCCCCTGGCCACGATGGCCGGCATGGCCGGATGCTCGTCGGGATGCCAGTCCGACACAGGGCCCTCTATGGTGTTCAGCTGCACACGTGAGAACGTCGCCCCGCTGTCCGGCACGTGAATGGGATCGCCGTCGCTCGGCGGGGACGCGGTCTCCGGAGGATTCACAGCATAGGCCCACGTGGGGAGATCCCCGGCGAGCGCGGTCGCGCCCAGTCCGAAAAAGCCCGACAAAAGCGCCAAGAAGCGGACAAAGCGGTCCACGAGAATTGGGTGAAACTTGGCAGGGAAGAACGCTCCTGCCCTGGCTGAGAACGGCTTTCCGTTGAGGTTCACGAGCACCCTAGAGAATCGATCCCTGCGCCAATTGAAACCTTGTTCTTCGCCGTCGGCTGCAACAGTTCCGCTCACTGGCCGACGGCGAGGCCATCAACCGCCCCGGAGCGAGACGAGGCTCTTTGCTGCATCCGGCCGCGCCATTTTGCCCATTGGGCGGGCGGGGCGGTTCGCTTGCCTTTCCAGGCGCGGCGGGATCATCCTTGAAAAGTGAACTCTGCCGTTGTCCTTCGGCCCATCGCCCCGTTGCTGTTGCTTCTTCCGCTCCTGGTTCGGCCCCTCCCCGCCCAGCACGTGCTCGTCGCTGAGGATGACGGCCAGATGTTCCTAGTGTGTGGCGCAAGCGGCGCCAAACCCCGCGTCCGGAAGGAGGGCAAGATTGTGCTGATTGACCCCCGCGGCTTCGCGTTGAGGGAAGTGCCCGAATTCCTGCCGGCCTACGTCACGGTCAGCAACGTAAACGTGCGGACGACCTTCTCCTCGACGCGGAGCGGTCCCGAGCAAGTCAACAACGACTTCTATTTCGATGCCGACTTTGAGACCGGCTACCGTTTGACGGATGTGTTTGTCGTGGTGGCCCTGGAAACGGAGCGTGCCGGAAACACGCTCTTTCTCTGGGAAGTCGGAACGCTCGAGCCGAACAAGGTGAAGGGTGTCTCCATAATCGTGCCCATGGATTCGCCGATCGGATCCGGGCACTACAATGTCCGCCTTTTCTCGGGAGGCGCCGAGTTGTTCCAATCGCTGCTTCCTTTCGGGGAAAGCGAGTCGGCCCTGAACCGGATGGTCGCATCCAGGATCAAGGACGTCCACAACGCGGCGCCCAAATTCTTCTTCGGACCCACGCCTGAGTATCCTCCGGGGCTCAAGAAGGCCAACCTCAAGGGCCAGGCGATCGTATCCATACGAATCGGTGTGAACGGCGATGTCTACGATCCCTCGGTAAAGAGCGCGACCGACCCGGCCTTCGGCGAGGCGGCCCTTCGCTCCGTAAGGCAGTGGCGATTCCTGCCCAGGGTAAAGGACGATTATCCCGTCGAAACCAAGGCTGACGTTCCGGTCTTCTTTTCGCAGCCAAAGCCTCCAGCCGACAATTCCTGACCCTTCCGACGCATCGTTGCGACAAATTTGGTGCGCCGTGAATTGGTTGGAACCCAAACACCGACCCCGTCACCCAGTCGGTGCCTATCAAGCGGTGGTTTTTCGAACAAAGGGGAATTCCATGCCTAAATCGCAATCAGACAGTAGAGTCAGCGAATATTGTCCTCCGGCGAGCTTGCTGCTCCGCCAAGCCCCTTCTTGAGCGCAGAAGCTACCTTAGCTAGCGCGGAGTCATCCGGGAAAAATTGCCGCCCCTCTTCAAGCATAGCAAATTCCTCGGCTGTGGGTTCGACAGAACTATTCCCCAATGCTAGGGCGAAGAGAAGATAGGTTGCGTTCTGGGGAGGACATAGACGGCGGGCCTGGCGAAGAAGCTCAAGTATCGATGTGACTTGATTGTCGCTTAACTTGGCATTCCCACCCTCCGGCCTAGCGAGCGCCTCCTCGAAACGGATCCGTGCCAGTTCAGTATAAGCGCTTGGATAGATCGATCGCTCGGCAACAGCGGACTCCAGAATCGCGCTCGCTTGCTTCAGATCCTTCCTATCGCTCTCATACAACCCGAAGACAGCCAGAAATCCCGAATCCCGCTCCCCACCATTGTAGGCATCGAATAATGTGCGTTCGGCTTGTTCGACATACGGATAGACCATGAGCGGATTCTGGGCCCTAACAAACTGGATTTCCATTAACTCCCAATTGCCCCAGATCCTAACGGATTCCGAAGGCGTAGCATCGCGATAGGGTTCGTCCAAGTCGGCCATCCAGGAGTGAAGCACTACCGCGTCGCTTATCGCCGCAGACAGAAAGCCCCTCAGTTGACGGCGCATTTCCTCGAAGCCAAAGCCGAAGGATTCTATGAATGCCTTCTCGTTTCCTTGACCCATTTTCCCGCAGTCGAGAAATTTCCTGAGAGCGGTGATACGAAGGCGGCTTTCATCGGCAATTACCCATTGCAAGAGAAGATCGGATTGGAACTGCCAAAGCAGAATTCGGCGCCTGGATGCTTCGTCTCCCGCCTTGGCTGTTGTTGAGCCAAAGAGTATCTCGTCCATGGGCAGCAGGTCGGTAGCATTATCGACCGACGGCCAAGTAACCGGCGGATACGTAACCGCTATGGAATCAGGCGACCTTGAACCATTTACATTGGGTGTGCCTCGGACGTAATTGAACACGGCTCTCCGATACAGGTCAGTCATGGCCTGGACATACCAGGCCGGTAAGCGCGGGACCCGGTTCTCCATCAGGTATTGAATATAGCCTGGTTCGAGAATCACGGCCTCTCCGAAAGTGGGGCCCAATACTACATTGATTGCCGTCGACTCGGAATCGTGCAGGCGAAGCTGAGGAAAGTATATGGCGTGTGAATAGGCGCCTGAGGATCGGGATTTTGAGTCGGACGGCCTTTCCTCCATAACCCTCCTCATGTCATCGGAAATGGCATTTGCTTGTTCTTGATTCATCAGGATCAATGCGGTGGGCACCGATGTCGGCGACTCAAGCACGACGGGGGCGATGTCGCGCAGGATGGCTATCTGCGATGCAATGTTCCTCACGAACTTGGAGGTTGCTCCGGCACCGCAGCTTGAGAGGACCTCGTACCCAGGGAAGGCCATGTAACCCCACTTCCAATGCGCGACCTTCAATCGTGAGCCGTAAACCACAAAGGGCGGCAACCGGATTGGGCGATCGGTTTCGTTGCCCGCGAGCACCAAGGATGGAGCCAAAGACACCAGACTGCAGGCGGCGACCAGAATCGTCGCCATGCGAGTTGAATTCCGCGCAAATGACATATCCGGGCGAATCGTCCTCAGGGGAAAGTGCTCTTATTTTTCAGGAACGGGGCCTAGGGACTTAGGCTCGCCCACCTCTACGTGCCCCTCTCCAAGGTTGTGGTGGATCAATCCATTGCTGTTCTGGCCAAAGTATTTCGCCGCTATCGCTGTCATCAAAGGAAAGGCCTTCCCAAAATCGTTGCCGGGTTCAGGAATGCTGAATCGCGTCTCCCAAAGGAGCTTATGCATGCCAAATTTCCTAGCCTCCTTGTAATCGTAGGCTAGCAAAACGACGTAATACCGATCCTGTTCAATCTCATCCTGTAGCGTCTTCACGTACGGGTCGTTTGGAGGAGTCCTAAATATCTCATCGGTGTAGCCAAGGATGTTTGCGCTTTGCGCGTTGATTCGACCGTCAAGATGAGCCTCCAGGTTTGAATCCACCTCTGCATCGACCAAATTGTCCTGGCGCGCCGGGGAATTACTGTCGGCATTGCTGCTCCCAGTGCGCTCAACCGCGAGATTCGCCGCCCTTTCCCTCATCATATCCGATGCACGTGTCCCCTTCGGCATCACGTCGTTCGGCACAACGGTCACTCCCCAATAGACAACGATCAGCAGTTCTGTCTCCGAAGAATCGTCGCTGAGCATGTAGTCTTGCGCCTCGAGTGGCCCCGCGATCACACTCGATATATATTCGAAACTCAGGTTGTCCATAGTCTGGTCGACTCTAGGTCCGCCAAAATTTCCGCCACTCCTGAGGATGTAGGTCTCGGGCTGAAACGAACCGTCGGGATTCAGGGCCCGCTTGTATCCATTGCTCACCTTCGAGTATACAGCGGTTTGTGCGGCGCCTCCCACATGGCCCGTGCTTGTGCGAGTGGCCGTCGGCGCCATGCATCCAGCCAATATGCCAAAACAAGCCAAAATCCTCCAACCATCAAATGCCCGAGATCGCTTTGAACTCATGTGGGGTTGCGCTGGTTGGGAGCTATAACGTGCAGCTCGCAGTTTTCGCAAAGGGTATCACCCGAGGCAGCGCGGGCAACCCTACAAGACCACATTTCAAGGAAAGAGCCGTTTCCGGACGCGCCGCTCGGCCAGACGCACCGTCACGCCTGTTTTGATGCACCTGCTTCCGACCAGGCGTACGTGGAGGGGGCCAAGGGATTCGAACGCTGTGGGGCGAAGCTGCCATATGAGGTGCAAGGGACGATCGGCGTGAACTGGAGTAGTGCGATTGCGGCCCTTGCACACCACGGTGCGCCGCTGGCTGAAGCCCGATGGGATTCGCGGCAATCTCCGCAGGGAGTCTGAGAGAATTGCGATCTTGTCTTTCACCACTCTTTGGCAAATGGCATCTGGCGCGTGAAACTGTCGACATGGAGACCGGCGGCGGGAATGCGAGGGTTGGTCCGTGCGGCTCCAGGGTTTCTCGTATTTGGGCTAGGCTCTTCAGGCGCGGCCGGCGACGAATTGTCAGGCGCGGCACGCGGACTGGATTTAGCCTCTCCGAGCATTGCGGAGACCTTGCCCGGCACCGCTGACTACAAGGGCGATGAGGACCTGACGGTGCTCTCGATTGTCCAATGGAATCGCTACCTGCTTCAGTCCATATCCTCGGCCAAGGCCCAACGGGAGCGGTTTTGGAAGAGGGACGCCTCTTCCCCCCAAGCCTACGAGCGCTCGGTAGCGCCCAACCGGGAGCATTTGCGGCGCACCATAGGCGCAGTCGACTCGCGGGTGTCCGACCCAGCGATGGAACTTGTCGGGGATCCGGATCATCCCGGCCCGCTCGCGGATACGGTCGGGTACGAGATCTGGCCTGTACGCTGGCCCGCACTGGCCGATGTGGCGGGCGAGGGGCTGTTGCTGCGCCCCAAGCGGCTGGTCAAAGCGGCAGTGGTCCTTGTGCCCGATGCCGACCAGACCCCTGAAATGCTTGCGGGTCTGGTACCCGGTTTCCCCGCCGGGATGCAGGTGGGCCGGCGACTGGCGGAGAACAACGTCCTGGTGGTGATCCCGGTCCTGGCCAGCCGCTCTAGCGCCTTCTCCGGGGACCAGCGCCTCGGCGTATTCACCGACCAGTCCCACAGGGAGTGGATCACTCGGCAAGCGTGGGAGGTCGGGGGGCATGTCATTGGCTATGAGGTCCAGAAGGTATTGGCCGCGGTGGATTGGCTAAAACGGTCGCAGGGAGCGCTTGCAGAGCCAGCTACCATCGGGGTGGCGGGATACGGCGAAGGCGGGCTGATCGCATTTTATGGCGCCGCCCTCGACCCGAGGATTGATGCGGCGTGGGTTAGCGGATATTTCCAGCCGCGCGAGCGAGCCTGGTCCGAGCCGCTGTACCGAAGCGTCTGGGGATTGCTTGAGGAATTCGGAGACGCGGAAATCGCCGCTATGGTCGCTCCTCGCGCATTGGTCGTCGAAGCCAGCCGCGGGCCCGAGGTTCCGCTGTCGTCTGTAACAGGCGGCCGATCAAACCTGAAGCTTGGCGCGGCTCCCGGAGCTTTGACGACTCCGCCCTTCGGGGAGGTAAGGAGCGAATGGGAACGAGCGAGGGCTTTGGCCGGCCCGCAGATGACCCGGAATTTCCGGCTCGTGGGAGGTAATGATGCCGGTCAGTTTGGAAGCGAGGAAGCCCTGGACGATTTCCTCGCCCTCCTTGGCGCCGGTTCCTCGCACGCATTGCCGTTGCAATTCCTGCACGCGTACCCCCTCGATCCCCGGAGACTCGAGGAACGCCAGCACCGCACCGTCCTCGAGATGGAGGAGGACGTGCAATCGAAGGCGCGGCTGTCCGACTCCGCCAGGGAGTCGTTTTTCTGGTCGAAGCTCGACCCCAGGTCGGCAACTCCCTGGTCGGAGCAGATTCGTCCGCTAAGAAGACAGTTTGCACGCGACCTAATTGGCGAGCTCCCTGAAAGCGAAGCTCCAATTTACCCAAGGAGCCGTTTGATAAAGCGTTACGAAAATCCAGAATGGAACGCCTATCAGGTGGTGCTGGACGCCTATCCCGGCATCGTTACCTGGGGATATCTCCTGCTGCCGACCGACTTGGCACGAGGCGAGAGGCGCCCTGTGGTGGTCTGCCAGCACGGGGCAAGCGGAACGCCAGCGCAGACGCTGGCGGGCCCCGGCGAGAACGGCTACCAATTCTACAAGGCGTTTGCGGCAAACCTGGCCGCCCAGGGCTTCGTCGTTTTCTGCCCCTTCGATCCAAATTCGATCAGCGGGGACGCCTTCTCGCAGCTCCAGAGAAAGGCAAACCTCATTCGGAAGTCGGTGTTCTCAATCATCACGCTTGATCACAGGCGCATCCTTGAGTGGCTGAAGGAACAGCCCTTCGTCGACCCCGCGAGAATCGGGTTCTACGGCATGTCCTACGGCGGCAAGGCCGCAATGCGGGTGACCGCCCAGCTTGACGACTACTGCATGACGATTTGCTCGGGGGACTTTACCGATTACGTGGAAAAAATGACGTCGACACGGGCCGAGCGGAACAGCTTCGTGTTCGACGATTCCTACGAGACGATGGAATTCAACCTCGCCAATACGTTCTCTTACTCTGAAATGGCGGCCTTGATCGCGCCCCGTCCGTTTATGGTGGAGTCGGGCTACGGCGATGGCGTGGCCCGCCTGGAGTCAACTGCAGGGGAATACGCCAGGGTGCGGCGACTCTATTTCCGGCTGGGTGTGCCGCAGCGGACCGCAATCGAGTATTTTGAAGGCACGCACACTGTATACGGCCATGCCACTTTCGATTTTCTGCATACCTACCTGCGGTGGCCAAGGCGCTAATTCCTTATCCAGTTGCGACCGAGTACTCCGGCCAAGCCGCGGTCCCGGCGCGTCCGGACTACGGACCCTCCAACGCTCCAGACCAGAAATTAAATGAAAAAGATCCCATCAACCGCATATTTGATCGCTGCACTTTATGCGTCCTGCGGCGCAATCGCCGCACCTCCGACAGTCGTCGACCTTTGGCCCGGCAAGCCCCCGGGCGACCTGCCGAGCGGCGGGCCGGAAAGGACTTTCATCCATACTTCGAGCATATACGGAACGGATGTGCTCGTCACCAACGTGACCAAACCATCGCTGACGATCAGCTTTCCTCCCCGTGGGAACAATACGGGGACTGCAATGGTGATCTGCCCGGGCGGAGGATACTGGAATCTCTACTGGGAAGGCGAAGGGGAGCAGGTCGCCTCATGGCTCAACTCCCAGGGGATGACCGCCATCATTCTCAAGTACCGGGTGCCAAGGCCATCCAATGTACCCGAAACCGAACCTCCCATAGGTCCGGAGATGGACGCCCAGCGGGCTGTCAGCACGGTTCGCAGCAGGGCCGCGGAATGGGGAATCAATCCAAAACGCATCGGAATCATAGGATTCTCGGTCGGCGGTCACCTCGCGATCGCCACGGCCACCGGCTTTGCAAAACGAGCCTATGAACCAATCGACGCCGTAGACGTAGTGAGTTGTCGTCCCGATTTCGCGATACTTTGTTATCCAGGCTTCTTGAAGGTTGGCAACAAGGACGAGATCTGGCCCGGAATCAATATACCGCAAGACACGCCCCCCGTCATGCTCGTCCACGCGACGGACGACACGATGAGCCCCTCGGATCAAAGCGTGATCATGTATCTGGCCCTCAAGAGGGCAAAGGTTCCTGTGGAGCTGCATGTATTTGCGAAAGGCGAGCATGATTTCGGCGTTCGGCAAGACGGCCACCTTACGGCGATTTGGACGCAGCTCTGCATTAACTGGCTTCACGCTTTCGGGTTCCTTGATGCGCATACCTAGTCGAGGCCAATGGATTAGCGGTAGCGGGAAGCAAACGGCCCCATGTTCCCCACGGCCGCCGGCCAGAATTGGTTACGCCGGGCCCTGGCTCATCACTCTCAGGCAGCAATAAATTAGATCCATTCCCTCAGATATGCCTCTCTATGCATTTCAGCGCCCCATCCGCGACCTCTGATTCCTCCGGCACGGCAGTGAATCATGCCGCCGGCGCGGGGCGCGTGGCCTCTGCGCTTGGACCGCTCAATGGGCCAGGAACAATGAGCGGAACGCCAATCGGCCTAGGAAGTCGTGTCGGATCACATTCGTCAGGCTCCCGCGGACACCCGGGCCGCAACGCGGGCAATGGGACCGGCTTAGGAGCATTGCTGTGCATCCTCACGGCCTTCACATGCTGCATGAGCGCCCAGATCGAGGGTGCGGATCAGAGGTTACAGTTGCCCGAATTCAGGGTGGTCCCGGCCGCGACGCCTCAGGAGCAAACCCCGACCAACGGGCTTCCCCGTGCGGAGTCATTGCAATCCTGGCCTGTCTCGCATGGAGACGGGTTTGCCGACAGATATTCGGCGCTCACGCAGATCAACCGCGGGAATGTCCGCAATCTGCGCGAGGCATGGATCTACCACTCGCACGATGGCTATGGAAACATCCAGGCGAACCCGATCGTCGTCGACGGCATTATGTTCGGGCCCACGCCAGGGCGCGCGATTGTCGCGGTCGATGCCTCGACCGGAACCGAACTATGGAGGTTCCAGCTCGAGGCCGTCGCGCAGCCCAGGCTCGAGGATTCGCCCGCCCGCCGCGGCCTTGTCTACTGGCCGGGGACTAAAGCTCACCCGGCCCGGGTAGTCTTCGCCTCGGGCGACTGGGTCTATGCCCTCGATCCGAAGACCGGTCGGCCGATGGCCGAATTCGGCACAAACGGGCGTGCGCCGCTGCCAACGGGCGGAACGGCAGTGGGTGTGATCTGGAGGGAATCCTACATAGTGCCCGGGCTGCTGGGCGATATCTTCGCCTATGACATTGGCACGGGGACGAGCCTTTGGCGGTTTCATACCGTCCCCAGATCTGGCGAGCCGGGCGCCGACACCTGGAGGGGGCGCGGATTCAGCAACGGGGCGAACTGCTGGGGGGGTATCTCTGTCGACGCGAAACGCGGGATAGTTTTTGCGGCGATCGGGAATGCTCGGCCAGATTTCGTCGGCGTCGACCGGATCGGGGACAATCTTTACTCGGACTGCTTGGTGGCCCTGGACGCGCGGAGCGGCAAGCTCCGGTGGTACTTTCAGAATGTCCGCCACGACATTTGGGACCTCGACTGCCCTGCCCCGCCGGTCCTCATGACTATTGATCACGATGGCAGGAGAATTGATGTGGTCGTCGGCCTCAGCAAAGTCGGCGACACGCTCGTGCTGGACCGGGTGAGTGGAAGACCGATCTTCCCCTTTCGCCTGCGGAGAGCCCCGACTTCGACGCTGGCGGGCGAAGTCACGGCACCATACCAGCCCGATCCTGAGCTTCCCGAGCCGTATTCATCCCAAGATTTCAGTATCGACGAGGTGACAAACCGGAGCCCGGAGGCTCACGAATTCGTCATGAAGCAGCTGCGACACGCGACCTACGGCTGGTTTGTGCCTCCCAGCGAGGGCCTGCCGATGGTTTATGCCGGGACGAGGGGTGGCGCCGAATGGACCGGAGCATGCGTCGACGTGCCGAGCGGCCGCATATACCTGAACAGCAATCACCTTATCGGCAGGGTGACCGTGTTTCGAAACGACGAGCGCGAGCGCGACCCCGCACTGGCGCCCAGCAACGGTGAAAGGCTTTTTCAGCAGATGTGCGCGGGCTGCCACGGTGCCCGACGCCAGGGAATCGGAATGGTACCTTCACTCGTGGGGCTCCGCCATCGGATGACCGACGAGGAGGTGACCGCACTCCTGAGGACGGGTCGCGGCCAGATGCCCCCTGCTCCGCAGATCACCGGGGGGCAAAGGCGCGAGCTGCTCGATTTCCTGATGCGCCGCAATCAGCCGCCACCCGCGCGAGATGCGGCTGAGGGCCCGGAATATTTCGCGGATGGCTGGAATTTTATCAATGACCAAGACGGCTATCCGGGCTGCAATCCTCCCTGGGGCCTCCTCAATTGCATCGATGTAAATACCGGGAGGATTGTTTGGCGCGTGCCGCTTGGCAGCTATGAGAAGCTTGCAAAGGAGGGACAGCCTGAGACGGGAACGGAGAACTTCGGGGGCCCGACGGTTACTGCAGGAGGCCTTGTATTCTGTTCCGGCACAAAGGATTCGATGATTCGGGCATTTGACAAAGACACGGGAAGCGTGCTTTGGTCGGCGAAGCTCCCCTGGGCAGGATGTGCGCCGCCATCGGTTTACCAAGTGAAGGGAAGGGAGTATGTCGTAATCGCGGCGACCGGCGGAGGAAAGATAGATACCCCAACCGGCGACGCCTATGTCGCATTCGCCCTTCCGGCCGATTGATCGGCTCGCGCTCGAGCTTCAATCCGACGCGCGCCATGTTGATGCCCGCGGTGCGGTCTAGGCTTGTGGGCTCAATCGAAACAGCGTGCCCGGCCTCCATTCTGAGGCTCAATCCCGACCCAACTCCTCATCTGGTCCCCGCCTTGGCGAGCGGAGCATCCAATTGAAAGTCCGTTCGCATTCGGGGGGGTACCGGATTGTCCCAAGAAGTTGTCGCCCAAACCGATTTTTCGTCGATGCTTCGAAATTGAAGCCAAGGTCCCCGTGAACAGACGAATTTTCATAAAGAATACCGCGCTCGCAGCGGCGACGGCAGCCATGGGATACAAGCGCACGCAAGCCCAGTCGGCAGAGCAAGCCGGGGCGTCGCAAGCGTCGCCGCAGGGCGCGGCGTCAAATCTGATCGATACAAATGTCTACCTATCGCGATGGCCTTACCGCAGACTGCCGT
Organism: uncultured Opitutaceae bacterium; assembly: GCA_964574435.1. Lineage (GTDB taxonomy): Bacteria > Verrucomicrobiota > Verrucomicrobiia > Opitutales > Opitutaceae > Palsa-1447. Next base: position 48,910 of record CAZNNO010000018.1, read on the forward strand.
ATGACGAGACTCCGCGGTTGGCACGGTTGCTGAGGGAGAAGGGCGTATCCCAAGCTTGGGCCGGAAGCTTCGACGCCCTCCTTCACCGCGATATCTCGGCGGTCAACGCGCGGCTTGCAGATGATTGCGCGGCGGAGGGCACAGGCCTCATCGTCCCATTCGGGACAGTAAATCCCGCACTCCCGGACTGGGAGGAAGACTTGCGGCGCTGTCACGAAGTCCATCGCATGCCCGGGATCCGCCTGCATCCCGATTTCCATGGATACGCCCTCGATGACCCTCGTTTCGCGCGCTTGATGGGACTGGCCACAACCCGCGGCCTGATAGTGCAGATCGCACTTGGAATGGAGGACCCAAGGACTCAACCACCAACTGCAATGTTTGCTCCGCCCCATCCCGGCCCCTTGGCAGACCTGCTTCCAACTTTGCCGAGGGCAAGGGTCGTGCTCCTGAATTTTTTCCGCGCCTTTGGCTTCAACCGCGTCCTCCTCGTCCGCCTGAGCAATCTGCCGCAGGTCAGCTTTGACATGGCGACGGTCGAAGGCCTGGACGCTGTGCGCGACGTCCTCAAATCCGTCAGAACGGTCCGGTTGCTCTTTGGTTCGTACTCTCCGTTTTACTATTTTGACTCCTCACGCCTCAAGCTGCAGGAGTCCGAGCTGAGCGCGGAGGAGCTCGCGGCGATCCGCCAAGGAAACGCCCGTGCCCTGATGCGACCCGCCTGATCGGCTCGAGCCTTGACCTTGGACCTCGGCACAGCCGCGCGAGGGTCGATGCGCCTGCGCACTGTGCCGATCAGGCTGTCAAACCCTTGCTTCTAAGGATCGGCAGGAGAAGGTTCCGCAGATTGTCGCGAAGGATCATGCGCTTCTTGTCAGGGGATATGTCCGCTCCGATCACCTTTGCGATCTGTGACGCAAAGCTGCGGCCTTCGACATCGCTGCCGTACAGGACATGGTCCGCTCCAAGCTCCCGGACAGCCATCTCAACAAAGCCGGCAGTGGGCTCGGAGCCTGCCAGGCCGGAATAGATCTCGCGACGGGTCCTGATTGTCCGGATCCCCAGTTCCCAGTTCCCTCCGGTATGGCCGCAGACCATCGGCACACCGGGATGACGGGATGAAAGATCAACCAGGTCTTGCGGCGTCGACTCAGCGGGATCCCCGCCCCCAGCCTTGATCCAGCAGTGCTGGAATATAAGTGCCTTCAGCTCGGCGGCACGCTTCACGATAGGGTCCAGCTCCGGTTTGCTGCATTTGCATCCCACCCAGAGCTTGACGCCGACCATCGGGCCGTCGGCAACGCAGCGCTCCAGTTCGTAAAGGCTCTCCTTTAGGTAGTGAGGATTCAGGTAAACGAAGCCGAATGCGCGCGAGCCCCAGTCCTTCAGAATGGCCATTATCTCATTGTTGTCCCGCTGGAACTGGTCCGGCGTCGAGTCGATGGTGCTGGGAAACGGCCATGCCATATAGATGCACATCCGTTCAACCCCCATGCGATCGGCGAATGAAACCAGATTTTCCATCCGCTTGTACGAGGTGCCACCCTCGACCGGGTGGCAATGAAGGTCCCAAATCCCAAATCCTTGAAGGCCGCCGTCGACGACGGTCACTGTCGGGAGCGGCGAAGTGGGTGTCGGCGGGGCATTCACGGCGGCCCTGACTTCATACGGATTGCACCGGGGTTTTCAATGGCTCGCTTCGCCTCAGAATCCTGTTTCAAAAAAATACGGGGGCCCGGCGGGTTTGGACGCCGTATCCCGGCAGCAGCCACCCCGACCTCTCGCCAGGCGTTATCTGCTTCCCCCAGGAGTTACCAAAACAGCGTGCTGTCGCCTGAACGCAAGCGTTGCGTCGCCTAGCTGGGCGATCCCGCCGTTATCGTCCACCGAGTTGGATGTCCAACCCATCGCACCCTCCCAGCCGTTCTGGAATGCGCTCTCGTAGTCATCCGTGACAGTGTGGCCCTTGGTACCGTGCGCGGGAAACTCCTCGATTATCGACGGCTTGTCGGCCGGCAGCCCGTACGCCTGCGGCGACAGATACAGCGCATTGCCCCAAAGCCGCTCGCACCAATCGTAATAATGCGTGGAATAGAAATCCAGCCGCGCGCCGGGATTGCTGAATTCAGCGCGCAGGGATGCGTCGCCCACCTTGTTCCCATGTGCGGACCTTGCGACGTCGCTATTGTACTTAGGCGTCGCCATGCCGACCGTGACCAGAATCTCGCCTTCGCGGTGCACCTCGCTGGCGGCGCGAGCAAAATAGCTCTGCAGCCTCTCCCACGGGATGTTTCCGTCCTCTGCGTTTTCGAACACCCACTCAGGTTCGTTCATCAGGTCGATTGCCCAAAGGCGCGGCGCGTGGCGGTAGCGTTCCAAGAGCGGGTGCAGAAAATTCTTGATATAGGAGTCTATGGCGTCATCCGCCCCGATCCACTTCCGCCACCTCCTGAAATTGTGATTACCCGCCTTGAAGTTATCGAACGACATAAGAGTCGCCAGGACGTACACGTCGTGTCTCTGGGCGATATCGAGGAGGCGCCCTAGATCGGCCCAGTAGGCCGGGGTTGCGCCTGAGACATGCCCATGCTCGTCAATATCTATTCCGACGTCCCCGCTGCAAGAGATCCAGATCCTCGTGGCATTGATTCCGCGACCGTGGAGCAGCAGAAAGTGAGCATCCCACCAGCTCGGGTCGAAATCACCGCCCAAGTCGTTCCAATGGTGCCACGGGGTATTGGCTCCGTTTATCCAGATCTGGCCGCCCCTGACCACGAACCTTCCACTTGAAATCGTGATCCGCTCGCTTGATTCGCCTGAACTGGCCGGGGTCGCAGCAATGGAATTCCAACAGAGTATTCGAGTCGCCATGGATGCGATGGCGAGGCGGCAGAGAATGGCTCTCATCCAAACTAGGAAATCACGCCTCGTCCTAAGGCGGCGATCCAATTCATGGGCACAGATTCCTATACACGGGCCGACCTAGAGGGGATTCAACCCGCGCTGCCGCAAGCGACAGCCTACCACCCTGCTTGATCCCAACCAAGGCCTCGTCGACGAGATTGAGCGTCCCACTGGTCCTAATGCTGACCTCCGACGGCCCCCCCGGAGTGGCGTCGCTTCCGCCACGCCCGCCTTCCAGCCTGTCTCTTCGGCGCGCCCCGTTTGTGTAATGCCAATTGCGCGTTAGGCTTTGGAATATGAATTCAGCTTCTTCGATCACTCACGAGAACATTGCTCGACGGGCCCACCAGATTTGGGAGGAGACCGGTCGGCCGGACGGCAACGAGACAATCCATTGGCTGCAGGCCGAAAGAGAACTCTGCGCACGCCATGAATCGACTGAAGAAGTGAACGCCGACAGGGGAGAATCGGTGGAACCGCCCATCTCGGGGAGACGCGCTTCTGAACATATTCGGCACAGCACCGATTATGTTCATCCCGGCGTGACCACCGATTCATTACATCACCTCCGCAATCGATAGAATTTCTGAAGCCAGTGCTTGAGCCGGCCCAGGGCTAAGCTCCCGTCCTGACAGCCCCGAGCCGAATGTGGTCTTGCTGCCTTTAAATCGCGCGACGGATGAGTTTGTCTATAAGACGTTGTTCTTAAATGACTTGATAGACGCCGAAGGAGTCGATCACCCCCGAGGGAGACGGCTGTGTTTGTTGCAGCCGGTATCGTGGAATCGTGCTTTGGGTCGCGAAGGCAAGGCGACTGGAACCCAGCTCTTCCGAACATTTTCAGCCTATCAATCGAGATTTGGATCAGTAATCCTTGAGCGGACAGCCGCCAGGGCAGCTTTGGCCCGCCGGTCCGCTCGGTCTGTCAGAAGTTTGAGGGCTTCTCCTTTTTCCGAAGCCACGTTCAAGTGGGCCGAGCGAGCAATGCGGCCCCCCGCCGGCCCGCCGGATCCCGCCTCGGCGGCAGTAGCAAGACTTTCCCCGATGTACCCCCGCCAAAGAGTCCTCCCCCTGTCCGCCGCCGTGGCATTGCTTGCCGCTGCCGGCTTGAGCCTCGGAGCGGCGCCTGCCGATCCAGCCATTCCGGCCATGGGCGCGCATTTTGTCGAGCCCGCCTCCCCGCGGGCGGTTTACAACTTCAATCCAGACTGGAGATTCTCATTCGGCGACGCGACGGGGGCCGAAAAGGCCGATTTTGACGACTCCTCATGGTCGCGCGTGAGCCTGCCGCACACGTGGAATGAGACCGACACCTACCGCGCGTTCATCAGCCACAGCGGCGGCGACCAGAGTGAGAGGATGCTCGGCATCGGCTGGTACCGAAAGCACTTCAAACTGCCCGCAAGCGCCGACGGCCAGAAGGTCTTCCTTGTGTTCGACGGCATGAGGCAGGCCGGCCGATTCTTCCTAAATGGTCAGAAAATAGGTACTTACGAAAACGGCATAACGGCGGTTGGCCTCGATATCACCCGGTTTGCCCGCTTTCGAGGCCAGGACAATCTTCTCGCGGTAAAGGTCGACAACAGCCCTGACTACAAGGAGGAGGCCACCGGCACCCCGTTTGAATGGAACGCCAAGGACTTCAACCCCAACTTCGGTGGCATCAACCGCGACGCGCGCCTGATCGTTACGGGCAGGATCCACCAGACGCTGCCCCTCTACGAGAACCTCCATACCTCGGGCGTTTATGTCTATCCGCTGGCGATCGACGTGCAGAAGAGGGCTGCGGATGTGAGGGTGGATTCCGAGGTCACAAACGAGTCCGGCGACTACGCCTCCATTTCGCTTTCGGCTATCATCGTGGACGCGGACGGGGTCGTGCGGGCGCGCCTGGAAGGCAACACGTCCGACCTGGTCGATGGCCAGACTGAGACCTTCACGGCTTCGGGCCAGCTCGAGGGCGCCCGGTTCTGGGATGTCGACGACCCCTACCTCTACAGCGTCTATTCCATCCTGTCCGTGAACGGCCAGGTGGCCGACGTGTGCCGGACGCGCACCGGCTTCCGGCAGACCGCATTCAGGGGCGGGGCGGGTACGGGGGGGGTCTGGCTGAACGGCCGCTTCCTGTGGCTCACCGGCTACGCGCAGCGCTCGGCCGACGACTGGCCGGGCCTCGGCGGAGCCTATCCCGACTGGATGCACGGCTTCAGCGCCGCGCTCATTAGGGCAAGCAACGCCAACTACGTGCGCTGGATGCACGTGTCGCCGCAGCCCGCCGACGTCGAGGCATGCGACGCGTACGGGATCGTCGAAGTGTGCCCAGCGGGCGACAAGGAGCGGCTGGTCACGGGCCGGCAGTGGGACCAGCGGGTCGAGGTGATGCGCGACTCCATGATCCTCCTCCGAAACAGCCCGAGCATCTTTTTCTGGGAGGCCGGCAATACCATCGTGACGCCGGAAGAGATGGCGCAGATGGTCACCCTGAGGAAGCAGTGGGACCCCAACGGCGGACGGGTCATGGGGACACGCGACAACGACCTTGCGGACTCAAACAAGGCCCTCACGCCCTACTGCGAATACTACGGGGTCATGGTCGGCCAGGCCCCCCAGACCGACCGGGTCGCCGGCGATGACATTTTCCGCGGCTACAGCATCGCGCGCCGCGACCGGGCGCCCCTCGTCGAGACCGAGGACTTCCGCGACGAGGCTCCTCGCGGGATATGGGACGACGCCTCGCCACCCAGCTTCGGCTTCAAGCCCCATATCGTCCCCAGGGTCGATGGCCGCCCCGGCCCAGGCGGCGACACCTACCACTGGAACTCCGAGACGTTCTGCCTCGCTGCTGCGGCGCGCTACGCGAGCTATGTGCGAAACCGGATCGACAACCCCGACCCCGCGCACTCGAAGTGGTCCGCCTACGCCAGCATCTACTGGTCTGACTCCGACGCCGACGGACGCCAGGACGCAAGCGAGGTGCTTCGCGTGAGCGGCAAGGTGGACGGCGTGCGCCTGCCGAAGGAGCTCTTCTTCGTCTCGCGCGTGATGCAGTCCGCGAAGCCCGACCTGCACATCATCGGGCACTGGACCTATCCAAAAGGCACCGTGAAGACCGTCTACGTGGCCGCTACGCTCTGCGACCAGGTCGAGCTGTTCCTCAACGGCAAGTCCCTCGGCGTTTCGGCGAGGCCGGCGGGCTTTGTCGATTCGTTCAACGGGAACGACCTGGGCGACACGGGCTATGTCTACGCATTCCCGGGCGTCGCGTTCGCCCCGGGGACGCTCAGGGCGGTGGCGACAAGGGCAGGCAGCATCGTCGCCCAGGAGAAGCTAAGGAGCGCGGGCGAGCCCACGGCCCTGAGGCTCACCGTCCACACCGGGCCCGACGGCCTCCAGGCCGATGGTTCGGATGTGGCCCTTGTGGATTTCGAGACCGTCGACGCGCAGGGCAGTCGGTGCCCAACGGACGAAGCGCGCGTGGACTTCACGGTCGAAGGCCCCGCGGTCTGGCGCGGCGGCGTCAACAGCCGCATGCTCAACTCGACGAACAACCTCTACCTAAGCACCGAGTGCGGGATCAACCGCGTCGCCCTGCGGTCGACCCTTTCCCCGGGAGTGGTCACCCTGACGGCGTCGCGCTCCGGTCTCACAGCGACGTCGGTGCGGATCGAGTCGCATGCGGCCGAGATCAGGTCCGGGCTCGGCGAGCGCCCGCCGCAGTCCTTCCGCGGCCCGGCGCAGACCCTCCCGGGACTCGTCCCGTAGGCCGTTCACGGACCGGCAATGGGGACGCCCTGCTTCACCGTCAGGGCTAAGCCCGAGGTGTCGATCCTTCCCGCGTGCTCGATATCGAGCCCGGTGTCGGCCGAGACGGCGCAGTTCGCAAATGAGACATCCTCGATGGGGCGCTCGGGGACGCCGTGGATGATGCCCGCCGCGCGCGCGGTGCCGTGCACGTGGATGAGCCTTATGCGGTGCATGGCCGTCGGCATTCGGGCCGCGGCCGGGTTGTTGATGCGCATGTACCAGGCCATGTCGAATTCGAACGCCCTGAGCACGCCCCTTAGCTCGATGTTGCGGTAGGTGACGTCCTCGACAAACCCTCCCCTGCTCGGTTGCGACTTGATGCGGATGGGCGCCCAGTTGCCGTCCTCCGCGAGGCAGTCCCTCACCTCGACCCGGCGGATGCCCCCGGAGGTCTCGCTTCCCATGGACGCCCCGCCCTGGCCATAGCCGAAGCGCGTCCTCTCGATCGTTATGTCTTCGCAGGGGACATTGACGCGGCGGCCGTCCTCGTCCTTCCCTGATTTGATCGATATGCAGTCGTCGTTGCAGTCGATGTCGCAGCCGGCGATGAGCACGTGCTGGCACGAATCGACATCGATCCCGTCGGAGCTCGGGATGTAGTGCTCCGCGCGGACCGTGAGCCTTTCCGCGATGACATCCTTGCAATAGATGAAGACGAAGCCCCACCGGGCATTGTTCCTCAGCATCAGGCCGGAGACCCGAACACCCGCGCAGTTCTGGAAGACGAGAGCGCGGGGCGGGCTCAGGTGGCTGCCGCCGAGCGGAAGGCGGATGCCGGCCGCGTTGACCGGGGGCAAGTGGCCGGCGTCGGCGGCAAAGCTCACCGCGGCCGTCGTCGGCAACGGGGCCGGGTAGACGTCCTCGGGCCTGGGTGGCGGCCCCGGCGAGGCGGTCGGAGTCGGGGGCCACGTTGGCCGGGGCTTCTTTCCGAATCCGCACCACGCGTCGCCCGATCCGTCGATCGTCCCCTCCCCGCTTACGATCACGTCCCTCATGCCGACAAAGTTCAGGAACGCGGACGTCCAGTAGCGCTCAATCCCCTCCCAGCGGGTGTAAATTGGGGGAAAGTCGGCCATCGACGTGGTGCTCTTAAGGACGCCGTCCTTCTCGACAAGGAGGTCCACGCCCGGCCTGAAATAGAGCGCCCCGCTCAGGAAGACACCGCGTGGGACGACCAGGACGCCTCCTCCCCCCGCTGAGCAGGCGTCGATGGCCGACTGGATGGCCCTCGTGTTCACAGTGGAGCCGTCGCCTACGGCGCCCCGCTCGCTGATGACGTACCGGGTGTGCGGCGCGGCCGCGGCCAGGGATGCCGAGGCAAGCAGAAGGAGGACAAATCCGGGTGCGCGAAGGTTGGACATGATTCCTGGTGAAGGGGGGGAAAGGGCGGGCTCCCGCGCATCATTGCGCCACGAGCCTCACCGGGCCAAGGAGGCCGGCGGGAGCGGGGGGCAGTTCCGGCGCCTCGGGCGGCGCGAGGCCTTGGCCCGGTGGGATTCGCGGCGCCCACGATGCTCCGGTCCCCGGGGGAAAATCGCCCCCCAGGCCGCCCGGCACTCCTGTTGGGAAGAATCCGCGCGGGCCTGCCGCGGGGGTGCCCGCGCGCCGGACGCCAAGGTAGGCGTGCCGCTTGACGGGCGGAGGCACCTGCACGCGGATCTCCAGTTGATTGGCGCCGCTCCTGACCAGATTGGACACGTCCCAGCGATACGGCGGCCATGCGCGCGCCTCAAGGCTCCTCCCGTTGAGCGTGACGCTTGCGAACTCCTGCACCGCGCCGAGGTCGAGATAGAGCCTTTTGCCCGTGGGCAGGCTATCGGGAACCTCGATCTCGTTGCGGTACGTTGCTGCTTCGGCCGGGCGGCCGAGGCCGAGGTCGTCCCAGGACCTGAGCGGTGTGGTCAGGCGCTTTTCGCCCAATGTCACCGTCCAATCGGACGTCGGTGCGGCAATCGTCGTGCAGGACGGCGTCGGGAATGCGGCGGCCATGCCCAGCGGGGCGGGCCCGATTACAATGAAGCGGGATTCCTGCGGGCCGAGATCGAGCGGGACCTCGGCGCGCCCTGCCGCCGCAGGGACACCCGCCAGCGGGTGGATCGTCCCGCGGGTCGCATCCCAAACCTGAACGTCGCCGCGGCCCTCAAGCGTCGCAACGCGCGACTGCGCCACCTGGGACTCGTTGAAGAAGAAATAGACGTCTCCGTCGCCAAGCTTGCGATGGATATACTTGAGCGGCGGGCAGCCGCTATCGAGCTTCACATCCGGCGCCGGGAGCGCTTCGATCACGCGCTCGGTCAGGTCCGGCGTGGGCTCGAGCGTCGCGAACGAGAGGTCCGGGGCGCCCCCCTGCGGGTTAAGGTACGTCCGGCCAATCACGAGCGAGGGGGTGCGGCCAATAAAGATGACTCTGCCGCCCTCCGCAGCGAAGGCCCGAAGCCTCTCCAGGACCCTCACGTCGATCGATGTCGACGTTGGGACGATGACGGCGCGATAGACCTGCCCGCTCAGGTTCGTAAGGCCCCCCGCCCCGAGCGTGACGACCGAGGCCAGCCCGTCCAGGTCGATGTGGTCAAAGTCTATCTGGTGCTCCATGAGTTCCGTGACGAGCTTCACCGTCACGTCGTCCGCCTCCTTGTCGCCAAGCCACATGCTGTCGGTCGGGTGATAGAGGGCTACCTGGGCCGCCGGCCGGCCGATCGCGAGGAGATAGCTCGCCCGGTTAACGTACCATGCGGCCGCGGCGGCGGGGTTCAGCAGCAGCGGCGTCGAGCCGCCTCCTTCGTCCAGACCCCTTATCTGCAGGAAGTTCATTCCTCGGACGAAGTTGTAGTCGGCCACGAACTTGCCGTCTTGGAGAAGGCCCCCTCCCTCCTCGTTCCAGACTTGCGGACGGCCGAACACGTGCGCCGCCGAGGCCGCAAGCTTCGGGAAGTCGGCGACGATCCCAGGCCCGATCTGGTTCAGGTTGTCCACCCCAGGCACCCCGACGTACCGCATGGCGCGGAAGAACGATCCCTCGTTGCGCACGAGGTCCTCGCCGAGGCTGAGGTTGATCATAAGCTCCTCGTGGTTCAGGTGGACCATATACTCCATTCCGCGCGCCCGGCACCAG
>CAZNNO010000019.1:0-58536 GCA_964574435.1 uncultured Opitutaceae bacterium
TCACGTCGAGCCCGTACGCATGCGCCTCCTCCTTGAACGTGCCGTCGCCCTGGTTTATGTAGAGCAGGTTCGGCGCGTTGAACCTGCAGACGTAGATGTCCAGGAGCCCGTCATTGTTTATGTCGACGAAGGTCGCACCCTGCTTCCAGATCCGGGCGGCCGCGCCGTGGTCGCCGACTCCGGCCCTCTCCGTGACGTCCTCGAACTTCCAATTGCCGAGGTTGCGAAAGAGTCGGCAGCTCCCCGTCTTGCTGACGACAAAGATGTCCGGACGGCCGTCGTTGTCATAGTCGCCGATTGCCACCCCGGTGCCGACCGCGCCGAGATCGAACTCGCGCGAAAGACGGCCCCATATGTCCGGGTCGTCGTAGCTGTTCTCAGTGCGAATTCCGCTGTCCTCGGGGGGAACGACCGTGAAGAGCGTTTTGGCCCTTGGCCCTGGTCGCGGCGCGAGCGGCCGCTCCTCGATGCTGCCTGCGCCTTGCGGGGACGGATCGGCCATGGACCGAATCCCGAAGCCGCAGAAGCCGAGCAGCGCCAGCGCTCCGGCCAGCATGGCAGGAGATTGAAATCCATGCCGCACCCGGACAAGGCCGGCGGGGTACTTCGAGCCTTTCATGGTGATTCAGGGAGTCTGGCGCACCACGCCGCCCGGGCTGACAACGACCGGGCCGACCCAGCGGGTGTTGGACGCCTTGATCCAGGAATCATCGATACGGCTGGGCCTCGGCTCGCTCCCGTAGGCTTGGTCGTCCATCCCCTGGAATGGCAACGGCTCGAGCTGCCAGCCCTTGCCCACATGGAAGTCGGCGTCCTTGTCCCATCCGACCACGTGAAGGAAAAAGTCGCGCGTCATGCCCGGAGCCGGCGGCGGAAGCCGGGCGGCATCGAACGACAAAGCCAACTCGTCGCCGCCGTCGAGCAGCACCAGCCGGTCGTCGCGCTGTTCCACGAGATTCCCCACCGAGCCGTAACGGGTGAACCAGCCTGCTGGCGTCCGGTCCCAGGGTGGCGCCGGCGAGGCTTCCGCGTAGATTGGCGTCAGGGGAAGTGACGGCGGCAGGTCGGCGTAACGGCTGTAGCCATGCCAGTGCAGATCGGAGCGTTCAGGTCGCAGGTCGTAGTCGCGAGTGCCCGCCGCCCTGGCCTTCTCGCACAGCAGCGCGCAATCCCAGTAGATCTCGAAGGCCGTTGAGAGCCTGAGCCGGTGCGTCCCGGCGGGCAGTTTGTCCTCCAGATCAACGAGAATAGTCTTGGTCTTGCCAGCGGGCGTCCCGACCTCGGTGTCCACCCTCTGCCATGTTCCGTCGGCGAGCTCCGCCTCGAGCACGGGGAACGGGAATGGCAGCGTCGGATCCAGTGACGCGGCGATGTTTGCCATGCCGCCGCCGAAATGGAGCCAGCCCGTCAGCGCCAGCACCAACGGACGGGTAACCGGCAGCGGACCGAAATCGAGCGTGACCGAGAACGGCTCGGCGAGCCCGCGCAGCTGTGGCCGTCGCAGCCGCACCGGGGACACCATCTGGTTGTCGACCCGGGCCAGCGCATCCGTGACATCGAGGCCGTCGCTGCGCACCGCGTGCCGGGGCGTGGCGAGCGGACGCAGCGTCCAGAGCTCGGGTGCGGGGAACGGCGGGGCGGCGCGCATTTTGCTCGTTGAGTAAACGACCGTGCCGCGCGGATGGTCCACGGCAATGAGCCGGGCTTCGTCCAGGTAGAGCACTTCGCGCAACTCGTCAGTGATGCGGATCTCATAGGCGCCGTTCCGCGGCGGCAGCCTCGTTTCGTCGCCGAGCGCCAGCAGCTCCTCCGAGTCAGACGGCACGTAACGTTGCTTGTTCTGCGGCAGCCCCAATGGCGCGGCGCCGAGGATGTCCGTCACGAACTTGAAGCCCTGTCCGTCCCATGCGTACAGGTACGGGCAGGATCCGCTCGGGAGCGTCGGCTCCGCCACCGTGTACACATCGCGCCCGACCGGCACGTCGACCTTTGCCGTGGAGAGGTCGAACCAGTGCACCTTGAGCGCGTCGAGCTGGCTGTGCTGGCCGACCCCGATTTCCAGCGGAATCCTCCGGACTGTCCGGCTGGTGCGCCAATTGCCCGCCAGCACTTCGACGCGCACCCCCAGCGACGTGGAGTTGGAGCGGTTGCCGACGAGGCGTAGTCTCAACAGAAGGTTCTGACTGCCGCCCTTGTTCCGCCAGAAACGCAGCCCGCCGTCCGAGCTCGTCACCAGGTCGATTCCCCCGCTGCCGCCGAAGTCGGCGGCGACCATCCCGTCAACCGGGCCAACGTGGTCGAGCCCGAGTTCCGTCGTCACGTCGGTGAAGCCGGCATGGCCAGCGTTTCGCCAGACCCGCAGACCGTCGCTGCCGTAGGCCAAAATGTCGAGCCAGCCGTCGTTGTCGTAATCCGCTAGCATCAAGCCCGAGGCATGAAAACCATGCAGCGGCAGGCTCAACCTCCGGCCTTTGTCGCGCCCGACGATTTCGAGCGTGTCGGCCGTGGCGATGACCGCCTCCGAGCGGAGGTCGTTGGCCAGGTCGCCCGTGGCCATCACCGCCCCAGCGGGCCACCCCTGGGTCAGATTGCTTTCCAGGAACGCCGCGGCTCGCCCCTTCGCATAAAACACGGGCGGAGCGTCCGCGCGTGCGATGAACACTCCCGGAAGGCCATCGCTATTCCAGTCATCCGTGATCACCTGCCTGGCGCCCGGAAACGCCTTCGGGAGCCCTGAGTCGCTCCAGGTGCCGTCGAAGAAGAAGTTGCCGAGATTTCGGTACAGGCCGAGGCCGCCTCCTCCCGGCTGCACCACGAGCAAGTCCAGGTTGCCGGTGAAATCGAGGTCGGCCAATAGTCCGGAGCTCGCCTTCAACCCTTCGAGCCCCGCGGCGCGAGTGGCGTCGCGGATCCGACCGTGCTCGTAGAACTTGAACACGCGGGAATCCTTCTCGCCGAGCACGACCACGTCGTCGAAGCCGTCGTTGTCCAGGTCTCCGGTCAGCGCGACGCGGTACCCGGTCCCGGCGGGCGCGCGCAGCGGCCGGCCGAGCGCCGAGAAATGCCCGCCGCGGTTGTCGAGCAGGACAAAACCGCCGTTCTTCTCCCGGGCGAAGATGCTCGGGCGCCCGTCGCGATCATAATCAATGACGGCAAGCGGGCCGCGGCAATCATCCGCCAGCGCGCCAAATGCCGCGACGGTCTCCTCAAAGAATCGGACCGGAATCCCGTGGGTATCCGGTTGGCTCAGGACGAACGGAGACAGCGGCAGCGTGTACTTGCAGCGTTCGAGCGCGGCAACGGTGATGACCGGGCTGGAGGAGCGGGCCATGATTCTCTGGTGCTCCTCCAATTCGCGCGCCGCGTCCTCGGGTCGGCCGGCCCGCCGAAATAGCTGGCTCAATTGGAAATGGGCCGACGGATGGTCCGGCACGGCCCGGATCACGCTCTCGAAGTCGCGGATCCCGTCCGGGATCTGCCCCAGCTCCTCCTGCGCCATGCCCATCTGGAAATCGAGCGCCGGCACCGCGGGGTCGATCTTCCAGGACTGCTGCAACGCCTCCGCGGCAAGCTCGGCCTGGTTCTTTCTGAGGAGCGCGCAGCCCAGCAGGTAATACGCTGCCGCGCTGTTGGAATCGAGCTCAAGCGTCTGCCGGCACATCGGCACGGCGTCATCCGGCCGGTCGGCAAGCAGATAGGCGTTGGCCAGGTTGAGCCGGACATCCGTGCTCTCTGGCGAAAGCCGGAGCGCCTGGGTGTAAACGTCGATCGCCGCGGCAGCGTCGCCCTTATCCAGCAGGCCGTTGCCGCGATTCATCAGCTGGGTGAATCCGGCGGTGGTCGTCGACTGACGGCGAAGCCAAAAGGCGCCCGTGACGATAGCAAACGCCAGTAGACCGCCGCTCACCCAGATGAGGCGCTTGGACATGCCCCAGTCGTTAATAAAAGGAATCCCGTATCACAACTTTCATTCGTCGGCGCTTTTCTGCGTCAGGGGGTGACGATGATGCGCACGAGAGAGAGGACGGTTTCATGGCGTGATGAGCGAGCGGGCAAGCGGTGTGCGTCGGAACTGATTGGGGCCGAGCGGAGAAGGGCGCGCGAGTGGGGTCAATCGCTGCTGAGATTGCGGGCGACTGCCGGACACGTAACGGAAAAGGGGCGAAATGCCCCTAGCGCGGGGCGGGTCACTGGACCCCTTGGAGCTCCCGCGGCTCCCAGGTCGTTTCGCATTGCCTTCCGCGCCGCGGGCATCTTCGTTGCAATCTCAGTCAGCCACCTGGGTTTTCTGCATCGCGATCCAATCCGGCGGCACCGGTTATCCTCCCCAACTCATCCCTCATTCCATGGACGCATATATCGAACAGCTGGTCGATCTCATCGATCCGGCAACCCATCGACTGGGCAACATGACGATCGAGGAGGCCCGCGCGTGCGTCCTGCACGGCTCGGCGGACGCGGTCCGTGAAATCGACGGTTCCTTCGCGCTCGTGGCGCGGGAGGGCAAGCGCGTGCGGATGGCGCGTTCGCTCGACCGGCCGATGCGGTACTTTCTCGCCAAGCGTCGCGAGGGCCCGGCGCTCATCGTTTCCGATCGGATCGACGCGATCCACAGCTACCTGAGGAGCGAGGGGTTGGAGCGGCAGTTTCACCCCAGCTACACGCGGATGGTGCCGGCGCACTACGTGGTCGAGCTGCAGCTCGTCGGCTGCCCCGACCCCGATCCCACCTACACGCGCTTCTTTACACCCGTGCGCAATGCCCTCCCGGCCGACCTCGATGAGATCGGCCGCAGCTACATCGGCGCTCTTGCGGGCGAGACGGCGAAATGGCTCGGCGGCCTGCCGGAGAGCGAGCCGGTCGGCGTTTGCTTCTCGGGCGGAGTCGACAGCGGCGCCGTTTTTCTCACCGTCTACCACGTGATGCGCAGGCTCGGCCTCAACCTGGCGCGGCTCAAGGCGTTCACCCTGAACTTCGGCGACGGCCCCGATCTGCGCCAGGCGCGCGAATTTCTGGACCGGCTCGACCTCGGCCTCTTTCTCGAGACGATCGAGGCCGACCCTGCGTCGCTCGACGCTGCGGAGACGCTGCGCATCCTCGAGGATTACAAACCGCTCGATGTCGAATGCGCATCGATGGGGCTTGCCCTCTGCCGCGGCATCCGCGCCCGCTATCCGGAGTGGAGGGTCCTGGTCGACGGCGACGGCGGCGATGAAAACCTCAAGGACTATCCGATCGAGGAGAATCCCGAGCTGACGATCCGCAGCGTCGTCAACAACCTGATGCTTTACCAGGAGGGCTGGGGGGTCGGCCGGATCAAGCACTCGCTCACCTACAGCGGCGGACTCAGCCGAAGCTACGCGCGCACCTACGCACCCGCGCGGCATTTTGGGTTTGAGGGCTTCAGCCCCTTCACGCGGCCTGCCGTCATTTCCGTTGCCGAGGCCATCCCGTTCACAACTCTCAGCAATATGTCGGTCGACCGGCTCTACTCGCTCAAGGGTGAGGTTGCCCGGCGCGGCATCAAGGCGCTTTTCGGTGTCGACATGCCCGTTTTCACAAAGCGCCGCTTCCAGCACGGGGCGATGCCCGTCGAGCAACTTCGCCGCAGGCTGGGCACGCTGGAGTCCAACTACCGCCAGCAGTATCTCTCGGCCTATCAGTGACGGGCATGATTTCGGCGTACCCAACGCGGGGCCGCACTGCCTGGATTCTCGCGCAGCGTCCGCCACGGCTCTCCGAACCCGATCCGAACACGCCCCATGGCGTCCTCCTTGAACGGGAGCGCTTGGCGTCAGGCGCCGTCGCCGGTTCCGGCGTCGTGCTGTTGACCAACCGCGAGTGTCCATGGCGCTGCCTTATGTGCGACCTGTGGAAGGACACCACCCGCGACTCCGTCCCTCTGGGGGCGATTCCACGGCAGGTGGAGTTTGCGGTTCGGACGTGGTCGGACTCAGGTGCCCTCCCGACGCAGGTGAAGCTCTACAACAGCGGTAGCTTCTTCGATCCCGCGGCGATACCTCCTGCCGACTACGCGCCGGTCGCCAGGCGGATCGCCTTCGCACGCCATGTGGTGGTGGAATCGCATCCGCTTCTCGTAGGCGACCGCGCCCGAGTGCTGCGAGATCTTCTTTCTGGATCGCTTGAGGTTGCCTTGGGGCTCGAAACGGCGCACCCGGCGGTACTGGAAAAGCTGAACAAGAAGTTCGACCTGGCGCAGTTCGCGCGGGCCGCAGAATTCCTCGCAACCGAGCAGATCGCGCTGCGCGCGTTCATCCTGGTGAATCCGCCTTTCCTTGACGAGCGGTCGGGTGTGGAATGGGCGGTGAAATCTGCCGAGTTTGCGTTTGGGTGCGGAGCGAGCGCCGTGGCGCTGATACCAACCCGCCCTGGCAACGGCGCGATGGAGCGACTCCGTGAATCGGGCGAGTTCGTTGCGCCGACCCTCGCGACGCTGGAAGCGGCCCAGCGTGGCGCCCTCGCGCTGGGCCGCGGCCGGGTTTTTGCCGACACATGGGCCCTGGAGCAGTTCTCCGGCTGCCCCCGCTGCTTCGCCGCCCGGCTCGAGCGGCTTGAGACAGTAAACCTTACGCAGCGCGATATGGCGCCGCTCCACTGCGAAGCCTGCGGCTGATTGCCAGCGGGGCGGCTGGCGTGGCTCCTATCGAGCTTCGCCGGCTGCTCCGGGGAGCTGTCATTTTTCGGGTCGACGGGGCCGTCGGCAATTTCCGCTCGATGCCCGATCGGTCGACCGGCCCCTTCGCCCGCAATGCGTTTGGCCTCGGCAACGAACGGGCGGATGGACATTTCTTGGGCATGGCACCAAGCACGACCGAATCGGCATAAGCGCCGGGCTCCCCGCTGTGTGACGACTTCCCTCCGCACCGATGGAACCCGCGTCTCGGGGAGCGGTCCTGAAGCGATCCCCAGAAGGCGCATCGAGACTCCCGAAAGATCGGCGGCGATTCCGCTCGCGCTGATGATGCTCCTTGCCTCCCCGCGGCCCGCCGCCCGGGCCGAGGATTCGATAGCCTACAAGTACGAGGATTATGCCGAGGCCGGAGGCAGGGTCGGAGTCCAGACGCAGGGCGTGGCCGCCACCCAGGATCTCGGCGACGCCACGCAGCTCGTGCTCACGGCCGTGACGGATGCAATCGCGGGCGCCACGCCGACGGGATTGCCCGCTCCGGCGGGCTCAAGCCAGGTTCCCTTGGCGCACCTGGGCGACCACCGGAAGGCTTGGGAGGCGGACCTGTCCCGCCAGTTTGGCAGGATCAACCTAGCCGCGGGATTCGCGGAGAGCCGCGAGCACGATTATGTCTCGAGCGGCTGGTCGCTGAACTCGCTCTCGGACTTCAACCAGAAGAACACGGAGCTGCTGGCCGGAATCGCGGGCCACGACGACAGCGTCGAGACCTTCTACGATCCGGAGCACCGTTATGTCGGAAGGCACGCATTGAACGCGATCATCGGCGTGAACCAGCTCCTGGGCGCCCGAACCACCGTGACGCTGAATTTCACTTGGGGCCGCGAGACGGGCTACCTAAGCGACCAGTACAAGCTCGTGGAGAAGGACGTTGAGGTTGTGCCCGGCTCGTCCTTTCCGCTCGTCTTCGCCGAGAACCGGCCGAGCGAGCACAACATGGGCATCGTGTATGCGTCGATCAACAGAGCCTACCCAGTGGCTGGCGGGGCCCTCGAGGGGAGCTGCCGGTTCTTCCGGGACACGTACGGGATCTCGGCCAACACGGCCGAGCTGCGCTGGATCGAGAAGCTTGGGCGGCAGGTTACGCTGGGGCCCGATGTCAGGTTCTATGAGCAGAGCGCGGCGGATTTCTACTATTACGACTTGGATTCGGCGGGCGTCGTGCCGACCGCTGTGCCGAATGCCGCGGGACCGGCGTATTCCTCGGACTATCGCCTCTCGTCGCTCTCCACGGCGACCTGCGGCGTGAAAGGCACCTGGAGGCCGCGCGACTGGCTCCAGCTGGACTTTGCCTATGACAGGTACGCGATGCGGGGGCGCGACGGGGTCACGCCGCAAAGCGCCTATCCGAGCGCGAACATATTCACGGCGGGGGCAAAAGTCTCCTGGTAGCCCATGCGCTCTGCCGAAAATCCATCCCCCCCCGACCGGCGTCCCCGGGGATCCCGCGGCCACGGCCGCCCGCTGGCCGGGATCGGCTTTCTTCTGCTCGCCCTCGGCGTTGCAGGCGCGGAACCCGCCGCCGCCCGTGCGCCAATCGGCGTCGGCGACAGCTTCCCGCCCCTGGCTGCCGCCGAGCTGTCGGGGCGGGCACCGCCCGCGACCGAGGGCAGGGTGGTGCTCGTCGATTTCTGGGCCTCCTGGTGCGCGCCCTGCAAGGCATCCTTCCCCGTGTACGGCCGCCTGGACTCGGAGTTTTCCCAGCGTGGCCTCGTGATCGTGGCCGTGAGCGTGGACGAGGATGCCTCGGCCTTTGAAGCGTTCGTCAGGCGGTTCGAGCCGGCATTCCTCGTCGAGCTGGACAGGGGGCAGAAGCTAGTCCGGGAAGTGCAGGTGCCTTCCATGCCGACCAGCTACCTTATCGACCGCAAGGGCCGCGTGCGCTTCATGCATCCCGGCTTCCACGGTCGGCCGACTGAGCTGGCGCTCCGCGCGGAAATCGAGACGCTCCTCTCCGAGAAAGCCCCATGAGCAGGTACGCGCGATCACTCATCCTCTTGGCCCTTGTGGCCGCCGGCGTCTCGGGCTGCTCGACCGCCGATGCGGTCCGCGTGAAACCGTGGGAGCGGGGGATTCTCGCCGACCCGTCGATGGATCCCAACCGCGACCCCCTGGCCACGGCCATGGCCGAGCATGTCTACTCGTCGCGCGAGGCCGCCTCCGGGGGCCGAGGGGTCGGTGGCGCCGGATGCGGCTGCAATTGAGCCGGGATCGGGCCGGGGACCGTCCCCTTGCCGACGTGCCGGGTCTCCGGCCGACGGGTTGCTTTTGCCGGTTGCCTTGCGGGCTCGGGTTCAGCCCAATTCACCGAGGACCACCGAGATGAAACACCCCCCCTACCGCGCGCCGTTTCTAAGCCTGCTTCTGCTGATCGCGCCGTCTGGCGCGAATCCGGCGCACGGCGCCGAAATCGCCTCCCCCGCCCAGGCGGCCCGCGCCGACGCGCTCATTGGGCAGATGACCCTAGAGGAGAAGGCCGGCCAGCTGAACCAGCTTTCAGTCGGCTTGCTGACCGGGCCCAAGCAGGCCGCCTCCGGAGGGGGCGACCTGGTCGCGGAGGGCTATGTTGGCAGCCTCTTCAACGCCGTGACGGCGCGTGACACGAACGCCTACCAGAAGCGGGCGATCGAGGGGTCGCGCCTGCACATACCGATCCTTTTCGGGCTGGATGTGATCCACGGATTCCGGACGGTCTTCCCGATTCCCCTGGGGCTCTCGGCGAGCTGGGATCCCGAACTGGTCGAGAGCACGGCCCGGCTGGCTGCGGCCGAGGCCTCCCGCCAGGGCGTCCGCTGGACATTCTCGCCGATGGTCGACATCGCTCGCGACCCGCGGTGGGGGCGGATCGCCGAGGGCGCCGGCGAGGATCCCTATCTGGGCGCCGCCTTCGCCCGCGCTTATGTGCGGGGCTACCAGGGAGCGCGCCTGGACGATCCCTCGTCGATCCTGGCGTGCGCAAAACATTTCGTCGGCTACGGAGCCGCCGAGGGCGGCCGCGACTACAACACGACGGAGATCTCGGAGCGGACGCTCCGCGGCGTCTATCTGCCGCCCTTCCATGCGGCGGTCGAAGGGGGTGCCGGCACGATCATGTCCGCCTTCAACGCACTCGACGGAGTGCCCTCGAGCGCCAACGCCTTCACGCTCAGCCAGGTCTTGAAGGGCGAGTGGGGCTTCTCCGGGTTCGTTGTCAGCGATTGGACTGCGGTGCGCGAGATCATGCTCCACGGCATCGCCGACAGCGAGGCGGACGCCGCGCGCAAGAGCTTCCTGGCCGGGGTAGACATGGACATGCAGAGCAGCCTTTACCTGCCCCAACTTCCGGCGCTCGTGAAGTCCGGGGCCGTGCCGATGGCGCGCCTGGACGACGCGGTGCGCAGGGTGCTTCGGGTCAAGGCTGCCCTGGGGCTCTTCGAACGCCCCTATGTCGCCGACCCCGGGGACATGAACCCCGCCGACGTCCCGGAAAGCAGGGAGCTGGCCCTTCGCGCCGCGGAGGAATCGTTCGTCCTCCTCGAGAATCGGAGCGTCGGAGCCTCGCCGCTGCTTCCCCTGGCGCCCGCCGCCGGGAGGAAGATAGCGCTCATAGGGCCGCTCGTTGACAGCGCGCAGGACATGCTGGGATGCTGGTCGGGCCAGGGGAAACCGGACGATGTCGTGACCCTGGGGCGCGCCTTTTCGGAACGCGCGAAACTCGACGGATTGCTCCTTTCAATCTCCAAGGGCACGGACACCGACAGCGCATCCGACTCCGGGTTTGCCGCGGCCCTGAAGGCGGCTGAGAGCGCGGACCTTGTCGTCCTGGCGCTCGGCGAGGGCCGCAACAGCTCGGGCGAGGCTTCGGCCCGCTCCACCCTCGACCTCCCGGGAAACCAGGAGAGCCTGCTTGAGGCGGTCGTGGCCACGGGCAGGCCGGTTGTTCTCGTGGTATTCAGCGGGCGGCCGCTGGCCATCACCTGGGCGAAGCAGCACGTCCCGGCAATCCTCATGGCCTGGCATCCGGGCCTCCAGGCCGGTCCCGCCCTGGTGGGCACGCTCTTCGGCGATTCCAACCCCTCGGGGCGCCTCACGGTCTCGGTGCCCCGCTCGGTCGGTCAGGTGCCGATCTACTACGACTCCCTCAACACGGGCAGGCCCAGGGTCGACCCCATCGGGCTCGGGGCCACGAAGGCCGACCCCTATTATGTCACGGGCTACATCAACGAGGCGAACACACCCCTATACCCCTTCGGCTACGGGCTCTCCTACACGACCTTCAGCTATTCCGCGCCACGCGTGAGCGCGCCGAGCCTGAGCGCCAGGGCCCTCAACCAGGGGCTGTCGGGATTGACCGTCAGCGCCGATGTCCGCAACACCGGCGCCCGCGAGGGGACCGAGACGGCGCAGCTTTACATTCGCCTGCGCGGGACGAGCGTGGCGCGGCCCGTCAGGGAGCTGAAGGGCTTCAGGCGGGTGCATCTCGCCCCCGGGGAAAGCCAGCGGGTCGACTTCAGGCTGGGCGCGGACGAGCTGGCATTCTGGAACATCGAGATGCGGGACGTGGCGGAGCCCGGCGCCCTTTATGTCTGGGTGGCCCCGGACAGCGCGCGCGGCGAGCCCGCATCGGTGGTGATCTCCGAGTAGCCGAGTCCGGGGCCCCGAGCCCCCGCTCGACCCAGTGTGGCTAGGGGGGCGGACGGCGTAGGACGGCGACCTGAATCGGCGCGGCCCGGCGCTGCGCGAAGCGACGGACATAGGCCACCCATGCCTCGTTGTCCGGAAAGTCGCCGCTCCGGCTCCATCCCGCGCCCACATAATAAACGAGGCCCTTTCCCACTTCGGCCTGGGTGATGGCCAGCAGGTTGCTGATCGGAGGCAGGCCCTCGCTGTCAGGCTTGAGCTGCCTCTCCGGCGGCACCACACCGACCGTGCCGGATTCAGCCGCGAATTCGCTGATGCTGCCGGCCGGCAGGACTACGGCGCAGCCGATGCTGCCCCGGTCGCGGTCGGGCGCCTGCCAATAGGCCATCCAGCCCGCCTCCCTGTCCTCGGAAACCGTGTTCCCGTCTCCGGCCCTCTGGGCGATCCCGATCCCCACCGTGACCGGGGACTTGTCCTCGCTTGTGAGGACGCTTTCCACGCGGCTCATGTTGGAGCCGGCGTCGATGCTGATGCGCTTGCTCTCGGAGACAGACCGCCCGCCCGCGTCCCACGCGTCGTAGTCCAGCACGAACTCCGAGCGGATCGGCCCCGTGGTGACTATGCGCGCGTCCCGGAAATTGCTCGAGACGTACAGCCTTTGGCCGCTCCAGACGCCGAGGCCGCCGCAGCCGCGGCTGCGCGAGACGTGATAGTCGTCGAGACCGTCGCCGTCGTCCTGGTGGTAGTTGCGCCTCTTGTACCACTCGTCCACGACGAGGCGGCGGGTCCGCTTGGTCCACACGTCAATGCCGCTGCTAATCGTGCCCTCTGCCTTGATGAGGTCCAGATGGTACATCCGGTGCGCGATGCGGTCGCTTTCCCAGGCAATGTCGTTGAACCGCTCGGTAACCTGGCGCGCATAGGTCTTCAGCATCGGCTTGGGCACGGCCGGGAGGCGCACGCCCGGGGCGAGGAGGCAGAAATCGCGCGTCTCGCCGGGCGCCAGATCCGTCTGGAAGAGCAGCTTTCCAGCGGCCTGGCCTCGGTCCGGGGCGCTGGCCTGGCTGTCCAGGATTCGGGACGACACCCCGTCCATCACAACCGTCCCCTCGGGAACGAGTGCGCCGAGGCCGATCTCGACAGTCTCCTCGTCGCGGTAAAACGCCGAGGGGTTCCTGACGCTCGCGACCACGAGGCCCGGGGCTTCCGCCGGGTCGCCGAGGACGGCGAGCCTGTAGACCTCGCTTCCGGCCAGCAGGAAGGCGCCAACCCCGTAGACCTCGGTCGAATGCTCCGGGAATCCCTTGGGGTCCGCCCCTATCGGCTGGACGCGCTCGAGCATCCCGTCGGGGTTCACGCAGGCGCTGAGGGCGGTCCACGCCCTGTGGACCGCGGGCTCGAATCGCCCCCGCTCGAGCAGTCCCTGGTTGACGCCCCAGGCGAGCGCGTACGTGAAGAATCCCGAACCGCTCGCCTCGCGCAGCGGAAAACTCGAGGGATCGAGCAGGCTGGCGTGCCACAGGCCGTCCGGCTGCTGGCAGGACAGGACCCTGCCGGACATCTCGGTGAACAGCCTCTCGAAGCGGGAGCGGTCCGGGTGGTTCGCCGGGAGGTACTGCAGCACGCGAACGAGGCCCGCGATCACCCAGCCGTTGCCCCGGCTCCAGAAGACCTTCTGCCCGTTTGCCTCGCGCCGCTTGAAATAGCTGCTGTCGCGGAAGAAGAGGTGCTCGTCCCGGTCATAGAGGAAGTCGGTGGCCCGCCACCAGTTCTTGACCGCAAAGTCGAGGTACCTGACGTCGCCCGTGGCGCCGTAGAGCCGCATCCACGCGGGAGGCGCCATGAAGAGGGCGTCGCACCAGGACCAGTTCTCCAAAGCCCGCCCGCCGGGCTGCCCGAAATCGAGGCTTTCGACGGCGGAGGGCTTATCCAGGATCGCGTCGAAGCGCGCCCGCAGCGGCGCGATCATCCTGGGATCGCGGTAGAGCAGGTAGAGCTCGGCGTAGGTCTGGCCGACGCAGTGGTCGTCAGCGTTATAGATCCTCGGGCCCGGCGACCAGCCGCTCTTATCCCCGGCTGCGAGCATCGCGTCGCGGTACCTCGGATTGCCCGAGATGCCGGCCAGTGCCATGAAACCCGCGTCGCCTGCGCCCTGCGTCCAATCGGTCGGAGGGTGCCTGCTCGGATTCGCGAGCTGCCAGTCGGCGACGCGTTCCATGGCGGCGAGGACCGACCCGGGGTCGGGCCCCTGCGGGGCCTGCTCGCCCCGCAGGGGAGAGCTGGCCGCAAGGAGGGCTGCGGCCGCCGCCAGGCCTGCCCGCCGGGCCATGCGCCAGCGGCCCGTCGTTGCGCTACACGAGTGGAGGGTTCGCGGTGTATTCATGTTGGGGTGATCGATTCTAAGGGCGAGCGGCCGGGGTCCGGGAAATTCGGACTACAGCCTCAGGAAGATTTTACGGCGGTAGAGAAACCTGCACAGGAGCATGCAGAGAACGATGCTGACGATTGCCAGCACAAGGGCGCCGAGTCCGGGCCAGAGCGCGTTGAGCGCCGCCGCGATTGACCCGCCCGCGAGACGCTCCGAGAGGGCGCCGAAGTCGACGATGTTGCTGACAAGGTAGATGGCCAGGGCGTTGGCCCCCAGCCACGCGAACGGCTGCAGCCAGCGGCGGATACCCCAGACGTCGGCCACCTGGTGGAATCCCGCGAGGAGCAGCATGCTCCAGCCGCCGGCCACGAGGACGAAGGACGAGGTCCAGACCTTCTTGATGATCGGGAACTCCAGGCTCCAGAGCAGGCCCGTGGCGAGGAGCCCGAAGCCCGCGAGCGCGAGCAGCCCGCTCTTTGCAGGGGCGCCGCGCGACGGATCGCGCAACAGCCGGCCGGCAAACACGCCGAGCAGGCACGTTCCGACCGCCGGGAACGTGCTCAGGAGGCCCTCGGGGTCGTGGTCGCCATCCCACTTCCTCAGGGGCAGGAAATGGGCGTCGATCCAGTTTGCCAGGTTGTGGCCCTCGCTGAAGTCGCCGGGCCCGAACCCGGGAACCGGGACAAAGGCCATGAGGGCCCAGTAGCCGGCAAGCAGGCCTACCAGCACGGCCCCAAGGCCGCGCGGCGACAGCCAAAGGTAGAGCAGGCTCGCCCCGCAGTAGCCGAGGGCGATCCGCTGGAGCACCCCAAGGAGCCGCAGGTGGTCGAGCCCGGCGGAGAACCCGCCGTAATAGAAGAGGCCGAGCAGGTACAGGAGGAGCGTGCGAGCCGCCACGCGGCGCACGGCCTCCGCACGCCCGCCCGCGGCGACGATCCTGTCGAGGGAGTAGGGGATGGCCACGCCCACCAGGAAAACGAACAGCGGGAAGATGAGATCGTAGAAGCGCATTCCCGCCCAGGGGGAGTGATCGAGCTGCCAGGCGGCGAATCGCGCGATGGGTCCACCCCGGAACTGCGCCAGGGCGCTCCCCAGGGCATCGGCGCCCACGATCCACATCATGTCGAAGCCGCGCAGCGCGTCGAGCGCGAGGGAGCGCCCGGACTCGGGCCGGGTCGGCGCGGTGCTCACGGATTGGGGGTCGGGGCCGGCTTTTTCCATGGGAATCGGGGGTAGGTATCCTGCATTGCCGGGCGCCACTTGAGGAGCAGCTGTCGGGCGACCAGCACCGGGTCGCCCGCCGGCTCCGAGGCATACGCCTCATGGCCGTCGCACCAGGAGTACTCCCAGTCCGCCAACGCGCGGTAGAACGGGCTCGAATCGTTTCCGGGGCGGTTCATGACGCGGGCGAGGCGCTCGTCGCTGTAGCCCGGGGGCTGGGTGGAAAGGTAAGCAAAGAACCTCTCCCAGCGCTTCAGGTAGTATCCCCGCAGGAGTCCGGCCCACTGCCTGCCCGCATAGTCGGAGAGGTAGGCGTTGCGCGTCGGGGGGCCCCAGAGCGTGAGCAGAAGCCTGGCGTTTCGCTCGCAGAGGTCCCGTTCGGCCTGCGTCGTCCCCCAGCTTCTCGCGTCGACCAGCCAGCGGCCGAGGAGGAATTCGCGTCGCGTGCCGACGAGGGTGTCGAGGTCGCCTATGAGCTCGATGAAGCGAGCCTTTGCTGCCCCGAAGCGGCGGCTGTCACCCGAGCGGTAGGCGGCGGTCACCTCGGCATAGACCGGGAGAGACAGGTCCGCGAGGCCCTGGCGCGCCACGTCGACGAGGTCGTAGCGGTAGGTGTCCAGCGGGGCGAGATCGGCGGAGGCCGCGAGCAGCCTCTCCCAGGCGTCCCAGACCCGTGCCGGCTCGTAGTCGCGCTC
Source organism: uncultured Opitutaceae bacterium (assembly GCA_964574435.1). GTDB lineage: Bacteria > Verrucomicrobiota > Verrucomicrobiia > Opitutales > Opitutaceae > Palsa-1447. The sequence goes on from CAZNNO010000019.1 coordinate 15,611, forward strand.
GAAGTCGCCCCAGGGCGTCGCCCGGTCCGGATCCAGGGCCGGGAGGGCGCAGATCGGGCTTTCCATGCCCGGCGCCGGATTGTGCTGGGAATAGACCGAGGCCAGGAGGATGCGCCAGGCGGCCTGCGCGTCGGCGCTGTCGCGCCCATAGCGCGCGTACACATAGTCGTGCATCCAGGCGGGAAGGTCCGGCGCGGCCGCCCGCCAAGCCAGTCCCAGGGCGAGGTCGTAGACGACGGGATTCTGCTCGATGGCCTCCGGGAAGACGCCGAGGCCGGCAAGGCGGCCGCCCTCGGGCCTGCCGAGCAGCGAAGGCGCATTCGCGGCAATCTGCGGGAGATTTCCCCCCAAGCTGGTGCGGCCGCCAAAATTGTGGAGGACGCCGACGACCCACGGGCGGCCCCAGAAGGCCATGGTCTCGCGCCATTTCTCGCCCGTGAGGTCGAGGACCAGGAGGCGGTCGGGGGGTATTCCCTCGACGATGCCCTGGCGTATCGTCCATCCCTGCATGACAACCGTCGCCTGCGGGTCGACCCCCGTCGCCAGCGCGAAAAGCTTCGCGCCGACGGCCGGGAGGTATCCCGGCGCTTCCCTTGGCGGCTTGCTCTCGTGAAAGGGGTCGGCCGCGTAGAAGTGGTCGGAGCCCAGGAGGCGGGTCTGCTCTTCCAGGAACGCGGTCCCGAGGCGCGCGAAAAGCGGGTCGTCGGGATCGAGCTGGGCGGTTCCCGGAGGAACCTCGCACCAGACGGCCTTCGCCTCGATGCGGGCCCCTGGGAACTTCTCGCGGAAACACATCGGGACGCAGCCCGAGAAGCCCTGGAGGATGGGCGTCATCCCGAGCGCGCGCTCCCTCGTGAGGATGAACTGACCCAGCGCCAGGTGGGAGTCGATCCACGACTGCGGCAGGGGCCCCCCCCATTGCTCGATGTTGGTGAGCCACTGCCACGCGGCGAAGGCGGGCCCGGCGAGAAACTTCCTGATCTCTTCGTCGTCCATCCTGAACCGGCGCAGCGTGGCCTCCCAAACGGCCTCCTGGCCAGTCGTGGCCAGCGGCATGTTTATCCCGTTGAGCGCCATCCAATCGATCTCCCGCTCCCAGCGCGCCCGGCCCCACCAGGACATTGTGTAATTGAACGTGCAGTAGTTGAGGTAGGCGCGCCGGCGGTACGGGGAGGTGACCCTCACCCTGGAGGGAACGGCCTCGAGGCGGCCGGGCAGGGCGAGGTTGTCGCCGTCCCAGGACATCTGGGCGTGCGCCACGTTCCGGAGGTACCAATTGAGCGCCGAGGCAATGGACACGCCGGAGTTGCCGCGCAGGACGAGCCGCCCGCCGCGGCTCTCGACCTCGAAGGCGTCGGATCCGCTCGCGCCCGGCGGGATCTGCTCAACGTCAATCTGCGGGGCAATACGCGGCACCACCCTTTCGACGAGGCCGCGGGCCGCCGTTTCCACCTGCGTGGAGCCTCGGGCGGGTGCCGCGGCGGCTAGCAATGCTGCGGCTAGAGCTAGGCGGCGCATGGTGGCTTCGGGGTGGATTCCCTTTTTCCGCGGGTCGGTTGGGTTGGGGTTAAAGGAGGTCCGGACGCGGTGCGGGCCAGATTCGCCCGCGAAAGGCGCCCCCGGGCCCGCGCCTCCCCGGGGAGGGGATGCGGGGGGCCCTTTTGTCGCAGATCGGCGACGATTATTCCAGAATGTTTGCCGGCCGTGCCGCCGCCGGGCCGGGGCGCTACTGGCTTAGAAGCACGATCGGGCCCTGCGCGCTCGGAGCGCCGCCCTTTCGCTCGAGGCTCACGGCAAACTTGGCCACCGAGTTGACGGGCTTGTCGGCCCTGAAGACCACGCGGGCCTCCCCGGTCACCGGATCGACCACGAAGATGCCGGCGCTGACGGGAGTCGGATACTGCCTGTCGATCACCCAGAGCTGGTAGTCCTTGTCGGATGCCGCCGCAGGGAGCCTAGAGACCGCGAGGACTCCCTGCTCGCGGGCGGGGTCCCAGACGGCGACGGCCAGTGCGGCAGGGGAGTTTCCCAGCATGGATGCGAGCGTGGAGATCTTGTAATGGGCGAGGTCGCCCTCGTCCTTCAGCCGGGCGGAGAGCTCCGCGACCCGCCGGCCGGAATCGGCGATGGCGGCCCTGGCCTCCGCCAGCTGATCCTGCGCCCGCTGCAGGGAATCGAGCGCTACCCGGCGCTGCTCGCTGAGCGCAGCATTCTCGGAGCGGACCGCAAGGTACTGCCTCTCCGCCCAAACGGCCGCCACGGCGACGCAGGCGGCCGCTAGCCAAGGCGTCCAGGTGGGGAGCACGGGTTCGCGGGCCGAATCCCTCTGCGCGGCTGGGCTCCGCCCCCTTCCCGCGCGCTCCGCAGCCGACGCCAGCACCCGGGCCTTGAGCTCCTCGGGCGGCGTAGCCTCTGGGGCCGCGTGCGCGAGCGCCGCCGCGGCCTGGCGCAGTTCGCCGACCCGCTCCCGCAGCTCGGCACTGCCCGCAAGCTCGCCAAGGAATTGGTCCCTCTCCGGCCCCTCGAGAAGGCCGAGCGCGTGGAGGCAAGCGAGATCCTCTTGTCGGTCGCTGATCATAGGCGGCTCGCTAGCGCGTCGCGCAGCTTGATCAGGCCCCGGCGGATCCGCGCCTTCACCGTGCCGATGGGCTCCCGGAGCTTCTCGGCTATCTCCCTCTGCGTCATTCCCGAGAAGAAGGCGAGCTCCAGGGCGCTTCGCTGCTCCTCGGGCAGTTCGGATAGGGCCGAGCGGACGGCAAGCGCCCGGTCGCCAAGCTCCGCCCGGTGCCGTCCCTCTTGGGCCTCCCCGCAGCCCAGGTCATCGGGCACCGAGGCGCCGAGGATCCGCGCCCGGTTCGCCCTCGTGCGGAGCCTGTCGATTGATCGGTTGCGGGTCAGGGTGACCGCCCACGAAAACGCTGCCCCGCGGCCGCTGTCGAACCTGGCCGCGTTCTCCCAGAGCGAGAGGAAGACGTCGTGCACGACGTCCTGGGCCTCGGCTGCGTCGTTGAGGATATGCTTGGCGGTGGAGTAAAGAGGCCGCGAGAGGCTGTCATAGAGCTCGGAGAGGGCGTCTCGGTCGCCCCCCGCCATCCGGCGGATGAGGGCCGCATACGCGCTCGCCCGCTCCGCGTGAGCCTCGCCTGCGTCGGTCGGAGTCATCTGGGCGCGCCCCTGGGTGCGCGCCTCGGGGGCGTCCGGCTCCATCCACGCGGACGAGATCCGCATAACAGGCAGGCAGAGGGGCATGATTCTGTCTTAACCATACGCGTGGCTGCCCCAAGGGGATGCAGGGCGCATGCGTTTGGCGAGGAGAAAGCCGGACTGCGCCCGCGGGCCAGGCAGGGGAAGGGGGCAGCAGGAGCGGGGCAAAATTTATCTCAATTTTAGACTTGTCTTAAAATACGTGTTAACGACGCTCGCGGGCCGATGAAGATCCCTCTGCCGATCGCGCGCCTCGCCTGGACCCTCGTCGCGGCGCCGCTTGTCGCGGTGCCCTCGGGGGCGCAGAGCCGGGACGCGATCGCCGAGATTCTCGATCGGAGGGTGGAGGACTTCGGCGTCCAGGGGCAGGAGGCCCGGACGGTCCTCGAGGGAATCGGCGCCGCATACCGCTTTCCGGTCGTCGTCGATCCGGACGTGCAGGGGACCGTGACCTTCGAGGTGCACAACGCGACGGTCGGCACCGTCATCGACGCGATCTGCCAGCCGAAGGGGTGGAGCTGCGAGGTCTCCCGACGGGGGTACCTGCTGATCCGCAGGTTCGTTACCCGCATCTACCCGGTCGACTACCTCCAGATGACCCAGACCGGCTCGAGCTCGGCGAGCATCAACCTGAGCGAGAGCGCCGGCGGAGCGACGAACGGCGCCGCGGGGGCTGCTGGCGTCGTCACAGGAACGCCGGCCGCAGGAGCCGCCTCTGGCCAGCTAGGCTCATCCGGGGCCGCGAGCGGCGGGAGCTCCACCCTGAGCGTGTCCCAGCAGAACGATGCGGACTTCTGGGGGAGGCTCGAGGCGGACCTGAAGGGAATGGTCGGCGACGGGGAGGCTCTGGTCGTCAACCGCTTTGCGGGGCTCGTCCAGCTGCGCGGCTCCCTCCGCACGCACGCGGTCATGGAGAGCTACCTGCGCCGGGTGCTCCAGAGGGTGGGGCGCCAGGCGCGGATCTCGGTGAAGGTGGTCGAGGTGGACCTGAATGACCAGTCCAAGGCAGGAATCGACTGGAACGCCGCAGGAGCGTCTCTCGGGCGCATTGCCAACACGGCCGTGAGCATCTCGGGAGCCTCAACGGCGACCGGTGCGATCGCCCAGATCGGCTCAATCACTCTCAATCCCGACACCTTCAGCGGGACGATCAGCGCGGGAGGCGTGCAGGCTGCGATAAGCGCGCTCTCCGAGCAGGGCACGGTGCGTGTGGAGTCAAAGCCCGAGGTGGCCGCGCTCAACAACCAGACGGCGTTTGTCCAGGTGAGCGAGGACCAGCCGTTCTTCAGCCGCACGAGCACGACGACGATTAATGCGGGGGGCGTGGCGCAGGCGGGCACGCAGCCGATCGTCAGCACAAACTATTCGGAGAGCACGGTCTCATTCGGCAACGTGCTTGAGATCACCGTTCAGATAGCGGACGACCTCACCACAAAGCTGTCGCTCTCGCCCGCCATGACGGAGCTAAAGGGAACGGTGACGTCTCCCGACGGTCAGGAGACTGCCCCCATCACCGACACGAAGCGGGCGCGCACAACCGTCACCCTGCGCAATCACGAGACGGCGGTCGTTGGCGGTTTCATCACGGAGACAACAGCCAGCGACAAGCGCGGCATCCCCGGGCTGTCGGGCCTGCCTGTCCTGGGCGGCGCCTTCACGACGTCGGCCAAGGCGAAGACCCGCACCGAGCTCGTCTTCTTCGTGACGATCAACGCCGAGGAGCCTCCGGCCCTTGTACCGATAGAGGCTGATGGGCCGCCCGAGGGTGAAGACGCCAGCGCCGTGCCGCCCCCGCCGGCCCCTGCCGGGGGCCGCGGCAGGGTGGAGAGGATAGATGCCCTGGGGGCACCGCCATGACCGCAGACGAGCAGAGCCCGGACCACAAGGGGGAGCAACTCGACTCCTTTCTCATGGAGAGGATCCTTGCCGCGGGCGTCTCGGAGCGCCAGATGGCGTCGGCGCGCTCCTACCACCGCGAGGTCGAGGGGCGCCAGCCAATCAGCAGGACCCTGGTCGAGCTCGGCCTAGCGACCGACGAGGCGGCGGCCCGCTGGATCGCCGAGTTTCACGGGCTGGCGTACCTTCCGAGGGAGGAGCTTCGCGTCGAGGGCGACGCCCACAAGGCCCTGCCGGAGGCCATAGCGAGGAACCGCCATGCGCTGGTGATCGCGCGGAAGGGGACTCAGCTGACCGTGGCGATAGCGGATCCCTCGTGGCCGCAGTTTGCCCAGGTGAAGTACGCGCTCGAGGGCAGCGCCGTCGAGTGGGTGGTCTCGCCCCAGGCGGACATTACGGCGCGTGTCGCGGAGGCCTACTCGGCGAGCCTCGAGGTCCGTGACAACGAGCTCGAGCGGTTCGTCGAGGACATGATTCGCGAGGCTGCGCACACCCGCGGTCTCTCGGACATCCACTGCATCCCCGAGGACCGCAGCTGCGACATCAGGTGGCGCATCGACGGGGACCTCGTCCCCTGGGGGACATTGCCCGGATCGATGAAGGAGACCGTCTGCGCGCAGCTCAAGCTGTCGTCGACCCGAGGGCCGGACGGCCGGTCCCGGGGCTCGGCATCCTCGGGCGGCCTCGATGTCGCCAACCGCCTCGACGCGCAGGACGCATCGTCCGTCCGCGAATACGGGAGCAAGCGGGTGTCGCTTCGGTATTCGGTCGTGCCGGCGATCAACGGCGAGAGCATCGTGATCCGCATCCTCGACCAGAGCGCCCAGGTGGGCTCGCTCGAGGACCTCGGCATGCTCGACGACACGGCGATGCGGTTCAGGACCGAGCTCAAGAGGCCAAACGGGATCCTCCTGGTCTCGGGCCCGACGGGCCACGGCAAGAGCACGACGCTCGCTGCGGCAGTGCCCTGGCTCGACTCCCGAAACAAGCGGGTCCTGAGCGTCGAGGATCCCGTGGAGTACCGCCTCAGGACGGTCACCCAGGCGCCGGTCAGCCCGCGGATGCCGTTCGCGTCCGCCCTGAGGGCGTTCCTCAGGCACAACCCGGACATCATCATCGTCGGCGAGATCCGCGACGGCGAGACCGCGTCTCTTGCGATGCGCCTCGCGCTCACTGGGCACCTGATCCTCTCGACCGTCCACGCGAACACGGCGGTCCAGGCGGTGTGCCGCCTCCTGGATCTCGGCGTCGAGGCCTCGATGCTGTCGGCGACGGCGCGGTTCCTTCTCGGCCAGCGCCTCGTGAAGCGGCTCTGCCCGCATTGCCGGCAGCCGCATCGGAAGGCCGAGGCGCTGCTCCGGCGCTATGGGAGCGTCATCGAGCTGGCGAGGAGCGCGGCGGTCGCCCGCCGCGCCGAATCCGAGCCGGGCGGGTTCTTTGAGGCCGGGGGCGGATGCAGCGCCTGCAACAGGAGCGGATTTTCGGGAAGGTCGGGGATCTTCGAGTTCAGGGAGATCCGCAGCCCCGTGGCCGACCTCTTGCTGCGCCAGAGGACCCGCTTCGATCCCGTGGCGGCGGAGGCCATCTTCTCGGCGGCCGTCCTCGGCGGCGACGTCGGCGCGAGAACCATGCGCGAGGACGGGATCCTCAAGGCGTCCTTCGGCGTCACGACCCCGGAGGAGGTCTTCGGCGCGACGATGGACGGGTCGGAGGTCGTCTGAAATTTCAGCATCCATGAATACAAAAGAACACACACAGGTCCATTCCGACCGCAGCCGAGCGGCTCGCGGTTTTTCGCTCATAGAGATCCTGGTCGTCGTCGCCATCATCGGCGTCCTCGCGGCCATCCTCCTGCCGTCCCTCAACAAGGCGCTGTCGGTCGCGCACGTTAACCGAACGGTGGCTGACCTGAAGCAGCTGAAGGGGTTCGCTGCGGACGCGGCCAACCAGCTCGGAGGCACGCTGCCGCAGACGAAGGGCTACGCGTCGCTCGCCTCGGCCGTCAGCGCCGCGGCCAATCCGAATCTCTCGGGATCGGCGGCGGCCGACTTCAACAACGCGCTGCGCCTCGAAGAGGTGCTCATCTCCGTTCCGAGTCCCAAGCTCGAGCGGTACTTCGCGCCTGCCTGCGGCTCTCAGGCCTTCCTGCCGGCCGGGGGCTCATCCGTCGTGGACCCGCGCTACAACGCTTCGACCGGGTTGTTCTACAACCTGCCCGACGCCAGAATCGCGTCGGGCTACGGCTATTCGGCCGTCTCCCGCCTGGAGTGCGCGGCCGTGGACCAGGCCCAGGCCCCGGGTACCGTTGATGCGAACGGGGGAACCAACTTCAAGGTCGACGGCGTCAACAGCCTTCCGTCCGGCCGCGTGGCCTACGCGGTGATCAAGGCCGTGGCGGGCCCCGAGGCCTCGCAGATTGCGTCAGCGATAAATTCACCAGCGTTCATGGATGACACGACGGGCGCAGCTGGCATCGCCCAGGGGCGCGGCGAGGTCGCGTACGCCGCAGCCGTCGGCGGGGTGACCGACGTCTACGTCTACCTCGCGAATTTCTGAGCCATGGCGCCGCGAACCGCCATGCTCCTCGGCCGCAGCGTGTGGACCCGCGACGCCCGGGGCTGGAGCCGCGCTTCGTTCGAGGAGGGCGGAGTCCCCGGGTCCCCGGCCATCGCCAGGCTCGCCGACCACCTTTCAGGACTGCCCCCGGGGAGGACCGTGGTCGTCTTCGAACCCGAGGGCCTCGCGCACCAGTCCGTGGAGACCCCAAGGGTGAGCCGCAGGGTCTTCGCGTCGCTTGAGCGGGTGCGCGCCGAGCATCCGGTCGTCGCGTCGGAGGGCCTCGGCTGGGCAGTTGAGCACCCGGAGCCGGCGCAGGGCGGGACCTATTCGACGCTCATGCACTCCGAGCTGACGCCCGGGCTCGTGTATCTTTGCGACGCCTGCGCGCGCGGGAGCTCGGGTCTGGCTGCGGCCTGGTCCGCGTACACGGCCGCCGCCGCGTGCCTGAAGCCGCGCGCGCCTGCGCCAAGGGCGAGATTCGTGCTCATCCTTGTCCCCGGGTTTGTCGCGGTCGCGGGGTGCGCGGGCGCCAGGCGCTCCTTCAGGGGATGGCCTGGTCCGATGGCGGATAGGGATTGGAAGGCCTTCTCGGCGCTTCTCGGGGATTTCGAAAGCAGGCCGTCGCCGTCCATGGCAGACGCGGGGCTCAGGCGGGGGAGTTTTACGGTGATCGCCGACGGGGAGCCGGAGCACGTCTGCCCGCTCTGGGGGGAGATCCGCGCAACGGGCAGGCTCGAGGCCGTCGTGGGCCTGGACGCCCTTGCCGCCGGGGCGTCCCGAATTCCCGTGGGCCATCCCGCAAACCTGCTGGAGGCCTTTCCGAGGCCGCGCCAGCTAAACCGGCTCCTGCTCTGCACGGGTGCGGGCTGCCTCGCCGCAGCGGCTGCGCTCGCCGCGGCCGTCCCGGGCCAGGTTGGCCGGATGCGGGCCGACGAAGCTTCGAGCGGGGCGCGCGCAGCCGCCCTGGCCGCCCGCCTGGCCGAGCTCGACAGGAATCAGGCCGAGATGGACCGCCTTCGCAGCGAGGCCGCGAAGGGGCCCGGGACCCTGCCAGTAGGAAGGCACGATGCTCTTCTCGGGCTGGCGGCCGCCGTTCCGGACTCCCTTACCCTCACGTCGCTGGAAATCGCCAGGGACGACGCCTTTTTGATTGAGGCAATCGTCGTGGGCCCCGACTTCGACGCCGACGCCTTCCGGCGGGCGCTGGAGCGGGCCGGATTCAAGCCCGGAAGTCCGAATGGCTGGTCGTACGACCCGGCGTCCGGAAGGATCTCCGCCCGCGGCAGGCTCGCCGGGCGCCGCCAATGACCAGGGGCGTGACCTATTCAAGGCGCCTTGCCGCCGCCTGCGTCGCCGCTCTGGCCGCCGCCTGCGCTCTCGCGTGGGCGCGCGCAGAGCTCAGCTCCCGGGCGGCGAATCGCGGCCGGCGTGCATCCGAAATTGAGGCCGGCCTCCGGGAGCGGATCTCAGCGAGGTCGGGCTGCGATCGGGACAAGCTTGACGCCCTGCGCGATCAGGTGGGCCGGCTTCGGGTCCAGGTCGGGGCCGAGGACACCTGGAATCGCCTGCTGGGAGTCCTTGGGGACGCCTGGGCTGCGGAGCCGCTCTCGAGCGAAAGCAGGAGCGGGTGCTCCGTCCAGACGGGAGTCATGAGGTTGAAGTCCCCCTCGCCGGCGGATTGGCCAGCAATCGTCGAGGCCGTCAGGGTCTCCGAGGGGCTTCCCGGCGTTGGCGTCGCCGAATTTGATATGAAAACAAGCGGCACGCGCGAGCGACGCACCGTGGACTCGGTGGCGATCCTGGTGGTTGTCCAGTCGCGGCGCGCGGACCCCAAGCTTGCCCAAACAAAATGAAGACCAGCAATAGCCTCGTCGTGGCCGCGTTCTTAGCCCTGCCGTTCTGCACGGCGGCACCTGAAGCTGCTGGGCCCGGACCCGACGTGGACCCGAGGGCGCAGGCCCAGGCGGGCGGCGACGCACAGGCGCGGGAGGCGTCGGCCCGGGCGGACAAGAGGTATGAGGAGATGCTTGGGAAGATGCAGGAGGCAGTGGAGGAGGTGGCTCAACTCTACGGCAACCCCGTCTTCCTGCAGGTGTTCACAAATGACCTCGGGAGGGCCGACGAGCTCAAGAAGAGGCTCCGCTCCGCGCGAAGCGGGGAGGAGATCCAGCGGGAATTATCGGAGCTGGAGCGCAGGCGCGACGACCTGCTCAATGACATAGCGCTCAAGCAGCGGGAGGCCTCGCGGCTTAATGGACGGCTCATCCGCCAGCGCGCCGCGCTCGACGCCCTGGCCGCAGCCGTCGAGCAGGCGAGAAGGGCCGTGGAGGAGACCGCGAAATGAGCGCCTCCAGCAGCGACCCGGACTCTGGCTCCGGCACGGCCGACCTGCTGACCCCGGATGAGGAAGGGGTCCTATCTGCCCTGCGTGACATTGTTGCAGGTGTCCGAGCCCAGGGGCTGGCGCCCGAGCTCGAGGGCGCTGCGGACCGCCTGGTGTCGGCTGGCGCCGAGCTCTCCGTCGGCCCGGGCGAACCCGGGCCCCTCGACTTCCGGCTTCGCGGCGTGCGCTTCACGCTCCGCACGAGTCCCGGACCCCGCCGCGGAATTGAGGTATGCTTCACGCCAACATGACCCCAATGCGGGCGCTGCCACTGATCGCCGTCCTTGGTTTCCCGTCAGGATCCGGCGCCCAGGCTGATTGGGCCTATGTTCCGGCCTCCCGTGAGGAGCGAACGGCTGGCTCGGTGGCGCCGCCATATGTCCCCACGGAGGACGCGATTAGCTTTGTGGGCGTGAGACCCGCGGATTCCCCCGGGGCGTCCGGGCCGCGGCCTGTCTTCGCGGTGGAGATACCTGCCCCGGCGCAGGGGCGCCGCGAGGAGCAGGCGGCGAGGGCTCCGGACACGGGTGCCATCCCGGACGGCGCCCATTGGCCGGACGCGGGCGGCGTGATCCTCGCGGTCCCGGCGGAGCCCGGCGCGGGCCGAGGGGAGGCGCCCGTGCGCAATCCCTGGGAGGTGAGGATCCGCCCTAAGTCCGCCGGGAAGGACGCGGTGTTCCTGTGCGGGGGGATCGTCAGCGGCGGAGACGGCGGGCCGGTCGCGTTCCTGAACGGCCGCGTCGTCAGGAAGGGCGACGCCGTCGGGAAGTTCAGCGTGGCGCGTGTTCTTGCGTCGGGTGTGCTCCTCGAGGTGGACGGTTCCTATTACGTGGTGCCCTGCGGAAGACGCACCACGATCACGGGCGCCGGGGGCTGACGCACCATGCCCCGCTTCAGAGCGAAATACGTGGGACGCGGCGGCCATAGGAGCACGCTCACGCTTGATGCCGTCGATGCGGCCAGCCTTGCCGCGCACATAGAGGTGCAGCGCCGGGCCTATGTCGTCGAGATACGCCGTCTGGACGGCAGGAGAAGGGCGCTCGCGCGCGCACGGATCCCCGGCTCGATGCTCCTGGCCGCGCTCGACTCGCTTGAGCTCATGCTCCTGAGCGGCGTCAGGATCAACTCGGCGCTCCGGACGCTGGCCGAATGCGCCCCTGCGGGCGCCGCCCGGGGTGTTTGGACGGAGATCGTCAGGCAGGTCGAGGAGACAGGGAGGTTTGGCGAGTCCCTCCGGCGGTTCCCCAGGGTCTTCAACGAATCGATGGTGGGCGTGATAGTCGCGCACGAGGCGGCGGGTCGCCTGCCGGAGGGCGTGAGGCACGTGCGCGACTATGTCGCGCAGATGCGCGGGATATGGCGCGATTCGATGCGCGGCATGGCCTACCCGGCCCTGGTGTTCGTGGCAGGGCTTGCCGCTTCGGCGGTCCTCTGCGTCTTCACGCTGCCGAGGTTCTCCAAGATGATGGGGGACATCGGGGTCAAGAAGACCAACAGCATCACCGGGTTCTTCTTCGGCCTGAGCGATTTCGTGGTCGGCCATCCGGTAGGCGCGGCGCTGGCGCTGGCCTCGCCCTTTGCGGCAGCATGGATGGCGCTGAGACCGCGCTTCCGGCCCGCCCTTGACCGCGCGATCCTCCGCGTGCCTGTCGTCAGGGGCGCCGCCGAGGCCCTCTCCATGGCGCGGATCTGTGTCACCTTCAGGGCGCTGAGCGATTCCGGAATCCGCGTCGTGGAGGCGCTCGAGGCCTGCGCCGGCGTCGCCGGAAACGAGGTCTTCAGGCGCGGCATAGGCCAGGTCGTGGCCTCCGTTCGCGACAACGCGACGGTCGGCGAGGGGTTTGAGCGCTCCGGGGTATTCGCGCCGGAGGTCGTGCTCGCGATCAAGAGCGGCGAGGGGTCCCTTTCGGAGGTCTTCGGCAGGATGGCGGAGTATTTCGCGTCGGAGGCGAAGCACCGCGTGGGCCTAGCGCTGGGGCTTGTGGAGCCGGTGATGCTGGTCCTCGTGCTCGTTTGGGTGTTCGGTGTGGCGCTTGCCGTCGTTCTGCCGGTCGTGGAGGTGGTCAATGAGATTCATTAGGAATCGCGGGCCCGCCGGGGAATTCCTGCTCATGCTGCTGATCGCGGTCGCGATTGTCGGCGTCCTGGCGGGGATCCTGGCCCCCGTACTGGCAAACAAGCTCGACGACGCGCAGCTCAGGTCGGAGTCGGAAACGCTGGTCTCGCTCAGGAAGGACTTTGAGGCGACGTACGATGCCGTCGACTACACCAACCTGAATGAGGCTTCGGTCCCCTCAAGCGGGCTGCCTGCCGGGACCGTCTTCACGACGTTCGACCTGGCGACGGGAATCGCCTCAAGGATCTTCGGCCCGAGTGTGATCGTTGATCCGGCCGGTTGGGTGACCAAGCTGGCGCAGAAGCGCGGCGTCAGCAGCTACGTCCTTGGCGCAAGCTATTCGGCCCTCGACCAGAACCAGTACGTCGCCCTGGCGTTCAATGCCTACCAGGTTCAGCGATGCCTCGTCATCGGCCCTGCCGGGGAGTCAGGACAGCAGCGGTACCTCCTGATGTCGCTCATGGTGCCGCCCTACAGGGCCCTCGCGTTCCCGGTTGCGGATGCGACCCAGACGTTCGACTCAATCTGGGACCAGAGCTGGGAGTCCACACAGGCCCAGGCGCCCGCACTCTGGGCCACGCTGCTTTCGCCGAGCCAGTATTCCCTCTGGAATACCGCCTCGTCGAACAACCGGACGAACGCTTCCAGGCTGATCATCGAGCGGATCATCCAGCCGAAGTACACCCTCACGCTCGCGGACAACAGCCAGACGGACACGGCCTGGGTGGACATTGGGCCGGCCACCGACGCGATCGTCGCGGCGCCCAACTCGGGAACCGTCGTGAGCAGCTCTCTGGCGGGCTTCACGACCGGGATACTGTCCGGGCGGATGATCGTCGTGCGGCGCGGCCCGAGCGCGGCCTCCGCCTACGAAGTCCAGAGGTTCTTCCTGTACTCGGATGTGAACCTCACGGTGCAGTGAAGGGGGGGGCCGCCCTTCCCCGTGCTACCTCGGGCCCGGCGCGCCCCCGCCGCCCTTGGGGCGCCTGGCGAAAAAGAGCATGAGGCCGCCGAACACCACCAGCACGATGCCCCAGACAAGGTTGATGTTTATGTCGAGCGAGCGGTGGTACATCGCGGCATCACCCTTTGTGGCGAGGCCGAAGATCGTCATCAGAAGCCCGACGAGTGAAAACATGAGGCCGATTGGCCAGCGGATATCGAGTCCCATAGGAGGTTCCTTTCTACCAGAAGATGAGGTTGAGGACCACGCACGCTCCGAGAAGCGCCGATCCGATTATCGCCGGGCGCTGATACCACGGCATGGTGTCGTCCTTGATCTTTGGGGTCAGCGAGTAGACCAATCCCTTGAGCTCGTCGTCGGATTTGGTCCGGGCGGTCGCGAGCGAGATGCCCGCCGTCAGGCCGAAGCAGACGATGAAGGCGAAGACGGCCAGCCAGAAGTTCTGAGCCATCTCGCTCGGGAAGGTGTGCATGACGCCCAGGTAGCCGCCCTTCATCCCCGGGGCGTTTCCCTGGGAGATCGTGAATGCGTGCACGAGCCCGGAGGTCACCGTGCCGAGGAGCAGGCCGAGGAAGGCCCCGGTGCCGGTCGTGCGCTTCCAGAACATTCCGAGCAGGAAGGTCGCGAACAGCGGCGCATTCACGAAGGCGAACACGAGCTGGATGATGTCCATGGCGTTGTTGTAGAGCGCCGCAAAATAGGCGCATGCGATGCTCAGGAGGATGCCGACGAAGGTCACGCCCCTTGCCATGGCCATGTAATGCTCGTCGCTCCTGTTGGGCGCCATGTAGGCTTGGTAGAGGTCGTAGGTCCAGACCGTGTTGAACGCCGTCACGTTGCCCGCCATGCCTGACATGAACGAGGCCAGCAGCCCCGTTAGCGCGAGGCCGAGCAGTCCGGGAGGGCAGTAGCGCTTCACGAGCGAAAGAATGACGCCGTCGTAGTCGTACTCCGCGACCGCATTCCAGAGGCGATCCCTGAAGGCGCCGGGATCGAGGGGCTTCGCCGCGTAGTCCTTGACGAGGGCCGCGACCTTTTCCTCATCCATCTTCTTGCCCACGGCGGCGCTCACGTCCTTGAATGCCTGCTCGGGGGGGAGGTTTGCCGAGGCGGCGACGACGGCCGTCGCCCTTTCAAAGACCGCATTGTCGAGGATCGGGGCCGGGATCCGGTAGCCCTTGGACGGAATCGTCATCAGCCCCACCGCTATCATTCCCGGGAGGATCACGAGGGCGGGGAAGAGCATCTTCGGCACGGCGGCGACCAATGGGGTGTTTCGGGCTGCGGTCATGTTGCGGGCGGCCATGGCGCGCTGGACGACCAGGAAGTTGGTGCACCAGTAGCCGAACGAGAGCACGAAGCCGAGGCCGAACACCATCGCGAACCAGTCGACGCCCATCGGGTTGTTTGCCGGCCCGGCAAGCAGCGTGTGCCAGGCGCTTGTCCAGGCGCTATTGCCGTAGGTTATGCCGGGGTCCCTCAAATGGAGCGAACTGGGGTTGCTCGCCACCCCCTTCAGCAGCTCCGTCAGAGCGGCATACCCCCCGACGTCCTTGAGGCCGAGGTACACCACAGGCGCAAAGCCGAGCACGATCATGAAGAACTGCAGCACCTCGGTGTAGATCGCCGAGGTGAGCCCGCCCTTCAGGACGTAGACGAGGACTATCGCCGAGCAGATCCAGAGGCTCAGGTGGTAATTCCAGCCGAGGAGGAGATTGAGCAGCTTGGCCAGGGCGTTCATCGAGATTCCCGAGGCGAAGACTGTCATCACCGCGAAGGAGATCGAGTTGAGCGCGCGCACGCGCTGGTCGAAGCGCATGTTGAGGTACTCGGGCACGGAGCGCGCCTTTGAGCCGTAATAGAACGGCATCATGAAGACGGCCAGGAACACCATCGCCGGGATAGCCCCGACCCAGTAAAAGTGGGCCGTGATGATTCCGTACTTGGCGCCGCTGGCGGCCATGCCCACAAGCTCAAGCGCGCCCAGGTTCGCCGAGATGAAGGCGAGCCCGGTCACCCAGGTCGGGATCGATCGGCCGGACGTTAGAAAGTCCGACGAGCTCCTCATGTACTTCTTCAAGGCGAACCCTATGCCGACGACGAAGCCGGTGTAGGTCAGCAGGATGAGGTAATCGAGCCAGGAAAGCGTGACTTGCATAGCTGTTGGGGGTTGGGGCCTGATGTCAGCGAGTCGGCGGCTGGCGGGCCGGACTGCGTCTCACTCAAAGAAAAGATCGTGCGGTCCGGCCCGCGATAAATCAAGCATCAACAGACCGCCTGCGCACCGGCGCGGATGGAGCCCGGCGCCCGGATCCGCAGGTGCCGATTGGCGGCGGAAAGGCCTTGTTGCTTTGCGGGAAATGGGCCGAAATGGGCGGTGCTCGGCGGCTGGTCTCGAGTTTGACGCTCGGGGGGCCGAGCCCGATCCAGCCACACGGACAACTGATGAAAATCTACTTCATGGGCATCTGCGGGACCGCGATGGGAAACGCGGCGCTCCTCGTCCGCGCCGCGGGCCACGAGGTGATCGGCGCCGACGCGGGCGTCTATCCCCCGATGAGCACGGTCCTCGCGCAGGCGGGGATCGCCGTGCACGAGGGCTACGAACCCGCTCGGCTTGCCGCGCTTGGCCCGGACATGGTCGTCATCGGCAACGCGATGATGCGCGGAAACCCCGAGGTGGAGTGGCTCCTGGACGCCCGCGAGATCCCCTTCACGTCGCTCCCGGCGATGCTCCACGACGAGGTGCTCTGCCGCAGGAGGAACATCGTCGTCTCCGGAACCCACGGCAAGACGACGACGACCTCGATCGCGGCGCACCTTCTCGGGGCGAACGGGCGGGACCCCGGCTACCTGATCGGCGGCGTGCCGCAGGACCCTCCGACCGGAAGCCACCTCGGATCGAGCGCCGACCCGTTTGTGATCGAGGGCGACGAGTACGACAGCGCGTTTTTCGACAAGCGCAGCAAGTTCATCCACTATGCGCCCCATGTGGCGGTCTTCAACAACCTCGAGTTCGACCACGCGGACATCTTTCGCGACCTGGCCGACGTCCAGCGCACGTTCGTCCACTTCTCCCGGATTATCCCGCGCAGCGGCTTCGCCGTCCTGAACGGGGACGACAGCAACCTGCGGGCCCTCGGGGCGATGCCCTGGACCACGGTCGTGCGCGTCGGTCTGGATGAGGGCAATGACACCCGGATAACCGGGTTTGCGGAGACTTCCGCAGGCTCAAGCTTCGCCCTTTCGTGGCGCGGGGCCCCTTGGGCAGAGGTCCGCTGGTCCCTGCCGGGGATCTACAACGCGCGCAATGCCGCGATGGCCGCGACCGCCGCGGGCCTCGCGATCCTTGGCGAGCGGCCGACCGGCCTCTCGCTCGAGGGCCTGGGGGGTTTCCGCGGTGTCAGGCGGCGCCAGGAGGTGCTGGTCGCTCAGCCGCAGCTGACTGTGGTGGAGGATTTCGGCCACCATCCGACGGCGATAGCGGAGACGCTGCGCTCGTTCAGGGCGCGGTTCCCCGGCTGGGTGCTTACGGCGGTGTTCGAGCCCCGCAGCAACACCGCGCGCGTGAGGACGCTGCAGGCCGGCTTCGAGAGGGCGCTGTCCTGTGCCGACGAGGTCTACCTGGGGCCGGTCAACAGGGCTGCGGACCTTCGCGACGAGGAGCGGTTCGACTCGGAGGCGGTGGCCGAGAACCTTGAGGCCCAGGGGATCCACGCGCGCCAGTTCCCCTCGAACAACGCGCTGCATGACGCGCTTGCCGGCGACACGCTTCCAAGGCGCGGAAAGCCGCGCGTCGTCATCTTCTTCACCAACGGCTCCTTCGACGGCATCATCGGCAAGTACGCCGCCTCGGCCAGCGGCTGAGCCTTCGGCCTACTGCGCCTGCTTCGCCAACTTGTATTCGACGGGGTCGTGGCCCTCGGGGAGCGCCAGGAGGTCGTAATCGTGGTGGCCGTTGATCGTGACTGTCGCAAAGCTGCCGACGGCGATTTCTCGGGGCACGTAGACCCGACCGTCGATGTCGGGCGCGTCCGACTCGCCGCGCGCCACGCCCGGCTCGTCGACCAGGACCTTGAGCGTCCTTCCCACGCTCCTCGCGCTGACCTCGCCGGCTATCTCCTTCTGGAGCGCCATGACGCGGTGCCAGCGGCGCTCCTTCTCCTTGGCCGCGACCTGCCCCTCGAGCCTTGCCGCGCGAGTCCCCTCCTCCTGGGAGTACCGAAAGACGCCCAGCCTCTCAAACCTCGTGTCGCGGACGAAGTCGCAGAGCTCGTCGACGTCGGCCTCGGTCTCGCCGGGAAAGCCGACGATAAAGGTGGTCCTGAGGGCGATTCCAGGGATTCCCGCGCGAATGCGCCGCACGAGGTCGCGGATGTAGGCGCCTCCCGTCTCGCGCTGCATCGCCGCGAGCATCCGGTCGCTTATGTGCTGGAGCGGCATGTCGACGTAGCGCGCCACCTTCGGGCACTCGGCAATGGTCCTGATGAGCTCGTCGCTCCAGTGCGCCGGATGCGTGTACAGGAGCCGGATCCAGAATTCGCCCTCGATGCCGTTCAGCTCGCGCAGGAGCGAGGTGAGCGCGGCGCCGCGCGAGGAGTCGACGGGGCTGCGCGGGTTCGGCCTCTCCTCCCACGTGTCCATTCCGAAGAAGGTTGTGTCCTGGGAAATGAGATTCACCTCCCGGACGCCCTCCGCGACGAGCTGGCGGACCTCGGCGACGACGCTGGCGACCGTCCTGCTGCGATGCCGGCCCCGTATCTGGGGAATGATGCAGAATGTGCAGGGATGGTTGCAGCCCTCCGCGATCTTCACATAGGCGAAATGGGAGGGCGTCAGCCTGAATCTCGGGGTCGTGTAGTCCGGAATAAAGCTCGAGCGCGCGGTTACAAAGCTTGCCGGCGGAGCCTTCGGTCCGCGCTCCCTGGCGAGCAGCCGCTCGATGATTGGCGCCACCTGGGTGACCTGGTCGAGCCCGATGAAGGCGTCCACCTCGGGCATCGAACCTGGAAGGTCCTTGGCGAAGCGCTGGGACATGCAGCCGGCAACGATCAGCTTCTGCTCGCGCCGGCGCTTGCGCAGCCCGCGCTGCTGGTTGACCTCCAGGATGTGGCTGATCGACTCCTCCTTGGACGAGTCGATGAACGAGCAGGTGTTGACGACCACAACGTCGGCCCGCTCGGCGTCGGGGATCACCAGCATCCCGGCCTCGCGCAGGTGTCCGACCATTATCTCGCTGTCGACGAGGTTCTTAGCGCAGCCAAGCGATATGAGGCTGACTTTGATCATACCTTGGGTGCGCACGGGCGCCGCGGCCCGTTGCGGACTACTTCTTCTTCGCGGCCGCAGCTGCCACCTTCTTGCGCTTTAGGTAAGCGGCACGGCGTTTGCGTTTGATGATCTTGTTAAGCTGCTGGCCCATGGTGGTGTGATTAGGGAAAGGCGAGATCAGACCCGTTCGTGTCAGGCGAGTCAAGACGCAGGTTGGGGGACCCGGCCCGCCGTGATGCGGTCGCCGGAGCGCTCCCATTTGTAGACCAACGGGCGCTTGGTCCTGTCGAGCTCCTTGTAGAGGCCGGGACTGTCCCGCTTCATCACAGACAGCTCCTCGAGACCCGCGCTGTCGCAATTGAGCAGGCGCACGTATGGCTTGAAGGATTCGGGCCTTCCGACCACCCGGGAGAGCCCTCCCTCGCCGCTTCTCCAGCCGCGCTCGAGCGCAACGAACGAGTAGGGCAGGCTGCGCAGGTCGATTCCCGCCCGCCGCGCGAACTTCACCCAGTTCGAATCCGCGAAGATGGCTGAAGGGGGCGCCCCAAAGTGGTGGCACCAGTGCCGCTCGTTTCCGGGCGCGAGGATCGGGCAGGGATTCGCGTGCGTGCACGGCGCCACGACGCCGAACTCACCAATGAGTCCGTCCCGGATCGAGCCAAGCATCCGGCTTGTTTCGCGAGACCCAGGCTCAGTCCAAATGAGCGCTCGCGCGCGCGCGGCTAGCGCCCGAACCTCCCGAAGCGCGGACGCCGTGAGCTCGTTCAGGACGTGGCTCACGAGGAGAAGGCCTATCGGCTCGTCGCCTCGCAGGTATCCCGGTGTCGCGACCGCCACCGAGAGGCCCGGGAACTCCCTGGCCGCCATGTCCTGCGCAAAGCCGGTAGCGATCGGGGAGTGGTCCCAGAGGATCAGCGACTCGAACGCCCCGGGTCCAAACCGCCCTGCGACCCGCCTGCCGGCGATCCCGCTTCCGCAGCCCCAATCGACCACGGGCCCGCCGGGGGGCCTCCAGCCGCGGATCCGCAGCTCGTCGAGGACGGCGTCCCACTTCCAGCCTATCCGTTCACCAAACGTCATGTCATAGCTGGCCAGGTCCTCGGCCGACGACCAATACGGCCCGTCGCTCGCCTTCCCGGCGATGAACTGCTCGCGGTGCCGCTCCAGGGACTCCCAGTCCAGCTCCGACCAGTTCACGGGATTTGAAACCCTAGCTGCGCGGCAAGGGACTGGCTCCGCACCCCGTAGAATGCGGCGAATTCCCGGATCCGCCCGGCGATCAAGGCATCCCCGCTCGGGCGGGCCTTCACCGCCGTGATCATTGTATTCTTTGCGGTGTGCTCGGTTGAGATGAATTCAAAGACCCGGGTGCGGTAGCCCGCCCATTCAAGGAGCTGGGCCCGGAGGGCGTCGGTCACGAATTCAGCCTGGCGCTCCTCGAAGATGCCGTGCTTTAAGGCCGCAGCCAGCACGGTAGGGGAGACCAGCTGGGGCCGGATCTCCTTCTGGCAGCACGGGGCCACGATGAGGAGCGCGGCCCCGGCCGCCACCCCCTTGGCGAGAGCGTCGTCGGTCGCCGTGTCGCACGCATGGAGCGCGATCAGGATGTCGACGGAGCCGACCTTGGTGCTGGCGATGGATCCCACCCGGAATGACAGGCGGTCGCCGAAGCCCTGGTCCGAGGCGGTCCTCGCGCAGAAATCAACGAGATCGGCCCGCGCCTCGATCCCGCAGACCTGCGCCCGACCGCCCAGCAGGTCGCTTGCCGCAAAGGTGAGGTAGCCCTTCCCGCATCCCATGTCGAAGACCCGCAGGCTGCGTCCGGCATCCATTCCGGCGTCTCCCATGAGGTGCCCGAGGATCTCGGCAAACTTCTCGATCTGGCGAAACTTGTCCGCCATCGCGGTGACGGGCCTGCCCCGCTCGTCGGTCACCCCAAGCGCCCGAAGCCATGGGGCCCCTGGCGCGATCGGCCGATGCTTCGGCCGGTCGTTTCCCCTTGTCAGCGCTGGGGCCCTCTCCGGGCGCTTGACGCTGATGCGCGAGGCGCTGCCGGAGGTCTCAAGCTGGGCGCTCCGGTCGGGAGTGAAGAGGTGGGCGTCGAGGAATTCGGAGCCGATCAGGGAATCGAGGAGGCCGATTGCCTCCCCGGCCTCGTGGTTCTTCGTGATGTCCTTCGTCGCGTGCCGCCACACGAATGCGAGGCGGGATCCCGACTTGAGCGTGACCGGGCGAACGAAGAGGTTTGCGAGGGTTGGGTCGGCCCCTGAGGGCTTCCCGAGCGTGAGTTTCACCAGGGTCCCCTGTCGGACGGCGTCGCGAAGCAGGGCCATGAATCTGTCGCGGCCGGACTCGTTCATTTTTGATTCTCCGGGAGTGTCACCGCGGGTATATAGAAATCGATCGGCTCCCTGCGCCACCAATTTCCGGTGCGCGCTCGCTCGTCCTCGTCGGTGAACTCGTAGCGGTAGCGGACCACGCGCATGTAGCGCGGCGGCCGCTCCGGAAAGGGGTTTCGCGAGAACAGGCCGAGAACCGCCCGGTCCCCTTCGAGGATCTTCTCGCAGACCGTTCCCACCCAGGGGCTGCTGTCGGGCGGTCCTAACGCGGCGAACCAGAGTTGCCAGTCAAGGCGCGGCTGGTAGGGGGCCACCCATCCCGGCCGGCGCGACAGGTCGCCAGGCTTGCTGGGCAGCGCGTACTCGCGCCAGTCGCGGGCGTCGTCGCTGCCCTCGATCACGAGCTCGGGACGCTCGACGGTCATGACGGCAAACAGCCCGTAGTCGTTGAAGCTTCGCAGCGGCCCCACGGCCTCCGCGACGGCGCGCACCAGCGGCGAGCCCGCGGCCGCGGGGTAGAGGGCGGCGACGGTCTCAAAGAAGGTGACGCCCACGGAGAGCGCGCCAAACCACCGGAGCGCCGTTGCCTTGGGACGGATCTTTTTCGACCACGGTTCGGCGACATCGCGCTTTGGGTTGCCGACGCCCCAGTGGCGGGCGCGCCACCAACCGTCATCGAGGCACGCCAAGCAGAGGCCGATCGAGAGAAGGTTGAAGTACGCGTAGTTCCCGGTGATTGCGATCATCACCTGAAGCGAAATGAGGGCCAGCGCCCCGGCGTGCCGTATTCGTCTCGGCGCGATTATGCAGAAGGGCGCGACGAGCTCTACGGCGAACATTGCAAGGCAGGATGCCGCCTGGAACCATCCCGGCAGCTGGTTCGCGTACCAGGCAAGGGGCGTGGGCAGGGGCTGGGTCTGGTAGTGGAAGGTGAGCGCCGTCAGGTGCCTCCACGTCGGGTCGCCGCTCTCGAGCTTGACGACGCCGGAGAGGAACATGAGGCGGAACAGGAGCCACCAGACCAGGTAGCGCCCGAGCCGGGGGGGATCGAAGGGCTCCCCCGAGCGACGGAGCTTCCACGGGACGACGAAGATCGCGATCAGGGTGCTCTCGAGCAGCAGAGCGTCCCACTGGAAATCAAAAAAGATCTGGCCCGCAGAGACGAGCGAGAGGTAGCACGCCCACATCAGGGCAAGGCAAACCCCCTGCGCGTACCCGAGCAGCACGAGCACGGAAAGGCCGATCCCGACTCCGCAGAGCACTCCGATGAACTGCCCGGTTCCGAATATCCAGCACAGCGAGGGGATCTCGTACCAGGCCTGGCGGCCGAGCTGCTCCTTCGCCAACGCAAAGAATTGGCCCGCAGGCAGGATACCGGACGGGCCAATCAGGCCCTGGGCCTGGTACCAGATCGAGCCGAAGGCCACCGCATGCGCGATCGCCAGGACGCGTACGAAGAGGCGTGTTCCAGTTGCGAACGTGGCGTTCGATGGCGGCGGCGGCTGTTCCACAAAAACCTCCTACAGCGTTCCCCGCCCGCGTCGAGTAAATCCCCGGACTTCAACATATCAATCAATACGGACCGTAGATAATGGATATATCATGCTTGCTATATCGTATGAATGAATTGAGCGTGCTCCAACTATGGTAACAAAACAGATAAAGGAACTCGAAGTGACAAAAGCCAAGATTGCATCCCTCGAAAAGACTATCGCGAAGCGCCTCCAGAAGGAGCTGTCGACCCTTCACGCGAAGTACGGATTTGAATCGCTCAGTGAATTCATCAAGGCCCTGAAGGACGCCGCGACTCCGGGTTCAAGGAGGAAGGGGCGTCGGGGCCGCCCGGCGAAGGCCGTGGACAAGGTCAAGCGCCGCAAGCGAGCCGTTATCACCGACGAGACGCGCTCGGGCGTGAAGAAGCTGGTCGAGGCCGGGAAGACGGGCTCCCAGATCTCCAAGTCTCTCGGAATCTCTCTGCCGAGCGTCCAGAACATCAAGAAGGCGCTGGGCCTGGTGAAGCCGAGGGCCTGAGGGGGCGGAATTGCCCGAAATTTCCGGCCCCTGCCACCACGGCGGGGGCCGTTTGCTTTGGCAGCCGCGTCACCCATGCATTATATTCAGGCCAATACTAACGGTCGGCTGCATCCCGCAAGCGAGCCGTCGATAGCTCCTATCAACCGCGGATTCCTCTATGGCGACGCCATCTACGAGGTCTGGAGGACCTACCACGGCGTGATATTCGCATGGGAGGAGCATTGGAAGAGGATGCGAGCGTCGGCCTTGGCCGTGCATATTCAGCTTGAATACAGTCCGGGGCAGATGCTTGGGGAGATCCGCCGCACAGTCTCTGCCTATAGGGAGCGGGTCCCGGATGCGGGCGAGCTCTATATTCGACTGCAGATAACGCGTGGCTCGGGGCCTATAGGGCTCGATATAGCGCTCGCGGACAAGACCGACTTCCTTCTGCTCGTTCAACCCTGCCCGGAGCTTGCCCAGGGCAAGGACCGCACGGGCCTGAGGCTTGCGGTAGCGACGGCGATGCGGCGCAATCCCGTACAGAGCCTCGATCCTGCCTGGAAGACTGGCAACTACCTTAACAATCTTCTGTGCCTGAGGGAGGCGCGGGCGAAGGGCGCGGACGACGTCGTGATCCTCAACCTGGCGGGCGAGGTGGCCGAGGCCTCGGTCTCGAACATCGCCTTCGCTAGAGGTGGGGTGGTCGTGACCCCGCCGCTGTCGGCAGGCATCCTCGGCGGCATCACGCGCGGCCTTGTTATCGGTTCCGTCGCCGCGTCGGCGGGGATCCAAGTCGCTGAGGAGACGGTCCTGCCCGCCGATTTCCGCTCGATGGACGAGTGCTTTCTGCTGTCCACGACGAAGGACGTCGTGCCCGTGGCCGAAATAGACGGGATAGGCTTCAAGCTCGGGCCGGACACGGTCGCGGCCCGTCTCAAGGCGGCTTTTGCCCGCGCGGCCCGCGACTACGCGTCGGCCCACCCGGAACTGGAGGCATGAACTTGAGGCCCATGCGGTTCCTCGGGATTGACCACGGGACGAGGAGGATCGGCCTTGCTTACGGCGACGAGATCGGCGTCGCGACGCCCCTGCCCGCGATCGCCTCGGAGGATGTCTCCAAGCAGTGGGCCGCCCTGGCCGCGGTCCTCAGGGAGAGGCGCATCACCGAGGTGGTGATCGGCCATCCCCTGAACATGGACGGTTCGTCCGGGCCGAAGGCGAAGGAGGTCGAGATGTTCGCCCGGCGGGTCGCGTCCGAGTTCGCCCTGCCGGTGCACCTGGTCGACGAGCGGCTCACGAGCTACGAGGCCGAGTCCACGATCCCGCCGTCCAAGCGAAGGGCCGCCAGAAGGACCGGCCTCGTCGACTCCAGGTCGGCGACGATCATCCTCCAGGACTATCTGAGCGGGCGGGTCCCCGGCGTCGCCGCGCACGGCGAGACATGAAGCGCTGGAAATGCGTCTGCGCCTACGACGGCGGCGGGTTCTCGGGCTGGCAGAGCCAGCCCCGGGGGGACTCGGTCCAGGACGCCATCGAGGCGCGGCTCGCCGCCGTTCTGGGAGTCAGCACGCGCATCCACGCGAGCGGCAGGACCGACGCGGGCGTCCACGCATCGGGACAGGTCTTCCATTTTGACGCCGAGTGGACGCACGGCCCGGGGAAGCTGGCCGCCGCCTTGAGTCACAGGCTCCCCGGGGCGATACAGATCGTGTCGGTCCGCGAGGCCGCGCCGGGCTTCCACGCAAGGTTCTCGGCCAAGTCGAAGGTCTACGAGTACCGCATCCGCCTCGGAGTTGCGGATCCGTTCACCAGACCCTACTGCTGGCTGCTGCCAAGGCCCGTGGACGTGGGCGCCATGAAGGCTGCCGCGCGCGTCCTCGAGGGCGTGCACGACTTCAGGGCGTTCTCGGCGCACAACGGCGCCGAGCCCGGGGATAAGGCGGGAACCGTGCGCAACCTGCGGAGGCTCGCGATAAGGCTGCGCGGGCGCGATCTGCGCGTGGTGGCCGAGGCGGACGGCTTCCTCTACAAGATGGCCCGCAGCATCGTCGGCGCCTTGGCGGCGGCCGGCGAGGGGAAGCTGGGCGCTTCCAAGATCGGCGAGATCCTCGGGTCGGGCGTCAGGACCCCCTGCGTCCAGACGGCTCCGCCTCAGGGCCTTTTCCTTCGCCGTGTGCGGTATCGCTGAGCCTCGAATTCGGTTGCCTCTGCACGCTGCCCCCGGCACCCTCTGAATCCCGCACGTTTCATGCATTTCGACAAGCCGACGTACTCGGTCCGCAGAACGAAGAAAAAGGGCATCCCCGAGGGCCTTTACACCAAGGACCCCGTGACCGGTGAGATCCTTTTCAACAAGGAGATCGAGGACAACCAGATGGTCGTCCCGAAGAGCGGCCACCATTTCCCGATAGGCGCCAGGCAGCGCCTAGCCAGGCTCCTGGACGCAAACACGTTCGTCGAGGCGAATGCGGGCGTCAGGGCGGACGACCCCCTCAAGTTCGTCGACATGCAGCCCTATTCGGACCGCCTCAAGCGCAATTCCAAGAAGAGCGGACTGCCGGAGTCCGTCATCTGCGGGACCGGGGCGATCCACGGGATTCCGGTTGCGATAGCCGTGATGGACTTCCAGTTCTGCGGCGGCTCGATGGGCGCGGCCACAGGGGAGAAGATAACCCGCACGATCGAGGAGGCGCTGGCAAAGAGGATCCCTTGCATCATCGTCAGCGCCTCGGGCGGGGCCCGGATGCAGGAGGGCATCTATTCCCTGATGCAGATGGCCAAGACAAGCTCGGCTCTCGGCAGGCTGGCGCGCGCAAGGCTTCCCTTCATATCGGTGCTGACAAACCCGACCACGGGCGGCGTCACGGCCAGTTTTGCCACGCTCGGCGACGTAATCCTCGCCGAACCGGGCGCCATGATCGGGTTCGCAGGGGCGCGGGTAATCAGGGACACCACGAAGCAGACGCTGCCCCCCGGCTTCCAGACCTCGGAGTTTCTCCTCAAGCACGGCCTTGTGGACCAGATCGTGAGCCGGACTGAGATGCGCGAGCGCCTCAGGGACATACTTTCAGCCCTCTACCTAAAGAAGGAACCTGTCGCCGCGGGCGCCTGACCTGTTCGCGCCGATGACGTCCGAATTGCCGCGCACCGGCTATCCGGCCATACAGGATTATCTCTTCGGCCTGAAGGTGGCCGGAGTGAAGTTCGGCGTGGACCGGATGCGCCTCTTGTCTGGCCTGCTTGGGCACCCGGAGAGGGCGGTGCCGTGCGTCCACGTCGCCGGCACGAACGGCAAGGGGTCGGTCTCGGCCATGCTGGAGGCCATCCTGAGGGCCTCGGGGCTCAAGACGGGCCTCTACACCTCCCCGCACCTTGTTCGCCTAGGCGAGAGGGTCCAGGTCAACCGCGCCATCCTATCCGAGGAGGAGATAGCGGCCTTTACCCGCGAGCTGCATCCGGTAGCGGAAAGGATCGTCGCCGAAGGCGGCCCTGACGACAGGCCGAGCTTCTTCGAGTTCATGACGGCGATGGCTTTGCTCCAGTTCGCGAGGAAGGGCTGCAGCTTCAGCGTGATCGAGGTCGGCCTCGGGGGCCGGCTCGACGCAACCAACATCGTGGAGCCCGAGGTTAGCGTCATCACCTCCATAGGGCTGGACCACTGCGACATGCTGGGGGACACGTTTGAGGCGATCGCTGGCGAGAAGGCGGGCATAATCAAGCCGGGGCGCCCGGTGGTGATCGGGAGGATGCCGCTTGGTGCGGAGACGACCGTGCGCCGGATCGCGGCCTCGCGCGGGTCGCGGATCGTCTCGGTCAGGGAGGAGTTTGGGGACGACGTGGCGCGCTACCCCAGGCCAAGCCTTGAGGGGGACTACCAGCGCTGGAACGCGGCGACGGCGACGCTTGCGGCGGGGCTATTGCCCTCAAGGTTCGGGATCACGGGGAAGTCGATCGAGGCGGGCCTCGGGGCCGTTGACTGGCCGGGCCGATGGCAGCGAACCCTGCTCGGCGGGAGGCTGGCGATACTTGACGCCTCGCATAATCCGGAGGGCGCAGGCGTCCTCGACTCGAATCTTGGGCGCCTGCGCCTCGAGACCGGGCGCCCGCCGGTGGCGATCGTCGGGGCGCTCGGCGCCCAGAGGGCTGGTCCGCTCCTCGAGGTGCTCTGCCGGCACTGCCGGGAGATACACCTTGTCGTGCCGCACCAGCCGCGGGCCTCAAGCCACGCCGAGCTCGAGGCGCTGGTCCCGCGCACGTTCTTGGGGCGGACCTTTCGCTCGACTCTGGAGCAGCTCTTTCCGTCGCCCACGATCTGCACGGCGGGTGGAAGCGACGATGTCATCGTCGTCACCGGGTCCATCTACCTTCTAGGCGAGGTCCTCTGCCGGCTTGAGCCCGAGCGCGGCCCGGGCGAGGGAAGGCTGCAGGATTTCTGAGTCGATGCCGGCGGGAGGGATGCGGCCAGGGCTCAGGCGAGCCCGATGAGCTCCTCGGTGGGGGGCACGTCCTTCACGATCTGCGAGGGTCCTGGGCCGACGCCCAGGTAGCGCAGGTTGGGCAGCACTGCCGGCCGCGCCTCGCCTCCATAGGCGACGTCCAGGATCCCCCTGAGCATGCCAGCCACGTAACGCCGAGCGTTCGCGGGAAGGTCGCCAAAGCGCCTGACGCCCGAAAGGTCCTCCCCCCATCCGGGGAAGCGCTCGTAGATCGGGCGCAGCGACTTGCGAACGGCCTCGTTCCGTGGGACATGGGAGAACCTCTTGCCGCCGGGCGCCTCGTAGGCCGTGCATATGCGCAGGTCACCCTTCCAGTCGCCCGACCAGGACAGGGCGTCCAGCTTGTTGATCATCAGGTCCTGGAAGCCGCCGTAGCGCAGGGCGTCCCCCTTCTCGACGGCGTCGTACCAGCCAACCATCCGCTGCCTTCCCGTGCTTGTCCCGAACTCGAGCTTCTTCAGCTTGATGCAAAGCGGGTCCGCCTCGTCCATTTCCGTCAGGAACGTGTGGGTCCCGACCTTGGTGTCATAGGCCTTCGCGACGCCAAAGGTGTGGATGGGCTGGACGGGGATGTTGGCGCTCTCGAAGAACTCGGGCGTGAAGGTGTGCGACGAGGTGGGGGAGAACCCGTGGCGCTTGTCGAGCCAGTAGGCCTGACCGAACTCGCCTATTATGGAGTGGCCGAGCCGGAGCTCGCTGAGGATCAATTCGCGCACCTCGCCGATGTTCTTGCGCAGCGCAGTCCCAGCCTTCCAGTACACGGACGAAAGGCACTTGATATCGAGCTCGAACGGGCGCTTTCCGCGAAACTTGGTGAAATCAAACTCGTCGGCGCCAAAGACGCCGCTTGCTATGGAGTCGGCGTTGGCGCGCTTCTCGGCCTCGGTAAACCTGTCGAAGAACCCGTTCCATGTCTCCTCGCTGACCCGATAGACGTGCTGGATGGTCCGGCAGGCCCGGTCGGCGCGCTGCTCGAGCTTGCGGGCAAAGTAGTTGGCCCCGGCCAGGAAATCCGAGAAGTACATCTGCCAGTGGCCGGTCTCCTCGTTGTAGGCCGCCGATATTCCGCGCCCGGTCGAGCCCCGGGACTCCTCCTTCAGCACGTTGACGCGGTAGTCCTCCTCGGCAAGGTCGAGCAGCCGGTGCGTCAGGTCCGACGTCATCGTGCGCTCGTCAATCAGGAGCCTGTCGCGCACCGAATACCCCTTCGCCTCCAGCGGTGCCGCCTCCCAGAGGATCTTCCGTGGGTCCGCCACCACGCCGCTTCCTATCGCCAGGCGGGCGATTTCCCGTTCCACGACGCCCGAGGGCAGCAGGTTGAGCTTGATCCCGGCCGCCGTGTGGCCCGCGTTCGCGCCGCCGTTCACCTTCATGACGACGTTGACGCGCCCCCGCGTCGCGCGCAGCTCCTCGACGAGCTCGGGGACCAGACGGCCCTTCCCTTCGTCGCCTAGGGAGATTCCGACATCCGCAATGAGCTGGCTGGAAAAGGGTGGGAGCGCCATGTTGCTTTAGGCAACCGAAGTGCTGGACCCCTGTTGCAGGAGATTGAAATGGTGAGTCGGGGGCCGAGGGCAAGCCCCAACTGGGCCGCCGGGCCCCCCCAGGGGCGTCAGTTCGCCCGGGTCGAGACCTCGACGACGTCGTGCGGCGCCGCCTCCTTCTGGCCGGCGGGGCTCACGCGGGCGTAGCGGGCCTTCTCGCGCAGGGCGGCGAGCGTCCTGGCCCCGAGATAGCCCATCCCGCTCTGCACCCCGCTGATGAGGTTCGTCAGGACCTCGTCCACGGATCCGCTGACCTCCTTCAGGGCCTCGATGCCCTCGGCGGCGACCTTGCGGGTGTCCTCGCGGTCCCTGCCGTAGCGGGCCGCGCTTCCCGCCTTCATTGCCGCGAGCGAGCCCATCCCGCGGTACTGCTTGTAGACCTTGCCGCCGATTTCCATGATCTCCCCGGGGGCCTCGCGGCATCCCGCCAGGACCCCGCCGCAGATGACGGCGTCGGACAGCGTGAGGGCCTTCACGATGTCGCCCGACTTGGTGATGCCGCCGTCAGCGAGAATCCGCACACCCCGCCTTCGCGCGGCCTTCGACGCGACGTAGAGCGCGGTAAGCTGGGGAATGCCCACGCCGGCGACGATGCGCGTCGTGCAGATTGAACCCGGGCCCTGGCCGACCTTGATCGCGTCCGCCCCGCAGGACGCGAGGTATTCGACCCCCGCCCCGCTCGTGACGTTGCCGGCGATGAGCGTCAGCGACGGAAAGGCCTCGCGCACCAGCCTGACCACCTGGCCGACCCCCAGGGTGTGGCCGTGGGCGGTAGAGACCGCCACCGCGTCCACGTGCTCGTCGACCAGGTTGCCAACATGGGAGAGGATCGCCTCCCGGTCGAGCGCCCCGCCGGGCGTGCGCTTCGTGGAAAGCGCCGCCCCAACGACCAGCCGGAACTTGGAGTCGCGAGCCGGTTTGCGCCGGGATCTGATCTCCCCGGTGATCCGCTCGACGTCGGACGCCGTCACCAGGCCGCGCAGATGGTCCTCTCGGTCGACGACGAGCATCTTGTTGATGCCGATGTTGGCGCTGAAGAAGGCGTCGGCCGCCTTGATGGGGTCCTTGGCAACGCCGGTCTCGTCCACCGTCTTCAGGTGCGCCCGGGGCGTCATCACCTCGGACACGATCTTTGAGCGGTAGCGCTCCTTCACGACGTTGCCCGAGACGAGGCCCCGCAGGCGGCCGCCCTCGTCGACGACGGGGAACGTCGAGAACCCGTAGCGCTTGGTCTCGATCATCTGCAGCAGGTCCTCGATCGAGTTCGAGGGCGCCACGGTTATCGGGTCCTGGATGAGTCCGTGGATGTGGCGCTTCACGCGGGCTACCTCCTTGACCTGCTCCTTCGGGAGCATGTTGTAGTGGATGAGGCCCATGCCGCCGTTGAGCGCCATGGCGATCGCCATCCCCTTCTCGGTCACCGTGTCCATGTCGGACGAGATTATGGGGATCTGGAGGGCCAGGGAGTCCGAGATCGATGTCGACGTGTCGGCGTCCTTGGGGAGTATCTCCGAGTACAGCGTGGCCAGGGTGACGTCGTCGAAGGTGAGCGCGGTCGGGACGTTCGCGCGGAAGAACGGGTCCGCGGGAAGATAGAATCGCGCGTCCTCCGACGACTGGGCTTTCTTTGCAACCTTGCTCATGGGTTGCCGTGAACCAAGTAGTGCGGTTCAGTAAAAGGGCAAACAAAATGGATCTCCCGTTCGCCTACCGAAGGTACTCGCTCGCGTTCCTCCAGCAGGTGCGCACCTCGCACGGCGTGTGGGCGGCGAGGGAGGGCCTCTTTGTCCGCATTGAGCGCCCCGACGGAAAGGTTGGCTTCGGGGAGGCCGCACCGATCCCCTGGTTCGGCACGGAGTCGGCGGATGACGCCGAGGCCTACTGCCGCTCGCTCGGCAGCCGGGTGAGCGCTGAGGCGGCGTCGCAGGCCCCGGCGAACCTGCGGGCGCTGCGAAGCGCCCTGGCGTGCGCCATCGGCGGCGCCGCCGAAGCCGCAAGGCACGCGAGCCTGGGCGTGGCGGCCCTGCTGCCTGCCGGGCGCGCCGCGCTGGGGCAGGCCCGGCCCAAGGCCGACGCGGGCTTCAGGGTGTTCAAGCTGAAGGTCGGGGTGGGCTCCCCGGCCGACGAGATGGCGCTTCTCGACGACCTGATTGGCGCGCTGCCGACCGGCTCGCGGTTCAGGCTGGACGCCAACGGAGCCTGGGACCGCCGGACCGCGGAGAAGTGGCTCGGCTACGCCTCGGAGCGCCCGGTGGAGTACGTCGAGCAGCCCGTCGCGGCCCGAAAGGGGGCCGAGGATTACCTGCTCGGGCTGGCCGCGGATTATCCCGCCCCGATCGCGCTCGACGAGTCGCTGGCGGGAGAGGAGGACGTGGGGCGCTGGCTCGACCTCGGCTGGCGGGGCTACTTTGTCATCAAGCCGTCGCTCATGGGGGACATCCGGGGCGCGCTTGGGGCCCTCGCGAGGGCCCGTGCGCGGGTCGTCTTCTCCTCGGCGCTCGAGACCGGCATCGGCGCCCAGGCGGCGTTGCGCCACGCCTTTGCCTGGCCGGGAAGGGCCTCGTCGCTCGGCTTCGGCGTCTGGCCCCTTTTCGCGGACTCGCGGTTCGACGGACCGGCCGCCGCGCCGTTCCTGCGCGAGGAGGACGTCGGGAGGCTCAACCCGGAGGCCCTATGGAGCGCGGCGAGTTAGCCGAGCTCCTCTCGGGGCTGAGGGCGGGCGCGCCCGGGGCCGGCCCCGTTGTCGAGGAGGCCGAGGCGGGACGCTTCATGGCGTCCTTCGCGAGGGCGGTCTCGCAGGGGGGAAACGTCTTCCTGTCCAATCCCTCCTGGCGGGCGGCGGAGCGCGCCGAGCTCGGGCGCCTGGCCCCCTCGGGTCCCTGCGGGGAGAGCGGATGGCTCATGATCCCGAGTGGCGGGGCAGGCGGGGGACTCAAGTTCGCCCGCCACGACGCGCAGACGATAGCTGCCGCGGTCGGCGGATTCCGCGCCCACTTTGCGATGGAGCGGGTCAACTCCGTCTGCATGCTCCCCCTCTACCACGTGAGCGGCTTCATGGCGTGGATGCGCAGCGCCCTGAGCGGGGGATCGTTTGCGACATGGCCCTGGAAGGACGCCGAGGCGGGGCTCCTCCCGGAGAGGATTCCGGCCGACTGCTGCCTATCCCTGGTCCCGACGCAGCTCATGCGCCTGCTTGCCTCGAGGGCCGCCGTCGCCTGGCTGAGGAGGTTCCGAGTCATTTTCGTCGGCGGGGGGCCTACCTGGGCGCCGCTGATCGACAGGGCGGCCAGGCTCGACCTTCCCCTTTCGACAAGCTACGGCGCGACGGAGACCGCGGCCATGGTGGCCGCGCTCAAGCCCGAGCAGTTCCGCAGCGGCATCCGCGGATGCGGCGCGGCGCTTCCCCACGCGCGCATCGATCTGGTAGGCGGCGTCGTGCGCGTGGCCGGCGAATCCGTATTCAGGGGCTATTTTCCCGACCTGAGGCCCGGGAGGTCCTGGACAACGGGCGACGTGGGCGCCTTTGATTCGAGCGGGAGCCTGTCGATCCTCGGCAGGCAGGACGACCTGATCGTGACGGGGGGCCAGAAGGTCATGCCCGCCGAGGTGGAGGCGGCGCTGATGCTGAGCGGGGAGTTCGAGGACGTGGCCGTGATCGGGCTTCCCGACCCTGAATGGGGGGAGCGGGTGGTCGCCTGCCACCCCGGAGGCTCTCGCGAGCCGGCCGCGGGGCCCCTGAAGGCGGCCCTTTCCGGATTGGCCTCGTTCAAGCACCCCAAGAGATACGTCGCCGTCTCGCCGTGGCCGCGCAATCCCCAGGGCAAGATCGACCGGCCCGAGCTCAGGAGACTCGCCACCCTGGACTGAGCGCGGTCAGCCGGCGCCGACCCAGTCGGCGAGCGCCTTGGGAAGCGCCTTGCGGGCACGGGACTTCGAGTCGATGCACACGTGCTCGGTCCTTGCGCGCGAGGCGCACTTTGCCGGCGCGCCCAGGCGCATCACCTCGTAGGCGACCTCGAAAGAGTTCTCCGACAGGGCCCTCGGCCGGACGCTCACGCTCAGCTTGTCGCCGCACGCTATGGGCCTCAGGTACTCGGCCTCGCTCCTGGCGATCGGGACGACGACGGCGTTGTCCGCGAAGAAGGCGCTGAGGTCTATCCCCGCGGCAGCGAGCGACTCCTCGTAGGCCTCGTGGCAAATCGCCAGGTAGTTGGCGAAGAAGGCGACTCCGGCGGCGTCGGTGTCCGCGAAATGAACCGTCCGGGGATAGAGGAAGGGCATGGGCGCTTGGGGAACAAGAGCGACAGAAGCGCCAGGGCGCAACGCAACATCGCGGCGCCGGGACGCAGGCAGGGCGTGTTCCGGCGTTGAATTCGCGGGCGCGCCCGGCTGGAATGCGCCAATGACCAAGAACGAGATCGCGGAGGTCCTCGCCGAGATCGGGACCCTCATGGAGCTCAAGGGCGAGAACCCGTTCAAGGTCCGTGCCTATTCCGCGGGGGCGAGGGCCATCGAGGCCCTCGAGCGCGACGAGTTCGAAAGGCTTGTCGCCGAGGGAAGCATCCGGAGCGTCAAGGGGATCGGCGAGGCGCTGGCCTCTAAGATCGCGCAGTTGCACGCGACCGGTCGCCTCGATTTCCTCGACAGGCTGAAGGAGTCGATTGCTCCGGGCCTTGTGGAGATGCTGAAGATCCCCGGGCTCGGGCCGAAGAAGATCGCCGCGCTCTCCCGCGAGCTCGCCCTAACCTCCATCCCGGAGCTCGAGAAGGCGTGCAGGGACGGCCGCGTGGCGGCCCTCGCGGGCTTCGGGGAGAAGACGCAGGAGAAGATCCTCACGGGAATCCGCAACCAGGAGGCGTACTCGCGGCGCCACCTGTGGTGGGAGGCGAGCGAGACGGCGGCCCCCATCCTTGCCGGCCTACGGTCGCTTGCTCAGGTGAGCCGCGCGGAGACGGCGGGCAGCCTGCGCCGCTGCCTCGAGACCGTCGGTGACCTTGATTTTATCGTCGCGGCGACTGACGTGGCGCCCGTCGTCGACTGGTTCACTGGCCTGGCGGGCGTCCGGGAGGTGACGGCCAGGGGCGAGACTAAGGCGAGCGTCCGGCTTGAGAGCGGCCTCCAGGCCGACCTGCGGATAATCCCGTCGGAGCAGTTCGCCTTCGCCCTCCACCATTTCACGGGCTCGAAGGACCACAATGTTCAGATGCGCCAGCGCGCCCTCGACAGGGGCCTGAGCCTGAGCGAATGGGGACTCGTGCCCTCGGCGGGCGAGGGCACGGCCCGTGAGAAGGCCGAGCGCAGGGAGAGCGCTGCGGCCGCCGATGAGAAGGACCTCTTCGCGGCCCTGGGACTCGCATACATTCCGCCCGAACTCCGCGAGGGCCTGGGCGAGATTGAGGCTGCCGAGAAGGGGACGATCCCGAGGCTCGTGGAGCTTGGGGACCTGCGCGGCGCCTTCCACAATCACACCGCGGAAACGGACGGGAGCAACACCCTGGCCGAGATGGCGCAGGCGGCTCAGGCGCTCGGCTGGGACTACCTCGGGATCGCCGACCATTCGAGGTCGAGCAGGCAGGCCAACGGCCTGGACGGGGAACGCCTCTCCAGGCAAGTGGCCGAGATCGGGTCCCTGAACGCCTCCCGCCGGTTCAGCACCCACGTATTCACGGGGACCGAGTGCGACATCCTTCCCGACGGCGGCCTTGACTTTGAGGACGGCATCCTTGCGAAGCTCGATTACGTCGTCGCGTCGGTCCACAGCTCGTTCGGGCAGGACGAGGCCGTGATGACCTCCCGGATAATCCGCGCGATCGAGAACCCCCGAGTGACGATGCTCGGGCACCTCTCCGGCAGGCTCCTCCTCAGGCGCGAGGCCTACAAGGTCGATGCGGCGAAGGTGATCGACGCGGCGGTCGCCAACGGGGTCGTGATCGAGCTGAACGCCAACCCCTACCGCCTTGACATGGACTGGCGCCTCTGGAGGCGGGCGGCGGAGCGGGGCCTTGAGTGCTCGATAAACCCCGATGCCCACGACACCGCGGGCCTGGAATTCGTGAGGGCGGGCGTGAACGCGGCCCGCAAGGGCTGGCTCACCCGCGAGAACGTCGTGAACACACGCTCCCTTGCCGAGATCGGACGCTGGCTGGCGAAGAAGCGGGGGCGCTCGTGAACCCGAGCCGACCCGCACCGGGCGCTTCAGCCCAGGAGACCGCTTCACGGGCGGGGCCTCAGAAGCTCTTGAGGTAGGTGTTGCCGCCGGCGTCGACAAATGTGAGGTGGTCGGAATCCACCTTCACGAGCTTGAGGCCGACGCTGCGGTCGATAATCTCGTTCACCCTGTAGACGTGTCCGTCCACGAGCGCCTTGCTGTCGGCGCCCGCCGCCCGGACCCCGGATACGTGGAACCTGTCCACGATGCCCTGGATCTGATCGCTGTGGCCCTCGGGCGCCGGGGCTGCTGCCGGCGCCGCGTTCGGCGGCGGCGCCAGGGCGACCTGCAGCGGGGCCGGTGTCGGAGCGGCGGGCGCCGGCGCGCGCGTCGGGACCGCGACCTTGGGGACCGGAACCTCGATGACGGGCGCGGACACGGCTACCCTGGCCGGCGGCAGTGCGGCCGGGATAACCTGAGCGGGTGCGGCGGCGGGCTTCGCCTCGGGCTTCCCCGTCATGAGGACGCCGGTGATGACGGCCGAAACAACGATCAGGGCGAGCGCTGCGGCTCCCACGAGGATCAGCGTCTGAGTGCGGATCGGAGCCCTCTGCCGCTGGACCCGGCCCCCGCCGCCGGGCATCGGGGGAACGAGGTCGGCACGCTCCTCGGCGCGCAGCCTCGCGGCCTTTTTCAGCGCATCGTTGATCAGGCTCATTATTGGCCGCTCAGTTTGTCAGGTTGGCCATGTCGCGGGCCGCCCGGCGCGCGTCCCAATAGTTCACCTCGTCCGACTCCCGGATGAACGCGGACAGCATCGCCTTGTCGCAGAGGTTGTTGACGATTCTCGGTATGCCGCGGCTAGCCTTGTGGATGGCGCGGATGGCCCACGGGGTGAAGGAGGGCCTCCCGGTCCCGCCGGCCAGGGTGAGACGGTGCTGGATGTAGTGCGTCATGTCCCTCTGCGAGAGGGGATGGAGCTCGTAGTGGACAAGGATGCGCTGGCGCAGCTGGCGGAGCTCCTCGCGGGCGAGGACCTCCTTGAGCTCGGGCTGGCCCATGAGCACGATCTGCAGGAGCTTCTGCTTGTCGGTCTCGAGGTTCGAGAGCAGCCGTATCTGCTCCAGCACCTCGAACGAAAGGTTCTGCGCCTCGTCGATGATGAGGACGATGTCCCTGCCGCGGTGGATCCGCTCAAGGAGGACTCGGTTCATCTGTGACACGAGGTCCACCTGGCTGCGCGCGAGCTTTGTCTCGCCAAGCTCCGCCAGGATCGCCTTGAGCATCTGCGTCTCCGTGACGCGCGGATTGAGGATCAGCGCGGTGTCGAACCGGGCGGTGTCGAGCTCGTTCAGGAACCGCCGGCAGAGTGTGGTCTTCCCGCAGCCGACCTCGCCGATGAGGACGATGAAGCCCTTGCGCTCGCGCACGCCGAACTTGAGGTGCTGGAGGGCCTCCTGGTGAGTCGGGCTGAGGAAGAGGAATTTCGGATCCGGTGTGATGTTGAAGGGCATCTCACTGAATCCGTAGTAGCTCTGATACATGTGCGAATCCGAGTAAGCCGTGCCGCACCCAAAACGCACGCCAAAACCCGCTCCGGGGCCCGGCCCCCAAAAAGAATTGCGAACGCGTGATAGGCCGCTGTTTATCACTGTCAAAGACTCGTGAAATCCCGCAAAGTAATCGTCGGTCTCTACCTGCTGCTTTTTGCGGGCCTTGGCGTCAGTGGCGGGTACCTGTACCTGGACGCCCGAGCCGAGTACAACCGCCTCGAGCAGGTCGAGACCCTCAACCGCCAGAAGCTGGCCGAGGCGCAGCTCCAGCTCCAGAGCCAGGAGAAGGTGCTCGAGCGCCTGCGAACGGACCCGGCCTTTGTCGACAAGGTCATCCGCAAGAAGCTGGGCTACGTGAAGCCCGACGAGTTCGTCTACCGATTCGAGGACTGAAGGCCGGACCCCATGACCGCCGACCCGGACGCTCTGATCGACTCTTTCCGCCGCGCGGGGCAGGGGCATGTCTTCGCCTTCTACGACAGCCTCGGGCCCGAGGAGCGGGCCCTCCTGGTCGCCGAGGCGGCCGAGATCGACCTCCAGGAGATCGATCGGCTTGTCCGCACGCTCGTCGGCGCGGGGAGCGTCCAGGCCATCGACACCCAGGGGCTCGAGCCGGCCCCGTATGAGCGCCTGCCGGTGCACGGGGGGGACGCCGCGTCCTGGTCCCGGATGAAGG
This sequence comes from uncultured Opitutaceae bacterium, assembly GCA_964574435.1. GTDB lineage: Bacteria > Verrucomicrobiota > Verrucomicrobiia > Opitutales > Opitutaceae > Palsa-1447. Next base: position 52,776 of record CAZNNO010000019.1, read on the forward strand.
CCGTGGGCGAGTCGGCGCTGCGAGCGGGACGGGTGGCCGCTTTCACGGTCGCGGGCGGCCAGGGCACCCGCCTCGGCTACGATGGGCCCAAGGGCACCTTTCCCGTGACGCCCGTCCTTCGCCGCTCACTCTTCCAGGTCTTCTCGGAGAAGCTGCTGGCGGCCGGAAGGCGCTACGGTCGGCCGCTGCACTGGTTCATCATGACCAGCCACCAGAACCACGCGGCGACGGAGGCGTACTTTCGGGAGAACCGGCACTTCGGGCTGGACCCGGCCCGGGTCCATTTTTTCAGGCAGGGGCGGATGCCCGCCGTGGACTATTCCGGGAGGATTCTCCTCGAGAGCCGGGGCTCGCTCGCCCTCTCCCCGGACGGCCACGGCGGGGCGCTCAGGGCCCTCGAGCGCAGCGGGACGCTCGATTTCATGGCCTCGGAGGGCATCGACACGCTCAGCTACTTCCAGGTGGATAATCCCCTCGTCCGCTGCGTCGACCCGGCATTCATTGGCTGGCACCTGGCCGGCGGCTCGGAGATGTCGAGCAAGACCGTCCCAAAGGCTTACCCGGAGGAGAAGCTCGGCCATTTCTGCACGAGGGCGGGCCGGCTGGTCGTGATCGAATACTCGGACCTGCCGCTGGCGCTCCAGAGGGAAAAGGACCCGTCCACCGGTGCCCTGCGCTATGAGGCGGGAAGCATCGCCATCCACGTGATCGACCGCGAGTTCATCCGGCGCATGGCGCGGGGGGCGGGCGCGCTTCCCTTCCACAGGGCCGACAAGAAGATCGCGACCGTGGACCCGAGCGGGGCGCCGGTCAGGCCGGCCGCGGCCAATGGCGTCAAGTTCGAGCTCTTTGTATTCGACGCCCTGCCCTCGGCGAGAAACCCGGTGGTCGTGGAGACCGCCCGCGCAGACGATTTTTCACCGGTGAAAAACGCCGAGGGGGTCGATTCTCCCGCGACATGCCGCGCCGACCAGATCCGCCAGTTCGCCCGGTGGCTGCGCAAGGCGGGCGCTCCCGTGCCGGCGGATCCCGCGGGACCGCCGGAATTCGCCCTAGAGATTTCGCCGCTCTTCGGATATGACGAGGATTCCTTCATCGAGAGCTGGTCCCGCCTTTCGCCGAAGCCCGCTGTAGCAAGCGGCCTAACCCTCCTGGTCCCACCGCAATGACGCTATCCGAAGAGATCGAGTCCGCGCTGCGCGCGGGCGACCTCATGGGGGCCTCGGTCGCGAACATCACGGCCTACCTGTCGGCCGGGCTCCCCGCCTGGGCCGAGGCCAGCATCGGCGAACTCGTGAGGAAGCGCTGCTGGGGCGAGCTGAACGACCGCTTTTTCCGGGAGCTCGAGTTCGGAACGGGCGGCATCCGGGGCCGGACCATCGCCGTCGTCGCCACTGAAGCCGAGACCGGCAAGCCGGGCCAGTTCGGGATGCCCGAGCACGCGGCGGTCGGCAGCAACATGCTTAACGACTTCACGCTCGCGCGGGCCGTCATCGGCCTCTTCCACTACACCAAGGAGTATTTGTCCGGCCGTGGCGACGGAGCGGCCCCGCGTCTCGTTATCGCCCACGACGTCCGCTTTTACTCCAGGCATTTCTGCGAGCTTGCGGCGTCAATCTGGGCGCGGCTTGGCGGTGAGGCGTTCATATTCGACGGACCAAGGCCGACGCCGCAGCTCAGCTACAGTGTCCGCAGCCTGAAGGCGCATGCGGGTGCCGTGATAACGGCGAGCCACAACCCCCCCCACGACAACGGGTTCAAGGCGTACTTCATCGACGGCGGGCAGGTCATCCCCCCGCATGACAAGGGCATTGTCGCGAAGGTCGCGGGAGTGCCGCTTGCCTCGGTGTCCGACTTCCTGCTCAAGGACCTCACCCGTGTCACGGTCCTGGGGCGGAAAATGGATGACGATTACCTGGACGTCGCCGGAATCGCCGTCATCGACAAGGCGATGCTGCGAGGCGCGCGCCTCAAGGTCGTCTACACGAGCATCCACGGGACCGGGGCCATCCATTCCGTGCCGCTCCTGATCCACGCGGGCTGCCACGTCGTCGAGGTGCCTGAGCAGATGAGCCAGGACCCGCGGTTTCCGACGGTGAAGTCCCCGAACCCCGAGAATGCCGAGGCGCTCGCGATGGCCGTTGCCACGGCCGACAGGCGGGGATGCAGCGTGGTGATGGCGACGGATCCGGACTGCGACCGCATGGGGGTGGCGGTTCGCGGCCGCTCGGGGACGATGGAGCTGCTGACAGGCAACCAAATTGGATCACTGATCGCGGAGTACAGGCTCCTCAAGTACAAGGAGCTCGGCTGGATACCCCAGGCGGGCTCCCCACGGGCCTGCATCATCAAGACCTTCGTGACCACCCAGCTTCAGGACGCGATCGGCCGGTCGCACGGCGTCAAGGTGATTGAAACGCTTACCGGCTTCAAGTGGATCGCAGCGAAGATCGGGGTCTACGAGGAGCGCCTGAAGGCCGCCATGGGGCCGGGATGGGACTATGACGGGACGCCGTTTGAGGAGCGTGCGAGGCTCCTGCTCGAGCACAGCTCGTTCTTCATCTTCGGAACCGAGGAGAGCTACGGCTACCTGCCCAACGACTTTGTGCGCGACAAGGACGGAAACGCCGCCTGCCTGATGTTCGCCGAGCTCTGCGCCTGGGTGGCGCGCAAGGGCGTCACGGTCCCGGAGTACCTGGACCAGGTCTACCTGAAGTACGGCTTCTACCTGGAGGACACGATCAACATCTACTACGAGGGGGCGAGCGGCAGCGCCAAGATCAAGCGGATCCTCGATACCTACCGGACGGCGCGCCCCGCCGCCTTCGGCGACGTGCGCGTGGTCGGCTTCCAGGACTTCGGGATGGAGCGGATCCTCGACGCCGACGGCGACGAGATTCCGAAGCAGGACCTCTACGTCGTGGCGCTTTCCAACGGGTACCGGTTCGCCGCCCGGGGCAGCGGGACCGAGCCCAAGATGAAATTCTACCTGTTTGCCTCGGACAAGGTGGGCGCCGCGGCCGAGCTGCCCTCGGTCAAGGTGCGCGTGCGGGCGGAGCTCAACCGGCTCAAGCGGCTTATCGAGGAGGATGCGCGCAGGCGCGCCGAGAGCTAGGCCTCGCCGTGGCGAGCTCCCCGGGCGCCACGGGGGCCGGCTTGCCGCCCGGCGCCCCGGCAAACTTGACTTCCGCTGCGTTGCCGCTGGTTTTCAAGAATCCATCCCCCCATGCCCCAAGTACCTGGTCTGCGAAGCCCCTACGCCAAGGTCGGCCGCCTCGTCTATTTCGGGCGGATGCTCGACAAGATCCGCCTCCACGCCGCCGGAAAGCTGCCGGCCGACTACCTCGCGAACCTGGGCGACACGAAGCCGGGCATGTTTGACACGCGCTGCTGCGGCTTCCTGCGCGTCGCGTACGCGGACATAAGGGCGCGAGCGCTCGGGGGCGGGACCGACGACGAGGTGCTCGCATGGGCGGAGCACACGGGGGGCAGGCGCACCGACGAGGAATGCCAGACCTGGAACGGGTTCCTGATAAAGCGCGGCTGGCACGACCCCGCGGAGAACGTCCAGCGCCTGCGCGCGCGGGTCAGGGAGTCGGGGCTGGAGGCAAAGACGATCGAGACATTCTTCGACTACATCGACTTCGACGAGGGCCGCGACCCGGTTGCGGCACGGTCCTGGGAACTGGTCTGACTCAGACGAGGAGGAGGGCAGGTTTCTCGAGGAGGTCCCGCAGGGCCGCGAGGAACGCGGCCCCCACGGCGCCGTCAACCACGCGGTGATCTGAGGATAGGGTGAGCGCCATCCGCTGGCCGATCGCGATCTGATCGCCCCTGACCACGGGCTTCCGCGCGGTTGCTCCGACTGCCAGAATCGCGGCGTTGGGGGGATTGATTATCGCGCTAAAGCTGTCGATGCCCATCATCCCCAGGTTGGAGACGCAGAACGTCCCCCCAGTGAATTCCGCGGGGGCGAGCTTCTTCTCCTTTGCGCGCCTGCCGAGCGCCTTGGCCTCGGTGCTGATGGCAAAGATCGTCTTCAGGTGCGCATCGCGGATCACGGGGGTGATGAGGCCGTCGTCAATAGCGACGGCGAACGATACGTGCGCCGCCGGGTGGTGCCTGATCGCGTTTCCCTCCCAGGAGCAGTTGACCGCAGGCACCCGCCGCAGCGCCTCGGCGCTGGCCTTGAGGACAAAATCGTTGACGGAAAGCTTCACCCCGTCCTTCTCGAGGGCCTCATTGAGCTGGGCGCGCACCGCCAGGAGCGGCTCGGCATCGATCTCGACCATGAGGTAGAAGTGGGGGATCTGGCTCTTGGACTCGACGAGACGCCGCGCGATGGTGGCCCTGATGTTGGAGACCGGCGCCAGCCTGTCCTCCTGAAGCGGCCCCTTGGTTCCCAGGGCGGGGACGCCTGCGATGGCGGCCGGGGCGCGCTTGGCCGCGCCGGGGGCCGCCGCCGCGAGAATGTCCGCCCTTACGACGCGGCCGCCGGGGCCGCTCCCGCTGACGCTCGCCGGGTCGATCCCCTTCTCCCGCGCCAGCTTCCGCGCGAGCGGCGAAATCCTGACGCGCGCGCTGGGCTGGGAGGGGGGTGCCTCGGCCGCGGTCCTTGCGGCCGGGGCGGGCACGGGCTGAGGCTCGGGTGCCGGGGGCGCAGGCGCCGGAGCGGGGGGCGGGGGCGGCACCCCAGCGGGTGCCTCTGCGGGGGCCGCTGCAGGCGGCGGGGGAGGCTCGACCTTCTCGCCGGGCTTTCCGATGGCGCAGAGGGCCGCGCCCAGCGGAACCTGCGACCCCTCCTTCACATAGATCGCGAGGAGCGTGCCGTTGAAGAAACTCTCGAGCTCCATCGTGGCCTTGTCAGTCTCGACCTCGGCCAGCATGTCGCCGGCCTTCACGAGGTCTCCCTCCCTCTTGAGCCAGCGCACCAGCGTGCCGACAGTCATCGTGTCGCTCAGCTTGGGCATCTCGATCATGTTGGCCATGGGAGTGTGTGCTTCGCGCTTTGGCCCCAGGAGGGGTCAGGCCACCGCGTCCTTGGCCGCCTTCACGATCCGCTGCATGTTGGGAAGCTGCTCCACCTCGACTGCGGGGCTGTAGATTGCGGGGGCGTCGACTGTGGTGAGCCTGGCGATCGGGCCGTCCAGATCGTCGAACGCCTCGCTCTGGATCATGAACGCAAGCTGCGCCCCCACGCCGCAGAAGGGCTTCTGCTCCTCGACGACGAGCACGCGGTGCGTCTTGCGGACGGAGGCGAGGACCGTGTCCATGTCGAGGGGCCGGATCGAGCGAAGGTCGACGACCTCCACCGAGATGTTGTGCTCCTGCTGGAGCAGGTGCGCGGCGGCGAGCGACTGGATCGCGGCGCGGCCGTAGCTGACGATCGTCAGGTCGGTGCCCTCCCGCTTGATGTCGGCCACGCCGAGGGGAACGAGGTAGTCGTCGGCGGGGACCTCGCCCCGGTCCCCGTAGAGCATCGTGTTCTCGAGATACATGACGGGATCGTTGTCTCGGATCGCGGACTTGAGGAGCCCCTTCGCGTCATACGGCGTCGAGGGGACGACAACCTTGACGCCCGGGTGGCTCGCGAGCACGTTCTCTGGGGTGTGGGAATGCGTCGCGCCGACGTTCGTGCCGCCGTTAGCCGGGCCGCGGATGACGATCGGGCAGTTGATCTGGCCGCCGGACATGTAGCGCATGTTCGCCGCGTTGTTGAGGATCTGGTCGAAGGCAACCGAGTAGAAGGACCAGAACATCA
>CAZNNO010000020.1:0-56468 GCA_964574435.1 uncultured Opitutaceae bacterium
TCTGCGACTGGCGAAGCTCCTCCTCGAGGCGCTTGCGCTCGGTGATGTCCTCGCGAAGGCAGAGGAGGTTCGTGATCTCCCCGACCGCGTTGCGGATGCAGGAGACCTGGACGGACTCCCAGATCTTGGTGTCATCCGGGCCGGTGCGCGCGAGCTCGCCCTGCCATTCGCGCCCGGACCTCACCGTCTCCATGAAGCGGCGGTACGACTCCTCGTCCGGATGGCCCTCCCGAAGCACGCGGACGTCCTTCTCGAGGCACTCCTCCAGGGTGTGCCCCGAAGCCTCGTTGAACTTCGGGTTCACATACTGGGTCCGCCCGTCCGCGTCCGTGATGACTATGGCGATCGGGCACTGCTCGACGGCGCGGGAAAGCTTGACGTAGAGCTCCTCGGCCAGCCGCTGGCGGGTGATGTCGTGCCCGACGGCCCGGACGGCCACGGGCTCGCCCGCCTCGTCGAGGAGCACGGCCTCCTCCCAAGACATCCAGCGCCAGCCCTGGGGGGTCAGCCAGCGGTGGCAGCGCGTCACCTGGTGCGGCGGCCTCTTGAGCTCGGCCTCCGCTGAGGTGTAGGCCGCGACGTCCTCGGGATTTATCAGGGCCAGCACGCGATCGCGCGCCTGGACGGAGACCCCGCGGCCGAACTTGCGCGTGAACGCGACGTTCGCGGCGAGGAGCTGTCCGGAGAGGTCCCGGCAGTAGGCCGGTGAGGCGCTTGTGGCCCAGGCACTAAGGGCGGAGGCCGGCTGGGGCGGCCCCTCCTGCATCAGCGCCCGGTCGGCAAATGTGGACCAAATCGGCATGGCGGCTCGGGAAGGGGGATCAAAGCAGGCCGTTCAGCATTGCGGGCAGTCGGGCCAGGGCGTTGGCCAGCGAGGCCCGGGCCAGCCGCGCCTCGTTGTCGTCCGAGCCGTAGAGGATCTGCCAGCCGTCCAGATGGACCCACGCGTCCGCCTCGATCGGGTCCACGTTCTCGAAGCCGCTTTCGATCTTCGCGTGGCGCACCAGGTAGTCGGCCACCTGCACCGCGGCGGCGAACGTCTGGTGGCAGGGCGCGTTCTTGGGGTCGTGGTGGTACCGGACCGAGTAGGACAGCTCCTCGACCAACTGGTGGCACTCGAGGAAATAGGCGCCGATCTGGGCGTGGTCCCAGCCGATCAGCTGGCGCTCGAGCGCGCAGACCTCGGCGGGGGTGTGCAGCGGCGTGTCGGCGACCGTTGCGAGCTCCTCGGGGAAGGCGTACGCCATCACGATCTTGCCCACGTTGTGGAGCAGCCCGACCAGGTAGTCCGTGTCGTCGTCGACGGCGTACTGGGTCGATGACAGGATCTCGCGCGTCAGGATGGCGGTGCCGATGCTGTGCGACCAGAGGTTCTTCCACTGGACGGGGGAAGGCGCGAATTTCTGGAGCTGCTCCATCTCCTCGATGACGGGAGTCGCCACCGAGAACTCGCGGATCTGCCGCAGGCCCAGGAAGAATACCGCCTCCTCGATGTTGTTGATCCGCGCCGAGAGGCCGAAGTACACCGAGTTGACCATGCGCAGGAGCCGCTGGGATAGGGAGGGATCCCGCTGGATGATCTCGGCTATCTGGGACGTGAGGCTCATGTCGCTCCTCGCGAGCCGGCTGAGCTCCTTGTTCACGCTTTGGAGGGAGGCAAGCTTCGGGCATGCCTCGACCCTGCGTCGGATTTCCCCTTCGCTGTGGCGACTTCCGGCCGCATGCTTGGGCGGAGGATTTAGTGTGGGCATTTAGGTGTCCGGAAAATCACAGGCGGCACACCGGAATCGGGTGCGCGTGCCATGGAGCTATTTTATCGGCCGCGTTGGACCGCGATTGAGCAGATTAATCTAAAGTTGGCACCCCTCAGTCCGATTCCTGACGCGAGGGATGTCCGAACGAACGCAGGCGCTTCTGAAAAAGGCATTTGCCGTCCATCTGGCCGGAAAGCCGGAGGCTGCCCTGGCGAGCTACGCCGCCGTCCTGCGGATGGACCCCTTCGATTTCCTGGCACTCCAGTTCGCGGGCCTCGCGTGCTGCCAGCTCGAGCGCCTGGAGGAGGCGATCGGCTTCTTCCGGAAAGCCCTCCGTGTGAAGCCGAATTCGGGGGCCACCCATATCTACCTCGGCCTCGCCTGTGCCGATTCCGGCCGCGATGCAGAGGCGGAGGGGAGCCTGAGGACGGGCCTTGTGCTCGAGCCAGGCAACCCGGAGGCGTGGCTGCGAATCGGCATCTTCCGCCTCTCGAGATTCCGCACCGCGGAGGCGATGACTTGCCTGCGCCACGCCCTGAAGCTGAAGCCCGGCTACGGGGCGGCGCTGAAGGCGATCGGCGACGTGAAGCAGGCCGAGGGAGAGGTGACCCAGGCCGTGGAGAGCTACCGGGCGGCCCTAGCGGCAGATCCCAAGGACATCGCGGCCAGGCTCGGACTTGTCCAGACACTGCTCTCCTGCAACCGGGCCGCGGAATCGCTCGCCGAATGCGAGCTGGCCCTCGCCGCGGATTCCCGCAACATCCAGGCGAGCAGCAACAGGCTTTTCATCCTGAACTACATGGCGGATCTTACTGCCAGGCAGCTGTTTGAAGAGCACAGGGCCTACGGGCGGCTGTTCCCCGCGCCCCGGCGGCGCTCCTTCGCCAACCCGAGGGACCCCGACAGGAAGATCCGGGTTGCCTTTCTCTCGCAGGATTTGCGCTCGCACGCTGTCGCTTTTTTTCTCGAGCCGATTGTCGCGAACTTGGATCCGGCGCTATTCGAGGTCATTCTTTACCACGACAACATGCGTGTCGACTCGGTCTCGGAAAGATTCCGTTCCCTCGCCGCCCTCTGGAGGAATTTCTCGGCTCGAACGGATAATTTTGTCGAGTCCGTTATCCGCGCGGACGCCCCGGACGTGCTTGTCGACGTCGCCGGCCATTCGGGGCAGAACCGGCTTCACCTCTATGCCCGGCGGCTGGCTCCCGTCCAGGCCACCTATCTCGGTTATCCCAACACGACTGGGCTTCCGGCAATGGACTATAGGTTCACTGACGAAGTTGCTGATCCAAAAGGGGATGCGGATAAATTCAATGTTGAGAAACTCATTCGCTTTTCACCCTGCGCGTGGGCCTACGCACCCGCTCCCGACGTCGATGCTGCCGTTGCCATTGCTCCCGCGGGCCAGGGGGAGACTGTGTGCTTCGGATCCTTCAACAACATTGCAAAGGTCAACGCTGCGACTCTGCGACTCTGGGGCCAGGTGCTTGCGGCGGTGCCCGGATCCCGCCTGGTGCTCAAGGGACTCTGGATCGATCCTGCAAGGGTGCAACCGCTCCTTGGCGAGGCCGGAATCGATCCCGGCCGCGTTACCATGCTCGGCCATACGGCGGACTCGATCTCGCACCTGAGCTGCTACCAGAGGATTGACATCGCGCTGGATCCGTTCCCCTACGGGGGCACGACGACGACCTGCGAGGCCCTGTGGATGGGGCGGCCGGTTGTCACTCTCGCCGGGGACCGGCACTCGAGCCGGGTGGGTGCGAGCCTGCTGAGCGCGATCGGCAGGCCCGAATGGATCGCACACTGCCCGGAGGAATTCGTGAGAATCGCCGCCGGCCTTGCGGCCGACCGGTCGCTCCTGCGCTCCCAAAGCCTGGGATTGCGCGACGTCGTCCGTGCGAGCCCGCTACTTGACCACCACGGCCAGGCCCGGCGGTTTGGTGAGGCCCTGCGCCAGTGCTGGGCGCACTGGTGCCGGGCTGACGGGAGCCCCAGCTTGAATGCCGAGCGACGAGCGTCGGTGGGTGAGACCCAGCCCGAGCTCGCCCATGCCTGACCGGCTCCCCAGGGCTGCATCAAGCCATCGCCGATCGGCACAGCCTCTTCGGGCGCTTCGGCGCGACCTTGGATAAGATTCATATAGCTGTACAACAAAAGCATGCGAAAGCCCATGGCTTTGGGAATCCCGTGGGTAAACCTGGGGGTGATTTCCTGGCTCAATGGGGCGAGCCTGCCGGGAGCGGCCGGCCATCGCGAATGGGTGGCCGCGGACGGTGATGATTCCATCCGACTTGCGGTGGGGCTTGTCCAACTCCCGGTGCGCCTGGCCGAGGCAAGGATCGGCCTTCGCGGCCAGCTCGCCCGGAGATCTCTCCTCGACACTGCGGGTCGGGGGCCACGGCGCTGCCCCCGGGGGCGCGGCGTTGGAGGACCGGGTAAACAAAGTTCCCCTGGCCGCCTTCTTAGGGGCGACCAGGGGATTGGGCTTTGTCGGAACGACCGACTTTTAGCTTATCTTATTAGCCGACTAAGGCTTACGACAGGAGTTTCAGAGCAATCTGGGACGTCTGATTGGCCTGGGCAAGCATCGCCGTGCCTGCCTGGACCAACACGTTCCAGCGTGCGAGCTGAGTGGACTCCATGGCGACGTCGACGTCGCTGATCGCGCTGTTGGCCGCCTCCAGATTCGTCTGGTTAGCGGAGTCATACTGCGACTGGAACCCAAACTGCGCCTGTGAAGCGCCGTTCGAGGCAGCCAGTGTGCCGACAGCCGCAATCGCGGAGCTGATCGTGCTCGACATGCCGCTGGCGGTCAGGCTTGAAGCAGCGACCAGTGCGGAAACAGCGGAGGTGATGCCGGACGCGGCGCCAGAAGCGGTGCCGAGCGAGGTGAGTTCCGCGGTGAGCGAGGTGAACTCCGCATTGTAGTTGCTGACATCAGCCGCGGTCTTCGTTGAGTCGCCAGCCATCGTAGCGAGCTCTGATATGCGCGTCACGATGCTGCCAACCACGTTGATCGAGGCATCCGCCGTCTGCAGGGCAGCCAGCTGATTTTGGTCGATGGTGTTCTGCACACCCGCATCGGCCGCCGCGGCCGTGAGTCTCAGGGAGACACCGACCGAGCCCGGATCATCCGCGGGATCTGCAAGCCGCGAACCGCTCGAGAGCTGGTTGATGGCGTCCGTTAACTGAGTGCTAGCATAGCCGAGATTGTCTGCTGCAATCGAGGCCGCTGTGTTTGTATTGATGACGACTGACATGGTAGTTTCCTTCCTTGGTTTCTAAATGCGGCGTCCGTGCCGCGTTCGGACCAGGGGGAATCGGCTCCGGGTCGCGCCGGTCGCTGGCAAATGCCCTCGACGCGAGTGTTATCGTCGCGGTCGCCGGAAAACTTAATCGGCATCTGACACATTTTTGATTCCCGTCACGCACGCATAAGGCCTCAACTGGCGCCGGATTGTGCCGATAACACCCCTGACCTCACGTCCCCTCTATCCACGCGCGCACATGGCAGGCATACAGCTGACAGGCCTCTACTCCGGAATGAACTGGAGCAACATTATCAGCGAGATAATCCAGGCTGATAGCGCCCCGATGACCCAGCTGCAGGCGAACGTGACGACAAACGAGGCCGAGATCACCACCTACAAGGCGCTGCAGAATGACGTTAACAGCCTCCAGACGGCGGTCCAGGGCCTGCAGGATTCGAGCACGAACGTCTTTGACGCGCGAACGGCGACCATGACCGATTCCAGCTCCTCCTGGTCGCCGGGCGCAGGGCAGTCGACGCCGACCGGCTCGTACGCCATCGACGTGACGCAGCTTGCCTCGGAGGCCCAGATAAATGGGGCCACAGGAATCAACGGCCCCCTGAACCCGACAAGCGACGTGGACAATCTCACGATCGCAAACATGGACACGGCCACGCCGGTGACCGCGGGCACATTCACCGTGAACGGGCAGCAGGTCACCGTGTCCCTCTCGGAGTCGCTCCAGGACGTGTTTACCGCGATAACGCAGGCCGTCGGGACCGTCTCGGCGTCGTACGACCCGACGGCGGACAAGGTCAAGCTCATGAGCACCGGCGCGCCGCTGGTCCTCGGGGCCGCCAACGACACCAGCAACTTCCTGCAGGTGATGGGGCTGGAGAGCAACGGCACCACCTCCGTTTCGAGCGCCTCGACGCTCGGCTCGGTTAGCCTCTCGAGCCCGCTTGCAAGCGCGGGCCTCGGTGCCGCGATCACGGGAACGGATGCGAACGGAAACGGCTCGTTCTCGATAAACGGCGTCGCGATCGACTATAACGTGAACACGGACACGCTCCAGGACGTCATCAGCCGGATCAATGCCTCCACGGCGGGCGTCACGGCTTCATTCGACAGCGACAACAACCAGCTGGTCCTGGTGAACAACGTCACCGGCAACATCGGGCTCACGGCGTCCGACAACGCGGACTCGGGCAACTTGCTCTCGGTACTCGGCATAACGAGCGGCGAGACCTTCCAGTCGGGGACGGACGCGCAGTTCACGGTGAATGAAGGGCCGACGAGGACGGCAGCGAGCAACAACCTGAGCTCCACCGACCTCGGCGTCACCGGACTTTCGCTCTCCGTCAATTCCCTGGATACGCAGACGATACAGGTGGCGCCAGACACCGCCTCGATGACGAGCGCCATCCAAGCCTTCATCACGGCGTACAACCAGTTCACGAGCGACATCACGACGGACACGCAGATCTCAAGCGTGAACGGCACCGTGACGACGTCGATCCTCTCGGGAAACTATGAAGTGACCGACTGGGCGCAGCAGCTGCAGTCCCTCGCCTTCGGTGCGGTCAGCGGGGTCAGCGGCACGATCCAAAGGCTCGATCAGTTGGGGATCGGCTTTTCCGGCACCGCCAACCAGCTGAGCATCACGGACAGCGCCCTCCTCCAGTCGACGCTCTCAAGCAATCCCCAGGGCGTCGCGTCATTCTTCCAGTCCGGCAGCTCCGGCTTCGCAAACACGATCAGCACCTACCTTTACGACGTCCTGAACGAGAATACCGACGCCCAGAACGACCTGACCACCACGGACTCACAGCTGAACGAGCAGATCAGCGTCCTCCAGGACTATCTCAACGAGCAGCAGGCCGCGCTGACGGCGGAGTTCACCGCCATGGAAAGCGCCATTGAGCAGTCCCAGTCGGAATCGTCGTACCTTTCCGGGATTTCCTCGGGCTCCTCCGGGTCCTCGTCCTCGAGCTCCTCCGGCTCAACGATCAGCTCATCGGCGTTCTCGACCCCCTCTTCGTCCTCGTCTTCGAGCTCATCGTCCGCCACCAGTTGAGCATGGACCCGCGATTGGATTCTCACCGTTCGAAGGGCCGCCTTGCCCTGGCGCTGGTCATCGTGCTGGCCGCGGGCGCCGGGTGTTCGACCTTGGGGCAGAGGACGGAAAAGCCGAAGGCCGTCGCTCCGAAGGCCGTGAATTTCGTCGGAGACAAGCGCCTGCCGGCCTCCATGCGCAGGGTGGTGCTCCTGCCCGTCTGCGGGGGGGACGCCGCGCCGCCCGAGTCGGCCGAGGCGCTGGATTCGGTCTTCGCGACGGCTCTCGTGCGCCAGATGCGCTTCGAGGTGGTCACGATCTCGCGCGAGGAGTGCCGGCGTCGATTCGGCGTAGACTCGCTCCTTTCCTCTGATGCCCTGCCCTCGGGATTTCTGGAGGAGATCAGCCGTGACTTCGGCGCCCAGGGCGTCGTTTTCGTGGACCTTACCGCCTACCGGCCTCTTCGGCCGATCACCCTCGGGGTTCGTGCCAAATTGGCGCTTTTGGACGGTGGGAGGCTGATCTGGTCGTTCGACGAGGTGTTCTCGGCCAGTGATCCCGCCGTCATCTCCGGCATCAAGGCTTTCTACGCCCCCGGGGGAGGTGACAGGGGTGAGGCCCCGGCGAACCTGCCGGAGGCCGCCCTAATCAGCCCATCCCGGTTTGGAGCCTATGCCGCGGAGGCAACGTTCACAACGATTCCCCCTCGATAGGACTAAAGTCACCGGCATCCCGACCGATCAGTTGCATGTATCCTCCGATGGACTCCAAAATTTCAGAGGCCAGAGGCTGCCGGTTCAAAAAGCTATGATCAATTCCACGTCATCCCAGCAGGGAATGCCCTCAACGGCGGCAATTGGCCTGTCCCAGACGAATCTGGCGTCACGGCCCGCGTTTAGCGCAAGTGACAGTCTTTCCACAGCGAGTGCCCAACTCCTCAGGGCCAAGCTTTCGAGCGAGCCCGAGATCAGGCCGGATGTGGTCGCCCGAGGCCGCGCGCTGGCGGCCGATCCGAGCTACCCTTCGGCGACAATCATCGGCGCCGTTGCCAGCAAGATCGTCCTGTCGTCAGACCCATCCGACGACCTTTCCTAGCGCCCGACATCCATGTCCGGCCTGAGAGATTACGCGCGTGTTTATCGTGAGAATTCAATTCTCACCGCAAGCCCAGGCCAGCTGATCCTGATGCTGTTTGACGGCGCCGCCCGCTCCATGGCGATCGCGCACGCGGCCTTTGAGCGTCCGAAGAGCGACCTGCGGCGGATCGAGATCATCAACCGCGAGCTCATAAAGGCGCAGGCAATCTTCTCCGAGCTGCGCGGTTCGCTCAACCACGAGGTGGGTGGCGAATTCGCTAAGACCATGGACGGACTCTACCGCTACTACAACCGCAGGCTCCTCGAGGCGAACATACGCAAGCAGGTTGAGCCCCTCGCAGAGGTGGAGCAGCTCTTCAGCGCCGTGCACGAGGCCTGGGCGGAGATGCTCCGCACACAGGACGTGAACGCGGGAGCAAGGGCGCTTGTGCCCGCATGAATGCCTCGGCCAAGGTGATCGAGCGGATCGAGGATGCCCTAGCCGACCTGTTGGAGAGGGAGGCGCTGGCGGCCCGCGCGGGCTCGGGGACGAGGGTCCTCGCGATACAGGAGCGGATCAGGCCGCTTGTTGAGGCCGTTTCCAGCCTCGCTGCGCAGTCGCGCTCCCCGCGCGCCAGGGAGTCCGTCGGGCGGCTGGCGGAGGCCAGGCGCCAGAACAGGCTCCTCATGCAGGCCGCCCTCGGGCGGATCCGCCTGGAGATCGACCTGAAGAAAGCGGCGCTGGAGCGGGTCCGGCGGTTGAGCCCGGCCTATCGCAGGGGAAGCCCTGTTGCGTTGCGCCTCAACGCGTGCACCTGAGCGGTGGCCCGCGCCCCGGGGTGTGTAGCGGCTTATCCGGCCGCCAGAAGCTCCGGCTCCTGGACGATCGGCGAAACCTTTGCCGGGGGACCCGACAGCCACGCGCCGGCCAACTGGGCCGCTTCGCCATCCCATTCAAGGTGGGGCTTTGCGTAGATGGGGCGGGTGACATCCGCGTCGGACTCCTGCCAGGAAAGGTGCGCCTTCAGGCAAAGGGTGCCGTCGGCGAGCTTGAAGGACTGCAAGAGGACGGAGCCGAGGGGGGATACCTTGCCGTCCTGGTCCCTGGCCCCGAGAACGAGGCGAGCCAGCCCCTGGGCGTAATTCACAGAGCGCGACGCATCCCAGCCCGAGCCGGGCCGGGGTTCCGACCTCTCGGAGCAGATGGCGCGTTGGGTGGCGGCCAGGAAGGCCAGCAGGCGGGTCTGCATAAGGGTGCTTGTCGCACTAATCGGCCGGCCGGCCGCCGCCTTTAGGGTTATTTCGCTAAAGTATCCCGGGCCCCGGCCGATACCGGCACACCCCAATTAGGTTCGTACTGCGCGTCTTAAGCGAGGTAGGCAAAATTTGCTTGGACATGGCCTAGGGGCTGATAAACCTCATTCTCCCTCAGGAGGTTGCAGAGTCAGAGAGACCCCATGGCCTACGAAAAGATTTTGATCGTCGAGGATGAGCCCGTTGTCCGCAACGTGCTGAACGAGATATTTCTCAGGCGCAAATGCACGGTGGCCATGGCGGCAAATCTTTCCGAGGCCGACGCCCTCGTCTCCCAGGAGCTGTTCGACTTGATGATGCTCGACATCCGCCTACCGGACGGCGACGGGCATAAGTTCCTTGAGCATGTGGCCACGCTCCCGGAGCGGCCCCTCGTGGTGGTGGTGACCGGAAACGGCTCGGTTGAGTCTGCTGTGGCCTGCATGCGGGCCGGCGCCTTCGACTACGTGATGAAGCCGTTCACATCGAGCCAGATCGATATCATCCTCAAGAAGGCCCAGTCCTACCGCCAGCTCCTGCAGGTGAACAGGCTCCTAAGCGAGGGAGACACCGGCGAGGAGGGGTCGCTCCTCGGGCGCGGGCCGTCGATGGTGCGCCTGCGGCAGTTGATCGAGCGCGTGGCCCCGACCGACGCAACGGTCTTCATCAGCGGTGAGAGCGGAACCGGAAAGGAGATGATCGCCCGTGAGATCTACCGGCAAAGCCCGCGCCGCCAGCAACCCTTCATCAAGGTGAATTGCGCGGCGATCTCGGAGAACCTCATCGAGAGCGAATTCTTCGGGCACGAGCGGGGCGCGTTCACCGGCGCGACCGAGCGTCGCGAGGGCCGTTTCGAGCTGGCGAACAACGGCACGCTCCTTCTGGACGAGGTCAGCGAGATACCCGCAAATCTCCAGGCCAAGCTCCTGCGGGTGCTCCAGGAGCGGGAATTCGAGCGGGTCGGCGGGAATCGCACGATCAAGGTGAACGTCCGTCTCATTGCCACGTCAAACAGGGACCTCATGCAGCACGTCGAGCAGGGGACATTCAGGCTCGACCTTTTCTACCGGCTCAACGTTTTCCCCGTCCACGTGCCCTCGCTGCGCGAGCGGGCCGACGACATCATGCTCCTGGCTGAGAATTTCCTGGGCCGTTATGCGAGGAAGCACGGTGTCAAGCCGGCGGGATTCGCCGATTCCGCCAAGGCGGCGATGCTGAGCTACGGATGGCCGGGAAATGTGCGCGAGCTCCAGAACACGGTCGAGCGCGCGGTGATTCTGTCGGAGAACGGGCGGCCGGTCACGGCGTCTGGCCTGGGCCTGCACGCGCCCACGGCGGCGGGCGGCACGGTAACCCCTTTCGAAACCCAGCCGGACTTTGCGCCGGAAGAGGAGCCGGACGGCGAGCCGGGCCCCGTCGACGTGGCACCGAACGGCGGCGTCCTGCGATTGGACGAGATTGAAAAGCAGGCGATCCATGCGGCGCTCAACCAGACGGGAGGCAACAGGACCCAGGCCGCAGTGCTCCTCGGGATCAGCATCCGCACGCTTCGCAACAAGCTGCTCGAGTACAAATCGGCCGACGGCGGCGTTTCCGTGCCTGCCGAGGAATAGGCCGACCCGCGGGAAGGGGCCCCGGTGGCCGCTCGCGAAAATCTTGTAAATTCGGGGCGGTTTGCGCCGATATGACGCTACCCATGCCCGTCGTCGAAGAAATCTCGGAGGCCCTCGTGAGGGACAGCATCGTCCGGGCGGTTGCAAGTGTGTTCGACGGGATGCTTCGCCGAACGATCTCGCTGAGGGACTGGGCCGGACCGTGGCCACCCCGGCCATCGGCGAAGCCCGAGGCCGCCACCCCGCAGGTTGTAGGTACGGTCGGGTTTCTCGGCGACGCCAGGGGCCTGATCCACCTCTATCTTGAGTCTTCCTTCGCCGCGGACTGCGCCGGGATGATGTTCGGCATGGCCGGGCCGGAACTCGCCAGGGTAAGCGACGTCGTGGTCAACTACGCGATCGGCGAGCTGACGCACATGATCGCCGAGGTTTTCCGGGACGGCCTCTGCGATGCGGGCTTCCCGTGCGGGCTGACCGAGTCTTCCATCCTGCGAGGCCTGAATTTCCGGATCGATCCGATCAGCGCCGCCCAGCGCTACGTTTACGTGTTTGATTGCGTGGGCCGCAGGATCGTGGCCGACATCCTGATCACCGGCGAGCCGCCTGATCCCTTCGCTCACGGGCGCTAAAAGCGCCAGCGGGTATTGCCGGAGCCCGCAGGCAAAAACTGCCGCATCGGAGGAGGGCGCAGTTCTGGGGCCCAAAAATTTCGGGCCCCCTGCAGTTTAATAACTGTATAAGATACGTAAACAATGGCTTACGTAGCTTCGTCAGCGGCTGGAACGCGCATTGCTAAAAAATGCGAGAATGACGACCAGCCCAATCTTCCAGTCCGACAATACCTACGAATTGGCGCGGAAGCTCATGGATGCCTCGGCACTCCGCCAGGAGGCGATAGCCTCTAACATCGCCAACGCCGAGACCCCTGGATACCGGCGCATCGACGTCTCCCCGGATTTTGCAAGCCAGCTCAAGGCCCAGGTGAGCGCCGGCACCCCGGTGTCCCAGCTCGACTCACTCCAACCGACGCTCGTCGAGGATTCGCAGGCGCGAACCGTCAGGCCCGACGGAAACTCGGTAGACCTCGAGCATGAGCTGCTGACGATGAACAAGAACTCGGTCGAGTACGGTTTCCTCACGGAGATAGCGTCGACGAACATCAAGCAGCTGAAGATGGCCATCAGCGGCAGCCTCAGCTGATAGGCCTGAACCGCCGACATGAACCTCATCTCCGGAATCGACGTCACAGCGGATGCGCTCGAGGCGCAGAAGACCCGCCTCGACATCGTCGCCCAGAACATTGCGAACGCCCAGACGACGCGCACCGCGGCGGGCGGCCCCTACCAGAGGCAGGTCGTCTCCTTTGAGACGGAGCTCGTGCGCCAGTCCGGCGGGGCGTCGCTGCAGAGCGTGCACGTTGCAAGCGTCTCATCCGATCCCACGCCGGGCGAGAAGGTCTACAATCCCCAGCACCCCGACGCCGGAGCGGACGGATTCGTGACAATGCCCAATGTGAACCTTGCCTACGAGATGGTTGATCTGATCACGGCATCGCGCGCCTATGAGGCGAACCTCTCTTTCGCGAAGAACGCGCGCCAGCTCGCCGAGAAAACCCTCGATATAGGAAAATAAAAATCCATGTCACCCATCGGTTCAATAGGTTCAGCCTACAGCCCGCAGATTCTAACGCAGGTCGCCCCCTCGCAGCCCTCAACGAGCGAGGTCGGTGGCGCCGCCGCCCCAGCCAACGGCTTTGGGCAGATGCTCGATGGACTCGTCTCCTCCGTGAGCGCCAAACAGGCGGATGCCGACAAGATCACGCAGAGCGTGTTGCTCGGAAACTCGGGCCAGCTCCACCAGAGCGTCCTGGCTATGCAGGAAGCCTCCCTGTCGCTGTCTCTGATGGTCGAGGTGCGCAACAAGCTCGTTGAGTCCTACCAGGAGCTGATGCGCATGCAGGCCTGAGCCCACCGCCAAAGCACCGAAATCTCTGATGAAAAACTTCGCACAATCCCTTCTCGCCCTCTGGGGGCAACTCGGCCTCAACCAGCGCGTGTCGCTGGTCATCGCCGCGATAGCCGTGGCCATCGGAATCGTCGGCGTCGGCGTCTGGTCCAGGCGGCCCGACTACCAGCTGCTCTACGCCAGGCTGGGCGATAAGGACGCCGCATCGATCATCGGCTACCTCGAGTCGCAGAACGTTCCCCACCAGGTGACCGCTGGGGGGACGGCGGTCCAGGTGCCCTCCGACCAGGTCTACAAGATTCGGATGGATCTCGCCGGCAAGGGCCTTCCCAGCGGCGACGGCGTCGGTTTCGAGATCTTCGACAAGGGCCAGTTCGGCCTGAGCGATTTTGTGCAGCGGACCAACTACCTGCGGGCGGTCCAGGGCGAGCTGGCCCGGACGATTTCCCAGCTCCAGGGAGTCAAGGCCTCCCGGGTCATGATCGTGCAGCCCGAGAACCGCCTGCTGCTGACCGACCAAGGGGTCAAGTCTACGGCCTCAGTTTTTGTGGATCTCGGCGGGGGTCGCCTCGATCCCGAGCAGGTCAACGCCATCCGGCATCTCGTCGCGAACGCCGTCCAGGGCCTGCAGCCGGACGAGGTGGCGGTGGTTGACAACCACGGGCACGTCCTCTCGGAGGAGCTCAAGCAGGATCCGACCCTGGGCACCGCCTCCTCGCAGATGCGCTACCGCCAGCAGGTCGAGGATTACCTCTCGAAGAAGGTTGAATCCATGCTTTCCGCGGTCATCGGGCCCGGCAATGCCGTCGTCCGGGTTTCGGCCGATATCGACACCGAGGCAACGACCCTGACCGAGGAGAAATACGACCCCGAGGGTCAGGTCGTGCGCACGCAGACGAGCACCGACGACGTGTCGAGCTCGTCGGACGCCCACTCGACGGGCGGAGCGGTGGGTGTCAGCGGCAACGTGCCGGACAAGGCGGCGGCCTCCGCAGCCGCCGCGGCAGCGAAGCCGACGTCCACCACGGAATCCAATCGGAAGAACCGCTCTACGACGTACGAGATAAACCGCACGCTCACCAACATCACCCGCAGCCCGGGGAGCGTGAAGAACGTGACCGCGTCCGTGCTGATTGCCCCGCGTCCCGCGCCGGCCGGGGCCACCGGCCCGGCCGCAAAGCGGACGCCCGAGGAGCTCAACACTCTGCGCCAGATCGTGATCAATGCGCTCGGCCTGAAGGCCGCGCCGGGCCAGTCGCTCGACTCGATGGTCACGGTGGAGGAGATGGCGTTCGCAGCCGAGCCCGTGTCCCAGGAGATCCAGTCGATAGAGAAGGCGAGCCGCTGGATGGGATGGGTCGAGGCGGGGAGCAGGTGGGGCGCCGTCCTGGCCGCAGCCGGCGTGTTCTTCTTTTTCGTGAAGATGCTTGGGCGCCAGCGGCCGGAGGCCGTGCCGGTCGAGATACTCACGATGCCTGCCGAGGCGGGCAACCGCACGCGGCCCCCTGCGGGCGGCGTCACCCCCGACTTCTTGAACGACCTCATCCGCCAGAAGCCCGCGAACGTGGGGATGACTCTGCGCGATTGGATCGCACCCACCAGGAACTAAGGAATCACAATGGCCGAAATCGACTACACCAAGCTATCGCGCCAGCAGAAGCTAGCCGTCTTCCTGATTGTCGTGGGGCCCGACGCGGCCGCCGAGGTGCTCAAGCAGTTTGAGGACGCCGACGTCGAGCTGCTCTGCAGGGAGATGTCGAGTTTCTCCATCATTCCGGAGGCGCTCCAGAAGCAGGTCATCGAGGAGCTTTCGGGAATACTCGCGCAGAGCTCCACCTCGGCGCTCGGCGGCCTCGCCTACGCGCGCCGGACGCTCGAGATCGCGAAGGGCGGAACAAAGGCGTCGTCCATCATTGAACGCGTCGGGCCGGCAGGGAGCTCGGCGGACGTGATCAAGGAGATCAGCGAGATGGAGGGCCGCCAGATATTCAACATGATCAAGGCGGAGCAGCCCCAGACGATTTCTTTCATTCTCTCCCATCTCGACGGCGCCAAAGCCTCAGAGGTCTTCTCCCTTCTTGCACCGGAGATCCGCGAGAGCGTCATGGAACGCCTCGGCACGATCGAGTCGACGTCGCTCGAGCTGGTGGCAAAGATCGCCCGCAGCCTCGGCAAGCACTTCGACAGCAAGGCCCGCCCGACGTTTCACAAGAGCGGAG
Organism: uncultured Opitutaceae bacterium; assembly: GCA_964574435.1. Lineage (GTDB taxonomy): Bacteria > Verrucomicrobiota > Verrucomicrobiia > Opitutales > Opitutaceae > Palsa-1447. The sequence goes on from CAZNNO010000020.1 coordinate 15,234, forward strand.
GGGTGGGAGTGGTCGCCGGCCTTTTGAACCGCCTCGACAAGGAGACAAGCAAGGCGCTGCTGGCTAAGATCGAGGAGCGCAATGCCACCCTCGGGACTGCGATCAGGCGCAAGATGTTCAGTTTCGAGGACCTGCAGCGTCTCCAGGGCTCGGACCTCCAGCGGATTCTGAGGGAGGTCGACAGCAGCGGCCTTGCCGTCGCGATGAAGTCCGCGAGCGAGGCGCTAAAGGAGAAGATCTATTCATCGCTTTCGAAGCGCGCCGCGGAGGGGCTCCGCGAGGAGGTCCAGCTCCTCGGGCCCCTGCGGGCCAAGGAGGTGGAGGCTGCGCAGGACGCGATCATTCAAGGGGTCCGCCGCCTGGAGGAAGCTGGCGAGATCACGATCGACTCGGAATCAACCCAGGCGCTCGTCGCCTAGCCACTTCCCAACCGAGGCCATGTCGTTCTCAAAGCTCATTTCGTTCGACCGCAAGCTTGTGGGCGCGGTGCTGCCGGGCCAAGCGGGACGGCTGGTGGGCGAGCGCGAACTCGCCGAGCAGACGGAGAAGGCCTACCGGCGCGGCGGCGACGACGCCAGGGCGTTGGCAAACCACCAGCTCGTCGAGGTCCGCACGGACGTGCAGCGCCTGAGCGATGGCGTGTTCAAGGAACTCTCGGGAATCGAGGCTTCCCTCCTGGGGCAGCTGCGGGAAGCACTACCCGGGCTCGCCCTCGAGATAGCGCGGCGCCTCTTCGCGGGCTTCGACCCGGACAAGGAGATGCTTGAGCGGCTCTGCCGCGAGGCCCTCGACCAGCTGTTCCCCGAGAGAGAGGGACTCGAGCTGACACTCTGCCCTAAGGATGCCGACCTGATCGGCTGCCTCGATCCGTCATGGATGAGCAAGTACCCCGGACTTCGCGTGACCACCGATGTTGCGCTTTCGCGCGGCGACTGCCTGGTCCGGAGCAGGTTTGGCGTCACCGACGCCCGCATGGCGACGAAGGTAGCCGCCCTTGAGCGCGGCCTTAGCGGCGCGTGAGAGGATGAGTCAGCCTCCAAAACCCGAATCCGCATGACCGCCTCTGTCGGACCTCTCGTCGAGATACTGCGAACCCAGGTGCGCCACTCTGCGTCGATGGAGCGGGTCGGCACCGTGACAAGCGTTGCGGGGCTGATCATCGAGTCCGAGGGCCCCAATGCCGGTCTGGGAGACCTCTGCCTGGTGCGCTCATCGCGGACGAACTTCAGCGTCCGAGCGGAGATCGTCGGATTTCGCGAGCACCGGAACCTGCTGATGCCCCTGGGGGAAATGCAGGGCCTGCACGTGGGCTGCGAGGTTGTGGCTTCGGAGTACCCTCCGCTCCCTCTTCCCGGTCCCGACCTGATGGGCCGGGTGCTGGACCCTTTTGGCAGGCCGTTTGACGGCCTGGGGCTGCTGCCGGTCGACAGGGGAGAGGACTTCGCCTCGGTGCCCCCTCACCCGCTTCGGCGCCAGCGAATCCGCGATCCGCTTTCGACGGGCGTGCGCGCCATAGACGCGTTCATTCCCCTTGGTCAGGGCCAGCGGCTCGGACTCTTCTCCGGCTCCGGCGTCGGCAAGTCGACTCTGCTCGGAATGATCGCCAGGGGCTGCGCCGCCGACGTGATCGTGGTCGCCCTGGTTGGCGAGCGCGGGCGCGAGGTGCGCGAGTTCATCGAGAAGGACCTCGGGCGCGAGGGCCTGAGGCGCTCGGTCATCGTGGTCGCGACCTCGGACACCCCGGCCCCGATGCGCCTTCGCGCCGCGTTCACGGCGACGTCCCTGGCGGAGAGGTACCGCGACCAGGGCAAGAATGTTCTTCTGATGATGGATTCGGTGACCCGTTTCGCTATGGCGCAGCGCGAGATCGGACTCGCAATAGGCGAACCCCCGGCGACGAGGGGATACACGCCCTCCGTGTTCTCCCTCCTGCCCAGGCTCCTCGAAAGGTCGGGTGCCGGAGAGTCAGGATCCATCACGGCCATCTACACGGTCCTCGTCGAGGGTGACGACACCAACGAGCCTGTGACCGACACCGTTCGCGGAATCGTGGACGGGCACATCATGCTCTCCCGTGCGCTCGCCAACTCGAACCACTATCCGGCGATCGACGTGCTGGAGAGCGTCAGCCGGCTTTCCCGCGACATCTGCGAGCCCGACGAAGTCGAGCTGGCGGGGCGGGCGAGGGAGCACATGGCCGTGTATAGGAAGAACGAGGACCTGATCGCTATCGGGGCCTATCAGAAGGGCTCCACCCCGGCGATCGACCAAGCCATAGCTCTACAGGCTCCGCTGAGACAGTTCCTGCGGCAGGGCGTCCGCGAACAGACATCACGGGCCGACGCGTTCGCGCAACTCAAGGGGATCCTCTAATGGGAAAATTTCGATTCACGCTAAGGTCGGTCGCCGTGGTCCGCGCGCACAAGGAGCTGCTTGCGCGCGAGGCGCTGGCGGCGGCCGCCAGCGCCCGGGCGGCTGCGGCGGAGCGCCTCAACGCCGCAAGGCGGCGCCTGGCGGAAATGGAGCAGCTGCGGTCGGCCGGCCGGTCCGGCCGCTTCCGGCCGGCGGATGAGATCTCATTTTTCCGCGCCTACCGAAGCGAATGCGCCGGCGAGGCGGAGCTTCGGAGGCAGCTGGTCCTGGCAACCACTGAGACCGAGGCGCGCCGCACAGCCTGCGTGGAGGCGAACCGGGAGGTGAAGGCCATGGACCGCCTCGAGGCCACGGCATTCTCAGCCCACCGCACCGCACTGTTTCGCGCCGAGCAGGCCGAATTCGACGAAATCGCGGGCATCCGGTCGTCCCGCCTAAAACACACTCCAAGATGACTAGAATCGTATCACCCCTCTCTGTTTCCGTCCTCGGCCTGCTGTGCGGCATCGCATCGGGCCTCGGGTGGTTTTGGCTTCGGGCGGACAAGATGGTTGCCCTGGCCCTCGCTCGTCCGCGCCCCTTGGCGCAGTCCGTCGAAAAGTCAAAGGGCTGGGACTTCTGGACGATCGAGGTCGACAGCCTGGCCTCCGAGCTCAAGCAGGAGAAGGCGAACCTCAAGAAGCAGGAGGACGATCTCGACCTAAGGACGGCGCGCATCACCTCCGACAGGCAGGAGCTGGAGAATTTGCGCACGGAGCTCAATACGATGCACAAGGAGATCAGCGACAAGGTGGTCGAGATCCAGGCGGACGAGGCGAAGAACCTTCGGATGCTCGCGCAGACCTACACCAATCTGACCCCGCACGCAGCCGTCGCGATAATCCGCGAGATGGACGACACGACCGTGGTCAAGATCCTCTCGCTGATGAAGCCAGACGTGGTCGGGCCGATTTTCGAAGACATGGCCCAATCGACCTCCGGCACGAGCGACGCCCACCGGGCGGCCGTCCTCTCCGACAAGCTTCGCCTAGTGAGGTCCCAGAAATCGTCCCAGTAGGCGCTTTGGCCGCGAAGGCCACCGAAACCAGTCAACGATATGCCCGTCTCATTCCCCAACATAGCCCCGGCCCCGGCGGAGAGCCCGTGCCCGAGCGCGGGAGCCCTGCCGGGCCTGAACGCGGACAAGGCACCGGCAGACCCGGATGACGCCAATGGCGGCACGGAGCCGGATTTCCAGGCACTTCTCTCGGGCACGAGCACCTCGGCGCAGGCGAATCTCGCCTCGGCATCGGCCCCGCCCGCACAGGCGCCGACTTCCCGCAGCCTGCCGCTGACGGGCAGTGCGCGGCCTCAGGCGGCCAGCTCAGCCGGGTCGGCGGGCCCAAGCCGGACAGGCTCCTCCGACGCGGCGTCCGCTTTCTGGCTTCCGATCCAGGCGAGCCTGGCAAGCTTTGCCAGGAGCTCCGCTCGAAAGAGCCCGGCGGACTCGGGCTCCGACGCCCAGGTTTCCTCGGTGCCTGCTTCCCCGGGCGGCGTGCCCCTTGCCGTGGCGGCGCAGGCCGTTGCCGCTGTTCCGGTCGCAGCTCCTGGGGCCGAGGAGGAGTCCCGAGCGGTTTCGCTCCGCGCGTCCGCGCGGGTCGTGCCCCCGAGCCCGCAGGATCGGGGCGGAGAGCCCGCTGCATCGCCCGCGAGTGGCGGGGAAGAGGCTGCGCCCAAGTCGGAATTGTCCGGCGAGGAGGCCTTGCCGGCCCATGGAAGCGCAAGCCAGGCCGGGGTGTTCGCGCAGGTCTACGGGCCGGGCACCCGCACCTCCGGGGAAAAATCTGCCGACTCGGGATCGCACCCCGACTCGGCTCCCAGGAACTTCACAATCGCAGTGAATAAAAACTCTCTAGGCTCTACGGCAGAGGCGGTTACAAATGGCTATCCGCCTGTTGGCACAACCGTTGCTAATTCAGCCCCTATCATGCCTTCTGCCGCCCCGACCCTTCAGGCAGCGCCCGCATTTGGGGAGCTTCAGTCCGGACCGAACCTAGTCGCTTCGGCGCCGGCCCCCGCGGCGCAGCCAACGGCGGCGCAGGCAGTTGAGAGCGCACTTCAGGTGACCGATCTCCAGGCCGCCGTGGCCCAAGGAACGCAGTCGTCCGTGAATCTCCACTTCACCGTCGCCGGCGAGGACCTCGCGGTGAGGGTCGCCCTCCAGGAGGGCCAGGTCCACACCCAGTTCACCACGAATTCCGGGGAACTGCGCACGGCGCTTGCCCACGAGTGGCAGTCGGTCGGTTCTAATCAAGGGACCGCGCGATTCGCCGAACCGGTGTTCACCTCCCAGCAGAAATCAGACACCGGGCCCGACAGGGACCTTGCGGGCAGCGGCGGCCGGGAGCGCGATTGGTCGCACAACGAGGCCGACGGGCAGGGTCCAGGCGCAGCTTCCGCGACGCCGACAAGGCCCTCGGCCCGGGCCCCTGAGCCGAAACCCGAGGCAGCCAGCGCTTCTGCAACAGGCCACCTCCAGTCGTTTGCCTGAGAGAAAGCACCCCCATGCAAGTCAACGTTACATCCTCGACGCCCGCGGCAGCCACGACTTCCGCGTCCTCAGCCTCAGCCACCTCAAGCACAGGAAACTCGACGCTGAGCGAGACCCAGTTCCTGCAGCTGCTGACCGAGCAGCTGGAGAACCAGGATCCGCTTCAACCCGAGGACGACACCCAATTCCTGTCGCAGATGGCCCAGTTCACGGCGCTGCAGGAAACCAACACGCTTAACCAGCAGGTTCAGAACCTCACGGCCGGCAGCTACATCGGGAGCACGGTGACCGTGAATCCGGGGACAACCCTCGTCACGGGCCAGGTCACGGGCGTGGACACGAGCGGGGCAACCCCGCAGCTCGTGATCAACGGAAGCGAATACCCGCTGGCTGAGCTTCAGATGGTCGATCCGACTGCGGCGGCGTCGGCGGCGGCCTCCGGTTCGTCGCAAACGCAGACTCAGACACCCAGCTCCACTCCAGCTGCCGCAGCAATCAAGGCGGTAGCCGCACTGCTCAAGCCTAACTCCTAAAACTAAACACAAAATACCATGTCACTAATCGGAACAATGGATAGCGGCGTCAGCGCGCTATCAACATACGAACAGGGCCTCGAAGTCATCGGCAACAACATTGCCAATGTCAGCACCAACGGATTCAAGGGCTCGACCGCCCAGTACGCGGACAGCTTCAGCGACGTCCTCCAGGGCTCGTCGGCGACCGGAAGCGGGACAACGCCGGATATGCAGATTGGAACGGGCGTGCAGCTCGCGTCGGTGTCGGTCAATTTCTCGCAGGGCCAGATCTCGCAGACAGGCGTTCCCACGGACCTGGCTGTCTCCGGAAACGGCTTCTTCCTGGTGAAGAGCCCAGGCAGTGGCGAGGTCTACGCCACCCGCGACGGCGAATTCAGCATCAACGCCAGCGGCTACCTGGTGGACAGCCAGGGCGACTATGTCCAGGGGCTAACCGGAGGCTCCGCCGGCAATCCTCCGACGACGGTTGGCAACATCAAACTCGGCACACCGCCAAACGGAACGCAGCTGCAGTCCATCAGCATCGATAACGCTGGCGATTTCATCGAGACCTATTCCGACGGGTCGACGGCGACAACCAACGCCGTCCTTCTCCAGAACTACAGCAACCCGAACGCCCTGCAGAACGTGGGCAACAACCTATACTCGAACCTCGCTGGCGCCGGCCCCGTGGGGGGATCGTCGTTGTCCGCGGCCAACAACACCGCGGGAACCGAGGGGCTCGGCAGCATCCAGGCCGGGGCTGTCGAGGGATCGAACGTCGACCTGACACAGCAGTTCGCGAACCTAATCACAACCCAGCGCAGCTTCGAGGCGGCATCGAGGCTGATCACGGTCTCCGACACCATCCTCGGGGACATCGTTGACCTGAAGAGGAGCTAACAAATGTCCGCCAAGCCTGAGGCGAAGGAGCCTCCCGCCGAGAAACCGGCATTGGAGGCGCCGGCCGGCACAAAAAGCCCGTCGAGCGCGGCCGCCTGGATACCGGCGATAGCCTGCGCCCTCCTGGCTCCGGTCGCCTGCTTTGCCATCGCGCAGTTCATCCTTGTCCCTCGCTTCGTGAGGAGGCTCTCCGCTCCCGTGGCCGCAGAGGCCGCGCCAGCCGAGTCGGCCTCGGCAACCAAGGCGGCTTCCGATGGGAAGTCATCGGGACCCGTCAACAGCTACGACTTCACAAACGTTGTCGTCAATCTCTCGGGCACCATGGGAACCCGCTACCTTAAGACCACCTTTACGGTCACGGGGAGCGATGCCGCGCTAAAGCAGCAGTTTGACGCCAACAAGGCCCGACTGACCGACGTCACGCTCAATGTCCTGTCGGCGCTTTCGCTCGCGGACCTCGAGGAGCCGGGATCCAAGAATGTTATCCGGGACAAGCTCGTGGCGGCCTACAACCAGGCCCTCGGCCACCGTGAGGTGGAGCAGGTCTATTTCTCGGACTTCCTTATTCAGTGATCCGCCTCACCCCACATGGCAGATAACCCAGACAGTCCCGCAGCAGGGACACTCGACCAGGAGGAGGTCGCGAGCGTGCTCGCACACAGCGAGGCGGAGCCGAAGCACCTGTTTCTAAGGGCAAACGGCGGCCGCACCCAAGATGTGGCGAAGGTGGAGGCCTACGATTTTCGCAACCCCGTCTTCCTGTCGGACCTCGAGCTGAAGAGGCTGCGCGTGCTCCACGAGGATTTCGTCCGCTACCTGAGCGCGCGGCTCTCGTTGTTCCTGCGCATGGAATTCGGAGCCAAGGTCTCCCAATTCACCGCCCAGGCCTACTCGAAGTTCACGGAATCACTTCCGAGCCCAACCCACCTTTGCCTCTTCAAGGCCGATCCCCTCGTGGGCGTCGGTGTCCTTGGCATAAACTCGCCGCTCGCCCTCACAATCGTGGACCGGCTCCTCGGGGGCCGCGGATTCGGGGAGAAGGTGGACAGACGCCTGACGGAAATCGAGGTCGGGCTTCTCGAGGACATTGCCAACATGCTGCTCGAGGAATGGAGCCGCCTCTGGAGCCCCGTGCAGGAGGTTCGTCCGTCCATCATCGGCCACGAGAACAATGGGCGCTTCCTGCAAACGGCAGCCCGTGACGCGGTTATGCTGGTCGCGGATCTCGAGGTGACCTTCGGCGAATGCGCCGGCCATATCCAGCTTGGTGTCCCATATTACACCATTGAGCCTATTGTTAAGAGGATGCAGGCGAGGCGCCAGAAGGACATCACGGTGGGATCGCTGGAGAAGAAGGCCACCTGGCAGAGGTGCTTCGACAGGATAACGGTGCCGGTGCGCGCTCAATGGGACGCCTTCGAGGTGAGCCTGCGCGAGATAACGAGCATGCGGGTCGGGGACGTGATCGAGATGCCGAGCGAGCTCTTCCAAAGGACGCACGTGCTCCTGAACGGCGTTCCAAAGTTTTTAGGCGCGGTCGGAATAGACGACGATCGCGTTGCGGTCCAAATAACGGCGAAACTGCCGCCACAAGAGGAGGAAATATCTCATGCCAGCAACCGTTGATGACAGGTCCCTTGACATCGTGCTCGACGTCAAGGTCAAGGTAACCGTGCAGCTCGGCTCGTGCCAGCTGCCCATGCGCGACGTGCTCGAGTTGGCGCCGGGCGCAGTCGTGCAGCTTCATCAGCACGCAAGCGAGCCGGTGGGCCTCTACGTCAACGACAAGCTGGTGGCATACGGCGAGGTGGTGGTGGTTGAGGAGAACTTTGGTATCAAGATCACGGAGCTGGTCGGAAGCGCCAAAACCCCGCAATGAGGCGATGGGCACTGCTTCTCTCGGCCATCCCCCTGCTTGCACCGAGGCTCGGTGCCGCCAGTGATATCCTTTTCCCGAAGGGCTCGGAGACGGTAGGCGCCTCCGCGGCGGCCGCGTCGGGCGGTTCGGGGACCTACACGATCGTCGTTGCCGTCGCCTGTGCGCTCGTAGGATCGTGGTTCCTCTGGCGCAGCAGGCGCCAGGCAGGCGGCCGGGCTAGCAAGGGGAAGCTCTCGGTGGCCGAGACGCGCTCCCTCGGGAACCGCCAATACCTTGTCGTGGCGGCCTATGGCCAAAAGCGATACCTCATCGGTGTCTGCGTTGGCAGGATCAGCCTCCTTGCCCCGCTGGACGACGCAGAGAACACCCCGTCCGCGTGAGCCCCCTGACCGCCTATTTTCGCGTCCCGTTGGCGCTGCTGGCGGGCTTCTTCGCGCTAGCCTGCGGGCCGAGCGCCGCAGCCCAGGCGGCCGCGCCCGCGACGCCGCCCGTGGCGGCGCACACTCCCGATCCGCTCCACCTGACGATCAATCTCGACGGTTCGGAGCAACCCGCTCAGATGAGCGTGGCCGTTCAGATCGTCATTGTCATGACGCTGCTCACGGTGGCGCCGTCGATCATCCTCCTGATGACGAGCTTCACGAGAATCGTGATCGTCCTCGGATTCGTGCGGACCGCCATCGGCGTTCCAAGCGCACCGTCGAACCAAATAATCATCGGACTGTCGCTCTTCCTGACATTCTTCATCATGGGGCCCGTCTTCGAGCGCGCCAACACCGAGGCGCTTCAGCCGTACATCGCGGGCAAGATCTCCGCCACTGCCGCCCTCGACAAGGCGTCCGTTCCGCTCAGGGACTTCATGCTCAGGCAGACGCGATCGAGGGACCTCGAATACTTTCTTGAGCTTGGGAAATTCGGGCCGACGGCCGTCAAGGACTTGCCGATGAGGGTCGTGATACCGGCCTTCGTGGTTAGCGAGCTTCAGACGGCTTTCCAGATGGGCTTTCTGCTTTTCCTGCCCTTCTTGGTCATCGATTTTGTCGTGTCGTCGGTCCTGATGTCGCTCGGAATGATGATGATGCCGCCGAACGTCGTGTCCCTCCCGTTCAAGCTGCTTCTGTTCGTGCTTGTGGACGGCTGGCATCTGATCGTCCGCTCCCTGGTCCAAAGCTTCGTACAATGAATCCCGAAATCGCCATAGATCTGTTCAAGACAACATTGCTGTTTGCCCTCTATCTGGTCGCACCCTTCCTGGTGGGGATGCTGATCGTCGGCGTCCTGGCCAGCCTCTTCCAGTCGATCACGAGCGTCCAGGAGGCGACCCTGACCTTTGCGCCGAAGCTGTTTGCCTTTGCCGCGCTCTGCCTGCTCCTGACGCCGTGGGTCCTGCGCTCGCTCACCGAGTTCACGATCACCATCCTGTCACGAATGCCGGGGCTGGCGCACTGAGTCCCGTAATGCCCGACTACCCATACACATGGATGATGGTATTTCTTCGGGGCATCGGGGTCGTTCTCCTGATGCCGGAGTTTGCCGGCTACACCCCGCCTGTGATGGTCCGCGTGGGCTTCACCGCGTTCCTGGCGACCCTCGTAACTAGCGTGGTGCCGCTGGGTCACATGCCCGCGGACCTCTGGAGCCTTTGCCTTGCGTCCGGGGGCGAGGTTCTCCTCGGGCTCGCGCTTGGCTTCGTGTGCCGCCTAGCCTTTGCCGGAGTCGACTTCGCGGGCAGGCTCATGTCGTCCGAGGTGGGGCTGTCCGCGGCACCCGAATTCCACGGGCCGGACCTGTCCTCTGCGCCCCTGGCGAGCATGCTGGCGGCGCTTGCCGTTGTCCTCTTTTTCCTGGTGGGGGGGCATCTGGCGGTGATCGGCGCCTTCGCGCGCAGCTTCGATTTCGCGGCCCCGGGCCGCCCGGCCATAAGCCACGGGGCGATCGAGCAGCTTGTGGCGGGAACCGCCCACGTGATAGAGCTCGGCGTGAGGATTGCTTCCCCGTTCATTGCGATGAATTTTCTGATCACACTCGCTTTCTCCGCGCTTGGGCGGACCCTGCCGCGCATGCAGGTCTACATCATCAGCCTTTCAGCGAGGGCCCTCATTGGGATAGCACTTGTCGCGGGGGCCGGTACGCTTATTGCAAGGCACCTTTTTGCCGAGTTCCAAGGGATGCCGGTCAGGCTCCTCGAGCTCGTTGCGGTGCGCTAGGCGGCATTTTTTACCGCATCTTTGAGCCCCGCCCCGCGGCGGTCGCTGAAAACGGCGCGGCGAATAAATCAAGGGCAATAAGATAATGGTAATGAACAGCTAACGACACTATCGGCCGCATTGGCATCGCCGTTGCTTAGCAGAGTCTGCACATGGCAGATACCGACAACGACCAGAAGACGGAGCAAGCGACCGAACGGCACTTGGACGAGGCGATGGAGCATGGTCGTTTCGCAAGGGTGCCCGAGTTGTCGGCGCTGCTGATACTGATCGCCGCCCTTTTTATCCTGGCGCTGACGGCTCGCGCCGCCACGGACCGGTTGGCTGGCTTCTCTATTGCGACCTTCACGGGATTCGCCTCCAAACCCGTCCGCAGCGATACGGTCGCAGCGCTCGTGACGGAAATGATTCTTCTCGCGGGAGGAGTCGCATTTCCGATGGTGGTGGCCTGCGCTGGTGCCGCGCTGCTTGCGGGAGGGTTTCAAACCGGGTTCCGGCTCACGCCAAAGGTGCTCGGCCTGAACCTCGAGAAGCTCGATATCATGGCCGGACTGGGGCGGATCTTTTCATCGAAGGCGGGCGTGCACACGGCCTTCGACGCCCTGAAACTTGTCGCGATCGGGGGCTCGCTCTACCTGGGGGCACGGACGCTGATTCACGACCCGATTTTCAGCTCGCCCGTGGACACGGCCTACCTCGGGCACTTCATCTTCACTTCGACGACCACGTTTCTGACGCGGATCGTCGTCTCGCTCGGCGTCATTGCAGCCATCAGCTACCTCTACGAGAGGTACAAGACCTCGCAGGAGCTCATGATGACCCGCCAGGAGCTCAAGGACGAGCGCCGCAGCTCAGAGGGCGACGCGCTGCTGAAGGGCAGCCGGCGCCGACTGGCTAGAAGGCTGCTCCAGAAGCAGATGCTCAAGGCGGTCCCGACCGCGGACGTGATCGTCACAAACCCGACCCATTATGCGGTCGCCCTAAAATACGAGCGCGGCAGGGACAAGGCTCCCGTGGTGCTGGCGAAGGGCGAGAACCGGTTTGCCCTCCGCATAAAGGACCTGGCCAACGAGCACGGCGTGCCGACGGTGGAAAACAAGCCCGTCGCGCGGCTTCTGTTCTCTATGGGACGGGTGGGTGAGGAGATTCCGCCTGACCTGTACCAGGCCGTGGCCCAGATCCTCGCCGTGGTCTACAGGACGCACCGCTACTATTTCCACCGCCTGAGGGCGCGCCGGGTCGAGATGTCAGCCTGAGGCCATGCCAACAAGCTCGAACAGCACGATCGCCCACCTGCTTCAGCGCGCAGACCTTTTCTTCGCGTTCGCCCTGTTTGGGACGGTGATGCTCCTCGTCCTGCAGGTTCCTCCGTTTCTCCTGGACCTGCTGCTCGCCCTCAACTTCGGCGTCTCGATCCTTGTCCTGCTGGCGATCACCTACGTGAAGGACCCGCCGGAGTTTTCGGGATTCCCGACAATGCTTCTCAGCCTGACGCTCTTCAGGCTGGCCCTCAACATCAGCTCGACGCGCCAGATTCTTGTCCACGGCTACGCGGGCGAGATCATCAACTCGTTCGGGCATTTCGCGATCCAGGGCAACTACATCGTCGGCGTTGTCGTCTTCGTGATCCTGGTCGTCATCAACTTCGTCGTCATCACGAAGGGCGCCGGAAGGATCGCCGAGGTCTCCGCTCGTTTCACGCTGGACGCCTTGCCTGGAAAGCAGATGGCGATCGATGCAGAGCTCAACGCCGGCATCATCGACGATGTCACAGCCTCGGAGCGCCGGGTGAAAATCCAAAAGGAGGCGGACTTTTACGGCGCGATGGACGGCGCCTCCAAGTTCGTGCGAGGCGACGCGATCGCAGGGATAATGATCGTTCTCGTGAACATCTTCGGCGGCTTTGCGATCGGTGTCTTCCAGATGGACCTGTCGCTCCCGGAGTCCATCCAGAAGTTCACTCTCCTTTCAATAGGCGACGGGCTGGTGTCGCAGATCCCTGCCCTGATCATCTCAGTCGGCGCCGGCGTCCTTGTCACACGGGCCTCTGGCAGCACCAACCTGGGTGCCCAAATGGCCGGGCAGCTCTTCCGCTATCCTCGCGCGCTCGCCATCTCCGCGGCCGTGCTGGCGCTTTTCGGCGTCATGCCTGGAATGCCCGTCGTCCCCTTTTTCATGCTGGCCGGGCTCGCGGGATTCATGGCGCGCACGTTCAAGGCGCCGCCGGAGGCGCAGGCGACGCCGGGCGTCGCATCGTCCGGGACCCGGTCAAAGGGTGGGCGGGCGGCGAAGGGAGCCGGTGCGGCTGCCGCCTCCCAGCACGTGCTTCCGTCCGACGATGTTCGCAAGCTCACTGAGGTCGATGTGTTTACGATAGAGATCGGCCTGGGTCTCCTCGGGCTCGCCGATACGAAGATCGGCGGCGACCTGCTGGCCCGCGTCACCGGGGCGCGCAAGGCGATCGCCCGTGAGAAGGGCATCGTTGTGCCGCCGATTTCGGTTCGCGACAACCTCGAGCTCGAGCCAAACGCCTACCGGTTCCTCCTGCGCGGACGGCAGATTGCCCGCGGACAGCTGATGAACGGCCGCTGGCTCGCGATGAATGTCGCGGGAAGCACCGCCCGCCTTGCCGGGATTCCGACGAAGGAGCCGGTCTTCAACCTGGACGCCACTTGGATCGACGAGGCGGAGAAGCGCAACGCCGAGCTCAACGGCTACACGATAGTCGATGCCGCCTCAGTCCTGATCACCCACCTCTCGGAGTCTCTGAAGGCAAATGCCCACCTGCTTCTCGGCCGCCAGGATGTGCAGTCGCTCCTCGACCACCTCAAGGAGACTCACCCGGCTCTGGTGACCGAGCTCATCCCGGATCTCGTCAACATCGGGATCATCCAGCGCGTGCTCCAGAACCTCCTGCGCGAGAATATCGCCATCCTGAACCTTCCCCTCATCCTGGAGTGCATTGCGGACTTTGCCGCGCTCTCGAAGAACCCTGATGACCTCTCGGAGCTGGCCCGAAGGCGCCTGGGCATGTACTTCGTGCCGAATTACGAGTGCAGGTCCGGGGTCGTGAAGGCCCTGACGCTCGATCCGCGCCTCGAGCAGCTTCTGGTCGGAAAGATTCACCGGACACCGACAGAGGTCGGCCTCGCGCTTGATCCCGCTACCGGCCGGTACCTCGTCGAGGAGCTCGGTCGCCGCACGGGCGGAAGCGCTCCCGACCTCCCGGCAATCCTGATGGTTTCCACGGAAGTACGTCTCGCACTCCGGCGATTCCTCGAGCCGTCGTTCCCGAAGCTGGTTGTCCTCGCCTTCCAGGAATTGCCCTCCGCCACCGAGGTCGAAAACGCCGGGGTAATCCAGATCCCTGCACACCTGGCCCGAGCCGACGTGGCGCTCAAGGCTGCCGCCTGACGATCACCCATGAATCCCGCAACGCCGTCCGCTCTCGGCCCCACCTACAAGTTCACCGTCAAGTCTGCTGACGAGGCGGCGGCCATCATCCGTGATCGCCTCGGCCCTCGGGCCCGCGTTCTCTCGGTCAGGACCGTCGAGGCGTCGGGGATTCGCCGGCTGTGGGCGGCGCCTAGGCTCGAGGTCGTGGCCCGGGTTGAGCTCGACGGCGACGATCAGCCGGTTGAGGCCGCTCAGCCCAGAGGGGAGTCCAACGAGGAGTCGTTTCCAAGTGCGGAACGGGCGGCAACTGCCTCATTGGCGTCCCTGCTGCGGCGGTCCGGCCTTTCCGACATAGCGCTCGGACGCCTGCAGTGCGATGCGGCCTGGCCTGATCTCCTGGCGCTGCCCCTGCACCGGGCTCTCGTTGAAGTTGGTCTGCGCCTGAAGCGCGGCACCGATGGCGGGAGGGGACCGCACCGGCTAAACCGCGCTGCATTCCTAGGCACGTCGGCCTCCGGAAGGACCACAGCCCTCTGCAAGCTGCTCGGGGTCGAGATATTTCGAAACGAGCGCACCGGCCGCGTGGTGGTGGCGGAGTTTGACCGGCCCAATCCCGTCGGTTCGCTACCGATGTTCTGCGAGGCCCTCGGCGTGCCCTGCGGGCGCTTCCCCGCGTTCGCCGGGCCTGCGGATGCGGGCGGGTTCGTGTACTTTGACATGCCGGCGATCTCGCTCAGGGATCCCGCCGAGAACGCTCAGATTGGGGAGTTCCTTGACCGCGAGGAAATCTCGCAGCGCGTGCTCGTGCTCAACCTGGCCTACGAGCATCCGACTCTCCGCTCGGCATACGCCGCAGGGCGAGAGCTGGGGGCTACCCACGTGGTCTTTACCCACCTTGACGAGGTGCAGCAATGGGGCCGGGTCTGGGAGTATCTCGGCGATTCCGGACTGGAGCCATTGTTCCTGGCGACCGGCCCTTCGCTCACCGGCGACTGCGAGGACGACGTGCTGGGCGCAGTGATCCGTCGAACCCTGGCCTCGGCGGGCTCGCTGCAGGATGGCGATGACCAGGCGGGAAATTCAGCGGAAGGCGCGCTGCCGACCGCACCAAAAGCCGCGCGAGCATGAAATTCATATTCCTATCGGGCGGACTTACGGGCTTCCTCACCGCGATCGTCGCCGGGTGGTCCGCAGAACGCTCCCCGGATGCCATCCTGCTCAACGCGATGGTTGGCTGCGTCGTCGGGGCCCTCCTTTTCCGGTGGCTCTGGTACATCGCCCTTCGAGGCATGAGGGAAACCGTTCTCGCGCGCCAGCGCGCAGCCGAGGCCACCGTCGAAACCAAGAAGAAAGTCTGACCCAAAACGAAAATTCTATGAGCACTGCAGTCCCAGTTCCGACCCACGAAAACGAAACATCTTCGCCTGCCGCCGCTTGGCGCGCCTATCAGGGCGTCT
The DNA here is from genome assembly GCA_964574435.1 of uncultured Opitutaceae bacterium. Lineage (GTDB taxonomy): Bacteria > Verrucomicrobiota > Verrucomicrobiia > Opitutales > Opitutaceae > Palsa-1447. The sequence continues at coordinate 30,494 of CAZNNO010000020.1, forward strand.
CGTCGGGCTCATTCGACGAGAAGGAGCTCATTGAGCGCTACCTGCCGCTCGTGCGAAGCGTCGTCGATCGCATCAAGCTCACCTTGCCGACGCACATCGACCCCGACGACCTCTACAGTGTCGGAATCACCGGGCTGATGGCGGCCGTGCGCAAGTACGACCCGGACCAGGATAACACCTTCGCCGGATACGCGGCCACCCGCATCCGGGGCGCCATTCTGGACGAGCTGAGGCGGATGGACTGGTGCCCGCGCCGTGTCCGCGCGCGTGCCCGGAAGCACAAGGACGCCATAAACGCCCTGGAGCAGCGCATCGGCCGGGCGGCCACGCCTGACGAAATCTGCAAGGACCTAGGGATGACGAAGCAGCAGTACGCGGATTGGCTGGATGAGTCCCGTCCCGTGACCTTCCTTGCGATCGACCACATCGGTGACAACGGGGAGTCGGAAGGGCCTTCACTGCATGAACTTCTGGCGGACGAGACTGACGTAACTGGCCGGGAAAGGGTCGAAAAGCAGGAATTGGTGGAACTTCTCACTCAACGAATCTCCGAATTGCCCGATATCCCTAGGAAGATACTTGCCATGTACTATTTCGAAAATATGCGCCTTGCCGAGATCGCCGCGGTTTTTGGTCTGACGGAGTCGCGCATTTGCCAGATTCACTCGCAGACCATTCTCGGGCTGCGGGCCTTTCTTGGCCGAGCACGGAACCGTTAGTCGCGGCGGAGGCCACGCCGCATGCTCGCAATCATAGGCGCGCTGGTCGTTCTATTCTCGACACTCGGCGGATTCATGCTCGCGGGTGGGAAGCCTCTCGTGCTGCTCCACCTTTCGGAGTTCGTGGTGATCTTCGGGGTAGCCGGCGGCGTCCTCGTGATCGCGAGCCCCGGGCACGTGCTCAAGGAGATCGTTCACAAGATTCAGATCGTCATCTCCGGAAAGACCCCGTCCCGGTCGGACTACTTCGATCTCTTGAAGCTCCTTTACGAGATCCTGATGCTCGGAAGAAGGAACGGGCTGATAGCTCTTGAGGAGCACGTGATGGACCCGGCGAAAAGCTCCATTTTCCAGAAGTACCCCTCGCTGCTGAACCACCCTGACCGCCTGAGCTTTCTCTGCAACAGCCTGAAGCCGATCATAGACGGAAAGATCAAGCCCGACCAGCTCGAGAGCCTGATGAACGCTGAAATCGAGTCCAAGGAGCAGGAGGCTGAGCATCCCGTGCACATTCTCACGCTCGTCGGCGACTCCCTCCCTGGAATTGGGATCGTGGCGGCGGTCCTGGGCATCATCAATACCATGGCGGCGATCGCGGACGGTCCCGAGGTCGTCGGCGAGCGCGTGGCCGCGGCGCTGACAGGCACCCTCCTGGGGATTTTCGCCGCATACGGCTTCGTCAACCCGCTTGCGAACCGAATCAAGTTCAACGACACCGCGGACTCGCTCTGCCTGCGCTGCATCAAGCACGCCGTGGCGAGCTTCGCCAAGGGACTCGCGCCGCAGACCGCGGTTGAGATCGCCCGGCGGTCGCTGGACTCCTCGGTCAAGCCCGGAGCCGAGGAGCTGGAACTCGCCATAAAGGCGCTTGCGGCGACCAAGTAAGCCTCCAACGCCATGGCCAAGAAAGCAGCGCATCACGGGGGAGCATGGAAGGTTGCCTACGCCGACTTTGTCACGGCGATGATGGCGCTCTTTATGGTGCTCTGGATTTCGGCACAGGATAAGAAGATCCTCCTGGCGACCTCGCGTTATTTCCAGCAGCCTTTCCATTCCCCGTTCGACGACCACTCGGGAATCATGCCGTTCAACAAGGAGCTGAGGGATGGCTCCGGAGGGAAGAAGGAGAACGAGGACAGCTCGGGCCACGCCAAGGCTTCCTCGGATGCCAGGCAGATCGAGCTGAACTTCCTCAATTCGGTCGCAGCCGACTACAAGAGGCTCCTTCGGGTCGATGACGACCTGCAGCAGAAGGCCATCGACATCCAGGTCACTTCGGACGGGTTGCGCGTCACCCTTTTCGATCGCGCCAGGCGGCCGCTCTTCCAGGACAAGACAACGGACCTCACTCAGTGGGGGCAATTTGTGATGCAAAACCTCGCGTGGCTGATCGAGCGCCACCACTTCAGGGTCATAATCGACGGGCACACGCGGTCGCAGATGCAGTATCCGACGGATAACTACACAGCCTGGGAGCTTTCGGCGGACCGGGCGAACGCGGCAAGGCGCTGCCTGGTGCACTATGCCGTTGATCCGGGAAGCATCGAGCGAGTCACCGGTTACGCGGACACGCGTCCCGTCGATGGCGAGCCGCCCGAGTCCGAGTCCAACCAGAGGATCACTCTGAGTCTTTCGCTCTCCCAGAACGCCGCGGCCCCCAAGGCGGCCGCCGAGGCGACAGTCCCGGCCGCCAAGACCGAGCCTGTTCACGCCGCGATACCGAACGTCAGCTTCAATCCTCCCGCATCATGAATCCATTCCTCAAGGGCCGTAAATCTGCCGGGACCTCGGCCCTCGAGGCGCCCCGGCCACAGGCCGCGGTCTGCCTCCCCGGCATGGTCCGCACGGCCCAAGCCCCTGCATCGGGACCCTCGGTTGAGGTTGTCAAGGAGGGCGACAAGATAGTCAGGCTCATCGTCAGGTGCTCCTGCGGCGAACGCCTTGAGGTAGAGTGCCTATATTCTGCCTAGGTGGCCTTCCCCGGGGGGCAAAATTTGCCCGCGAGAGATCAGTGGTTATGTAACTATCTTAGAAAACGCTAGTAAGGGATTTGGCACACCGGGTGCTAATTTAGTGCCAATGAACATAGGGGTTTACCAAAGCGCGGCCTCCCTATCAGCGCTTGAACGCTGGCAGGATGCGGTCTCCCAGAATATTAGCGCGAGTCAGGTGCCCGGCTACCGAGGCCGAACGGTCAATTTCACCGCACAGGACACCGGGCAATTCATGGTGGGGGCGAATGGACAGGCGAGCTCGGATACGGCCCAGCCGGCGTCATTCCCAACTGCGACGACCGGCGTCAACTTCAAGGCGGGCGAGACCCAGCCGACCGGCCGTCCCCTTGACCTTGCGATCCAGGGAACCGGGTTCTTCCAGGTCCAGATGCCCGATGGCACCCATGCGTACACCCGAGACGGCAGCTTCAGCGAGCGCTCGGACGGAACCCTGGTGAACAGCTCGAACTATCCCGTGCTGAGCGAGAACGGCTCGCCGATCGTCCTCGCGCAGGCGGGGGCCGCCGTGACGATCACGCAGGACGGCGCCATCTCGCAGGGCGACACCCAGGTCGGTCGCCTCTCTGTTACCACGTTTTCAAATACGGGAGGCCTGATCCCGATCTCGGGCGGCCTCCTTGTCGCCGGTCAGGACGCCGGGGCAACGGCTGCCGCCAGCCCGGGCGTGCTGCAGGGATACATCGAGTCTTCAAACGTCTCGCCGCTCTTCGAGATGGTTAACCTCGTCCAGGTCTCGCGCATCTACGAGGCCAACCAGCGGGTGATCACCAACGCGGACCAACAGACGCAAAAAACAATGGACGCGCTTGGTTGAGCGCTAACCGGCACCCGACATGAACCTCTCCCTTTACTCAGCAGCGACCGGCATGGAGGCCCAGGAGCTGAACCTCAACACGATCGCAAACAACCTGGCGAACGTTAACACACCCGGCTTCAAGAAGAGCAAGATAGAGTTTCAGGACCTTCTCTACCAGAAGACGCGGGCCGCCGGCGCCGACGCGGGAAGCGGAAACGTCGTCCCGAACGGGATCGAGGTCGGAAATGGCACGCGCGCGGCCGCGACTTCGAAGATTTTCACGCAGGGCCAGCTGAGCCAGACCGGCCAGCAGCTCGACCTCGCCATACAGGGAGACGGGTTTTTCGCGGTCCAGAAACCCGACGGCACGATAGGCTACACGCGGGACGGCTCATTCAAGCTCAATGCCCAGGGGCAGGTCGTGACCGCCGACGGCATGCCGCTTCTCAGCGGCTTCCAGACGATTCAATCGGGCGCAACCTCGATCACCGTCGATACCGGCGGCGACGTGACCGTCCAGGGGCCCAATGGCAACCAGACCTTCACGCTGACCCTTACCCGGTTCGCAAATCCCGCAGGCCTCGACAGCATGGGCGGCAATATCTACGACGAGACGCTCGCCAGCGGCTCCCCGCAGGCCGGACAGGCCGGGCTTCAGGGATACGGGACAATCGTCCAGGGCTACCTCGAGGGCTCCAACGTCAGCATAGTCCAGGAGATGGTGAACCTCATCGTCGCCCAGCGTGCCTATGAGATCAATTCGAAGTCAGTTCAGGCGTCGGACCAGATGCTCCAAAACGTCAACAGCATAAAGCAATGACAGCCCCATTCAAGCGTCTCGCCTCCTTGCTCGCCCTTGTGGCCGCCCCGTTCGCCTTTGGTGCCGATCCGGTCCCGGCCGCGCCCGGCGCCGCGGCTGATCCGGCAGGCTCCGTGCTTGCGCCGGAGTTGCTTCTTTCCGCCCTTGCGCACAGCCTGCAAGGCAGGTTTGCACTCGTCGGCGACCTCCAGCTTGATTTTGCGAATCCCTGGACCGCGCCGACGCGACTGGCCAAGGTCTGGCGCATCGCGATCGTCGAGTACCCGTCCAGTGCCTCCGCGTCGATGGTCGTGCGCTTCCGGGTGATCGCCGATTCAACCGCCGTCGAGGAGGACACGGTGGTCCTGCGCGCCTCGCTCTGGAGCGACGCGTGGTTTGCCCGCGAGCCGCTTGCCTCCGGCGCGGCGCTCGACACCGCCCTAATCGAGCCTCGGAGGATAGACTCGTTCAGGATGAGGGATGCGATACCCGTTGGAACCCCCGACACGGAATTCGTCCTCTCGCGGTCTATCCAGGCTGGAGCGGTTCTGACTTGGAACGACGTGGGGCGCCGGCCGCTTGTCAAGAAGGGCGATGTCGTGGAGGTGTGCGCCACGGAGGGGCTGCTGCGTGTGACCCTGAAGGGACTGGCCCTCCAGAACGGTGCGCTTGGCGACACGGTGACCGTGCGCAACCCTGAATCTCTCAAGATAATTCCTGCCCTTGTCGTTGGTGAAAACCGAGTCGAAGTCCGGCTCTAAGAACTATGAATCGTCCCACCCTAATCAGCTTATATGCCCTTCTTGTATCCGGCGGGGCCGCTTCGCTTCACGCGGGCTCCCTCTGGCCCGCTGGCAGCGTCGGAATGGTCGCGGACCGCAAGGCCGCCCACACCGGCGACATCGTCACCGTTGTCGTCCAGGAATCGGCCAACGCCTCGAGCACCCAGAACAAGGAGGCGACGCGCAAGTCGAGCGTCAACGACGCCGTCCAGCAGTTCCTCTTCCCTCCGGCCGTGAGCGGCCTCGGCACGCACGCAGGGCAGCTTCCCAGCTTCCAGGTCTCGGGCAACTCCGACTACACGGGAGGCGGCCAGGTGAGCAACTCCCAGAGCCTGTCGTCCCAGGCGGCTGTCCTGGTTACCGATGTCCTGCCGAACGGAAACATGGTCATCGAGGGCGTACGCCTCGTGTCGTTCTCAGGGGAGACCCAGTACGTCGTCCTGCACGGCCTTGTCCGTCCGGACGACATTGCGAGCAACAATACGGTCCTCTCGAGCAACATAGCCGAGGCGCGGGTTGAGTTTATCAACAAGGGCACGTTGATCGACGCCGAGAAGACGGGCTGGCTTCAACGCATCTATGACTTGCTCCGTCCGTTCTAGCCGCAGCGTATCACATTTATAATGAAACTTTTCCAGCCGTCGCGCCCCCTATGGGCACCCGCATGGCGCCTCGCCGCCGCAGCCGCCATTCTCGGCCTGGGAGGCCACGGAGCACGGGCCGCCCGGATAAAGGACATCACGCTCATCGAGGGCGACAGGGACAACCAGCTCGTGGGCTACGGGCTCGTCGTGGGTCTCGCCGGGGCGGGCGACAGCAACCCGAACGCCACGCTGCACAGCGTCGCCAACGTGCTTCAGCGCTATGGGATCACGGTCAACCCGCAGCAGGACGTCACGGCGAAGAACACGGCCGCGGTTATGGTCACCGCCGACATCAGCGCCTTCCTCAAGTCGGGCGCACGCATTGACGTCACCGTGGCGTCGCTCGGCGATGCGAAGGCTCTCCAGGGCGGCGTGCTCCTCCAGACGCCGCTCCTCGGCGGCGATGGACACACGTACGCGGTCGCCCAGGGCCCGATAGCGATTGGCGGGTTTCTCGGGGGGACGGGCGGGCCCGGAGGGGCCTCGGTCCAGAAGAACCACCCGACCGTGGGCACCATCAGCAACGGGGCCATCGTTGAGCGGGAGATCCCGGCGCAATTCGTCCACAACGGGACCATGAGGCTTCTTCTCCACAACCCAGACTTCACGTCCGCCGCGCGCATGGCGGATGCAATCAACGGCGAGTGGCCTTCCTCGGCGTCGGCCCTGGACTCGGCGACAGTCCAGGTCCACCTGCCGAACCGCTATACGGGCCGCGAGGTGCCCTTCATTTCGGACCTTGGCATGATTGACGTGACTCCCGACACCCTGGCGCGAATCGTCATAAATGAGCGCACGGGGACGATCGTCGCGACCTCCACGGTGCGCATCTCCGAGGTGGCGGTGGCCGACGGGTCGCTTACGATCACGATCACGTCGAACATGGGCGTGAGCCAGCCAGCCCCGTTTTCCCAGGGCACGACGACGCCCGTGCAGAGCACGCAGACGGCCGCGACGGAGACCAAGGGCAGCCTGATTGTGATCAACGAGCTGCCGACGATCGAGCAGCTGGCCTCGGCGCTCAACTCGCTCGGCGTCTCCACACGCGAGATGATGGCGATCTTTCAGACACTCAAGCGGGCCGGTGCGCTGCAGGCGGATCTGGTCATCAACTAGCCCCGATGGAAATAACCCAGATCAACGCCGCGGCATCTCTCGCCCCTGACCTGATTGGCCAGCTGCACATGGCCGGCAACTCGCCTGCTGCCCAGGCAAAGGTCGTCTCACAGCAGTTCGAGTCGGTTTTGCTGAAACAGTTCCTCGACAAGAGCGTAGGATCAATGATGGGATCCAGCGCTGGGAGCGACGTCTACGGCTACATGCTCACCGATGCCCTCTCACAGAGTCTAGCCAAGGGAGGCGGTCTCGGGTTGTCGTCGATCCTGGAGAAGCAGCTTGCCCCACGCGCCGGCGGGCCCTCAAACGGCGCGCCCGCGAAAGGAATACTATGAAGATCTCCTGGAACGAGCTCGCCGACAGCCTTCGGGCCGAGGTGGCCGAATACGGCCGGCTGCTCCAGATCCTTGAGGAGCAGCAGATGTGCCTCATGAGGCGCGAGGCAGCAGGCGTCCTGCGGATCACGAACGAGATCGACGCCCAGGTTAAGCTCGTGGCGAGGAGCCGGCGGGCGCGGGAGGGAACGACGCGAGACTTCGCCAATGGCCAGGGGCTCGTCGAAACCTCCACGATACGCTCCCTGCTTCCCGCCTTCCCCGCGGAGGCCCAGCCGCTGCTCGAAGCGCTGGTGGCCGACCTGAACCGCCTTGTGAGGCGCGTGCGCCGCATCTCGCGGCACAACCGGCTGTTTCTGATTAGAACCATTGAGACGCATCAGGAGCTGCTGCGACGGATCCGCCCGGGCTCGTTCACGAAGATCTATTCGCCGGCGGGCTGCATCACGGTGGCACCCCTGCATCGCGCCGCGGCCTTTGCCGCGGAAGGTTGACCCATCCCGCCATGCCCGGACTCTTCTCAGCCCTAGATAACACAGCCCAGGCGCTCAACGCCCAGAGCGTGGCGATTTCGGTCACTTCGACCAACATCGCGAACGTAAACAACCCGAACTACGCCCGGGAATACGTGGTGTTCGGCAGCCCGGGCCAGGTGATGACGCCCCAGGGCGAGGAGTCGATGGGGCTCGACGCGACAAGCGTGCAGCAGGACAGCGATTCGCTGCTCAACCAGCAGGTGATCACCCAGATCGGGCTCACGTCCTCCGACACGTCGCAGCAGAGCTTTCTCCAGCAGGCGCAGGCCGGACTGGGACAGACGATCACAAGCGGATCCACATCCGCGTCGAACAGCTCGACAACAACCGGGGACAGCGGCCTTGCGGCTTCCCTCGATGATTTTATGAACGGATTCCAGGCGCTCGCTGCCGAGCCGACGGACAGCGGCACTCAGGAATCGCTCATCGAGCAGGCGACGAGCCTGACCCAGACGTTCCAATCGATAGACCAGAACCTGGCACAGGTTCAGTCGGACATTGGCTCGCAGGTATCAAGCGACGTCACCAGCGCGAATGCGCTTCTCTCCCAGATCGCGGGAATCAACACGCAGATTGCGGCCGCAGAGGTGAACAGCCCCGGGTCGGCCGTCAATCTGCGGGACAGTCGCGAGGCCGACCTTGAGCAGCTCGCGGCGATCATTCCCGTAAACGTCACCGAGCAGAGCAACGGCGAGGACACCGTCACGACGCCAGGGGCAAACGGGAACCCGGTGACTCTTGTCCAGCTTGGAACGGTTCAAGGCAGCCTCAGCTATGCAAATGGTATCGTCACGGGGGGGCAGCCCGCAGCGACCCTGGCGCTTGGAGCCGGCTCGATCCAGGGTGAGCTCACGGCCTCGACGGGCCCCATCCAGACGCTGCGCACGAACCTGAACAGCCTTGCAAGCCAGCTCGTCACGGCGGTGAACTCGGCCTACAACCCGTCGGGCACGGGAAGCGACTTCTTCGATCCGAGCGGCACCACGGCGGCCACCATCTCCCTGGCATCAGGGCTGAACGCCAACACCCTGATAGCGGGGAGCGGCGGGGCGGGCGACAACTCCATCGCGACCGCGGTGGCGGCGTTGGCGAACACCTCGTTTTCAACGGCGTCGGGTGACGCCATAGACGGGACTTTCTCCTCCTTCTACGCGAACTCCGTTGGCGGCTTTGGTCAGAGCCTCGCTAGCGTGACGTCCGGCCTCGACGACCAGACAAACGTCCAGACCCTCCTCGAGAACCAGCGCGCGGCCATAAGCGGCGTTAACATGGACGAGGAGATGTCAAACCTGGTGCAGTTCCAGCAGGCCTATGTGGCTTCCTCGGAGACATTCAACATCATTAACCAGATGCTAGGAAACGAGATAAGTGAGCTAGGCAGCTCTTCCGGCTGACCGAAATCCCCGCACCATGAGAATCGCGACGAATACCATCTTCGACAACATGGCGAACCAGATCCAGGATCTGGATTCAACCCAGAACACCCTCGAGCTGCAGCTCTCATCGGGGCTCGACTTCAGCGAGCCGTCGGACAGCCCCACCGAGATGGCCAGCGCGCTCAACCTCATCAGCCAGGACCAGCAGACGTCGCAGTATGCCGCGAACGCAAACACGGCCTTGCAGCTTAGCCAGGCATCCTACACCGGCCTCACCAGTCTCAACCAGCTCTCGACCTCAGTCGACGAGATCGCCACGGAGGCAAACAGCAGCATCACGAGCACCGCTGAAATGCAGACCTATGCAACGCAGATCGACTCGTATTTGAACGAGGCGGTACAGGTGGGCAACAGCCAGTTCGAGGGCAACTATCTCTTCGCGGGAACCGCGGTCAACCAGCCGCCGTTCCAGGTTACACAGAACGCGCAGGGCGAGATAACGGCGGTTGCCTATGTTGGGAACACCTCCCAGGCCTCCATACCCGTCTCGAACTCCGCGAGCATTGCCGCCACGACCTCGGGTGCGACAAACCAGGCGATGGCGGCGTTTATGAACCAGCTGGTCTCGCTGCGCACCGCCCTGCAGAATGGCGACTCCTCGGGTATAGCCTCGGCGCAGACCCAGCTTTCCGCATCGAGCGACGCTCTCATATCCGCAACTGCTGAAAACAGCGCCATCCAGTCGGCCATCCAGTCCGAGCAAACGGAGTCCACATCCCTACAGGAGAACCTGGGGTCGGTGATTTCGAGCGACACGAGCGCCAACGTCGCGACGACCGAGACCAAGCTCACGGCGGCTCAGACGGCCTACCAGGCCGTGCTGGAGTCGTCCGCTCGAATCATGCAGACCTCGCTGCTTAACTATCTCACAACCACAACCGCTTGACCTGACAAAAGATGAAAGTTCTCGCCAATACCGCTTCGTTTGGGGCCGACGTGCTCGTGCCTGAGGAATTCTCGCTGCCCCACGGCATTGTGGGCTTTCCCGCGTTCACGCGGGCTGAGCTGCTGCGCGACCACGACGGGCATCCCTTCATGAGGATGAAGCTCCACAGCGCCACGGAATGCATCAATTTCGTCGTCATGGAGCCCGGCGGGTTCATTCCCGGCTACGATCCCGAGCTTTTCGACGACGATGCGGCCGACCTCCAGATCCAGAACGAGTCCGACGCCATGATCCTTACTATCATCACGATGAGGCCGGGGACGCCGGAGGAGGCGACCGTCAACCTCATCGGCCCGATAGTGGTAAACCGGCGAACCCAGGTCGGCAGGCAGCTTGTCATTGCGAATTATTCACTTTACCGGGCAAGGCACCCGCTGATAGCCACCTCAAAGGTTTGAAACGGGTTTTCCTTACCGCCCCATGCTTGTCCTCTCCAGAAAAGTCAACGAAGCCATCGTGATCGGCGGATCCATCGAGATCCGCATCAACAGGATCGACGGCGACGTCGTTAAGATCGGGATCGTGGCTCCCCGCGAGATCCCCATCTTCCGCAAGGAGGTGCATTCCGACATTGCCGCGAGCAACAAGGATGCGGCGCTCAATCCCGGATCAGTGCAGTCCCTTGTGGACGGCCTGCGCCTTCCGGGCAAGGCCCCCAAATGAATGTCTCGTCAAGCCAGCCGCTCGCCGGGGACGCCGCGCAGGGCGCTCAGATGAGCAGGGATGCGGCCGGCAGCGCACAATCTGCCACCTTGGGCGCGTCGGGCGCGGATGGCGCCTACGCGGCCTTCGGGTCCGACGGCTTCACCTCCAGCGGCCAGGCCGCGTACACGGGCCTGCAGACGGCAGCTTCCTACGTTCAGGCGGCCTCCGGCTACCTGGGGCAGGTGACGAGCCTGCTCCGGCAGATGGCGAGCCTTTCCGATCTTGCGCAGAATTCCAGCGGCGCGGCCCAGGCCGGCGCCGAGGTGGCCTTCTCGGCTGCGCAGGGGGAGCTGAGCGGCATCATAGGCGGGGCAGAGCAAGTCGGTTCACCCCAGGGGGCTACGTTTGGCGGCTCCGAGCTTTTCGGCCCGTCTACCGGGGACACCACGGTCGCCACCGGGCTCTCCCAGGTGCCGACTATCGCGCTCGGAGGCACGAACCTCAGGCAGGGCGCGGTCCTCGGCCTGATCAGAAAGGGTTCGGCCGGAGAATTCCTCCTTGGGGCCTCAGACCCGGCCGTCTCCCGGGCGATTGCCGGGGCGCTGCAGCAGGCAGGCTCGGCGTCGGACTGCGTGAGCGGGACGCAGGCGATGGTGGACATGGCCTCATCGGAATTGGAGGTTGGGGAGCAGAACCAGGCCTCCTTGATTCTGACGCCCGAGGGCGCCGCCGAGGCGTCGCAATCCGCCGCCGCCGCCGTCCTCGGCATGCGCGGAGGAGCGGTCGCCGCCTATTCCGGGCTGCCGTCCCAATCTTCGCTCGGGCTTCTGCAGGCGGTTCAGGCCTAGCTCAATTCATTCGACTCCGGGTGCAGGGCGCGGTGGACTGCCGTGGCTAGCTCCTCGGTGGTGAATGGCTTCGAGACAAGCGAAACGCGGTCCACCCGCTCGAGGATGGCGGGCGAAATCTTCGAGAAGTAACCGGACATGATGATGATCGGAAGCGTCGGGGAGAAGCTGCGGGCCTGTTCTGCCATCTCGGTGCCCGTCATGCCGGGCATCGTCTGGTCGGTCACGAGCAGGGCGCAGTCCGCGTGCTCGTTGCGAAGGGCCTCAAGACAGCGCTGCGGCGAATCAAAGGCGACGGCGCGATAGCCTAGCTTGTCCACCGCCTTTGCGACGCAGCTGAGGATGAAGTCCTCGTCGTCCACGATGCAAATCAGCTCGCCCGAGCCGCGCGGCGCGGGAGCATTCGAGGCGCCAAGCGACACGTCGCTTCCCTCGGCGCACCTCAGGTAGATCGAGAAGGTGGCTCCCTTGCCCGGCGCGCTCTCGACATTGATGGTGCCACGGTGGGCGCGCACGATGCCGTGCACGACAGACAGACCGAGGCCCGTGCCCTGCCCGGCGCCCTTGGTCGTGAAGAACGGGTCGAAGATACGCTTCTGGGTCTCCGCATCCATGCCGTGGCCGGTGTCGCTGATGGAAAGGCAGATGTAAGGGCCCGCCTCGAGGATTCCAAGGGCGGACGCCAGGTGGGCGTCGACCGTGATCGGCTCGAGGCCGATCTTTATCGTTCCTCCGGTGGAGCCCATGGCGTGGGCCGCATTCTGGCCGAGGTTCAGCAGAACCTGGTGGATCTGCGAGGCCTCCGCCTGCACTGGGCCGCAGCCCGGGGCAATGTCCGTCTCGATGGTCACGTTGGCGGGCACGGTCGTGCACAGGAACCTTCGGGCCTCCTCGATCACATAGGACAGCTCCACGGTGGCCATCTCGTTGTCTGGCCGCCGGCTCAATGTCAGGATCTGCTGGACCATCTCGCGGGCCCTCATGCTCACGCTCCGGGCCGAGTCGAGGCATGGCCGGGAGGGGTGGTCCTCGGGCAGGCCGTCGAGCGCGAGCTCCTGGTAGCCCAGGATTCCGGTCAGCAGGTTGTTGAAATCGTGCGCGATGCCGCCCGCGAGCGTCCCGAGGGTCTCCATCTTCTGCGCCTGGAACAGCTGGGTCTCGAGGCGGCGGCGCGCGTTCTCCGACTCGCGGATTTCCGTTATGTTCTGAACCGCGCCGTAGAGGTGGGAGGTTGCGCCGCTCTTGCTTTCCGCCTTGCCGAGGAAGCGCACCCAGTTGCGCTGGCCGTTCGCCAAGACCAGGGGCAGCTCGAGGTCGAACGGGGCGCCGTGTCTCACGGCCCGTTCGAAGGCATCCCTGAGCGTGGCGCGGGCCTCAGGCTCGTAGAAGGCAAGCATCCCCTCAAATGTGGGCTCGAAGCCCAGGTCGGCGTGATGGATGCGGTAGAGCTCGGGCGACCACGTCAGCTTCTGGGAATTCACCTGCCAGTCCCATGGGCCGATCTGCGCGAGCCTCCCCATCTGAAGTGCCATCTCCTCGAACTGCTTGAGGCGCTTCTCGAGCGCCTTGCTCTCGGTGATGTCCGTGTGGGTCCCCACGAGCCGCAGCGGGCGCCCCTGGCTGTCGCGCGAGACGATCTTGCCTCTGTCGAGGATCCAAACCCAGTGCCCGAGTTTGTGGCGGAGCCTGTATTCGCTGAAGTAGAAGGACGTCTTCCCGGCAAAGTGCGCCTCGATGGCCGACTCGGCGAGCGAGAGGTCCTCGGGGTGCACCCTCGACTCCCATTCGTCGTAATGATGCGGGACCTCGCCCGGGCCGTAGCCGAGCATCTCGGCCCACCGGTCGTCGAAGTAGAGGTCATTTGAGGCGACATTCCAGTCCCAGATGCCGTCATTGTTGCCGGCGAGCGCCAGCTGCCAGCGTTCCTCCGCGATTCGGAGCTGCTCGCGCAGCTCGTTCTCGGAGGTTATGTCCCGGCTGAGGCCGATGACGCGCATGGGCTCGCCGGCGGCCGAGCGCTGCAGGAAACCCCGCGCCTCGATGTGGCGCACGACGCCGTCGGGGCGCACTATGCGGAATCGGTCCCGGTAGTTCTCGGTGCGGCATGCGAGGACGTCCGAGGAGGCGCTCTTCGTCGCCTCCCGGTCGTCCGGGTGCACAAGCTGCCAGAAGTCCTCGTCGCGGCCCTGGAAATCCTGACGACTTAGGCCGTTGATCTCTAGCATCCTGTCGTCCCATGTGACGCGCCCCGTCTTGCAGTCCTTCTCCCAGACGCCGAAGCCGGCGGAGCCGAGGGCGAACTGCAGGCGCTGGGCCAGGGATATGAGAGCACGCTCCGATTCGCGCATGTGGGTGACGTCGCGGTCGACGCCCACGACCCGCAGGCTGTTTCCGCTGCTGTCGCGATGGGCGAAGCCGTGGGCCTCGATGTAGCGGACGGTGCCGGCGGGCGTGACGATCCGGAATGCGTTGTCAAGGTGCTCGCCGGACCTTAGGGCGCGCTGCATCGTGGCCTCGGCATTGGCGCGGTCCTCGGGGTGCACCAGCGAGGCCCATGTCTCGAGTCGTCCATCGAACTGGCCTGGCGCAAGGCCATAGATCGTGCACTGGCGCTCATTCCAGATGATTCTCCCCTTGACGGGGTCGAAATCCCATACGCCCGAGCCCGACGACTGAAGGGCGAGCTCCAGCCGCTTGCTGCTCTCCTGGAGCTCAAACGTGCGCTCGGAGACCTCGAACTGCAGGTTCGCGGCCTGCTGCTGCACCCGAGCGAGCAACTCGTTGCGGGCCGACTCCGCGTCGCTGCGGTGCCGCTCAAGGGCGTCCATCTTCCGCTGCAGGATTATGATGAGGCCGAGGAACGCCATCGCGTAGGCCGTCGCGAAGTAGATGGACTGGTTGTGCGTCTCCTCGCCGAGCCGGCCGAGCCACCAGGCCTGGAGTGTGAACAGGAGCGGGGGCAGCAGGAGACCGGCGACCAGGAGGCGCCAGGCCAGCGACCCGGTCGGATTGGCCCGTCCGAAGCCGACCGCGAGCTTCGGGTCCAGGCGGGCCATGGTGAGCGCGCAGCCGAGGACGAAGAATGAGATGGCGCTCGGCGGCGCCATCCGGACGAGGTTCGCCGAGGGGACGACCAGTCGGTAGCTCATCAGGACGTGCAGGGCGATGCTCGCGACCGCGAGGCCAAGCCATCCGGCCAGGTCGAATGTGGACTTCCTCGGGCGGCAAAGGCTCAGCAAGCCGGTCGCGAGCAGCAGAAACGGCGCAGTCGTGTTGGGAAAAAAGCTGTAGGGCCCTTCGGGAGCCTGGAGGCGGCTCGGAACGCCTATCAACCACCTCAGCAGCGGGACCTCGGCCGTGTTGATGTGGAGGACTCTGGCCGTCGCCCCGAGAACGGCGAGGGCGGCGAAACCGAGCACGCACGCCCAGGCAACGCCCGACGCGGCTCGCCCGGGCTGCCCACCCCAGAGGGCTAGCGCCGTGCCGCTCAGCAGAAAGCACACCGCCGACATCTGGCTTATCGGCCTCCAGGGCATCCCGAGGGTGAACAGGAGCGGCACGTGGAAGATCCAGCCCGCCAGCGCGATCGCCGAAACCACCGCGGTCAATCCCGCGGCGATCCTGACCATGATGCTCAGTCTATCGGCGGGCGGCATTTGAGGAGACACGAGGAGATTCAAATCCAAAAGGCCGGCGCCAGCAATTCATTCCTTTCCCGTGATCGAGCCCTCCGCTCTCCGCCGACGGGGCGGCCGACGGGCGAAAGGCGCCCCGCGACGCGGCTCAGGCTGCGCGCAGTGGCCTGCACGCCGCCAGTTCGCCCAGGCGCCGCTCAGGATGAACGAGCGCCCAAAATGGAAGGGGATCGAAAATGACCTGGGGATTGATGAGCGGCGGCGCCCGAAAGACCGGACGGTCCCAAAGCACGTCGCGAAGCTGCTTGGGGTCCCTGGAGTCCTCGAAGCGGGCTCTCGATGCTGCGGTGGACGACGCGTGTGTCATGGCTTGGGGTCTCAAGGGGTTATCGTCACAAGGGCCGAGGACCTTTACGCCTTTCTTGCGGTCCGGGCGCTGGGCGCGCCGGCGGCTGCAGGCCCTGCAAACAATTGTCTTGAGGGCCCGGTGCCAGCTGCATAAATGATTGATGGACAGGTTTCTAAATAGCCCAACCCCTCGACGCACGTGCCCAAGCCGGCGATGCAGCAGAAAACCATAGCCGTCGACCTGGACGACACGCTGAACGACTTCACCGAGACGCTTCAGGCGACGCACTTCCCCTACGAAGGCAGCTACGGCTTTTCGGAGGGGGTCTTCGCCACCTACCTGGAGCGGCTGCGGGGCGGCTCGAGGGACGAGAGCGACCTCCTGAGCACGGAATATTCATTTTTTCGATACAAGATACACCAGCGCTGCTATGAGCTGGCGCGCGCGCGCGCTGACGGCGTCGACTTCATGCGCTGGCTCCGGTCCAACCACTGGCGCATCGTCATCTGCACCCACCGGGACCTCCGGAGGGCGAATGCGTGCACGAGAAAATGGCTGGCCGACAGCGGAATCCCCTTCGACCACCTGTTCATGGCCTGGAACAAGATCGTCTTCTGCGGGGCCTGGGGGATCGGGCACCTCGTGGACGACGACCCGTTCAACAGCGTCCACGGCGAGCGCCACGGGGTCAGCGTGTACTACCCGCTCCCGGAACGGCGAAAGACCCTTGAGCCCAACCGGGCCAGGGGCTTCAGCTCGTTCGAGGAAGTGAAGCGATGGATAGCAGAATAGCCCTCTTGCGGGAGTTCTACAGCGGGCTCCCGAAGGACCGCGCGAAGGTGGAGACGCGCCGCCACGGGTTTGCCTTCCTGGAGGAGCTCCTCTCGGACGGGGTCACGCTCGAGTACGGGGAGCTGACCCTCACCGGGCTCCTCCACAAGTACAAGCTGGCAAACATCCCCGAGCACCGGATGGCCGGCCTGCTCCGCTCCCACGTGGCGAAGGAGTGCAACCTGTGCCTGTACTTTGACGACCGCGCGAACAACCTCTTCTGCTTCAACCTGGACAACAACCACAAGACCAACAACACCGTCATCATCCCCGAGATGGAGCTGGCCGTCGCCGTGCTCCGGGGGCATCTCGAGGCACTCGGGTGCGAGCCCCTGGTGGTTGCGAGCGGCCGGGGCTTCCACCTGTGGTGCCGCCTGGAGGGGCCCGTCGACAACGACCGGCTCTACGAGTTCATGCTGCGCTCCGCCGCCAAGACGGTCGCCGCGATCCACAAGGGGGGCCTCGACCACAACAAGATCAAGGTGAACCTCTACCCGGACCGCAGGATACGCGACGTCGTGTCGCTGCGCCTCTTCGGGTCGGAGCACGCGAAGAACAGGGTCTTCAGCCGGGTGCTCGCCACGGAGGGCCTGCTGGACGAGCGGGAGTCATGGGCGCGCTTTGAGCGCCACCTGTCCCACGGGGCGATCGCGCTCGCCAGTTTCGACAGGGCGCACGAGGCGATGATGGCGGCCTTCTGAACGTCGCACCCCGGGGACCCCGCCGGGTCCGCTTATTGGACTCAAGATTCGGCCCGGCGGTCCGTTTATCCCCCAAGGACCGCTGTCTCAGCCAGGCAACTATGCCCATGACCATGGAATCCATCAAGGCCCCGCGCTGCGCGGGGATCCTGGGCGCCCGCACTGGGGGGTTGCCCGCGGACGCGCCATGCGCCACGCTCGCCCCGGCGCCCGCGCCCTGAACCCCGATTCGCCCATGCCCGCTGCCATTCCCCCGACCCTCGATGCGGTTTGCGCCCGGGCGGTGTGCCTGCCCTGCGCCCCGACGCTCCTTCCGCGGCTTGTGGCCGCCCTGCAAAAGGAGGAGGGGACCGCCCAGGAGATCGAGTCGATCATTCTCCTCGACGCGGCGCTGGCCGCGGCGACCCTGCGCCTCGCCAACTCGGCCTTCTTCAGCGCCGTTGCGGTCGATACCGTCGAGGACGCGATCATTCGCCTGGGCGAGCGGGAGATCTACCGGCTTGCCGCCCTTGCGCTCGTCAGCCGGTGGGACGGAGGCCAGATGCGCGCGCTTCGCTGGGAGCCGGGCGATTTCGCACGCCACACCCTCTGCCGGGCGCTGGCCGCCGAGGCGCTCGCTGAGCTGACGCGGCGCATGGAGCCCCAGTCGGCCTACACGGCCGGGCTGGTCTGCGGCCTGGGGAAGCTCGCCCTGGCGCACAGCGGCGCCGGGTTCTACGACGCCGTGCGTTCGCACTGCGAGCGGACGGGCGGGACATGGGAGGAGGCGGAGAGGGCCGTGTTCGGCTACACCCACGCGGAGGCGGGGGCGCGGCTGCTGAGGGCCTGGCATTTCCCCGAGCTCTTTGCCGTCGCCGTCGAGTACCAGGCGAAACCGGAGGAGGCCCCGGCCGAGGCGCGCACCCTGCTAGGGCACCTGAGCGCCGCGAGATACCTCGCGGCCTCGATGGGACCCGGGGTGGGGGAGGATTCCTACAGGGGCTCGGTCCACGGCGCATTTCTCCAGGAGATGGGCTTCACCTCCGAGATCCTAGAGGCCGCGCTCCCGATAGTCCTCGAGCGCGCCACGGCGCGCCTGGGCGACAACCTGACGAACGGCTCCGTGGTCCTCTAAGCAGGACCCTGCGAGGCGCCCGCCCGAGGGCCTCATTCCGACAGGGCGAAATAGGCGTCCTCCTTCGGTGTCCTGAGCGTCACGAAGCCGGTGGCCATGTCCAGGTGAAGCGCCCGGTTCACGCCGCCGCCGACGATCGTGTGGCGAACGGCGTAGCCGCGCTTCGTCAGGAAATCGAGAGTCACGCTGCTGTTGCGCTCGCCGATCCTGTAGGGATCGGGCCCGCCGAGGACGCTGGCCCCGCCCGCCACGACGAGGCGGATGTTCCCGGGCTCGCAACGCAGGCTGCCGAGCGAGCGGAAGAACATCTCAAGGCCCGTGTCGGCGAAGAGCGCCGGCTGCTTGGCCGCCCTCTCGGGCGCTATTGCGGAGTCGGGAAGCATGAGATGGAGCATGCCCCCGGCCCGCGCCGCCGGGTCAAAGGCCACGACGCCGATGCAGGACCCGAGGGCGTAGGTGCTGAGGACGACCTCGAGGTTGTTCGAGACCGCCAGATCCCCAACGCCGATCACCACGCGCTGAACGAAAGGGGAGTTGGCGGCTTCGGGTCGTGCCATGGCTCAGGCCGGCGCCCAACGGGTGCCAGGCGGTAAGGGGTGCCTGTGCTGAGAATGCATGGGTTTTGGCCCGCGATCATCGCCGGCACCTCAATTTCGGCGTCCGGCGGGGGAACTTTACCGGAAACCCCCGAGGCCGCGCCCGGGGACCGCCCCCAAGGGTGCCGCGGGACTGTTCCGCTGGCTCGGGTGGCAGGGGCCGCTGACGGCGGCGCCCGCCCTGGTCGCGCCCCCGAGGCGAGGCCGCTCAGGAGTAGACCAGCAGGCGCTGCTCGATCGGCGTGACCTCGTTGTGGTTGAGGATCTTCGTGATCGTGGCCGGCCCGAGGGACTGGCCCTCCCCGACGAGCAGCAGCCCGTGCGGGCTGTAGATGCCGCTCGCCAGCACCATGCCGGGCGCCAGCTCCCCGAGGAGGATCTCGCGGACCTGCCTCGGCAGATTCACGAGCTGCGTCACGCGAAGGAAGAGACGAACGGCCTCCGGGTCAAAGACGTTCCCGGACTTGGCGAGTATCGACTCTATCGCCGCCTGCTTGGGCCGGTCCGACTCGACAAAGCCGACCGCGACGGCAAGGCAGCGCGCGGTCCAAGGGATGGACTTTCCCTCGATGCCGTCGGGATAGCCCGTGCCGTCAAAGCACTCGTGGTGCGCCCGGATGGTCTCGGCCACGTCGACCCGGGGATCCACGAGCGCGGCCAGCGTCTGGCTGTAGATGGGGTGGTTGTGCAGCATGACCCGCTCGCGCTCCGTGAGACGCTCGGGCGTGCGGCGAAACGAGCGCAGGAGCTCGCGCGGAACGCCGATCAGGCCCAGATCGCAGAGCCACGCGGCGGAGCAGAGCGCGTGGCGCTCCTCGTCCGAGAAATGCCCGGAGTCGGCCATCTTGCCCGCGATCTCGACAAGGGCCTTCGCCTGCCCGCCGAGGATCGGGTCGAATGCAGTCAGGATCCGGCGGCAGAGCTCGAGCGAGCTCTCGTAGCGGGCGCCGAGCTCGCTGTTGGCGGCGTCGAGCTTCTTCCTCTTGAGCTCGAGGTCCTGCAGCTGCTGCTGGAGTTCGCTGTTCGCCACGATCAGCTGGGCATTCAGCTGCTGGGTCTGCGCCTGCAGCAGCTCGTTGTGCATGATGAGGTCGTTGCGCTGGACGGCGTTGCGGACGGTCGCAAGGAGCTCCTCGCGAAGCCACGGCTTCGCCACGAACCTGAATATCTCACCCTTGTTGATGCCGTCGATCACCGTCGGCAAGGAGAGCACGGCCGTGATGAGGATGCGCGAGGCCTGGGGGCGCAGGCGGCGGCTCTGGATCAGGAACTCGTGGCCGGGCATCTCCGGCATTTTCTGGTCGGAGATGATGACGGCCACATCGCGCTCCTCGAGGACCGCGAGCGCCTTCTGGGGGTTGGAGCACGCTATGACCTGGTAGTGCTCGCGCTCCAGGGTCATGCGCAGGGCGTCAAGGACTACCGGCTCGTCGTCGACGATCAGGATCGTTGAGGAGGGGACGACTTCGTTCTTTGTCATGTTGGGCCTTTGGCGCCCGGACGCCGGGCCATGGCACATGCGGGGCAGCCGGAGATGGGGGTGCCTTTTCGGCCGCCTTCGCGTGCGGGCCGACGCAGGAATTCGAACTCACCTTTCGTCATGCTGGGGATGATGTACCGCCATCATCATCGACCCGAATGGCGCCTAATGTAGGCAAAGAGGTCCCTTTTTTGCCGGGAATTCGGGCGGCTCAGGCGGGGTCGGGCACCCGGTGAAGCGCCGCCTGGGATCAACTGGGGCACGAAATGGCATAACTATCCAACCGACAATGAAATAGCCGCATCGTGAAGCCCTAACTAGGCGGCAGCCCCAACAGAAAGCGCTGCGACCCCACGCGCCTGAGGTGAAAACCCGACGCCCTCGCGGGATCAGCTATTGTCCTTCGGCGGCGGCGGGGGCGGCATCTTCGTGAGGCTGCTCTCATCCGCCCTGTTTGCCAGCATCTCGGTGTAGCGCTGGATCTCGAGCTCGGCGTTTCGCCGGCCGATTTCGGCCAGCTCGACCTGCTTCGCGAGCTCAAAGTCGTCGCGGGTCAGGGCGTCCTTCTGCTTGTGGAGAGTGTCGAGCTCGATTGTCAGGTCTGAAACCTGCTTGGCAAAGGACGCTGCGGTGGCGTTCGACTTGTCGGTGTCCTCCTTGATGCGGGCCATCTCCTGGTTGTACCGGTCCTCCTTGTCCTTGGCTGCCTTAGCTTCCTCCGCAGCGCGCTCCGCGGCGCGTCGCTCGGCGTCCTCGCGCGCCTTGGACTCGGCGACCGCCTTCTTCTGGTCGGCCTCGGCCTTCTCCTTGGCCAGCTCGGCCTTTTCCGCCCTGACACGGGCCTCAGTCTCAGCCTTGCTCGCGGTATAGTAGAAAAGGAATACCCCCAGCAGGATCGCGGGGAAAAGGACGTAGAACCATTTTTTCATTTGAGCGCCTTGAATGTGGTGGGTTTGACGGTGTTATTGCTTGGCCTTGGCCGCCGCAGCCGCGGCCGCCGCGGCCTTTTCGGCCGCGAGATCGGCGGCCTTTATCTTCGTGAGCACGTCGGCCAGCTTTGACTGGTTGGCAACCGCCGCGGCCGTGTATTCCTTGAGGAAGGCCAGCTCCTCGACCGAGCCCTTCTGCTCGTTCTCGAGCTTGGCGATCTCTTCCTTCTCCGCCGCTACGTCCTTCTCGAGCTTGTCGACCTGCCGCTGCAGTTTCTGGGCCTCCTGGTCCGCTTTTCCGGACTCAAGCAACGCGTTCTCCTTGTCGTCCTTCTGCTTGCGCTCTTTCTCCTCGCGGGCAAGCCGCTCGGCCTTGCGCTGCTTCTGGGCGTCGATTGCGTCCTGGATTGCATGCTCGCGCGACTCCGCCTCGGCCTTGAGCTTCTCGAGCCTCTTGTCCTTCTCCACCTGGGCGGCGGCGGCCTGCCTGGCCTCGTACTGCGAGCTGAAGTTCCAGTAGTACGCGTAGAAGGCGGCAAGGACGATGATCGGAGCTATGAAATAGATCTTGGATTTCTTCATGTTGATTCCGGAATTGTTCAGTTGCTGTCGGGCAGGGGAGCCTTCTTCGCATCCCTCTCCTTTATGGCCTCCTCGATCGCCGACTTGAGTCCCAGGGCCTGGTGGTCCGGCTTGGGCATGAGTGAAATGGCCTTGTCGATCGCATCCTTGGCGTCATCGATCTGGCCGACCTCGTAGGCCGTGTAAGCAAGGAACATGTAGGTCTGCTGCGCCTTCGCGAGGCCGCCAACCTGCACGCTCAGCTTGCTGTAATTGTAGGCTTCCTGGTTGTTGTCGAGCTGCTGGTAGACCTGTGCTATCTTGAATTCCAGCTCGCCGTTCTTCGGGAACCGCTTTGCCGCCTCCTTGAGGACCTCGATGGCCGTGAAATCCTGGTTGATCTGCTGGTACGACGCCGCGAGCAGCAGCCAGTTGTTCAGGTCGGGGTCGATGCCGCCGGTCTCGAGCCCCTTGTAGAGGAGGTCGGAGGCAAGGCCATACTGGCCGATGTTGTAGTAAAGGGTGAAGAGCGTGAAGTTGTCCCGGGGCGTCTTCATGAATCCCAGGGCCTGGGCGCGCTCGATCGTGTCGATCGCACGGATGTTGTAGCGGCGGATCTTCCGCTCATCCTTGTCCTTTGGGTCCTGCGCGAGCGCCATGTAAAGCGTGCTCAGGTCCGACCAATAGTTCTTGTTGTTCGGGGTTCTCGAAAGGAGCAGCTCGAAGTACTCGGCGGCCCGGACGTAGTCGAGCTCCTGCTGGAGTGTCGCCAGCAGGAAGGTGTAGAGGCTGTCCTTTGGGTGGATGCTCAGCAGGAGCGTCTTTTCAATCTGCTCGCGGGTCTGCTTGAGGAGGATCGGGTCGGGGTGGTTGGGATCCTTGGCGATCGCCGCCGCGTAGAGGACCTGGGAATAGTAGAGCGAGACGTCCTCGGTCGGCCTCTTGCTGACCTGGAACCAGCGCTGGACGTACTCGATCGCCTTGCCGTAGGCGTAGATCTCCGCATCGCGGTCGGCCTTTTCCGCGTCCGCCTTCTGGTAGTAGAGCTGGGAGAGGAAATAAAGCATGTCCGTCTCATGCTTGTTGTCGAAGTAATGGTGCTCGTCGGCTATCCTGAGGGCGGTCTCCCAGGGCTTGATCGCTCCGTCGTAGTCGCCCTTCTGGGCAAGGATCTGGCCCTTTATCTCGTTCAGGAACGTCTCGTCGTAGCTTCCGGCCGCCGCCTTCTCGAGGAGGCCGTCGACAATGCCCAGGGCACCGGCCCAATCCTTGGCGGTGACCAGGGGTTCGACCTTGGTTAGCCCGTCGCCGACGTCGTCGGAGAGCGTGGGGGTCTGGTGTTCCTCGTCGCCCTGCGCCTGAAGCCCCGCCGGCAGGAGGGAACTGGCAGCCAGGGCGGCGACAACAAAGCCCAGCGTTGAGAAGCGGTGTAAATTCGAAGGCACGGTCTATTGGTCCTCGTTGAGTGTAAAGACGATCGGCACCTGCATGTGCGTGAAGACCGCGTGGCCGTTCTTGCGGCCGGGCCTGAACTTCCACTTGCTGACGGCCTGGACGGCCGCGGACTCAAACTCACGCTGCGAGGAGTGGTACGAGAAGGCGTTGCGCACGTCACCGTTGGTGTCGACGATGAAGTCCACCACGACCTCGCCAGATATGCCCGCGCGGCGCATCTCAAACGGGAACTGCGGCCGGGCCTGGAACTTCGCGACCGGCTGCTGGTCGAGCTTTGAAATGTCGAACACCTCGATGCCGGCAAGGCCGGTCCGGGTCTCGGGGATCTTGACTATGTTCTTCGAGATGGCCGACAGGTCCGGCGGCGGGGGCTCGATCTGCTGGACGAAGGAGTCGGGCGTCACGACCTGCGGCACGTCGTTCTGCATCGGGGGAGCGATGTCCTGGGGCACGGGCGGCTGGTCCTCGACGACCTCAGGCTCGTCGGGCTCGATCTTTGGCATCACAATCTCGATCTTCGGCTCGTCCTCCTTGACCTTCGGCTTCGGCTTGTAGTGGGTAATGTTACCACCCCACGCGAACAGGAACTCCAGGGTGATCGTGAATATGAAACCGGCTAGTAGGTCGCGGCGCATTTGGCTTTGGTAGTGTCCTTACGGCGTCAGTTATTTGCCGGTGTCGCTCACGCGGGTCTCGATCGAGACCTGCTCGATTCCCGCCTTGCGGACCTGGTCCAGCGCAAAGCAGGTCGGCCCAAAACGGGCCTTGTTGTCACCCGCGATGAGGACCCGCGGCATTTGGACCTGGCTCTTGTACGAATTCAGTCGTGGCGCGATCTCGGCCGCCGTTATGGGCTCCCTGTTCCAGAAATAGGTGCCCGCATCGGAGACCTGGAGGGTGACCATGTCATCGTCCTTCTGCTGATTCTGGTTCGCCTGGGCGACAGGCAGCTGGATGGGCAGCGACTGGATCCGGCTCAGGGAGAGCGTGAATAGCACGAACGTCGCCAGCAGGAAGAAGATGACATCGATCAGGGGTATGATCTCGATGCGTGCCTTCTTCTTGCCACTTTCTATTCTGGAGCTTCCGCCTGCCATAAGGGTGAGGGTATGAGGGATTGAGCGCGTGCGCCTGGGGCTAGTCGGGTTTCTTCACCCGGGTCTCGATGAGCACCTTCTGGATCTGTGCCTTGCGGACCTCGTCGAACGCGTAAATGACGGACGAGAACGAGGCGTCTGCGTCGCCGTTTATGAGGATTCTCGCATCATCCGGGTGCTCGATGTGGAAAGTCTTAAGCCTCTCGAGGAACTCCTCCAGGGTCACGGGATCCTTGTCCCACGCCATGGTGCCTTCCTCGGTGACCGTGATCGTGGCCGTCCCGGAGGGGTCGCGCGGGACGCCAGTCTCGGCTTCGGGCAGATTTACATGGAGACCCTGCGACCTGTTGAGCGAGAGCGTGAAAAGCACGAAGGTCGCCAGCAGGAAGAAAATGACGTCGATCAGGGGTATGATCTCGATCCGCGCCTTCTTCCTGCCGCCGCCGCCGTGTGAACTTGAGCCGGCCATGGTTGGGATTAGAGGCCCGGACTAATGGGTCTTGGTCTCTACCTTCTTAATGAGGATCTCGAGAGCATGGGATGCATCGGCGATCTCCTGTTTGATCTGTTCGGCGCGGGCGTTGAGGATGTTGAAGGGAAGCAGGCAGCTGACCGCGATTCCAAGGCCGCACATCGTGGCGATAAGGGCCTCGGCCACGCCGCCGGTGATCGTGCTGGCTGCGGCTCCGATGTCGCTTCCCGCCGATCCCAGGGCGCCGAAGGTGCCCATCATGCCGGTCACGGTTCCCAGCAGTCCGAGGAGGGGGGCCGCCGTGATGCAGGTGTCTAGCGTCGCCATGCCCTGCTGGTAGCGCGCCAGCTCCTGGCCGGAGGCCCGGAAGAACGCATTCGAAAGGGCCTCCTTGTGCTGGAGGCTGTAGGTGACGATGCGCGCCACGGTGTCCTCGCTCTTCTTGCCGATCGCAAGGGCGCCGTCGATGTCGCCTTTCTCGACGCACTCGAGCATCTTGGCCACCACCTCGGGCTCGCGCGCGGCGTTTTCCCGGATGATGAAGAGGAGGCGCTCGATGATGACCGTGAGTCCCACGGTGAAGAGCAGGAGTATCGGCCACATCATAACGCGGCCGGCTACGAACAACTCCATCGGCGTTTTGTTGAGAAGAACAACGAAGGCAAGACTGTGGGTGATCATGGTTGGGTAAGGGCGTTGCTACGGAATTCGAATCAGTTTGTGAAATAACCTAAAGGCAAATCATAGCCTTTCGCGGGTCGGTATTGGCTCGTCGCAGCATTTTCTGCAGGAACCGTGCCGATATCGATTGAGCGTCGTGGGGGTGGCTTGCAATCAAGGTTTGGGCAAACTCGGGTGGGGAATGCGGATCAGGATTTATGGAAACAGGGGTGTCAACCTACATTTAGTGGCGCGGAAAACAAATACCCTCGGGCGCACGGCGCAACAACACCAAACAGCGCCCCACTGTGCGGTTATGAGGACTGCTGCGGCTGCCAAGAAGCAGCCAAAAGAGCAGCTTCCCGAGCACAACCCCGCCAGCCGGACAATCCCTTCACGGAAACCAGGGGGTCCTTCTCTTAAAATTGGCTGCCCGGCTAGGACTCGAACCTAGACAAAACGAGTCAGAGTCGTTTGT
>CAZNNO010000021.1:0-47865 GCA_964574435.1 uncultured Opitutaceae bacterium
ACGTCGACCAAAAGCGCCGGGAAATAGAGGCGATGGAGGCCCAGATGGGCGAGCCCGGGTTCTGGGACAACAACGAGCGCGCCCAGAAGCACATCGCCAAGCTCAACACCCTCAAGCGCGCGATCCTGCCCGTGATAGCGTTCCAGAAGAAGGTCGACGACACGGGCGTCATGCTCGAGCTCGTCGAGGCCGCCGACGCGGCCGAGCGCGAGGTCCACGAGCTTGAGCTCCAGGAGTCCGTGGCCGCGATGGCCGAGGAGCTCGACAGGCTCGAGATCGCCTCGTTCCTGACGGGCCAGTTCGACAAGAACAACGCCATCCTCTCGATACAGGCGGGAGCGGGCGGGACCGAGTCCTGCGACTGGGCCGACATGCTCTTCCGCATGTACAACCGGTGGGCGGAGCGGCGGGGTTTCGAGGTCGAGGTCCAGGACGTGCAGGCCGGGGACCAGGCGGGGATCACCAAGGCGACGCTTGTCCTTAAGGGCGACAACGCCTACGGCTACGCGAAGGCCGAGCGCGGCGTGCACCGGCTGGTCCGGATAAGCCCCTTCGACTCGAACAAGCGCAGGCACACCTCCTTCTGCGCCGTGGACGTGATCGCAGAGGTGAACGAGGACATCGACATCGAGGTCCCCGAGAGCGACATCCGCGTCGACGTGTACCGCTCGTCGGGAAAGGGCGGGCAGGGAGTCAACACAACGGACTCGGCCGTCAGGATCACCCACATCCCGAGCGGGATCGTCGTCGTCTGCCAGAACGAGCGTTCGCAGATCAAGAACCGCGCGAGCGCAATGGGAGTCCTCAAGGCGAGGCTCTACGAGAAGAGGCTCGACGAGCAGCGCAGCGAGATGGAGCGCTTCTACGGGGAGAAGGGCGAGATCGGGTGGGGCAGCCAGATAAGGAGCTACGTGCTCCAGCCCTACCAGATGGTGAAGGACCTTCGCACGGGCTACAGCACGAGCGACACGCAGGGGGTGCTCGACGGCGAGTTGGACAAGTTCATCACGGCCTGGCTGCGCGCCGGAAGCCCCCGCCACAGGAACAAGGACATCCAGATCGACGACTAGCGCGACGCACAATGCACAAGCTCGCCTTCGACACGCTCAGGTCCGCGTTTGCGGCCCAGTCCCTCTTTGAGGACAAGACATGGCGGCTCTCGCAGGACGCCTGGCCCATCCTTCCCGCCCAGGCCCAGGAGCTCGAGGCGATCGGCGCGGCGTGCCTCGAGTTCCACCAGGCCCTCGAGACGCTCTACCTGCGCTCGGTCTCGGGGAAGAACCTGCTGCGCAACAAGCCCCTCACGGCCCCCTGGGTCGCCGACTACCTTGATCGCGGGAAGCCGGAGTCGCTCGTGGCCCACGCGCGGAGCCCGAAGAACCGCGGGATGTTCCCGACGGTCCTGCGCCCGGACCTGCTGCTGACGGACGACGGGTTCGTGATGACCGAGCTCGACTCTGTGCCGGGCGGCATAGGCCTGACGGCCTTCCTCAACCGGCTTTACCGGGACAGCGAGGGGCTCGTCGGAGGCGACGACGCGATGATCAGGAACTTCCACGCCTCCCTCGCGTCGCTTCGGCCCGGCTCCCGCAACCCCCTGGTGGCCCTCGTCGTCAGCGACGAGGCCGCCACGTACCGGCCCGAGATGCAGTGGCTCGCGCAGCAGATGCAGGTGGCCGGCCAGCGTGTCTTCTGCATGCGGCCCGAGGACCTGTTCCCGCTCGGCGGGGCGCTGTTCTTCGACGTGGAGGGCAATCCCGAGAAGATCGACGTCATCTACCGCTTCTTCGAGCTATTCGACCTGGCGAGCATAAAGACCGCCTCCTACATCCTCGACGCGTGGGAGTCCGGGGACGTCTCGATAGCCCCGCCGATGCGGCCGTTCCAGGAGGAGAAGCTCGCATTCGGGCTCTTCCACCACCACCTGCTCCAGGACTACTGGGAGGAGGCGCTCGGCGCGCGCCCGCTGAAGCTCCTGCGCACGCTGATCCCTCCCACCTGGGTGATGGACCCGGCCCCGCTGCCCCCGGGCGCCGTCCTGGACGGGCCGCGCGCCGGCGGGAGGGCGCTGGCCGACTGGCGCGACCTGATCGGGGCGTCGCAGAAGGAGCGGGACCTGATCATCAAGATAAGCGGCTTCCATGAGACCGCTTGGGGGGCGAGGAGCGTCGTCCTCGGCAGCGACTGCTCGCGCGAGGAGTGGCAGGTAGGCGTCGAGCGCGCCCTCGCCCTTGCCCCGGGGAACCTCCACGTGCTTCAGGCCTACCGAAAGCCGCGCAGGGTCCGGCACAGCCTCTACGGCTCCGAGGCGCCCAACGAGGCGCGCGAGGCCGACGGCCGGCTGCGGCTATGCCCGTATTATTTCGTGGTGGAAGGGAAGGCGCGCTTGTCCGGTGCGCTCGCGACATTCTGCCCTCCCGACAAGAAGATCATCCACGGCATGCAGGACGCCGCGCTGCTGCCGACCCGGGTGCGGGCCGCCTGACCTTTCCTCGACGTCTCCTGATCAGCCCTTGGGGGCCTGCGCCTGGAGGTCGGCAAGCCGCTTTTCGATCTCGTTTTCCTTGTTGACGAGGTCCTGCTCGACCTTGCCGCGGTCGGCGCTGGTGATGATGCTGAAATTCGAGGCGTCCTTCACGACATTCGCCGGGAGCATCAGCAGGCGCGTCAGAATGCCCTCGTCCTTGAACGTGCTGAGGTACAGCGCGGTCAGCTCATGGTTGAGCTTGAGCGCGTCGTCCGCGGCGGCCTGCGTCTGCTGTAGATTGGTGTTAAGCTGCTGGTTGCGGGCCATCTCCCCGGTCAGCGCCGTGCCCACCTGGTCGGAGACCCGCTGGGCGTACTTGTCGATCGAGGCCCGCGTCAGGTTCTGATCCTTCGCCATCTCGGCAAGGATCGGCTGAATTTTCATCTGCAGCCTCGAGGAAACCTTGTCGACCTGCTCGTTCTGCATCTTCTCGGCCTCCTCCGGGCTCTTCGGGAGGGGATTGTAGGGCTGGACCTTCTTGGCGATCGCCTCGGCCAGGGCGTCCATACGCTCGCCGTTCAACTTCTGGATCTCCTCGTCAGTGCGGAACATGTCCGCCTCGCGCTTGGAAATTGCGTCCTTCAAGAGCTTGTTGGTCGCCTCGATCGTGCGACGGTTCTCCTCAGCGGAAGCCTTGAGGGCCTCGTTCTGCTCGCGCAACGGTACCAATTCTGCTTCCTCTCTTGCCGCCATCTCGGCGACGGTCTGTGTGTGCATCCAGAAGGCCGCGCCCGAGATCAGGATGGCGGTCAGAATGATCGCGGGTAGTTGTTCTTTTAGTTTAGGCCACATGGGATGGGGTATGTTACTTCAACTGGGTGAAAGGTTAACCACGAAAGGCCAGCAAAAGCAATGCCATGATTAACGCCGGTTTTACCGTTGTTTTTTACAATACCTGGGACACGTTGGCACCGTGAGTCTCAACAGGAGCGAGCAAATTCTCTTTGACTACCTCCAGCGCCATGCGGACGAGAGACAGCACCTTCAGAATAAGGTTCGGGCGATAGTGGCCGGGCTGCCCGACGTCGCGGCGGCGGTCGCCCGGATCGATTCCGAGCTCTGGCGCTACTACGAGGAACGCAGCGCCGTCGCACCGGCGTTTGTCGAGGCGGCGCGGGCCCACGGCCTCAAGCGCACGAGCATGAAGAATCTCGCCGAGCACCTGGTGCGGATCTGGACCGAGCCCAGGCCCAAAAAACCGGTCCAAGAGGGGTCGCCGGCAGGCCCGTGACCCCGCCGAGGAATGGATTCTGGAATTTCATAAGCCGGTATCCTGACAAAGCATATGACATTATCCCTGAAATTCCGAAACTTGTGCCGCTCGGAGGCGTCTCGCTCCCGTGGATCAGATGCGCCGGGGTGGTTAGCTCGGGCGTGTCGCTTAGGGTAAAATAGGGTACGTCAGCATTGCAAACGGGCCGCCTAGGGTAGGCGGCCCGTTTCATTTGCCCGGGCGCTCCCCTCGGCCCGGGCCCTCCCTGGTCGCGGCCCGGAGGCCTTGAGCGCCGCACCCGGCGCTCAGGCCGGAGCCCCGGCCCTTGCCAGAGGCTGCTGCTTGCGCATCCACTCGCTGATCCCGCCCTTGAGGCTTCGCACCCTGCGGTAGCCAAGCGATTTGAGGTACAGCGTGGCCGGCTTGGAGAACTTGCCGATCGAGCAGATCATGACGATCGGCGTGTCGCGGTCGGCGGGCAGATCGCCCTTGCGCTGCGAAAGCTCGGCCTGGGGAATATTGATCGTCCCCGGGATGTGGAGGTCCGCGAACTGCGAGGCCGGCCGGACATCGACGAGAAGCGGCTTCCCCGGGGCCGCGTCGCCGCCGTCGATCTCGCGCGCAAGGTCGGCCACCGACACCGAGTCGTAGGGGTTCTTGAGGTTCTCGATCATCTCGTCCATCAGCAGCTCCGCGCTGCTCGGCGCGGCGGCCGCCGCGCCGCCGCCCTGCGTCGGGCACAACTGCGGGAAGTGCCTGCAGACGGAGGAGGCGTACTTGAAGATGTTGTCGGGGAAGATGACCACCGCGACCACCCCGGGCTCGTCGGGCACGAGCCTGAGGGCCCCAGCGAGCGCCAGGCCGGAACTCGGGCCCGCGATGACGCTCTCCTCTCGGTTCAGGCGCAGCGTCAGGTCGTACGCCTCCCTGTTCGAGATCTCGGCCTCGCCGTCGTACTCGCTCGGGAAGTAGAGCCGGGTCTGGTCGAGCTGGCGCTTACTCCGGACACCGGGTATGTCGTGGCCCTCCTCGGGATAGACGGCCAGGATCCTCACGGAGGGATTCTTGCCCTTCAGGAAGCGGCCGTTGCCCGTGATCGTCCCGCCCGTCCCGAGGCACGCGACGAAATGGGTGATCTTTCCCTCGGTCTGGCGCCAGATCTCGGGGCCCGTGGTGCGGAAATGCGCGTCGGGGTTGGCGAGGTTGGCGTACTGGTCGAGCAGCACGAAGCCGGGCTCGCGCGCGGCCGTCTCATGGGCGACGGCGATCGACCCCTCGGGAGCCCCGGGAGCCGGGCAGAGCGAGTCGTCGAGCTCGCGCACGTCGGCCCCGAAGAACCGCAGGACGGTGCGCTTCTCGAGCGGGATCGCGGCGGAGAGCGGCGTCCGCAGCGCGTAGCCCTTTTGGTTGCCCACCATCGCGAGCCCGAGGCCGGTGTTTCCCGACGTTGCCTCCACGAGGCTCTGGCCCGGCGCGAGCGTGCCGCGTGCCTCGGCGTCGCTGATCAGGTTGGCCGCGACGCGGTCCTTGACAGCGCCGAAGGGATTGTACCACTCGAGCTTGGCATAGATTCGTGCGTGGCGGAAGGGGACCACCCGGTTCAGCCTAACCAGCGGCGTCGGGTTGCCTTCATCCGAAAGTAGGCCTAAAATCGTGTCATAAACCCGCGTCGCATGATTGCTTGCCATTGTGAAAATGTGGGGGGACGAATACAAATCAGAGCTCGCCCTACCGCGCCAGAGCAATTTTGGCCGGGACGGGAGAGCTCCATTGCGCGTGCCAAGCCAACCCAACTATACAAGCGATCTCCATGAAAGCCAGTGATGTCATCTGGAAGGAGCGCCTGAAGGGCGTGCTGCCCGAGCCCATCAGCAGCGAGGTCGACCAGTTCGAGACGGAGATCGAGCTGCGCAAGCAGGGCAAGATCGACGAGAAGGTGTTCGCGGAGACCCGCTTGCGCCGCGGCGCGTACGGCCAGCGCTACGACAACGGCCAGCGCTACGACGGCACGGAAAGCCGCAAGCTCCCCTATGCCGACAAGCCGACGAAGGGTCCGGGGACCCTCTGGGATGCGCCCGGCATGCTGCGCATCAAGGTACCGGGCGGCGGCCTCAACCCCCGCCAGCTCGAGGTCATGGCGGAACTGGCCGAGGAGTATTCCGACGGGATCGCGCATGTCACGACCCGCCAGGATTTCCAGCTGCATTTCATCCACATAGAGAACGGGCCGTCGATCATGCGCCGCCTCGGGGCGGTCGGCATCACGACGCGGGAGGCCTGCGGCAACGCCGTGCGCAACGTCACGGCATGCCCGCTCGCCGGTGTGTGCCGCGACGAGGCGTTCGACGTCACGCCCTACTCCCATGCCCTTGCCTGGTTCCTGATGGGCCACCCGGACACGATGGAATTCGGCCGCAAGTTCAAGCCGGCGTTCAGCGGCTGCGCCCAGAACGCCTGCGGCCTGACGCAGATGCACGACATCGGATTCGTCGCGGTTGTCCGCGAGGTGGACGGCACGCTCCAGCGCGGATTCAAGATCGTGGTGGGCGGAGGCCTCGGCCCGGTTCCCCGGCAGGCCCGGCTGCTGACTGAGTTTGCACCGGTGGAGGAGATGCTGCCGCTCACCCAGGCCGTGTGCCGCGTGTTCGGCAAGCACGGCGAGAAGAAGAACCGCAACACCGCGCGCATCAAGTTCCTCGTCGACAAGTGGGGCATAGACAAGTTCCGCGAGGAGGTTTTCGCCACGCGCAGGGAGCTCCGCGAGGATCCGCGCTGGCTCGGCATGCTGAAGGGCGTCGAGCAGGAGGCCGAGGGCCCGCTCCACCCGCCGGGCGAGCTGCCCAAGCTCAACGGCGACGAGGCGCTTGGCCGCTGGGTTCGCAGCAACGTGCGCGACCAGCGCCAGCCGGGCTATGCCACGGCTTCGGTCACGCTGCCGCTCGGCGACATCACGGCCGACCAGCTGCGCGCGCTTGCCGACATCGTCGCGAAGTACACGCGGGGCACGATCCGCACCACGGTCGAGCAGAATTTCCTCATCCGCTGGGTCAGCAAGACGGACGTGCCGGCGCTTTTCGCGGACCTCGCCGCGGCCGACCTCGGCCAGGCGGGCGCGGAGAGCATCGTCGACGTCGTGAGCTGCCCCGGGACCGACACCTGCAAGCTAGGCATCTCGTCCTCACGGGGACTTGGCGGCGAGCTCAGGAATCGCCTCCTCGCCAACAGCCACCGCCTCGACGAGGCGATCAAGGGCCTGCACATCAAGGTCAGCGGCTGCTTCAACTCGTGCGGCTGCCACCATGTGGCCGACCTCGGCTTCTACGGGGTCAGCCGCACCATCAACGGCTTCAAGGTACCGCATTTCCAGGTCGTTCTGGGCGGGCAGTGGGAGAACAACGCCGGCTCCTATGGGCTGCCCATCATCGCCATCCCCTCGAAGCGGGCCCCGGAGGTGGTTGAACGGATCACGGAGCACTTCGTGCGGAACCGCCAGAAGGACGAGCGGTTCTACGCCTTCGTCAAGCGGGTCGGCAAGGGGCCGATCCGCGAGCTGCTCGAGCCGCTGAACCAGGACTTCCCCTCGCATGAGGCCGAGCCCGGCTTCTACTCCGACTGGGGGGACCCGCGGCAGTACAGCATTGGCGACCTCGGTGTCGGCGAGTGCGCCGGCGAGGTCGTCAGCCGCTACCAGTTTGACATGGTTGCGGCGGAGCGCCTGGTGTTCGAGGCCGGGCTGGAGCTCGACAAGGGCGCGCCCCAGGCCGCTGGCGAGACGGCCTACAGGGCGTTCATCCGAGCAGCGAAGGCCCTCGTGCAGATGCAGTATGACGACGTCGCCAACGATCCGGACGAGGTCGTGGCGGAGTTCAAGGAGCGCTTCTTCGACACCCAGCTGTTCCTGGACCCTTTTGTCGGCCCGAAGTTCGCGAACTTCCTCTTTTCCGCCCACGCCGCGCGCGGCGAGAGGTTCACGGCCGACACCGCGCACCACCGGATCGCCGAGGCCCAGCTCTTCATCGAGGCGGTGCACAGCTGCTACAACCGGCTGCGCTCGACCCCGCCCCCCGTGCCCGCGGCCAACTGAGGCGCGCCCGCTCACGCATGTCCGCGATGGAACTCCAGCACCTGATTGTCAAGATCCCCGTCGTCGGCCCGCTGGGCATCGACCCGGCAAAGGTCGTCGACTTTTTCCACAAGTGGGTCGGCGCGCAGTCGGTCCCCGGGGTGCTCCTTGTCGACGTCGCCGAGCTGCTCCACGTGCCCGAGGGGCCTGGGGTCGTCGCCGTGGGCTACGAGGCGGACTACGCCCTGGACCACGGCCGTGGGACCTGGGGCCTGCTCTACCGGCGCAAGACCGTTCTGCCGGGCGGAAACGCCGGGCGCGTGGCGCAGGCGTTCGAAGCCGCCGCGCAGGCCGCCGCCAGGCTCGAGGAGGAGTTCGCAGGCGCCCTCAGGTTCAGCCGCACCGAGTTTGAGCTCATCGTCAACGACCGCGGAATCGCGCCCAACACGCCCGAGACCCATGCGGCCGCGATCCCCGAGATCGGGGCCGCCGTGCGCTCCCTGCTTGGCCACGGCGATTTCACCGTCGCGCGCAGCGACCGGGATCCGCGCGAGCGTTTCGGCGTCGCGGTGAGGTCCTCGCGCCCGTTCCAGCTGGCGACTCCGGCCGCAGCCTGAGCCGCTCCCGCCGCGATTCGCTCAGCGGCGGGCCTCGGCCCGGAGCGCCCTCGCCAGGGCGCCCGCGAGGGCCTCGAGCGCGACGGGGTGCGAGCCGACGAGCTTCGTGAAGTGGCAGCGCAGCAGCGGGGCGCGCGCCCGCGCGGCGTCCGCTATCCGGAAAAGGTCGCCCCCCGGGCCGGCGTGGCGTCCCGGCGAGAGGAACAGCGGGGCGACAAGGACGTCGCCGGAGTCGAACCCGGGCGCGGCGAGGACGTCGGCCAGAAGCGGCCTGTTGAAGTCGAACTGCGGGCCCCCGGGCGATTCCATGGACGCCGGCTGGAGCGAGCGGACCTCGCCCTTGAGCAGGGCGCGGGCAAGCTCTGCGACCTGGTCGCGGACCCCGGCGGAGGCCCGCGAGGGGCCGCCGTGGTCGACGACGATGACCGCGGGCATGCGCAGGCCCCCGGACGCGGCGGCCTCGCGCACGCGGGCGGCCACGATCCCCGGAAGGTCGACCTCCGCGGAGAGGCCGTCCGTGAATGCGTAGTCGAAGCCCCCGAGCTCCCCGCGGAGCCTCTCGAGGTCGCCGCGGAGGGCCGAGCCGATCGATCCCTGGGGGCTTATGAAGAAGGGCACGAACAGGAATTCTCGCTCCCCGGCGGAAACCTGCCGGCCGATCCAGGGCGCCAGCGTCCACGCGGGCACGCCGCCGAGGGCGCCGGGCTCGATCCGGTCGCTGTGCTTCCACGAGACGGCCTCGACCCGTGTCCCCGCCCGCTCCCCGAGCGCAAGGGCCGTCGCGCGCAGGCACTCGTGGGCCGCGGGCTCGAGCGAGCCGTTGTCGACCAGGGCGACCTTCACCGGACGGCCGCCGCCTGCGCCGCGGACTCGAACCATGACAGGCTGCGCGAGAACGCGGCGACCTCCCCGACAATGAGCATCGCGGGAGCCCGCACGTTCTCGCGGACGGCGAGGTCGGCGATGGTGCCAAGGGTGCCCAGGATCCTTCGGTGCGCCTGGGTCGTGGCCGACTCGATGATCGCGGCCGGCATGGATGCGTCCATTCCGCCGGCCTCGAGGCGCCGCGCGATCTCCGCAAGGTTCTTCACCCCCATGTACACGCAAAGCGTCGCCTTCAGGCGCGCGTAGTCCTCCCAGCGTATCGAGGCGTCCGGCTTCGAGGGGTCCTCGTGGCCCGTCAGGAGGACCACCGCGGAGCTGTGCATCCGGTGCGTGAGCGGGATGCCCGCGCAGGCGGCCGCGGCGAGCGCCGCGGTCACCCCGGGGACGACCTCGAAGGCGATGCCCGCGGCGGCCAGGACGGACGCCTCCTCGCCGCCCCTCCCGAACACGAACGGGTCCCCGCCCTTCAGGCGGACGACGGTCTTTCCCTCGAGCGCGAGCCGCACGAGGGTCTCGTCGATCTCGCTCTGGGGGCGGCAGGCCTGGCCGCCCCTCTTCCCGGCGAAGATCCGCTCGGAGCCGGGGCGGGCGAGCTCGAGCAGCGCCGGGTCGACCAGCTGGTCGTAGACGACGGCATCGGCCTCGGCGAGGACGCGGCGCGCCTTGAGGGTTATCAGCTCGGGGTCCCCCGGGCCGGCGCCGACAAGATACACCGTCCCCGGGGTCATATGTTCGAGCCGGCCTCCGCGTTGTCGGAGGGACGCGCGAGGCCTAGCGCGAGATGGGTGAGCTTCTCGACCGACTGGGCCACGGACTCCCGGTCGGTCCTGATCTCCAGGTCCGGTGCCATGGGAGGCTCGTAGGGGGAGTCGATCCCCGTGAACTGCTGGATCTGGCCCGCCCGGGCCTTCCTGTAGAGCTGCTTCGGGTCGCGGCGCTCGCACTCGGCGAGGGGCGCGTTAACGAAGATCTCGGCGAAGGGGATATCCCGCTCCTTGGCCCGCTCCGCGGCCATGGCGCGGTCGACCCGGAAGGGCGAGATGAGCGCCGCAATGACGACGACGCCCGCGTCGGCCATGTGGATCGCGAGCTCGGTCGCCCTGCGGAGGTTCTCGCTGCGGTCGTCCGGGGTGAAACCGAGGTTCCTGCTGAGGCCCGTGCGAAGGACGTCGCCGTCCAGGATCGTGGAGAGGATGCCCGAGGTCAGGAGCCTCTGCTCCAGGACCTGAGCGAGGGTCGACTTACCGGAGCCGGACAGGCCCGTCATCCAGACGATGCAGCCGCGGTGACCGAGGATTGCCGAGCGGCTGACGGGAGCCAGGCCGCGCGGGCCGGGCGGCTCGTCGACCACCGAGTCGATCACGCCGCCGCCGCCGATGCGGCGGCCGCGCATGAGGACGAAGCGCCCGAGCTCGGGCACCTTGCCACCGACGTCGAACGCGATGGGCTTGCGCACGCGCAGGCGGATCTCCGCCACCTCGTGGACCCTGACCTCGCCCGTCGTGCCAGTGCCGGTCTCAAGCGTGACGGCGTCCAGCGTCCGCTGGATGCCGAGCACGCGGGCCTCGGCCTGCTGGGTTCCCAGCTTGAGGGGGATGAGCTCGCCCGAGCGCAGCGGCGTGTCGTGGATCCAGAAGACGCGCGCCGTGAATGTCCTCGCCTCGTGGGGCTTGTCATCGAGCGGGGCGCCGATCTGGCCGCGCTCGACGAACAGCTCGTCCTCGAGGGTCAGCGCCACCTCGCTGCCGGATCCCACCGGCCCCCTCGGAGGGGGGTCGGACTGCGGCCAGGTCTCTATCGTCTTCACCCGGCTGCGCTTTCCGCCGGGAACGAACTCGATCTGGTCGCCCACGGACACGCTCCCGGACTCGACCAGACCGGCGACGATGCGTCGCGCGTCAAACCGGTACACGTCCTGGACCGAGAGGCGGAGCGGCCCGCCCGAGGCCGGGGGGTTCGCGCGGAACCTCTCAAGGACGTCAAGCAGGGTCGGCCCGCGGTACCAGGTCATCCGGTCGCTGCCCTTGAGCAGCCCCTCGCCGTTCTTGGCGGAGATCGGGATGAAATGCGCGGGCTCGACGCCGAGCTTGGCCAGGAAATCGCCGAGCTCCGCCCGAATCGCCTCGAAGACCTCCGGGCGGTAATCGACAAGGTCCATCTTGTTGACGGCGACGACGATCTGCCGGAGCCCGAGGAGCGAGAGGAGGAAGCAGTGGCGGCGGGTCTGCTCGCGCAGGCCCTCCTGGGCGTCGACAAGGAGGACGGCGGCGTCGGCGCTCGCGGCGCCCGTGATCATGTTCTTCAGGAATTCCTTGTGCCCCGGGGCGTCTATGATCGTAAAGGAGCGCCGCTCGGTGCGGAAGGGCACGCGGGTCGTGTCCATCGTGATGTTCTGCGCCTGCTCCTCGAGCAGCGCGTCCAGCAGGAATGCGTACTCGAACTCCATCCCCTCGGCCTTGCAGGCGGCCTCGATCCTCTCCGCCTTCCCGTCCGCCACGGAGTGGGTGTCGAAGAGGAGCCTGCCGATGAGGGTCGATTTCCCGTGGTCGACATGGCCGACCACCACCAGCTGGAGGTGGTCCGACGATGGCTGCTGGGCCGCTGGCTTGGCTGCGGGGGCTGGGGAGAGCAAGGGTGGGAGGGTTTCGGGAAGTGCGGGCATGGCCTGTGTCACATGAAGCCCTTCGCGCGCAGCTTCTGCATGGCGTTGCGCTCGTGGTGGTCCTGGGCGCGGCCTGCGCGCTCGGAGACCTTGGTCACCATCAGCTCCTCGATGATGTCGTCGATCGTCTTCGCGTCGCTCTTGACCGGCTTCGAGATCGGCATGCAGCCGAGGGAGCGGTAGCGCTGGCCGTTTCGGGAGAAGTACATGCCCGGCAGCGGCACCTTCTCGCGCTCGAGGTAGCGCCAGATGTCGATCTCCGTCCAGTCGAGGAGCGGCTGGACGCGCACGTGCTCTCCCGGGCCGGACTCGGTCGTGAAATGGTTCCAGAACTCGGGTGGCTGGTCCTTGTAGTCCCACTCGAATTCCGCGTTGCGGGGGGAGAAGTAGCGCTCCTTCGCGCGCGTCGAGTCCTCGTCGCGCCGGATTCCCGTTATGAGGGCGTCGTAGCCGTTTGCGGCCAGGCACTGCTGGAGGGCGACCGTCTTCAGCTCATGGGTCACCGTGACCGGGTCCGTCGTCTCGTAGCCGATGCCCCGGGCGCGTGCCTCGAAGTTCGTCCATACGGTCAGCTCGAAGCCGTAGTGCTTCTGCGCCCACGCGCGGAACTCGAGCATCTCGGGAAACTCGTAGGTCGTATCGATGTGGACGACCGGGATCGGTATGTGGCCGCAGAAGGCCTTCTTTGCCAGCCACAGGAGCACGTTGGAGTCCTTGCCCATGGACCAGAGCATCGCAGGCTTCTCGAAGCCGTGGTAGGCCTCGCGCAGGAGGTAGATGCTCTGGGACTCAAGTTCGTCTAGGTGGGTCATTTCGGTCGGGCGTTTCAGATGTTCGCGGCGGGGTCGTGGAGGCCGCACTCGCGCTTGATGCCGTAGAAGCGGGTCTCCTCGGCCGTCAGCTCGGCCGAGAGCGGCCGCGTCGTGTGGATGTCGCCGATCGAGACGTAGCCCTTCTCCCAGAGCGGGTGGTAGGGAAGGCCGTTGTCGCTCAGGTAGCTGTGCACGTCGCGGTCGCTCCAGTCGACGATCGGCAGGATCTTCGCGCGCCCGTCCTGGCTGCCGACAACGGGGAGCTGCGCGCGGGTGCTCGACTGCGCCCTTCTGAGCCCCGCCAGCCACGCCCGGGCGCCAAGCTCGGCCAGGGCGCGCTGCATGGGCTCGACCTTAACGATCTGGTTGTAGGCCTCGATGCCCGCTGCGCCCTTCTCCCAGAGCCGGCCGTGCCGAGCCTCGATCCACGCCGGCGACTCGGGCGACCTGTAGACCCTGAGGTTGATCCCGAGGCGCTTGGTGAGCTGGTCCGCGAAGAGGTAGGTCTCCGCGAAAAGGTAGCCCGTGTCGATGAACACGACCGGGATGCGGGGCGCGACGCGCGTCGCCAGGTGCAGCATGACCGCCGACTGGGCGCCGAAGCTCGTGCTGAGGACGAGCGAATCCCCGAACTGCTCGAGGGCCCACGCAATCCGCTCCTGCGCCGTGGCGCCCGATAGCCTCCGGGCCGCCGCGGTCGGGTCAACCGCGGCAGAGACAGTGTCCGCAGTCGGCATTATCTAAAAGAGGCAGCAGCAGACCCGAACGCCATGTGCGTCGGTGGCTTTTGCCCTAGCGGAGGCTGGTTTCATCAAGTGCGAGGGTCGAATGTGCATTATCAGGCTGCGTTTTACAAGCCCGGCCCGGGAGATTCGTGTCATAGCTCCGGGCCGGGGGCGCCGCCGCTCCCCCCGTGCGAGGATTCCGCAACACGCTGCTTGACAGGGCCTCCCGGCGGGCGTTGCTGCTTGCCCGGCCCGGCCCACTCCGATTGCCTTCCTTGAGCGATGCCCACCCTGGTTTCGATGATCCGCGGGATTAACGTTGGAGGCCACCGCCCCCTGCCAATGGACCGGCTGAGGTCGATCTTTGAGGACCTGGGATTCGGCCGCGTCCGCACCCACCTGCAGAGCGGCAACGTCGTGTTTGAGGCGCCGGGGACCGGCGCGGACGCGATCTCGCAGGCCGTGGCGCGCGCCATCCTGGGCGGCTGCGGCTACGAGGTGGCGGTCGCCACCAGGACGGCGGCCGCGATGGCGTCGGTCGTGCGCGCAAACCCCTTCCTCGGGCGGCGCGGCGTGGACCCCAGGTTCCTCCATGCGACGTTCCTGATCGGCGCCGGCCCGCGGGCGACCCTCCGGGGCGCGCCCCTCCCGCTTGCTCCCGGCGAGGCCGCGGCCATGGCGGGCGGCGTCGTCTATGTGTATTGTCCACTTGGATACGGAAGGACGAGGATCAACAATGCGTTCTTCGAGCGCATGCTGTCGGCCCGGGCGACCACCCGCAATTGGCAGACCGTGACGGCGCTTGAAGGAATGGCAGCCCGCCGGCCTGAGGCATGAGCCGATCGATCGCCTGCGTCTCCATCCTGGTCAGGGGCTACGACGAGGCCGTGGCCTACTACACGGGGGCGCTGCGCCTGCGCGTCGTGGAGGACACGGCGCTCGGGGGCGGCAGGAGGTGGGTCGAGCTGTCGCCGCCGGGGCGAGGCGGCGCCCGCATCCTCCTGGCGCGGGCAAAGAACAGGCGCGAGAAAGCCGCCGTCGGGCGCCAGGCGGGCGGACGCGTGTTCCTTTTCCTCCAGACGGACGACTTCTGGCGCGACTACCGGCGCATGAGGAGGAGCGGAGTCGCGTTCAGCGAGGAGCCGAGGCGGGAGGCGTACGGAACGGTTGCGGTTTTCGAGGACCTCTACGGCAACAAGTGGGACCTCATCATGCCCAGGAAGGCGCAGAGTCCCTAGC
Organism: uncultured Opitutaceae bacterium; assembly: GCA_964574435.1. Taxonomy (GTDB): domain Bacteria; phylum Verrucomicrobiota; class Verrucomicrobiia; order Opitutales; family Opitutaceae; genus Palsa-1447. The sequence continues at coordinate 14,744 of CAZNNO010000021.1, forward strand.
GGCCCGCCCCTTTGGGTCCGCAATCCCATGGGAGACACCTTCCCCACGCCTGCCCCGGTCCTTGAGACGGGCGGACTGGTCCTGCGAGGACTCTCCGTCGGGGATTTCCCCGACGTCTTCGCCTATGCGTCGGACCCGGAGGTGGCCCGCTTCACGCTGTGGCCGCGCCACGAATCCGAGGAGCAGACCCGGGACTTTCTCAGGATGCTCACGGGCCCGGCGATCCTGGGCTGGGCGGTGGTGGCCACGGGGAGCCCCGCCGTCGTGGGCATGGTCTTCCTGCACTCGCTCAGCCGGCACCACCGGCGGGCGGAGATCGCGTTCAACGTCGCGCGAAGCCACTGGGGAAGGGGCCTCGCCGGCGAGGCCTCGCGGCTGGTCCTGGGGTATGCCTTCGCGCAGCTGGGGCTCAACCGGGTGGAGGCCACCTGCATGCCGGGCAACGCGCGCTCGCTGCGGGTCCTGGAGAAGCTTGGCATGACGCACGAGGGGCGGCTGCGGCGCTCGCACTTCCGGCACGACGGGTTTCACGACATGGAACTTTTCAGCATCCTGCGGGGCGAGTCCGGCGCCGGCCGTCCCACGGCATGACTGTGGTCATGGTCCACGGATTCGCGGACACGGGGCGCCTCTTCCGCCGCATGTGGCGCGGCCTCGAGGCGCAGGGGCACCTCTGCCACGCGCCGACCCTGCATCCGCGGGACGGGCGCCTGGGCATACCGGACCTTTCGGAGAAGCTGGCCGCGTTCATCCAGGGCAATGTGGCGCGGGGGGCGCCCCTTGCCCTGGTCGGGTTCAGCATGGGCGCCCTTGTCGCAAGGCACTATCTCCAGGCTCCCGGGCGCGCCGGTTCCGCGAGGGCCTTCTTCTCCATCTGCGGGCCCCACCGAGGAACGCTGAACGCCCACCTCTTCTGGGGGGCCGGGGTGCGCCAGATGCGCCCGGGCAGCGCATTCCTGAGCGAGCTCGATCGCGGCTCGGGAGCGCTCCGCGGGATGGCCGTGTTCACCTACAGGACTCCCTTCGACCTGATGGTCGTGCCCTCCGCCAGCTCGCGCATCGCGTCCGCGCAGGAGCTGGTCGTCTGGTGCCCCCTCCACTCGCTGATGCCCGCCAATGCGGCCGTAATCGGCCATATCGCGAGGGAGCTGGCGAGGCTCGGCGACGGCGGGGCCCCGATCCCGGGCTGAGCGGCGACGGTGCTTGCCCCTCGGGGCAACTCGACTTCCCTTTCCCTTGGCGCCGCCAGGCCCGCAGCCCCCGTTCCCCAAGCCCGCGATGGAAGAAGCTCCCGATGAGACCCATGAGCCCGTGCATTCGCGCCGCGCGTTCCTGCGCAACATGACGCTCGGAGCCGCATATCTCGGCGGCGCGGCCGGCCTCGCGGCGGAGGTCGCCGAGGCCACCAGCGGAGGGGAGCGCAAGCTCGGCGTCGCCCTCATGGGCCTCGGACTCTACGCCCGCGGCGAGCTTGGGCCCGCCCTGCGCAGGACCAGGCTCTGCCGCTTTGCAGGCGTTGTCACGGGATCCCGCGAAAAGGGGGTCAGCTGGAGCCGCAAGTACGGCTTCCCCGAGAGGAACATCTGGAATTACGACTCGATCCACGAGCTCGCGGGGAATCCGGACATCGACGCCGTCTATGTGGTGACCCCGAACGGATTGCACGCCGAGCACGCCATCAGGGTCGCCGAGGCGGGCAAGCACGTGATCTGCGAGAAGCCGATGGCGAACAGCGTCGCCGACTGCGAGGCGATGATCGCGGCGTGCCGGAAGGCCTCCGTGAAGCTTTCGATAGGTTACCGGCTCCGCTTCGACCCGAACCACGCCGAGCTCGACCGGCTCGCCCGTGAAAGGGATTTCGGCGCGCTCTCGAGGCTTTCCGGCGAGTACAGCTGGACCTTCAGGGACCGGGCCTGGAGGGTCGAAAAAACGCTCTCGGGCGGCGGGCCCTTGATGGACGTCGGGATCTACGTGATCCAGGCCGCCTGCCGGGCGGCATTGGCCCAGCCGGTCTCCGTCACCGCTCGCGAGCTCCCGAAGACCAGGCCCGAGCTCTTCAACGAGGTCGAGGAGACGATCGAGTGGACGATGCAGTTCCCGGGCGGTGTCACCTGCGAGGCCTCGTCCAGCTACAACCGAAACGGCGATTTCTTCCGGGCGGAGGGCGCAGGAGGATGGATCCAGCTGGGCCCCGCCTACGGCTACCGCGGCATCCGGACACTGACTTCACGGGGGCTCCTCGCGTTTCCGCAGGTGCCCCAGCAGTCGCTCGCGATGGACGATTTCGCAGCCTGCATCGCGACCGGCCGGGAGTCCCCGGTTCCCGGCTCCCTGGGCCGGGACCACATGGCGGTAATCGAGGCTATTTACAAGTCAGCTGCGGAAGGCGGCCGCCGAATCGAGGTTGCAAAAGCGTAGAAAACTCCGCTAAGCGGCGGGTCTGCCCGGGTTTGTAACACAGAAACACTTATTCTTTGATGGACAAATGGGTGGGGATGTGCTCACTTACTCACAGGATATTCCCAACCTAATCGATGGAAAACCTGCGCGGGGCCTCGGCCCCCAATTCGCGGATCAGGGTCACGGCAAAGGTTAAGACATTCGTGTTGGATACGAATGTTCTCCTGCACGACCCGCAATCGATTTACAATTTCCAGGAAAACAACCTGGTCATACCCGTCGAGGTCCTTGAGGAGCTCGACTCGATCAAGACGGAGCAGTCCACGGAACGCGGGCGCAATGCGCGCCGGGTGCATCGGATCCTGCAGGACCTCCTTCCCGACGCGCGCTCGATGCACGAGGGGGTCGAGCTGCCGAACGGCGGCACACTCTCGGTCATCATCAACCCGTATCTTGTGGAGCCCGGCCGCCATTCGCCCGCGATGGACCGGCTTCGTGCGGTGCTTCCCGACCTTTCGAAGCCGGACAACCGGATCATCGCCGCTGCCCTCTTTGTCCAGGAGCAGTACCCGCCGCCGACCGTCCTCGTCACCAAGGACGTGAATGTGCAGCTCAAGGCGCGCGCGGTCGGCCTCGAGTCCGAGGACTACCAGAACGACAAGGTCCCGGAGGATGTCGACGAGGCGAGCTACCGCGAGATCCCGCTCTCCATTTACGAGCTCCAGCGCTTCTGTTCCGAGGGGGAGTTCGCAATCGACGCGAAGTCGGCGAGGACGCTTTACCAGAACGAGTACGTCCTCCTGCGCTCCGACGAGGGGAAGACGATGCCGGCCCGCTATTACGGCGACGGAGTGGTCCAGAGGCTCAAGCTTCCTGAGTTCGTCAAGGCCCCCGGCGGGATTCCCATCCGCGCGCGCAACCTGGAGCAGCAGTTCCTCATGGACGCCCTGCTTGACGACAGCATCCACATGCTCACGTGCTTCGGGAAGGCGGGCACGGGCAAGACGCTCCTCTCGACGGCGTGCGCGCTCCACCAGACCCTTGACGAGAATTCCCGCTATGATGGGGTCTCCATTTCGCGCCCCGTGATCGCGCTCGGCAAGGACATCGGATTCCTGCCCGGCACGCTCGACGAGAAGATGAAGCCCTGGCTCCAGCCCTACTACGACGCGCTCGAGGTGCTGATGCCATCGAAGCCGCCGAAGGAGCCGCAGTTCGCGTCGAAGAAGGTCTCGAAGAAGAAGCGCTGGAAAAGGGACAACATGATGGCGTCCATGAGCCCGCACCAGGCGAGCGGCGGCCATTCGGGCCACGCGTCGCTCGGGCTCGTGAAGCCGTACGAGCGCCTCCTGAAGAGCGGCCTTGTCGAGATCGAGGCCCTCTGCTTCATCCGCGGCCGCTCGATCGCGAGGCGGTTCTTCATCCTCGACGAGGCCCAGCAGCTGACGCCGCACGAGGTGAAGACGGTGATCACGCGCATCTCGGAGGGCTCAAAGATAATTCTCATTGGGGATCCCGCCCAGATCGACAATCCGTACGTCGATTCGCGCAGCAACGGCCTCGTCTACTGCCACAACAGGATGAAGGGCCAGGCTATCGCGGCCCACGTAACCCTGAAGAAGGGCGAGCGCTCGGAGCTCGCGGAGCTAGCGGCCGACCTGCTTTAGGCCGAGCAGGCTCGGGGCGCCCCTGCGCAGCGAGGCGTACTCCATCGCGAGCGCAAAGCACCCGGTGAAGGCCAGGTCGCTCACCAGCGTGTTCCTGAAGAAGAACAGCGTCGGGTAGTACTCGGGATGGCCCACCGTGACGGCCTGCCACCAACCGGCGGCGTCATGGGTGTAGCCCATGTCCCCGATCCAGGAGGCCGTGTTCGTAACGAGGTAGAAGAGGACGGATCCGGCGAGCGCGCCGCCGAGGAGGTTCAGCCAGCTGCGCCGGCGGCAGACCGCTGTTCCGATGCCGAGTGCGGCGGCAAAGCAGAGGATCCTCAGCAGGGCTCCCGAGAGGCCCCACTGGTAGTGGTACACAACCGCGTAGTAGTGGTCGATGTACAGGTCCGACAGGACTAGCGCAGCGAATGGCGCGAGCCACATCCACCGGTTGCGCGAGTAGGCGCCCGCGCAGAAGGCGAGGGCCATAACCGGCGAAAAATTGCTGAGCGACGGCACGTAGAGCGTGAATACGCGCCAGCCTGCTGCCAGGACAAGGATCAGTATTGCGGATGGCATGGAGGGGAGACTCTGCGCCCAACCTGAGCAAATTTCAAGCGTTCCCGGGACTGGTCCGCGCCTCCGCCTCCCTCGCCAGGAGCCAGAGGACATCGGAGAGCCGGTTGGTCCACTGCAGGAGGATCGGCCTGGCCGCCCTTCCGCCCGCCGGCAGCCCGGCAAGGCGGCGCTCGGCGCGCCTCGCGGCGACGCGGGCCCTGTCGAACGCCAGGGCCGCCGCGTTGGCGCCCGGCGTGGCCCATCCCTCCATGCTCACACCCTTCCGTTCAAGGGACGCAAGGAAGTCGTCCAGCCGGCCGAGGTCCGCCTCGCCGAGCCGCGCGAACTTCGAGCTCGCGTGGCCGGGCGCGTCCTCCTCGGCGCAGGCGATCTCGCCCATGACGGCGACAAGCGAGCCCTGGATTCCCGCCAGGAGATCCCGGGCCGGGGCGTCCGCCGCGGCCAGCCGTGCCGCGCCGATCTCGACGTTCAGCTCGTCGAAGGCGCCCACCGCCTCGATCTGGGGATGGTCCTTCGGCACGCGCTGCCCGTGGAGCAGGCTCGTCGCTCCCGTGTCTCCCGTTCTCGTGGCGATGCTCATTTTGCCGCGGCCGAGCGGGCGGCCTTGGTGCTCTTCGCCAGGGCCTTGACGGCGTCGTCAACCGCGGCGCGGGCGGCCTTTTCCATGCGGTCGATGAAGAGGATGCCGTTCACGTGGTCGGCCTCGTGGAGCACGCACCGCGCGAGCAGCCCCGTGCATTCAAGCGTGTGGTGGAGTCCCGCCGCGTCCTGGAATCTCGCGGTCAGGGACTCGGCCCGCACCACGTCGCCCCGGATCTCGGGAAACGAGAGGCAGCCCTCCTCCAGCGAGGCGGTCGGCGTCTTCTTTGCCACGGTGATCTTCGGGTTGGCGACAACCATGGGCATGAACAGCTCGAGCGGCGTCTTGGCACCGTCGATGTTCCATTCGAACTCCGCCTCCGTGCCCCGGAGGTCCACGACGAAGAGCTGCAGGGGGCGGCCGACCTGCTGCGCGGCCAGGCCGATGCCGCGCGCCTCGTGCATCGTGTTGATCATCTTGTCCGCAAGCGAGGCGAGCGCTTCGTCAAACGCAGTGATTTTCTCGCCTTTCTTGCGCAAAACTGGATCGTTGTAGTGAACAATTTCCAGAGACATCGGTCCGTGAGGGTACGCAGCGTGATCGCCCCAGCTGGGTCCCGCAAATCAATACTTCAAAGCAGCTAATGAGTCCATCCGACGAGCCCCACAGGACACAAGCTGCCGCCCCCGCGCTGGTATTGGCGGGCGCCCTCGTCGCGGTGCTCGCCTGGCTCCTGCCGGTGAGCCTCAAGTCCGTCAGCAGGGGGCTCCTGCGCTCGGCAGGCGCCGACACCGCTTCGGTGGCGGCGTTTGGACGGGACCTTGTCGACTCGGAGAAGATCGGGCCCGCGCTCATGCTTCTCAAGACCGCCAACGCCGTGGACGACCCGCGCGCGCCGGCGCTTGAGCGCGCCCTCGACGAACTCTCGTCGAGGCAGCCCGGCCTCGCGGCCTGGGGCGGCTGGGATCCCGCCCTCGACCCGCTCTTCAACCTCCGTCGGAGGACCGGGTACACGGTGAGCACCCCGGTGATGACCTTCCTCGTCCCGGACCGTGCGCGCGACTCGGTCCGAGCCTACCTTGCGAACTCGGGGTCCCTCGGGGTCCAGGCGATCCTCAAGACGCATGACGTGGTGTCGACGGGCCGGTTCGTCCCCGCCAGCCGCCCGGGCGGCCAGCCCTTGGACGCCCTCATCCTCCTCGCCGGGCTCCTGTACCAGGGCGAGCACCTGTCGCCGACTCTTCAGCGCGAGCTTCGGGCCCTTGCGGAGACCGCCGTCCGCAGGAACGAGCTTGGCGAGCTCGAGGGGTTCTACCTGGACCTGCTCTCGCTCGGGCGCCGCCTCGACTGGGTGCAACTCTGCGAGCTGTTGAAGCGCACCGACAGCGTCCGCACCGTCGGGGAGTACGCGCACCTGAGCCGGGTCGCGCCCGACCAGCTGCCTTTCATCTACTCCGCCGCGCTGCTTTCGAATTCCGCGGACAGGGTCGCCTCCTACCTGATCCGCTACGGCAAGGCCGGCTCCGAGGACCTGCACCTGGCGCTCGCGGACGGTCAGGGCGCCGTCAACCTCCTCCTGCAGCGCGAGGTCCCGGTCAACCGCTCGCCCGGTCCGGGTATGGGGGCGGCCGCTGCGCTGGTCCTCGAGCACCCGCGGCTGATGCTTGTGGTCAAGTACGCGGGTTACATCCTCGGGCTCTACCTGCTCCTGCGCGGCCTCGACCTCTGGATCGTGTCGCCGGCCGGTGGGCCCACCGCCGTCCCCCACCAGCACGTGCGCGCCGGGCTGCTCGCCGTCGTCATGTCCGCGCTCCTGATAGTCGCCACGGAGCCGTTCCTTCTCAAGGCCGCCCCTTCCTCGGAGTACCGCGTCCGCCTGGCTATCCCCATGCTGGCCGCCACGGCCACTGAAACCCAATCTGAATCCGCTGAAACCTCAAAACCGGTCACTATGGAAACCTCCACACTCGTATCAATCGGCATATTCGCCGCGCTCCAGGTCGGCATGTACATGGCCTGTCTCCGGAAGATTCGCGAGATCGAGGAGCAGGACGCCTCCCCCCTGCTCAAACTCAGGCTCATGGAGAACGAGGAGAACCTCTTCGACAGCGGGCTGTACGTCGGGATGATGGGCACGGCGGCGGCCCTCGTCCTGCAGGTGGTGGGAGTCATCGAGCCCAACCTGCTCGCGGCCTACTCGTCGAACCTCTTCGGCATCATCTGCGTCGCGCTTGTCAAGATCCGGCACGTCCGCGGCTTCAAGCGCCGCCTGATCCTCGAGGGCCAGAGGATGTCTGCGGCGCCTGTCGCGCTATGAACAAGACCCTACTGCTCTTCATAGTGGATTTCCTGTTCCTCAACCTCATCGCGCTCACGCGCTGGGAGCGGGCCGAGCCGTCGCGCCCGCGCCAGCCGCCGGTCAACGAGATCTCCTCAAACACGGTCTCAAAGGACCAGGACCTGGTCGAGGCGATGAGGCAGTCGCTCGCGGAGGAGCAGCTTTCCCGCGAGGCCCTCGAGCAGAAGCTTGCCTCGTCGGACCAGACGCTCGCCTCGCGCGAGCGGACGCTCGGCGAGCTCCAGAGCGACAGCCAGAAGCTGACCGCGCAGCTGGTCGACACACAGAAATCCCAGGCCGAGCTGAACATCCGGTACCAGGCCGAGACCCAGGAGAACTCGCTGACGCGCAGCGAGCTGGCGCAGCTGCAGCGGGAGCTTGAGGACAAGAAGGCGGAGTCGGAGCGCCAGAAGGCGGCCCTCGCCGCCCTCGAGAAGCAGCAGGCCGACGCCCGGAGGCAGATCGAGGGCCTGACTGTCGCCGTCGCCGTCGGCGAGCGCGAGAAGCAGGAGCTCGCCTCCAGGGCGTCGGATCTCGAGACCCAGGTGAAGACGGAGCGGGCGGAGCGGGTGAATGTGGAGCAGGCGACCAACCAGCTCGCCCAGGGCGTCGGGGCTCTCGCGCAGAACTCGGGCGAGCTCACGAAGGAGATCCGCGACAACCGGCCGATCTCGGCGAACGTCCTCTTCAACGACTTTCTCGCGAACCGCGTCGAGACGACGTTTGCGGCCAGCCGCAAGGGGCTCTTTGGCACGACGACAAAGGAACGCGAGACGAAGACCGTGTTCACCACCGACGGGAAGCAGGTCTACGCCCTCCTCGAGGTGGAGGATACGCCGTTCTCGCTGCGCGAGATAGGATCCGACTGGGAGCGGATCTCCGTCCGCTTCGACAGGCCGCCCGACTACCAGTCCGCCGGCTCGATGATCGAGTTCCTGGAGGCCGACCCGCGGGTCGTCGTCGTCCCCGTCGACCCGAAGCAGGTCGCCGCGCTGGGCGCCAAGGTCTACCCCCTCGCCTCGGACCCCTTCAAGTTTCCCGAGGCGCTTCTCATTAGCGGGGGCGGGAAGGGCTACGGCCAGCTGGGCTTCAAGGTCGACGACGCCCACCGCGGCTACGTGCGCGTCGACAACCGGCTGCTCAAGCGCCTTTTCGGGGACTTTGCGACGTCACGGGGGGACCTCGTCTTCAGCATGTCCGGGGAGCTTCTGGGGATAATGGTCAACAGCGACTATTGCGTCCTTCTGGGCGATTTCGCGCCCCTGGCCACCATCTACTCGGGCGAGGACAGGACGGCGCAGCACACGGGCAGCCTCCTCGACTCGCTCTCGGCGCGAGTCCTGCAGATGCCGATCGAGCTGCAGTGAGGCGGCGCCGGCCTCAGGGCCGGCTCGACGGGGCCCGCTCGTACACCGAGCTTCGGACCATCCCGGATTGATATTCGCTGCTTTCGGCCCGGTCCCACCCGGCCCGCTCGAGGATCTCCTCGGAGGGCGGAAGGGCCGAAACCCTGAGGCCCGCCGCGACGCGAAAGAAGCCGTAGAGAAGGCCGAGCCATGCACGGGCCCGCAGGCGCGCCGCGCCCCGCGGCGGCAGGACGAAGTCCGCGAAGAGCCACCGGGCCCCCGGGCGCAGCGCGACGCCGAGGCGTGCGACGACCGAGGCGACCTCGGCCTCGTCGAGGCAATCGAGGACGAAGAGCGTCGCGACCGCGTCGTAGCTCCCGTGCCGAGGGCTGAGCTCGAGGATGTCGGCGCACTCAAAGGTGACGCGTCCGCCGGCGCCCGCCCCGGCGAGCCTCTTCGAGGCGCGCTCGATCATCCCCCGGCTCGAGTCGACGCAGTGAATCCTCGCGCCCGGGGCCACCCGCGCGAGCCTCTCGGCGCATCGCCCGTCGCCTTCGCCAAGCAGCAGGACGTCCCGGCAGCCGGCCAGCCTGCCAAGGTGGAGGAACCTCGCCCGCTCGAGGTCGCGGCCAAACGCCGCGAATTCGAGTGCGCGGTACCACCGCGCGAGCCAGTCGAAGCCCGTGGGCGCGGCCTTCATCGGGAGAGGCCCAGGAGCAGGGGGGCCAGGGGGGTCATGAGCACGACGTCCGCGAGCACGCGCGCGCGGATCCTGCCGATCCGGGCCTGCGCGAGATCGACGATCCCGAGCATGACGCCGCTCGCGGCTGCGCAGGCCGCCGCAGGTTCGGCCGTGGGCCCGGCCGCAGCGAGGGCTGCGGCCGATAGGGCTGCGACTGCCCAGGGGAGGACCCTGCTGAACGCGGCCGCGCCACCGAACTGGATCGCGAGCGAGGTCTGCCCGTGGCTGCGGTCGACCTCGTCCTCCCACACGGAGATCAGCGCGCAGTTCGAGAAGCACAGGAGCACGAACAGCGTGAGCGGGACCGCCATTCCGGGCAGGTCGGAGCCTGGCTTGCTGGCCGCGAAGAGGGCGGCGCCCCCGCCTAGAAGCAAGGCGACGCACACCTCCTTGGGCGCCCTCCACCGGCTGTTTCGGTGCACCAGCTGGTGGGAGAAGAGGTAGGCGGCGACCGGGGCGAGCATCAGGGCGCCGGCCCAGACCTCCCGGCTGTCCAGCCCGAGCATGGCCACGGCGAGGTCCAGCCCCAGGACGGCCGCCCAGACCGCGGCGATCGGCCAGCGCCGCGCCTGGTGGAACTTGTGCCGGTGTGTCTGTATGCTCTCGGGCACGAGCCGCCAGCCCTCGATCCAGCGGTCGGCGGCGTACGCCAGCCACACCGAGCATCCCAGCACGAACGCCTCCGCCGGCCGCGTGGCCTCGGATGCGCCCCGCGCGATCACACGCTGCCAGAGGATGACGACTATCGGCGCGTCGAGAGAGAGGACCGTTGGCCAAAGCCACCAACGGGGAGGGTTTGCTACGCTGGGTTGCACAGGAAGGGTGTAGCTAATTAATCTGCGGCGGATTAACAACCCCAGGCCCCCAGGCAAAACCACAATGGCGCCGAACATCCTTTGGATCGTGACCACACAGTGGCGGGCGCAGGCGCTCGGCCATGGGGGGGATCCGAACGCCCGGACGCCCTTCCTGGACGCCCTGGCGGCCGGGGGCCTCAGCTTCACGCAGGCCGTGACCCCGCATCCCTTCGGGCCCTTCGCGCGGGCCGCCATGCTGACCGGCGTCGCCTCGCCGCATAACGGCGTCAGGGACTACCACGACCCGCTTCCCGCCGGGGCGCGCACGATCGCGCTGCGGATGCGGGAGAGGTCGTACACGACCGCCTTCTTCGGCAAGTGGCACCTTTCAAGCAAGAGACGCGGGGCGACTCTGGTCGGCGAGGAGCACGCAACGCTGGTGGTCCCGAGGGAGAACCGGGGTGGTTTCGACTTCTGGGAGGGCTTCGAGGGAGGGTTCCTGATCAACGACCCGTGGCTCCACGGGTCGCGCCTTCCCGAGCCCGTCCGCTTCGAGGGATACCAGAGCGATGTCGTCTGCGGCAGGGCTCGCGTGTGGCTCGGCGGACTGCGGGGCCCGTGGTTCGCCGTCGTCAGCCTGGAGGCGCCCCATCCGCCCTATGCCGCAGCCGCCGCCGGGGTCCGGGCACCCGAACCCGGGGGTCTCGTCCTGCGGGCGAACGTCCCCACGGGGGGGGAAGCCGAGGCGCGCGCGCGCCGGGACCTCTCGGGATACTACGCCCACATCGAGGCCACGGACCGCTCGATCGGCCGGCTGATCGAGGGCGTCCCGAGGGACACCCACGTCGTCGTGACGTCCGTACACGGGGACATGCACGGCTCCCACGGGCTCTTCCGCAAGGGGTGGCCGCACGATGAGAGCATACGGGTCCCTCTCCTGATGCGGGTTCCGGGGGTGGCCGGGCGCGACGACGCTCCGATCTCACTGATCGATCTGCCGGCTATCGCGGCGGCGTGGGCGGGGGGAGGGGACCCGCGGCCTGCGCGCGCCCCGGGCTCGGCTTCGCGCGTGTCGATGCCGTCCGTCGTCGAGCTGCCGGACCAGTGCGAGCGTGCCTGGTCCGCCGTGCGCACCCCCGCGCGCAAGATTGTCCTGAACGCGGACGGATCGCCCTGGCTGTATTTCGACCTGGAGCGCGACCCGTTGGAGATGAACAACCTCGCCCTCGAGCGCTCCCGCGCGGGCGAGATCAGCGCACTGTCCGCCTCGGTCAGCTGGTGACGGTCGGCGCGACCTTGCTCTTCGAGAACTGGCGCCTGATCGCCGCGACGATCTCGTGCATCTTCACCGGCTTGGAGATGTAGTCGTCCATGCCGGCGTCGAGGCAGATCTCGCGGTCGCCCTGCATGGCGTTCGCCGTCAGCGCAATGATCTTCGGCTGGCGGTCCGCCGGCACGGTCCTCCTGATCCTGCGGCTCGCCTCGAGCCCGTCCATCTCGGGCATCTGCAGGTCCATGAGCACGAGGTCGTAGTTGCGGTTCTGGAATGCATTGACCGCCTCGAGACCGTTGCCGACGGCGTCGGCATTGTAGCCCATCCGCTCGAGGAACCGGAGCGCCACCTTCTGGTTGACTGCATTGTCCTCGGCGAGGAGCACCGCGAGCGGGATCTCCTCGGCGATCGGCCTGTCCTCGTGCCTCGCCTGCACGACAAGCCCGCCGCTCCCGCTGCGGTTGCCCAGCAGGGCGAGCGCCTGGAGGAACGAGACCGTCTTTATCGGCTTTGAGACCGTCGCGTACGGGAAGCCGTCCCTCGGGGCGGGAGGCGGGGTCTGGCCGAGTCGGAAGAGCACCAGCCTCGGGCACTTGACCTGCGTCGTGAGATCGAGCGCCCGCTGGCTCTCGAATTCCGGAAGGTCCAGGATAACGAGCGCCGGCGGATTGGGCATGTTGTTGGCGATCTCGACGGCCGAGGCCGGCTCGTTCGCAAAGACGCAGGTGGCCCCGAGTGCGTCGAAGAGCGTCCTGAGCCTCGCGCGCGTGATCGGGTTGTCCTCGACGCAGAGGGCCGTCGAGTCCTTGAGGTCGATTCCGGCGAAGGGAGCGGCGGTTATCTCGGCGGGGCGCTGCGCGGCATCCGTCATGATCGCGATCGTGAACATCGAGCCCTTCCCGAGCGTGCTCTCGACGCGGATGTCGCCGTTCATCAGCTGGCAAAGGCGCTGGCAGATCGCGAGGCCGAGGCCCGTGCCGCCGTACTTGCGGGTGGTCGAGGAATCGACCTGGCTGAACGCCTTGAAGAGGCGGTCGATCCTGTCCGGGGGTATTCCTATCCCGGTGTCCTGGACGGTGATCTCCAGGCGCATCCTGCCCGCCGGCGTGGCCCGGACAGAGGCATCGAGCGGAATCCTCCTCACCTGGATGGAGATGCTGCCCGTCGGCGTGAACTTGATCGCGTTGTTGACGAGGTTGACGATCACCTGGCGCAGGCGCGTCACGTCCCCGACGATCCAGGGCGGCACGTCGGGCTCGACATGGTATCCGATCTCGAGGCGCTTCGCGGCCGCGGTCGGCGCGAACAGGTCGAGCGCCTCCTCGACGCAGAGCGCCAGTTCGAACGGCGCCCGCTCGAGCTCCATCTTCCCGGACTCGATCTTCGAGAAGTCGAGGATGTCGTTGATGATCGTCAGGAGGGCCTCGCCGGAGGAGCGAATCGTGTTCACGAAGTCCCTCTGCTCGGCGGTGAGCGAGGTCTCCATGAGGATGCTGGTCATGCCTATCACGCCGTTCATCGGCGTCCGGATCTCGTGCGACATCGAGGCGAGGAACTCGCTCTTCGCGCGGGATGCAAAGTCGGCCTCGGCCTTCGCCCGGCGCAGTTGGTTCTCGGTCTCAACCCGGGAGGTAATGTCGTTCTCGATGGCTATGAAGTTCTCGACCTGCCCGGCCTGGTTGCGGACCACCTGCACCTCCAGGTGGAGGTAGTACTTCCGGCCCGACTTGGAATAGTGGACGATCTCGGTGTTCGTGCCGTTTCCCTTCGCGATCTCGTCGCGAATCAGGTCCGACTGCGCGGCGTCCGTGTCGGGGCCGCTCAGCAGGCGCCCCGGGTCCTTGCCCACGACCTCGTCGAGGGTGTACTCCATGACCCGGCAGAAGGCGCTGTTCACCCACTCTATCCTTCCGTCCGCCGATCCGATGATGACAAGGTTGTCCGTCTTTGACGCGACAAGGGAGAGCTTGCGCGCCTCGGCCTGGCTCTCGCGCAGCGCCTGCTCCGACTCGCGCCTGATGGTTATGTCCTGGACCGTGCCGATGATCCTGGTCGGCCTGCCGTTGGGCCCGGCCAGGACCGACTTCGAGCGCACGTAGACCCAGCGCCAGTCCCCGGTGCGCGCCCGGACCCGGTACTCGGGGTCGATGAACGACGTGATGCCGTTCAGCTGGGACTCGGTGCGCTTTCGGTAGAGCGGGAGGTCGTCCGGGTGGATGAGCGACTGCCAGACCTCGAGGGTGGAGGGCATGCGGGCGTGCTCGTAGCCCAGCAGCCCCCAGAGGCCCGGGCTATAGTAGACGTGGCCCTTGGGCACGTTCCACTCGAAGATCCCGATCTGCGTCGAGTCGAGGGCGAGGCGCAGGCGCTCGTCCGAGACCTTCAGTCTGGCCTCGATCCTTCGCCTCTCCTCGTTCTCGGCGACAAGCCTCTTGTTGGAGAGTTCGGAGAGGTACTGGCCCGACCTGGCGCGGCGCGCGAAATGGAGGATGAACCCGAGCAGGAGGGTGATCGCGAGTCCGCCGCCGAGCGCCATCTCCGGCAGGTAGCGTTTTGTCGCCCGGAGCATGTCGCTTGTCGGCGTCAGGCCGAGCGTCACCTGCTGGTCGAAGAGATTCGAGATGTGCTTCTCGATCGACGGGATCTTGGTTTCATTCTCCGAGAGCGTCGAGCTGTAGACCGGCATGCGGCCGACGGACGCCAGGAGCGTGTAGTTGCTCGCGAGGTTGAGCTTCTTGAAGATGGTGGCGAAGAACCTGGCGTAGAGGTATTCCGCGGCCACGTAGTGGCTCGGGCTCCCGTTCCGCCCGATGGGGGCGTAGATCACGAACCCCGGGTTCCTCTTCCCGCTGGCCTCGAGGAAGGTCGATATCTCGGGGGCGTTGGCGGCTCGCGCCGCATCCAGGGCCTCGCGCCTCCTCGGCTCCGACGCGTGGTCAAAGCCGATCGCTCCGACGTTCTCCTGGACCGGGTAGTTCCAGCGCGTGACCCGCTTGCCCCCGGCGGCGTCGATCAGGGCGATCGAGAGGCAGCCAAGCTCCCGCGAGTCGTCAAACAGCGCCGCTGCGTCGGTCTGCCAAGCGGCGAAATTCGTGTCGGGATTCTCGGCCCCGTTTCGGGCCAGCCTGTCCACGAGGTTTGTCTGCTGGTCGAGCGTCGACTTGAGCGTGGCCGCGATCTGGTCTATCTCGTTCGATGTGTTGGCGTTAAGGTAGGCCATCTCACGCTCCTGCAGCCCGATCCAGAAGATGAGGGTCAGGGTGAGGCTGCCGATCACCGCAGGCATGGGCAGCCATGCGGGCGGCCCGCCCTCCTCCTTCAGGCTTGCCCGCCATGCGAGCACAAGCAGCGCCGAGCCGACGAAGAGAAGGGCGGCCGCCGTGATCGCCGACACCGCCGTGTACGTGCCCCAGTTGTAGACCGCAGGCAGGTCGAAGGCGTACCCGAGGAGCGTGGAGAACCCGACGGATCCCAGGACCGAGCCGGACACGGCCTCCGCGAACAGGCGCTCGCGCGCCCGCTTCTCCCAGATCCTCCAGAAGACCGTGCCGCCCGCCACCACCAGGCAGAAGGCCGCCAGGATCGAGCCGCGCCCCGGCTGCGCGGTGTCGATCAGGAGCGTGTCGCGAACGAAGAGCTCGTCGATCCGGAGGTCGATCCCGGTAAAACCCTCGATCACCGTTAGGCTGCCGACTACGACGGGGACCAATCCGCCCCAGGCGGCCTTCTTGATTCCAAGCTCGCGGCCCAGGAGCGCCAGCCCGATCGCGAGGATGCCGAGGCCTTCGTTGAACATTATTGGCGCCTTGTGCTCAATCGGGTCGACCAGCCGCTCCAGGTGCAGCAGCCAGCCGAGGCACGCGCCTGCGCCGATGACGATGAGGAGCACGGCGAGCGCAAGCGACGCCCGCTCGGTCCATGTTCGGCGGGGCAATGTATTGACGTGGTCCATGCGGCCCGGGTGAATTAAGCGCGCAACCAAAGCCGGGGCAATGTGTTTCGGACAACGGGCTTTACGCATTTATACGGTGAGCCCCGGGCCCGCGTTCTCCCATATCCCGCGGTCACGGAGGGGGATTGGCGAGTGGCGCGAGCGGCACGGGCGGCACGGGCTTGTCGGCCTCGTCGGCCCTCGGCTCGCCCTCGCGCAGCAGGTTCAGGGGGCTGTACGCGAGTCTCCAGGCGGGCTTGTCGATGCTTCCGGTAAGCCTCACGCGGAACAGGGGGGAGAACGGCGCCGAGAGCGCGTTGAAAACCTGGAGCAGCGACTTGCTCTCCATGAACGGGTAGATGGTCGCCGAGAAGTCCAGCAGGCGCCGGTCGATCGCGTAAGTGCCCTTCGCCATGATCGCCGAATTCGCCCCTATCACGCTCAGGCCGGAGAAATCCAGCGACGAGTTCTCGATCTTGAAGGTTGCCTGGGCCTGCGTGAAGCGCAGCTCCGGGAACTTCAGCACCTTCGAGAGGCCTCCCAGCAGCGAGAGCTCGCCCAGCTTCGCGCCCTGGATCTGGAAGTTTCCGTCGCCCTCGAACGTGCCAAGGTCGCCCGGGCGGCCCTGGGCGGCCGCGTTCAGGTCAAGGCGCACCCCGGACTTGTCCTTTGAGAACGTTTCAAGCGCGGTCGAGCTTCCCGGGGTGTGCGAGACGACATAACCCTGAGCGGCCGACGCGGCCTGGCCGAGGCTCGCGCCCGTCAGCGAAGCCTTGAACCTGAGCCGCCTGTCCGCACCGGTCCCGCTCAGGTGGGCGCTCCCGGCGACGGCGCCGCCGGCAAAGCCGGCGTCGATATCGCTGATCTCGACCTCGTCGTCCTTGAGTTCCAGTTTGAACGAGCCCCTGTCAAAGGCGACGCCGTGGACACGCAGGCCCTTGTCCGAGCGGACCTCGGCGCGGAGCGCCTTGTGGCGGGGTTCGCCCGCCGCTGGCCCGTCAAAGTGCCCCCTGAGCGCCATCGCCGGCGGCTGGTCGAACGAGAACGCGGCGATCGCCGCCGCGGCCTCGGGCTGGAGGAGCTTTCCAAACGGCGCGGGGTCGATCGTGGACGTCGCGTCGACGTCGAGGCCGCTCCAGACGCCCCGTTCCGGCTCGGTCGTCAGCCTGAAGGAGCCCTGCGCCCGGCCGGCCCCCCGCGTGAGATCGATGTCGAGCCCGTCGCATTCCGACTGGTCGACGTAAAGGAGGGTCCTGATCGTGTCGAACGGCACTCCGCGAAGCACGGGGCCCTTCGAGTCGGCATAGCCGAAGACCGCGAACCTGCGCCCCTTGAGGTACCGGCCCCGCACGTCGATCGTCGCGTCCGGCGGACGTTTCGGGAATTCGAAATGCTTGAACAGGTTGGGCCACCAGTCGCCCTGGAACCAGGCCGAGATGTCGAGGGGGCGAAGCCTGCCCTCGAGCAGGTACCGGAACTCCCGGGTCGAGAAGTTCTGCTCGTAGGAGCCCTGCGCGAGGTTGTCGCCGCTCACGGCGGTCGCCTCACGGGCGGCGAAATGGGTGCCGTCGAAGCTCACGAGGCCCCGCGCGTCCTCAAACCTAACGTGGTAGGCCGTGAAGGCGCGCGCGTCCACGCGCGCCGAGATGTCCGAGAACCTCCATCCCTGCGAAAGGCGGACGCGGCCCGCCGCCGAGACAGCCTCGTCCAACTGGACAAAGCGGCGGATGTTGAAGCCGGTGCGCTCCGAGAGGGGGCCCAGCGCCCCGGGTGCGATCGACGCGTCGAACGCGATGTCCGCCGATCCGGCCGCCAGGTCGACGTTTCCGCTGGCCCAGATCGGGCGGCCGAGGACCCCGGCTGTCACCTCGGCAAAAATCAGGCCCCCGCTCCCGGGAACGATGCTGGCCACGGGCGCGACTATCGACTGGCCCCAGCCCGAGACGGACGCGGCGGTCAGCTCGAACTGCCTCGGGCTGAAGGTCAGCTTGTCCATGTTGAGGACCCCGCGGGTGCGGATGCGGAATCCCGAGGCCTCGACCTTGTCCCCGAAGTGCAGGCTGGCGGCGGCGGCTGTCGCTGTCGTCATCAGGGGCGCGCCCCCGAGCAGCGGGAAACGGCATGCCGCCTGGATCCCGCCGGCCTCGACCGCCAGCGGAGCCTTCATCCGCATCCCCTGCGCGAAGAGGTTTGCCGTCACTATCGCGCCGCGGGTGTCCGACGGGGTCAGGATCGCCGTGAGGACGGCGTGGTCGAGGCCCGCCATCTGCACCTCAGCCCTCGAGAACTCGCGGCTCAGGGCCACGTAGTTCTTGGACACGAACTCCGCGAGCGGCAGGGACGGGGCCTTGGCCCCGCTCCTTGCCACCGTTCCGGCGTTCACCTGGCCGTGCGCGGAGACGAACACGCCGCCCAGGCGGCAGTTCAGGTAGTCGACCGAGAACTCGTCCCCGCGGGACGTGATCGAGAAGCCCGCGTCCAGGTCCTGCACGAGGCGCTCGGCGAGGCCCGAGGCGGAGAGCATGGCGGGGACGTAGAGGTTTGCCCCCGACGCGCGGATCTCCCTCGCATCAAAGCGCCTTTCAAGGAGGGCCAGTGGGTCGAGCCTGATGTAGATCGAGTCGGCGGTGACCACCGGCTCGTTGAACGATGAGAGCCTGAAGCTCGCCTTCTGGAGCAGCAGGCGCCCCGACGGGTCAAAGGTCGCCCGACCGAACCGCACGGTGACTCCGGATTCGGCGAGGTGGTCCTCGATAGCGCGCAGGAGGAAGCGCGGGACCTGGAGCTCGTTCACCGAGGCGATGTAGACCTGGAAAAAGAGCAGGATCACCAGCGCGAGCCACCCCGTCCACACGGCGAACGTTGTCAGGCAGGAGGCGCACATGCGGGCGCCCGCCAGGCAGGGCCTTAGTATTCCAGCGGGCATCCGGTCAGGGCTGTGTCAGCTTGAATAGGGCGTCCAGCAGGGGCTGCTCGATCGCAAATACGGCCCCGATCTCCTTCGAGCCCGCGAGTTGCTCCGAGCCCCCTGTCCGCTCGGCGAACCAGAGCGTCATGGTGTTGACCTGACCCGCCCCCGCGCCGCCGGGCAGCGCTATCGTCGCATCCAGCCTATACTTCCACGGGCGCTCCTCGCCTGCGGCGAACACCTTGTCGGGGAAGCCATCCTCCACGAAGCTTGCCGCGCGAAGATTGCGGATCTGGGCCAGCACCGTGGTGATCGCCTCCCTGCGCTGGGCCGTCTCGGCGGCGAGCGCGCCCTCCCACGTTTCGCCGTCGGAGAGCTTGCGCGAGTAGATGACGGTGGCGTCGGCCGCGTTCGACAGCGTGAGGGACGTTATCCTGGCCGACGAGGGAAGCGAGGTGAGCAGGCGCTCGCGCCAGGCCAGCGGCGACGCGCTCGTGTCCTTCAGGATGTCGGGCTCCACGGCGTAGACCGTCGGGAGGCCCGCTATCCGCGCATAGGCGACGTTCTCCCGCTTGGTCGGGAGGCCGATCTGCAGCGTGACCTCGGTCGCGGGAGTCCCGCCGAGCGTCAGCGTGATCTCGCGCTCGGGCCGGTTGAATCCCCAGTCCTCGATGTCGGCGTTTGTCGGGGCGTCGCTCTGGAAGCGCAGCGCGCTGAGCGTCTCGAGCTGGTCGAGCAGGCGCTGCACGGCGGCGGTGTCGGCCGTGAGGGTCTGCGAGGACTGCGTGCCCCCGCCCCGCCTGATGACCTGCCAGTCCGCCCCGTGGCCGCCCGCAGCGGACTCGAGGCGCTGCAGCGCCAGCTCCGGCTGGTTGAGGGCGGAAAGGGCGATCGACGTGACGGCGCTCGCGTCAAAGTCCATGATGTGGCGGTCCCTCAGGTCGTCGGCGGCGTTGCGGAGCGTCTCCATGAGGATGCCCGGGATCGTGACCGTGAAGACGGCGCGCCTGTCCTCGAGCTGCGCGAAGTAGTCGTCGGGGGGGCCCGCGGGAGCCCCCACGTACAGCGTCTCGTGCCTGTTGTTGCCCTCGATCGTCACGCGGATCATGGGCGCGGCGGAGGGAAGCGTCGCCGGTGGGTTCTGCAGGACGAAGGACTTCACGCGGAGCGCGTCCAGGGTGTTGATCGCAAGCTCGGTCGCGTTCTTGCCCGCGCGGGCGTTCACCGGGGTGCGGAACAGCCAGCGCCCGCTCTGTCGGTCTCGGTCGATGCGGACCCGGACGCTGGAGGGCGCCGCCGTCTGGAGGCTGAGGGACTGGGCCTCGAAGACCTGGATCGAGAAAATGATGTCCGAATGAAGCTGGTCGAACGGGACGCTGATGCTGTCCGCGAGCGAGCGGCCGACAACGTGGATCTTCTCGCCGTCCGAAGAGAGCAGGTAGAGGCGGTCGCCGACCTTGATCATGTCGCCTATGCGCAGGACGGTCGTGCGCGCCGCGGACGCCGATCCCTCGTCCCCCGAAGTGAACGTCAGGGTCAGCTTGGGCTGGTCGAGGCCGTAGTCGGCGAGCTTCTGGCCGTTCTTCTCAAGGTCGCGCGTGCTGAAGCTGGTCTCGTGCTCCAGGAACTGCAGCTCGTTCAGGATGCGGCTGACGGCGTTTGGGTTCGCGGGCCATTCGACGGGACTTGTCAGGAACCAGGCGTCGCCCCTGCGCTCCAGGCTGTAGCTCGTGCCAGGGGTTGTTCCGACGACCTCCAGGCTGCGGATGTTCGAGGCCTCCGGGCCGAGAACCCTGCGCCGCGCCTCCTCGGAGGCTCGCTCGATCCTCCAGTCGCGCTCGAAATAGAAAATGAAGAAGAACAGCGCGACATTCAGGAAGAGGAGGATGAGTGTTACTTTGGAGCGCATTGCGGAAAGCGGTGGTGGGGCGGGCCCGGCGGCTAGTTGCGCCGGGACCAGTATACGGCGATGCCAAGGAGTGCGGCAATGCCGGGAAGGGCCAGCATGAGGGTGTAGCGCAGGTGGGTGAGCTCGCTGGCGCTCAGCGAAAGCGAGAAGCGCTCGATCGGCCTTGCGGGCACGTTGAGCGCGACGTCGCGGCCGACCGTCCAGTTGACCGCCCCGAGGAAGAGGCCCTCGGCGCCCGTGTTCGTGATCCGCGCGTTTGAGATCATGTCGCCCGTGCCGACGACGACCAGCTTGCCGCCCGGGACGCTGAACGGCAGGTCGCCGCGCACGGGAACCCGCTCGGACACGACCACGACTCCCAGGCGGTTCGGGGGGTCCATCTGGGGCAGGCCCTTGATGTCCACGCCCGGCGTGAACGTCTGGATTCCGCGCTGGCGGAAATCGACCTCGCCCCAGGCGGTGGTCGAGGTCGCGGCCAGGGTCAGCACGGTGAGCCCGGCGCCGGCGGGGCGCCCCGGGAGCGGCCGGACGCTGCGCGCCTGGCCGATCCGCAGCTCCTTCTTGTAGTCGACCAGCATCTGCGTGATCGGATGGGGCGTGTACGCGCGGATGATGAGGTCGCCGTCCTCCGTCATGCTGTCGGAGGCCAGGTCCAGGATCATGTCGTCGTCGACGATCACTCCCCAGTCGTCGATGAGGAGGTCCCTGAGCCCGGGCTTCGTGTTGGGCGCCAGAAAGAGGATGAGGCTGCGCGCCCCGGGGCCCAGGTACTGGCGCAGCAGTTCCTGCTCGAAGGGCGTGAACGGGTCCTGCGGGGCCGCGCTTATGAGGAGCGAGGCGTCGGCCGGGATCTTCCGCTCGGCGACGAGGTCGAGCGTCTCGACGTCGTAGTTTCGCAGGCGCAGCTGGTCGCGCGCCATCGAGAGGCCCCGGGCGGGATCGACGTCGTCGGGGCGCAGCTCCCCGTGCCCGACGAGGAAATAGATCTTCTTCCGGTCGGGGTTCGAGACGTCGAGGATCGCGGCGGTCACCGCCTGCTCGCCGATGAAGTCCTTGATCTCCTTGTTCTCGACCCGGTAGAGGTTCGCCGGCGTGAGCACCCGCCTCTTCTCGCCGCAGACAAGCAGGACCATCCCGGGGTCCTCGATCCCGTACTTCTCGGTCTTGCGGCGGTCCTGGTAGAGGTCGACGTATTCGACCGTGACCCGGCCGGCAGGGTTGGCCTCCGTGGCGTAGACGAACTCCCTCAGAAGGCCCTTCACCTCGGGATCGTCCGCCTGCTGGCCGTTCGAGGTGACGACGATGTGCACGGGCAGGGAGAGCTCGTGCAGGTACGCGAGCGTCTCGGCGGTCAGGGAGAAGCGCCGGTACCGAGTTAGGTCGAATCGCCAGGCGTGGCTCCGGGCGAGGTAATTGAGGCCTCCGATGAACGTGAGGAAAAGCACGGCCTGGAGAACCAGGTTAAGGGTTCGTATCCATCGGGCGGCTCGGAAGCTGTCGATCACGGGGGGTTGGCGCCGCGCTAGCTGTGAAGCAGCTTCGCCTCGACGCTCAGGATGCTGAAGATGAGCGCGAGGACGGTGCCGCTGACGTAGAAAAGGAGCTCGCGCGTGTCGATGACACCCCTCGTGAAGTCCTCGCGGTGCTGGGCGATCTGGGCGTAGTTGACGGCCTCCTTGAGCGGGAGCAGGGCCTCGCGGTCCAGCCACGAGGCGCTGGCCAAATACTGCCCTCCAAGGATGATCGCCACCAGGAGGACGACGCAGATTATCCCCGCCACCGACTGGTTTCGCGAGAGCGAGCTGGCGAAGACGCCGACCGCGATGAAGAAGAGTCCGGAGACCGCGATGAAGAGGTAGCCGCCAAGGATCGGGCCCGGGTCGATCAGGTGGGCGTCCCCTGCGAACCGCATCAGGATGTAGAAGAATCCCGAGGACGATCCCCAGAAAAGCATGTAGAGGAGATAGGCGGCCGCGTACTTGCCGAGCACCACCTCCACGGTCGTGACGGGCGAAGTGAGGAGCGTCTCGATCGTCCCCAGCCTGCGCTCCTCGGCGAGGCACTTCATCGTCAGGAGCGGAACCATGAAGATGACAGGAAACCAGTAGTAATAGAAGAAGACCGACGCCGGCGACTGGTCCTGCGGCGCCTTGCTGTACTGCTCCAGGATCGACGTGAAGACGAAGCCCATGAGCGAGAGGAAGGCCACGGCGGCGATGTAGGTGCTCGGGCTGACGAGGAGCATGCGCACCTCGTGGGCGAGTATGGTGAAGAAATGCCTCATTTGCGCGCCCCGCTGCCCGGCTCCTCGGCGACCGCGTCCCAGCTGCGGCGGGTCGCCGTAAGGAAGACGTCCTCGAGGGTGGGGTGCGCCCGGCTAAGCGCCCGCACCCGCAGGCCCTCGGAGAGGCAGGCCCGCAGGATCGCCTCGCCCGCGTCCTCGACGTTGAGGGTCGTAAGCCTGATCGTGCGGAAGCCTTGGGCGTCCACGGGCCCCTCGGAGGCCACGGCAAGGCCGGGGTCGATCGATCCCAGGAGAAACGCAAGGGAGCCCAGCGACCCGGCCGCCTCGATCTCGTAGGCGGACTTCCCCAAGACCTCGCGGCGGAGGTCAGCCGGGGTCCCCTGGGCGACGATCCTTCCCTGGTTGATGATGAGGACACGGTCGCAGGTCATCTCGATCTCCGGGAGGATGTGGCTCGAGATAAGGACGGTCATGCGGCCGCGCAGGCTGGCGATCAGGTCGCGCACGATCAGGATCTGGTGCGGGTCGAGCCCGATCGTCGGCTCATCCATGATGATGACGGGAGGCTCCGCGAGCACCGACTCGGCGATGCCGACGCGCTGGCGGAATCCCTTGGAAAGCTTGCCGATGATCTTGTGGCGGACGCGCTTCAGGTCGCAGAGCTCAAGTACCTCGTCGATCCGCGAGCCGAGCTTGCTACGGGGGACCTCCTTCAGCCTCCCGCGGAAGTAAAGATATTCGCTGACGCGCATGTCGTCGGGAAGGGGGTTGTTCTCGGGCATGTAGCCCACCCGACGCTTGACCGCGTCGGACTCCGACGCGACGTGGAAGCCGCAGATCGAGACCTCGCCGGACGTCGCGGGCAGGTACCCGGTCAGTATGCGCATCGTGGTCGACTTCCCGGCCCCGTTTGGCCCCAGGAACCCGATGATCTCCCCCTTGGGCACGGTGAAACTGATGTCGTTTACGGCCGTGACCCCCGCGTAAGTCTTGACGAGGTGGGAAACCTCGATCGCGGGCTGGGGGGGGATTGCGGGCATGGCGGTTGCCTGGGATCGCGCAGGCCTAGGCGCCCTTTTCGAGCGTCACCTCGCCCGCGCGGAATCCGCGCGTGTGCCCGTGGTCGTCGCGCAGGAGCAGCGAGCCGACATCGTCGACGCCGAGAACCCTCCCGCGCCGCTTGCGGCCTCCCTGAACGACCGTCACCTCGCGGCCCCGCAGGACGTCGAACTTGTTCCAGAGCTCGGCGAAGGTGTCGACGTGCTCCCCTTCGATGAACCGCTCGTAGGCCAGGAGGACGCGCCCGATCAGGGCCGCCGTCAGCCGGTTCAGGTCGACCTGCACGCGCGCGACCTCCGAGAGGGAAACGGCCCGGCGCGCCAAGTCCGCCGGCCAGTCCGCGGGCGGGCTGTTGACATTGAGGCCGAGCCCGAAGACCAGGTCCTGCATCTGGTCCGAGTCGACGCGCGCCTCCGTGAGCATCCCTCCGGCCTTCCTGCCGTCGAAGACGATGTCGTTCGGCCATTTCAGCCCGGGGGAGACCGGAAGGAACTTCGAAACGAGCTCGCAGATCGTGACCCCCATCCAGAGGGTGAAGGTCTGCATCCTCTCGGGTTCGATCCGGGGGCGGAACGCGAAGCTTGAGTAGAGGTTTCCGTTGGCCTCGCTGTGCCAGACGCGGCCGAACCTCCCGCGGCCGCGGGTCTGCCTCTGGGCGAGGACGGCGAACGGCGTCGCGCGGCCCGCGGCGAGCTGGCGGGCGCACTCGTCGTTGGTGCTGTCGATCTCGTCCAGGACCAAGAGAGAGAAGCCCTTCCTTCGGACCTTGAGCTGCGCCTCCACGAGGCCCGCGTGCAGCATGCGCGGCCTCCCCGAGAGCCGGTAGCCGCGCGCGGGCTGCGCCTCGAATGCGAAGCCTTGGGCGCGCAACTTCTCCATCTGGTGCCAGACCGACACCCGGCTCACCCCCAGCTTCGAGGCTATTGCCCCACCCGATACCCAGTCCGGCTCGGCTGCGAGAAGTTCCCGCAGGATGAGGGTCTCGGTCACTTACCCCCGCCCCCCGTTATGCCTCCACCGTAGCCGGGGCCGCCCAGGTTCCACGAGTTGTCATCGCTGCGCATGTAAGCGTCCTGGCTCTGTTCGAGAATGTACGAGCCCTCGGCCTTGTCGCCACCGAGCGACATCGCGTGGGCGATGTCGTGAAGCTCGTCGATGTTCTCCTGCCGTAGGTCGTCGAGGTACATCTCATACGCGGGACCGGAGTTGAGCCCAAGGAAGTTGCCAAACAGGAGTCCGGGGTGGCTCTTGAACGAAAGGTCGATCTGCCCGAGGGGCGTGTTGAGGTCCTGCTCCCTGAATATCGGGGGGCGCGATTCGCGAACGATGTACTTGGGCAGGCGCTTGATCTCGTTCTTCGGCTTGTCGACATCCTGCAGGTCCTGCGACTCGGCAGCCGGGGTCGGCGTGGGCGTGGGCGGGCTGTACTTGGGCAGTCCCGACGCGAGGTCGGCGGCGATCCCGGGCGAAACGGACCTGGTCACCCCGTCCGAGTCGGTGGGGGGTTCGGCAATGTAGTCCTTCGGCCTTGGCGCAAGGACGACGCTTGACGCATCGTGGGTGTCCGCTCCCGCGGCCGCCTTGCTGGGGATTGGCGTGGGCGAGGGGGGTGCCGGCGTTTCCTGGGCGGCAGCGCCGGCGGCCGCAACGATGAGAGCGAGGAGAAATTTGGGTGCGCGGTTCGTCATTACTCTCCAGAGAAACCTAGCGCGTGTAATGGTTCCGCGCAACCCATTCCTTGCCGCGCACCCGGCCCCGGCGGGCTAGGAACGGACCTGGCCCGTCCCTGTCACAAGCCACTTGTAGCTGCAGAGCTCGCGTAGTCCCATCGGCCCGCGGGCGTGGAGGCGGTCCGTGCTGATCCCGATCTCGGCGCCGAAGCCGAATTCGAACCCGTCGTTGAACCTCGTGCTCGCGTTCCAGAAGACGGCAGAGCTGTCGACGCCGGCCAGAAACCTCTCGGCGGCGGCCGAGTCGGCCGTCACTATGGCATCGCTGTGGGCGGACCCGTCGCGGTTGATGACCGCAATCGCATCGTCCAGGGAGCCGACGACACGGACCGCGACGATGAGGTCGAGGAACTCCGCCGTGAAATCCGCCGGCGCGGCGGGCTCGCTCGGGACCCCGGCGGCCTTCAGGATGGAGGCCGAGGCGCCATCGCAGCGCAGCTTGACGCCGCGCGCCGCCAGAGCCGCGCCCACGCGGGGCAGGAGAGCGCCCGCGGAGCCGGCGTGAACCAGAAGCTGCTCGGCCGCATTGCAAACCCCTGGCCTCTGGGTCTTCGAGTTCACAACTATAGCCTCAGCCATCGCGGCGTCCGCTGCGCGGTCCAGGTACACGAAGCACACCCCGGTAAAGTGCTTGATGACCGGGATCGTGCTGTTCTCGGCGACAAACCGGATGAGGCCCTCGCCGCCCCTCGGGATGATGCAGTGGATGTGGGTGTCGAGGCGCAGCAGGACGTCCAGGGCGGCCCTGTCGGTCGTCGGGACCAGCTGCACGCAGTCGCTCGGGAGGTTTGCCGACGCGAGCGCCTCGGCAATCAGGGAGGCGAGCGCCCTGTTGGTCTCAAAAATCTCGGACCCGCCGCGCAGGATGGACGCGTTGCCGCTCTTCAGGCAGAGGACCGCGCAGTCCACCGTGACGTTGGGCCGCGCCTCGAATATCACCCCGATGACACCGATCGGGACCCTGACCTTGCGGAGCCTGAGGCCGTTCGGGCGCGTGGCCTCCTCGAGCACCTCGCCGAGCGGGTCGGGAAGCCGCGCGACCTGGCGAACGGATTCGGAAAGATGGGCGAGTCGCCCCTGGGTCAGCGTCAGCCGGTCGATCTGGGCGGGCGCTAGGCCGCTTGCCGCGGCCGAGGCGAGGTCCCGGCGGTTTGCGGCCATGATGGGCTCATGGGAGCGGTCGATCCTGTCTGCCAGGTCCGTGAGCGCGGCGTTCCGCGCGGCCGTCGGCGAGACGGCAAGGACAAACGAGGCCGCGCGAGCGCGAACGGCGATTGCGGTGACAAGCGTTGCCAGGTCCTCGGGCATGGGAAGCCCTGACTCTCTCCCACGCCGCGGACTTCGGCAAAGGTATTTTGGGCCCGCCGGGACCTTGGGCGTCAGTCGAAGATCTGCCCCTTCCTGAACCGCCACACGGAGAACGCCATCACCAGCGCCGTGATCAGCGAGAGATAACCCAGGGCGGGCGCGAGCTCGGCAAGGGTCCCGTGGGCCCAGAGCACCTCGCTGAAGCCCTCCATGGACCAGTAGACCAGGGTGAGCTTGCTCAACCTCTGGATGAACTCGGGCATGAAGCTGACCGGAAACCACGCCCCGCCGACAGCCGACATGATCAGAATCGCGAACGTAGACAGCCCTCGGGCCGACTCTGGGGTGGGCGAGACCGAGGCGATGAGCATGCCGAACGAGGTGCAGGCGGCCGCCGCGAAGACGCAGACGATGATCAGGTGGGGCAGCTGGCTGCCTATGTCTATCCCGTAGAGGACCTGGCCCGCCATGAACAGGACGATCAGCTGGGTCAGCCCGAGGAGTATCCCGTAGAGGAACTTGCTCCAGAGGATGTCGCCGCGGGTGACGGGCGCCGAGAGCACCCTGTCGAATATGCCGTGCTCCTTCTCCCGGAAGAGCGCCGTGGCCGAGGCCGTGAGCGCGAAAAGCAGGAATTGGATGGCCCACCCTCCCACCAGCTGGGTGGCCGCGGGGGATTTGACGTCGTTTCCGACGACCTGAATGCTGTCGATCTTGACGATCTTCGCAAGCGCGTCCCGCGCTGTCTGCGGCGCCGTCTTCGTGTCGGCGCTGTCCGAGTCCAGGCGGCGCAACCCGACGCCGCCCGCGGCTATCTCGGACTGGATGTGGTCCTGGTCGCCCCCGAAGGCCTCGGACACGGCGGCGGCGATCGACGAGTTGAACCGGTCGAGGCGCGCCTTTCCGAGCCTGGCCTTCGCACGGGCCTGGAGCGACTGGCCAAGAAGCTCGGGGACATTGGAGAACAGGGTCTTCTGCAGGAGGCCGTTCACCGTCTCCGACTCGATCTCGTTCCTCGGGTTGGAGAGGATCTTCAGGTGGACGCCGAACTTGTCCGTCCGGACCAGGTCGCTCGGTATTACAAGCGCAAACCTGAATTCGTCGGCGCGCATGAGCGGGCGCAGGTCCTCCTCGCTCAGGGGCCGCTCGGATCCGTCGGGATTGGCGAATTTCGTGAGGATCCTGAAGGACTTCTCGGTCCTGAGCGCCGCCACGAGCCTCTCGGCCGCCGGATTGTCGCTCTGGTTCACGACGGCCAAGGGTATCCCGGAGGGGCCCGGGTCCTTGGAGTTCACATGGAAGATCTGGCCGAAGAGGTAGATCATGGCGAACGGGACCAGGAACGTGAGCACGATCGAGGTCCTGTCCCTGAGGAAAAGGGCGAAGTCCTTCCGAAGGAGAACAATGATGGGATGCATGCTATTCGCGGAGGATCCTGCCGGTGAGCTGGAGGAAAAGGGCCTCGAGGCTGGGCCGCTGACTCGTGAACAGCCTTGGCGGCAAGCCGTGCTCCTCGGTGAGCGAGTAGAACGCGCTCATGGCGTACCCCTGCCTGGGGCGGAAGCGCCAGACGCCGTCTGCCGTCGAGATCTCGCCGTTCGCCGCGAGCCTGTCCGACAGGGCTGCGGTCTCAGGGGTGGCGGGGAAGCGGACCTCCTCGTCGAACGGGAGCCGCGCGAGGAGCTCGTCGATCGTGCCCAGGGCCAGTATCTTCCCATGGTCGATTATCCCGATGCGCGAGCACAGGCGCGTAGCCTCCTCCATGTAGTGGGTTGAGTAGATGATGGTCAGGCCCCCGCGGTTGAGGTCCATCAGATAGTCGAATATCGCGTTACGGGACTGAGGGTCCACGCCGACCGTCGGCTCGTCGCAAAGCAGGAGCCTAGGCCTGTGCAGCAGCGCCGCGGCGAGGTTCAGGCGCCGCTGCATCCCGCCGGAAAAAGTGCGCACCAAGTCCTTTCGCCGGTCAGCGAGCTGCACGGCCCCGAGCACGTGGTCGACCCGCTCCGCGAGCTCGGATCCGCGGAGCCCGTAGAGCTCGCCGAAGATCCGCAGGTTGCGCTCCGCGCTCAGGTCGGCGTAAAGCGCGATGTGCTGCGGGACCAGCCCGAGCGCCATGCGGGCCTCGGCGGATCCGGCGGCGACCCCCTCCCCGTTGACTGTCAGCGTCCCGCCGTCGGCCTCCCTCAAGCCCGAGACGAGCGACATGAAGGTCGACTTGCCGGCCCCGTTGGGGCCGAGGAGGCCGAAGAACTCTCCCTGGGCTATGTCCAGAGAGACCCCGTCTAGGGCGGCGAGCGACCCGAAGCGCTTGACGACTCCCTTCGCCGAGAGAAGTGGGGAAGGGCCCTTCATCTCGGGTTGAGGATGGCCTGGAGCGCGGCGACGTGGCTCGCGAAGGCGCGCCGGCCCGCCGGGGTCACGGCAACAAAGGTCTTCGGCCGGCGCGCGACGAACTCCTTGTCCACGGCGATGTGACCCGCGCCCTCGAGCGTCCCCAGGTGGGAGCCCAGGTTGCCGTCGGTCAGGCCGAGGCGGTCCTTCAGGAATGTGAAATCCACGCGTTCGTTCTCCTTCAATTGGCACAGCGCGGACATGATTTGCAGGCGGGCCGGCTGGTGAATGATAGAATCGATCGAGTCCATGGGATGTTACCGCCAAAGTTGGCGAACGTAGAATCCGCTGCCGAGCAGGATGACGCCGCACAGGAGCGTCAACGCCCAGAATAGCGCGGGGATGAACACGAAAGTGGCGATCACGAGAGCTGTGACAACGAGGCCGACCCAGATGAGGAAGTTGTCGAACCAGATCCCGCCGATGATGTAGAGCTGCATCCAGACGACGGTGAAGTAGCCATAGGCCGCCTTGTAGGAATGGAACCCGCCCCAGAGGGCGGCCAGGGAGCCGTGGCCGGGCACGCCAAAGAAGACGGGCCAGACCAAGTACCCGAAAACGAGCAGCGTGGTGCAGACGGCGGCGAAGCGCCTGTCGATCCTGCTGCGGATCCGCGTGCCCTGGAAGAGACCGATCCCGAGGCTCGCCAGGACCCCCCCGCCCACGATCAGCCAGTCGGCGGGCCCGGCCCTGTAATCATAGGCCCAGTTGAGCAGGGACATTGCGACCCAGGCGCATCCCCAGATCCAGAGATAGAGGTAGCCCCTGTGTGTCAGGATCGCGCGGCGCATAGCGGCGCGCGAAGCCTCGATCTCCTGTAAAGCCTTGGCTGCCTCCTCGGGGGAAATTTGCATTACAAAGTACTCTCTATTGCAGAGTAATCTGTCAACGAAATGCCGAACCTTCCACACAACCTTATAGGCAACAATCACTTGCCTCTTACAAAACTGCCGAGAGCCCGGCTCTTCGCCGATTCCCACGCCGCAGCTGGGATCAAGGGGCCGACATGGCGCACGGTTTCCGCGCCGAGGACGGATCCCACCGCTCCGCTTTCCCCGATTGAGAGCCCCTTCAGGTAGCCGAAGAGAAAACCCGCGGCCCACGCGTCGCCGGCGCCGTTGGTGTCCACCGCGTCGGAGACCCGCACAGGCGCTATCCTGTGCACCTCGTTCCCGTCGGCTATCCATGCGCCGTCGCGTCCCAGCTTGACCGCCGCGATCACGTCGTGCGAGGCGAGCTCCCTGGCCAGGGCCTCGTAGCCGTCCGCGTTTCCGGGAAAGAGGGCTCGTATCTCGTCCTCGTTCGCGAATACAACGTCGATCCCGCGGCCGAACTGGGAGAACATCCAGTCCCTCTCGGCGTTCACGACCTCGAATGCCGAAAGATCGAGGCTTATCGTGCAGCCTGCGGCGCGGGCCGCGTTGAGGACGGCCTCGCATAGCTGCCGGTTGAAGACCAGGTATCCCTCGATGTGCGCGTGACGGACCCCCCGGAAATCCGCCGCCGAGATCTCCGCTGGGGAGAGGGTCATCGCCGCCCCGAGATTCGTGCGCATGGTGCGCTGGGCGTCCGGCGTGACAAGGGCAAGGCACCGAGCGTTTGCCACCAAGCCCCGCTTGAAGCGGCCGGCGTCGACGCCCGCCTCTTTGAAGCGCTCCACGTAGGCCTGCGCCAGCGAATCGTTGCCGAGCTTCCCCACGAATGTCGTCTTCAGCCCGAGGCGCGCCGCATTGTAGGCCGCGTTGGCGGCCGAGCCCCCGGTGGTTACGCTGGGCGGCGCGGCCAGGAGGGAGAGGATCCGGCCCATCTCCGCGTCATCCACGAGGACCATGCCCCCCTTTTCGCCGGAGATGTTGGCCAGGAAGGACTCGGGGACCCGGGCCGTTAGGTCCACGATCGGGGAGCCTACCCCGGCAAGGTCAAATTCGGGCGCTGCCTTTTTCATGGGCGAGCTTCACTCCGCGACGGTCAGGCTCGTCGCGAGGAGCGGCTCGTCATCTATCTCGATGAGGATTGAGTATTCGCCGGCCTCCTGGAAAGTCAGGTTCCTAATCTCATTGATAAGGTTGATCCGCACGAGCGGCCCCTGGGACTCAAAGGGGCGCTCGATCAGGGGCTTCGGGTCGGTCGGGTCGAGGC
Source organism: uncultured Opitutaceae bacterium (assembly GCA_964574435.1). Taxonomy (GTDB): domain Bacteria; phylum Verrucomicrobiota; class Verrucomicrobiia; order Opitutales; family Opitutaceae; genus Palsa-1447. The sequence goes on from CAZNNO010000021.1 coordinate 46,071, forward strand.
TCATGGAAATCCGCATCTTGTGGGCGCCGGCCGCGACGTCGGTCAGGGTCATGAACCAGACCATGTGGGGATGCACGACGGGGAACCGCTTCGCCATGATGTTGGAAAAGACCCCGAGTATCGTGTGCTTCCCGGAGCTAGGATCGATGTGGACGCCGTCGCAGAGCAGCCACGCGAGCAGCTGGGGCTTGGAGTTCACGTTCTTCTGACCCATGGGGCAGAGTTGGAGGTCGCGGGCGGAGTTCGGCAATTCATTTTGCTTGGGAGGCACGGCAATGCCATCATGTGGCATGTTCGATTCCGTCTCCGAGTATCCCCACTGGTTCGTCGTTGCCTGTGCGGGGGTTGCGGCCGTCGTCGTGCTCTGGGTGGTCCTGAAGGTTGTCAAGGCGGCCCTGTGGATGCTTTTCCTCGGGCTCGTCGTCGCCGCGGGCCTCACTGCGGTGTGGCTTTTTCTCAAGTAGTGGGTCCGCGCCGTTTGAAGAATCTTGCGCGCCTCGGGCGCCGGCGTTTAACCCTCTCAGATGAAATACATCTTCGTGACAGGCGGAGTTGTTTCTTCGCTTGGCAAGGGGCTCACCGCGGCGGCACTTGGCGCGCTGCTTGAGCTCAGGGGATTGAGGGTCCGGATCCAGAAATTCGACCCCTACCTGAATGTCGACCCGGGGACGATGAGCCCGTACCAGCACGGCGAGGTCTACGTCCTCGAGGACGGGGCGGAGACCGACCTCGACCTCGGGCACTACGAGCGGTTCACGAGCGGAAGGCTTTCGCGGCTCAACAGCCTGAGCTCGGGCCAGATCTACGAGAGCGTGATCCAAAAGGAGCGGCGCGGGGTCTACCTCGGCAAGACCGTGCAGGTGATCCCCCATGTCACGAACGAGATCAAGGAGCGGATCTACGCCGGCGGGAAGGACGTCGACGTCCTGATAACGGAGATCGGCGGCACGACCGGCGACATCGAGGGGCTTCCCTTCCTGGAGGCCATGAGGCAGTTCGCCGTCGAGATGAAGCCGAAGGACGTCGTCTTCATCCACGTCACCCTGGTCCCGTTCCTGGCCGCGGCCGGCGAGCTGAAGACAAAGCCCACCCAGCAGTCGGTGGCGAAGCTGCGCGAGATAGGCATCCAGCCCCACGTGCTCGTGTGCCGGTGCGACCATCCCCTTGACCTGGACCTGAGGGACAAGCTGAGCATGTTCTGCAACGTCTCGGTGAAGGCGGTCATCGAATGCCGGGATGTCGACGCCTCGATCTACCAGCTGCCCCTGGCGCTCCACAAGGAGGGGATGGACGAGCTCGTGCTCGACCTGCTCGGGTACTCGCTTCCGGCCCCGAAGAGGAACATCTGGATCGAGATCGTCAGGAGGATCCTGAACCCGAGGCACGAGGTGACGATCGGCGTCGTCGGCAAGTACATCGAGCTTCAGGACGCGTACAAGTCCGTCTACGAGTCGATCACCCACGCGGGAATCGCGAACACCTGCAGGGTGAACGTGAGGAGGATAGACGCCGAGGACCTGGAGAAGAAGGGAGGCATGGCGCTGCTGAAGGGCCTTGACGGGATCCTGGTGCCCGGGGGATTCGGGGACCGGGGCACCGAGGGGAAGATAGCGGCCGCCCGGTACGCCAGGGAGCGGGGCATCCCGTATTTCGGTCTCTGCCTCGGCCTGCAGATCGCGGTCATCGAGATCGCGCGCAATGTCCTCATGATCCGGGGCGCGAACAGCACCGAGTTTGACCCCAAGTGCGCGGATCCGGTCATCAACATGATGGAGGAGCAGAAGGCCATCACGGA
>CAZNNO010000022.1:0-47567 GCA_964574435.1 uncultured Opitutaceae bacterium
ACACCAACCGGACCGTGGGCGCCCATGCGTCCCTCCTCATGGAGAATGTGACGGGCTCCATCCGCGGGTCCCTGCTCGTGCTCCTGGGCGCGGTAGGCTTCGTGCTCCTGATTGCCTGCGCCAACGTCGCCAACCTGTTGCTCGCCCGGGCCAATGCGCGCCACAGAGAGTTCGCCATTCGCTCGTCGCTCGGCGCCAGCCGTTCGCGCCTTGTCCTCCAGGTCCTGCTCGAGTGTGTGCCGCTTGCGGCGCTGGGGGGAGGAGCTGGCATCTTGGTCGGCGCCTGGGGGCTGCGCGGGCTTCTCGCGATGCTGCCCGAGGACGCCATACCCGCCGAGTCGGTCATCAGCGTCAACATGCCGGTCTTGCTCGTCTCTTTTGCCGCCTGCATGGCGACGATGCTGCTGTTCGCGCTCCTGCCCGCGTTTGGCGTGGCGCGCGGCCAGCTTTCGGGGGCCATGCAGGAGGGCGGCCGGGGGACCGGCGGTCCCAGGGCCTCCCGCGTGCGCTCGGGCCTGATCGTGGGAGAGGTCGCCCTTTCGCTCGTCCTCCTCGTCGGAGCAGGACTGCTCATCCGCAGCTTTGGCAAGCTGCAGTCGGTGAAGCCGGGCTTCGATTCATCCCGACTGCTCGTCATGACGGTCAAGCTCCCGACATCCCGATACCCCTCGGGTCTCCAGGCCACGCGGTTCTTCGAGGAGGTGGTGGAGAAGGCGAAGCTTCTCCCGGGCGTCCAGAGCGTTGCAGCGTCCAGCAATGTCCCGCTGCTCGGGGGCGGGGGCCTGCCGCTCATCACGCGTGACAAGACCTATTCGAGCTTCAAGGACCTGACGGGTGTCCAATTCAGCGCGGTGACGGCCGACTATTTCGCGGCGCAGGGGCTTCGGCTGGCCAAGGGAAGGGCCTTCACGGAGGCTGACCGCGCTGGGACCGAGCCCGTGATCATCCTGAACGAGGCGGCCGTGAAGCAGTTCCTCGGAGGCAAGGACCCGCTCGGACAGAGCGTCATGCTCGGGCTTCCCGACAACCTGAACAAGCCGGGCCTGCTTCCGAAGGGCCTCGATAAGTTCAATTGGTCCCGCGTGGTCGGTGTCGTGCAGGACGCGCGCTATTTCGGTCTCGATTCCGTGCCGCCCCCGGCGGCCTATGTGCCTGTCGACCAGACATGGGACTCCAATATCTTCCGCAACACCATGTTCGTCCTGGTGCGGACGGCGGGTGATCCGACGAAGGCCGCCTCCGGGATGCGGTCGATCGTCACGGCGACGGACCCCTCCCAGCCGGTTCAGGCGATGGCCACGATGGAGTCGACGATCGTGGACAGCCTTCGCCAGAGCCGTTTCAGCACGGTGCTCCTGGGCCTTTTCGCAGGCATGGCGAGCGCGCTGGCAGCCGTCGGCATCTACGGCGTCGTTTCATGGAATGTCACCCGGCGCACAAGGGAGCTGGGAATCCGCGCGGCCCTTGGGGCGACGGCCGCTGACATCATGCGACTGGTCGTGGGGGGTGGAATGCGTGTGGTGCTGGTCGGGCTGGCCATAGGGCTCGCTGGGTCGTTGGCGCTCACCCGCATCCTCCAAAGCCTGCTCTTCGAAACGAGCACCTTCGACGCGGTGACCTTCCTCACCGCCAGTGCGGGGCTCACTTTGGTCGCTCTCCTCGCAAGTCTGGTGCCGGCCTGGCGGGCAGCCAGGATCGACCCCATCGTCTCCCTGCGCACGGAATGATGGCCGGGCTGCAAATCTCCTCGGCAGACGGGCCATGATGCCCTCGGCCAGATCCCGCCGCCCGGCCACGCAGCCCTCAGCGGGACACCCGCACGAGCCACGGGTCGCTGCGGATTTGGGCAGGCTCTTTGGCATTCGGCTATTGAGCAAGCGCCTGAAGGTTGAGGCCGTGCTGGACCGCGAGATCCAACGCCTTTGCCGCCTGCGAGGCTCGCTCGAACGGGCCGATGCGGAGGTCGTGCTTGCCGCTATCGACTACCTGGGGTCGCCCGAAATGGCCTCCCATTGGCTGTCGAGCCCCGAGGCTGTGCTGGGCAACGCCATTCCCCTGTATGTGGCATCCTCGGAGGAGGGAAAGGCTGAGGTGATCGAGCTCCTCATGGGCCTTGATCCCTAGACGGTCACGGCGGCTCCTCCAAGGATTGGGCCCCTATCGGGCAGAAAGGACTGCTGCGCCGCACCGGGGCCGGTCTTCAACGGGCTGGCATTGCTTTCGATGAATGAAGACTGGAGCGCTGTCCCAATAGCTGAGGTGTTCTGGACGGTATACCTACAGTTTGCTGTTTCCTTTCAATTGCACCTCGTCCGCAGCTCTTACAACCCATCGAATTGAGTCCAATGTAAGGTCCGGTTCATCCACGTGGATTACATGTCCACTTCGACTGCTCACGATTTGCATGCAAAATGTCGATTCGTGCAGAAGCGATTCGTCTGCAGCTCGTTTGGCCAGCAAGAGTTTTTCGAATATTGGCATTAGCGCCGGAGGCGCACCTGAAGGCAGTTTCATAGACATCAATACGGCCACGGGAATATTTGGCAGCTTACCATCTACGTCGAGGGCTCCAGTGTCGTAAACTTGTGCGACGCCCGCCAATTCATTCTTGATTCTTCCCGGTGCCCAGGGAGGGACCGCCGTAAGCATGGCGAAGCTTTCAGGCGCGATAGTCTTTAGATCGATCTGTTCCCTTTCGTAGGCTGGGTCTTCGAGAACCAACCCGGCGACATCACCTGGATATAAGGCTGCAAATTCGCGAACATAAAGCCCCCCTAACGAGTGGCCGACCAAGACAAATGGCGGTTTGAAGCCTCCGAACACAAGAAGCGAATGAAGCTCCTGAGCGATCTCGCGAGGAGTTCTTAAGCCTTCAACGCTCTCGGACTTCCGGTATCCGGCCCGAGAATAGCATACCCATCGTGCATACTCCGATATCTTAGGAGCAAAATCGCTCCACGAAGTTAGTCCTGCTCCGAGTCCAGACTCAAAGACCACTGTGAGGTTGCCATGCCCTCCGGTTAGAATCTCCATCTTCCGGCCGCCTACATCAACCAGCTTTGCCCCCGGCACCTCTTTGGAGGATTCTGCATCGAAGCTGGCTCGGGCGCTTTCAGCCGCCCTTTGCACCGCCTCATTGACTCCTACGTGATTTGCGCTCTCGGCTGTCTTAGAATCAAGGTCACTCGGTTTCTGCCCAGGGGTTTGGACCGTTTGTCCCAGTAGCGCTATTGAAGAAAGCACCACCGCGGGAATCATTAGAGCACGTAGATGTTTCACGCCGTCTGAGTATAATCATTCCGAAGGACAAGTAGCAAAAATGGCTTTATTGGCGCGCCCGACTTCGTGAATGGTCATTCGCATTGATGAACGGTGCCTACCAGGTCGTTCGGTGTTAAATCGGCTTCTGATCGATATATTGATCAAGTATCCTATCAGTCTCTCAATGATTTCTGGTCTCCACTGTCTTGAGGTTACTGATCCAAAAATGACCGTTTCCCGATCGCACAAAACAAAGGCAGGGGCAAAAGTGGCCGACCGGTGTTATTCATCTTGGAGATTCGAGAACCATGCCCAAAGAAAGCCCGGATTCCCCATCAAGCATTCCCGCCGACGAGCCGCCGAGGCCTCGTGGGGGGAGCCGCTCAGAACCGGCGGCGAGCAGCATTCAATACCTCCGCATTAAGGAAGCCAGAGTGCCCGTGCCGATATTGCTCGTGGGCCTATTGGCTGTTGCGGCTGCTATCATCGTGTTTCTGCATTTTCATCGGGCCTAGCTGAACCAAGGATGAAAGCCATGGTGGCCCTTGGTTGAAGGGAAGCGGCTGCGGCGGGTGTTATGCCAGGGGGGCACCCCACATTTGCATGAGAAATCTACGAACCCTCGCTCTCCTTAGGCCTTCAATCCTCAGCACGGTTGCCTTTCCCCAAAATGGGCCTTCCTGGTTACGTCACGGCAAGGACCAGTCAACCTGACGACGCTCACTGAAACGCCGCGGTTCGGTGTCTTGAATGACATTCGTTAGCCACCTGGAGCCGAGATGCGCCGAAAATCTGGACCTCCGCCTCCCGACCCGCGAAACTCAAGATTCGCCGATCCCAGCCTTGATGGGGATTCACGGCAACGGATACACTCACCCGAGTCCCGAGAAAGCTGACCAAGCGGTTTCCTCCCAGCATATGAATACGACCAAAATGTTCCCCAACCTCGTCAGGGTATGGATAGCCATGTCCGCCATTGCGTGTTTCGCCGAGAAATCGCCGGATATTGTTACGAACGAAAAGGTCGTTCGCGAATATTACGCCGCCTACGAAAAAAAGGATTGGCATATGCTGGAGCTGATTCTCGCCGACGGATTCACTTTCACCAGCCCTGCAGGTGATGATCATATCAATCTGAAGCAGTACAAGGAAAGGTGCTGGCCCAATTCCATCAACACCCGGAAGTTTGACCTGGAGAAGGTGGTTGTTGCCGGGGATGACGCCTTTGTAACCTACAATGGCTGGACGAACGACGGCAGATTATTTCGGAACACCGAGCGTTTTAAGTTAAAGGAGGGGAAGATAATCGAGAATGAGTGTTTTTTTGGAACTGGAGTTAACTTCCCAAATAACCAGGCACGAAAATGATTTCTGCGGCGAGGCGTCGGTGGCGCGCAATCCAGCGGGCCGCCGTCTAAGCCGAGCTTTTGCCCCCATTGATCCTCAAAGGCCGCGGCCTGTTGGCGTATCGGTCCGATTCCGCCGGACGGACCCGTCCAATGGGGCGACTTTCAATCAAACCCGTTATCGCCCGGCGACCGGGGGTTGATTTTCCCCTTGGGGGACACACTATGGGGCCCGATGTTTTCGCCGGTTCGTTTCCCTCGTGGAGCCTTTGCTCTTGCCGCGGTTATCGCGGGCTGTGCGGCGCCGGGGCCGAAGCGCGATGACCTTGCGAGCGCGATTGATTCTGCGGGCAATGCCTCCGTCGAATGGTCGACAAGCGGTGGGAACCACTTCCGGGTTTTCTGGATCGACGGAGAATTTGTCGCCTCCGGACAGCAGCATGGAATTTTCCCGCTCACACCGGGCCCGCACACGATCCGCATCGACGGCTATTTCGATCACAAGGGGTTGCTGGGAGTGACGTCAATCGACGCGGGAGAGGCCGACGTGAGGATGGAGGCTGTCGCGGGTGTGCGCTATGTTGCGACCGGGCGTTTGTTGGGCCCGGATTATGCCGAGGTTTGGATTGCCGACCAGAAGAGCGAAAGGGGCGCGAGCGACCGCCAGCGGATGTTCCTGCACGACAACCCCCAGGGAAGCAACGGCTTATACAGGCTGGATCAGGGCTTCTGGCTGGGCCTGTTCGTGCACGATCGCAAGACGGCGCTCGCCGCGCTCGGGCTGATCGCAATGGAGGATGCCGTTCGCCGGACCTATCTGTCCGATGCGGCTCAATCTATCGATTGGGAAGAGGCACCCGGGCCGACGGTACGCATCTCGTCCCATGATCTTGAGGCGATCAAGGTGGCGATCGTGGCCTACGCGGCAAAGGAGGGCTTCACGGTGGATGCCGACCTGGAAAAGGGATTGCAGCTGTCCCGCCCGATGCCGGCGCTTCGAAAATTGGCTCAGGCTGCGATGGGCGGCGACAAGCACGGCCGGGAATTTGAGGATTTCCTTTTCGAGGACTCGGCGTCTGGAATGCGGATCTATGCATCCCGCGCCGAACAGGTCGACGTATCCAAGGCTGGAAACGACAGAGATGCGGCGATGAACAGAAACGATTTCGAGGCGTTGAGGAGACTCCTGGATTCCGTAAAGCAGACGATTGAGGAATCGAAGTAGCGCCCCCGCCTCCTGCGGGCGGACGACGTGCGACAAGGTGGGATGCCCCGGAATCGGCGGATCCTGGAACACTCGCCAGGCGCGTTGACGTCGCAGGGATGGGGACTGAGGTGGCCCTTCGGTCGACGATCACTCCGGCTCGAGCGGCGGACTCAACCGATGGCAAATACGGCGGCGGTCACCAGCCGTAAGGCATGCCGGTGTCGCCAAGGATGAAGTCGACCACATCGGGGAAGCCGGCCTCCGATCGAACATCGTTAGAGAGAATAACCACGCAACGCCTTCCCGCCATGATGCAAACCATCGTGTCGGCGGTCGTATCGTCGTGGCCACCCTTATGAAAGCCGGGACCCTGCGGTCCGTCAAAAACGACGACTCCCAACCCCGCGTAAAGATCCTTTCTCTGCTGGTCCTCGGGAAGGTCTGGCTGGAGGGTCGGAAACATCGTCTTCGTGGTGATGTGCACCTGGGGTCTCATCATTTCGGCGTGCGACGCCGGGGAAAGGCCCCAACCGCACACCAGGGCGGCCGCGAACTTGGCAAAATCGGTGATGGTCGTATCCATCGACCCGGCCGCCCCAACCTTGGATCGCCGGCTGTGCTCTTCGACGCGGCCCTTCTCATTCCAGCCATCGGCATAATTGTCGGCAAAATCGGCGCGCCATTTCAAACTGGTGCGCGTCATTCCCAACGGGTCAAAGATGTTCCTTTGCGCCAGTTCTCCAACATCGACGCCCAGCCCATTGCCCTTTTTCCCGTGCTCGATCGCAAATTGCAGGAGCACGAAGCCTTCTCCCGAATAGGCAAAGCGTGTTCCGGGCTCGAAATGGATGCGCAGTTTTCCGTCCGGCTCCAAGAAGGCGAAATTTGCAAAGCCGGTTGAATGGGTCAGCGCCATTCGCGGCGTTATTCTGCGCCAGCGCTCGTCTCCGGCGAGATCCCCATAGGGGCCGTATTTGCGAGGGAAGACCGGGTCGGGCCCATAGCTTGGCAACGGGTGGTCCAAATAGTCGGCGATGGGAGTGTCCAGTGCGATTTTTCCATCGTCGACAAGCCTAAGGGCCACAAAGGCCATCACAGTCTTAGTCAGGGAAGCGCCATACATTATGGTGTCGGTCGTCAGCGGATCGCCGTTGGCATTGCGCACCCCGAAGGCATGGACATAGATCACCCGTCCTTCGTCGACCACCGCCACGGCCATGCCTTTTGACCCCGTGGCGCTCATGACCTCGATGATCCGGGCTCCGATCGCCGCTGGCGACGGGGGCACGGCGTGCGCCACGCTTGAAAACGCCAGCAGGAATGAAAGCCTAGAGGTGCAAAGCATTTCGATGGGACGGAAGGTCGGTCTGTCCCCAGCCCAGCGCAAGCGGCGTCGCGGGATTGAGGATTGGAACTGATGGGAATGACTCTATGGCCCGAACGGGACGCCTTGTGGCCTGGGCCTGGATTCCTGAATGGAGCGACACGACAGGCCGCGAGTGTCGTGCAAACCAGTCCCGGGTCTTCCCAAGCCGAGGTTGTGGTCGCCGCACCGAACTGCCCCGCGCCGGCACTATCTCAATGCAAGGGTGCCAGCCCTGCCGGAAATGGCACGCGTCCGGCCTCCTGATCGGCCTCGTGCCGGTCGTGCACATCCTGCGCTCAAACCTCGCCTAGGTGATCCAGCGCAGCACGCGCAGCGCCTCAGGCGGCCGAGGCGTCCGGGCGCTCGGCAGCCTGCTCGTGACGGGCCGGGTCGGTCCTGCTGTGCGGCGAGGATCGATCCAATTGAGGCCCTGAGGGCGGGATGGCCTGCGCCCCTGGCAACTCGATTCGGGGGGCGCATGGGAGGAGGGCGGGGAGGCTGCCTTAGCGTCCCCGGGCGCGCGCCGGCTCCTGAGGGGGGCGAGGCTGCTAGCCCGATAGAAATGTGTCGCAGCAAGGCGCGCCTCTCGGGCAGGTTAGTCGGACACCGCAATTGCCGGACGGTGCACGAGGATCCAAGATGCGCATGAAATTCATCCCCTGGGCGCTTTGGGGCGCTGCTATCGCCGCTGTTTCGGGCAACGTGGCCGCCGGGCCCTCGACCCACGAGCGCCTCATGAAGCTGGCCGAGGAGGTTACCTTCAAGACGGCCGAGCTATACCCGATCGAGGGCACGAACCTCGGGCTTACGAAATACGACGGCTTGCTGGACACCCCGAGCGAGAAGGCCCGCGCGGACTACATCACGCTTCTTCAGGGGTGGAAAAGCCAGCTGGACGGAATCGCGGGCCCGGGCGCCAGTCTCGTCGATCGGGACGACGCGATGCTGCTCAGGGCGACACTCGACTCGGAGCTCAACGAGCTCCTCGTGCGCCAGTCCGACCGCAGGAATTACGCGGATGCAAGCCTGGATCTCACCGACGCGATCTTCACGCAGTTCCTGAATCTCCCCATCGTGGGGCGCGACGGCGCGCGGCAGCCCGACCTGGACCGGGCGTGGGACGACATCATCGCGCGCCTCGCGAAGGGGCCGGCATACATTGATGCGGGCCAGAGACTTGCGACGCAGCCGGGGCGGCTTTTTGGAACAGTCGGGAGCCAGCGTCTTGCGGGCGTCCCCGATTTCCTAGGCGGTGCGCTGACCGACGCCGCAAAGGCGCAGCTGGCAGCCCGTCCGGATGCGTTCGGCCGCTTCACCGGCGCGCGCGACGCCCTCCTGGCAAAGGTGGCGCAGACCAAGGCCTACCTTGACGCGCGTGCGGCGTCGTGGCCCGAGAATTTCGCGATTGGCCGGGCTGCCTACGACCAGATGCTCCGTGACGAGATGCTTCTTCCCTACGACGCCCTGGACGTCGAGCGTATGGCGCGGGACGAGCTGGCCCACGGATGGTCCGAGGAGGGCTGGCTGACGGCGCTGGCAAGCAAGAGGGGAACCCCATTCGGCCCGTCGACCGGCGGCGGATTGGCGCCCGGCGGCCCCGCCCTGGTCGATTACTACCGCGCGCGGATCGGCGAGCTGGCGCAGTTCGTCAAGGACCACGACGTCGTGTCGGTGCCCGAGTGGCTGGGTTCGATGGAGATTGTGGAGACGCCCGCGTTCCTCCAGCCGGTGTCCCCGGGCGCGTCGATGAACTCGCCGCGCCTCTTCTCAAGGTCCACGACCGGGTTCTATTTCATAACGCCGCCCAAGTCCCTTGCCGATGCGGCCGCAAGCCTCGACATGAACGAGGATTTCGACCGGGACCGCATATGGTCGACGGCGGCCCACGAGGCGATGCCCGGGCATTTCTTCCAGCTGTCGATCGCGAGGCGCCACCCCGACTTCATCCGCAAGACCCAGCACAGCGAGGTCTTCCAGGAAGGCTGGGCCTATTACGGCGAGGAGATGTTTGTGAGGCTGGGGCTCTACGGGGACGACCTGGACGCCCGGCTGTACACGGCGCGCTGGGAGCGGGTCCGCGGCGCCCGTGCGATCGTCGACCCGAGGCTCGCGTCCGGCGAATGGTCCGTGCAGCAGGCGGTGGACTTCTTCGCGGCGGAGTCGGGCTTCACACGGGACGCGTCCGAGGCCGCGGTCCAGGGTATCGCCCTGGGTCCGGGCTATGTCATTTCCTACACGGTGGGCCGCCTCCAGCTCGAGACGCTTCTCGGCGACTACATGAAGAGGATGGGTTCCCGCGGCTCGCTTCGCGACTTCCACGACCGGCTGCTCTCGTACGGCTCGACGCCGTTCGCGGTCGTCGCCCCGGAGCTTCTTGGCGACCTCGACAAGCCGGCAAGCGCCGTCCGTGCGGCGGCCAACTACTGACCGGTGTCCCTGACCGCGCCTCATCGCGCCACCGGAATCAGCCGGGCCCCGACCGGGCGGGGAATCGGAGCCCGGTCAGCCCGGCGAAGCGGCGATGTCCGCCAGCTGGCCCTGGGCGGCCTTGTTCCCGTGTCCGGCTGATTTTTTCAGCCAGAATATGGCCTGCGGCATGTTTCTCGGAATGCCGAGGCCCGTGCGGTAGCTGAGTCCCAGGAAGTACTGGGCGTCCGCCTGGTCCTGGTCGGCCGCCTTCCTCCACCATTTCACCGCCTCGGCGGCGTCCTTGGCGACGCCCTCCCCGAGGAAGCAGCTCAGCCCGAGGCAGAACTGCGCCTCCGCGTGACCCTGCGCGGCGGCCCTTCCCCACCACTCGGCCGCCTTTGCCGGGTCCCTCGGGAAGCCATGGTCGCCGTTGTAGCAGCACCCAAGCACATATTCGGCCTTCACGTTGCCCGTCTCCGCGTCGCGGCGCAGCTGATCCAGGGGGTTGCTCGCGGCCGCTGTCGCGTCCGCGGCACGGCCGCCCTCGGTGGCGGGAGTCGCTCCGGCACCCAGGGTGGCGGAGACAAGGATGATCAGCGGTCCCGAGATGCCGCCGATGAGTCGCGTCATTGCGCCACTCTACGGGAATCCCCCGGGCGCTTATGCCGGTATTGCGCTGATTGTTCAGTCGGCGTTTGTCCTACGCGGCCCTCCGGCTTGCCCGGGTCCGCCTCCGGAAGCCGGGCGGACGGCCCTCCTACCGCAGGCCGAATAAGGCGAGCGCGCTCGCGGAGACCGTCTTGGCGATCCCCTGCGTGGGCTCGCATCCGTGGTCGACCACGCGGCCCGCCGAATCAACCACGGCCCAGCGCCAGACATCCGGGTGCTCCTGTTCCGTGAGCGCGAAGCAGGTGGCTCCAGGAGGGCAGTCTATCTCGAGGGTCGCCAGCGAGAAGCTGCAGTTTTCGGAGAAGGCGGCGGCCTCCGCGCTGCAGGTGACGCTTTGGAAGGTGCGCCAGGTAGGTTCGATTGTGGCCATGGGGAAATGTGTGCGCCCAAGGGTACACCGAGGGCCGGCCGGGCGCCATGGGGTCTTGAAGGGGGGGCCGCTGGGCCGGCCCGATGCGCGCCGCAGCAGGCGGCCCTGCCGCTACCGGGGCGCAGGGGCCCTGAACAGCAGCGGGGCGAAGCTTACGAGGTCTTGGCGCCACACGGGCCAGTTGTGGATGCCCGGAGTCTCGACTGCGGCCGGCTGGACCGACCGTGTCCTCAGCCAGGCAACGAACTTCCGATGGGCGGCTATGAGCGGGTCCCCGGTCCCGCAGGAGACCCAGAGAAGCCGGATGGGGGCGGCAGCCCCGGGGCCAAGCTTCGGGAAGACCCTGTCGAAGCGCCCATAGTTGACCGCCGAGCTGAAGGCGCCGATCCACGCGAACACTTCCGGGTGGTTCAAGCCGATGACAAGGCTCTCATCGCCTCCCATGGAGAGGCCGGCGATCGCCCGGTCCTCCCTGTTCGAAGAGACCCGGTAGGCGGCTTCCACCTGGGGGATCGTCTCTGTCAGGAGCGCCCTGCCGAAGAGGTCCATGTTCCTCGCAACCGCCGCCTCATTGTTCCCTTGGCCGGAGACGCCCGTCACAAAGGAGAAGTCCCCGTAGCCGAGCGGCATGACCACGATCATCGGCTCCGCGCGGCCCTGCGCGATCAGGTTGTCGAGGATCAGGTTGGCCTGGCCGCCGGCCAGCCAGGCGTCGGCGGAGGAGCTCCAGCCGTGGAGCAGGTAAAGGACGGGGTAGGATTTCTCCCTTGCGGCGTCGTATCCGGGAGGCGTGTAGACGTAATAATCCTCGATCCCATCCGGCAGGCCCAGGATGAGCCCTGAGCGGTAGGTGTGGTGGTGCGTCACGCCGTGCGGGACGTCGGTCACGTCCCAGGGCTGGGGCGTGGGACCCCGCACGCGCACCAGGTTGGTCAGGTAGACGAAGTTCGGGTCAACCGAGGGGTTGAGCGGGTCCAGTACGGGGACGCCGTCGGCCTCGAGAGCGTACATGTGCACGGCGGGCCCAAGCGGCGCCGTCGTCAGGGTCCAGACCCCGCCGGCGCCCCTGGCCAGCGGGATCGGATGGTGGTCGTAGTCCAGCTGCACCGTCACCTGCCTGGCCGCCGGAGCGTAATAGCGGAAGGTGACGCTCAGGTCGGCGTTGACCTCGTGGGACTTGAGATTGGCCTGCTGGGCAACGGCAAGGGGGGGGATCGCGGCGAGGCCGCCAAGCGCCAGGAGCAGCCGGGCGATTCGGGCGTTTGGCGTGGGACCAATCATGGACGGCTGGCAGCGATAGGCGCGCCAGGAGAATGGGCCAGTCGAAAACGAACGCCCGGGAGCCGCGCCGAGCCGGGGTCAGCCCGCGGGCGTGAAGTGGCGCACCGCGGCTAGGTCGCGCCGAAGCTCCGCCCGGAAGTCCGGGTGCGCGATCGAGATCAGGGCCTCGCCTCGCTCGCGGAGGCTCTTCCCGTGCAGGTTGACGGCGCCGAATTCGGTCGCGACCCAGTGGATGTGGCCGCGCGTGGTGACGACGCCGGCCCCGGGGGCCAGCTGGCCCACGATCCGCGACAGGCGCCCGCCCTTGGCGGTCGACGGAAGCGCGATGATGGGCTTGCCTCCGGGTGAAAGCGCCGCCCCGCGGATGAAGTCCATCTGGCCGCCGATGCCCGAGTAGATGCGGTGCCCCATCGAGTCGGCGCAGACCTGGCCGGTCAGGTCGATCTCGATGGCCGAGTTGATCGCGACCACCTTGGGGTTCTGCCGGATGATCGAGGTGTCGTTGGTCCAGTCGCACGGATAGAACATCACGAGCGGGTTGTCGTCCACGAAGTCGAACAGGCGGCGGGTCCCGTTGATGAAGGCGGTCACGATCCGCCCGTGGCCGACCGCCTTCAGCCTGTTGGTCACGGCGCCGCACTCGACAAGGTCGATCACGCGGTCCGAGAACATCTCGGTGTGGACGCCCAGGTCGTGCTTGTCGTGGAGGCGCGAGAGGACGGCGTCCGGTATCCCGCCTATGCCCATCTGCAGCGTCGAGCCGTGGTCGACCAGCTTGGAGACGATCTCCCCGATCCGGGCGTCCGTCGGGGTCTCGGGCTCGGCCTTGTGCTCGTGGAGGGGCCTGTTCGTCGCGATGAAGGCGTCGATCCGCGCGAAGGGCACCACGTTGTTGCCGTGCGTGCGGGGCATCTGCTCGTTGATCTCGGCGATCACGAGCCTTGCGGTGTCCACGGCGGCCTTGGCCGCGTCGGCGGAGGTCCCGAGGGAGCAAAGGCCGTGCTCGTCGGGCGGCGAAAGCTGAACGAGCGCGGCGTCAAGCCTCACGAAGCCGTCCGTGAAGAGGCCCGGGATGTCGGAAAGGAAGATCGGGACGTAGTCGGCCTGGCCCGAGGCGATCGCCGGGCGCAGGGGTGCGCCCACGAACAGCGAATTCGAGAGGAACTCCTTCTCGCGGCCGGGGGCCGCGAAGGGCGCCGGCCCGGCCGTGTGCAGGTGGTAGAGGCGGACGTCCTCAAGGTCCCTGCGGGCGGACATGGCCTCGATCAGGGGGGTCGGCGTCGCCGCGGCGCCGTGGATGAACACGTTGGTCCGGCTCTGGATGGTGCTCACCGAATCGGCGGCCGAGGAGGCGCCGTCGCGCGCGGTGCGCCAGAATGCTGATGCCGGTCGGGACGTGGTTTCCATGGTTTCGATCATGACGGTTGAAAGTGTAGCCGCCGACGGCGGGTCCCGCATTGCATTGCTTGCCTAATTCTCCGCATCAATTGCCTGGCTCCCGGGCGAGCAGGGGCGGCCGCATTGCCATTGCTAATGCAAGTAATCAACCAGCAATCATTTGCAACAATATTATCGGGTCCCTATGGCCGCCTCGGGAACGCCGGTGAAACCGTTGCGGCGCCGCGGGCCCGGGTGCCAGGGCGCCTGGCCGCCAGGCAAGAACTGCGCCGCAAACGCCAACCCCTGCGCAGCCAAGGGGCGCGAAAGGAGGCTAGAATCAGGGGGATGAACCCGCGGTATCTCTCGATCTGCGAGCAGAGCCACGGGGCGATCCGGCGCCGGTGGGCCGACCTGCTCCAGTGCGAGGCCGGCTGGCGGGGCGTCGAATCCAATGCCCTTTTCACGGACCTCATGGAGCGGATGCTCCGGCAGCTCTGGTCGGCGCTGCGCGCACCCACGGCCGCCCGCGCGGCCTGCACGCCGGAACCCGTTGCGCTCCCGCAGGTGATCCCGGGCCGCTGCAGGCTCGAGCTGCACCTTCCCTTCCTGGGCAGCGGCAGGAGGGCCCTGAGCGAGGTCCTCGCGGGCGCCGACGGCCCCGGCGCGGCGATCCCCGCCGTTCATAGCGTCCGGTTCCGCTGGGAGCTCATTCACGCCTTCGAGGCGTCGGCGCAGCAGGCGATGGAGCAGGTTTGCGGCCATTGCCGGATCGGCAGGCACTGCGTTCCGTGCGGCCGTGGCGGGCCCGGAACACCGGGCCGGAGCTAGCGGCCGGCTCCGGGGCGTGCTTGCGCCCTCAGCGGCTCGGGCGGCCCCTTGGCTTCCATTCGGCGGTTATGACCGAGGTCACGCCCCCGCGGCCCTTCCAATCCGAGACCACGGTCAGGGTCCTCGGCCTGAGCAGCGTGCCAAGGTCGTCGCAGATCTTGTTGGTCACGGCCTCGAAGAAGATGCCCCGGTCGCGAAACCCGTGAAAATAGAGCTTCAGCGACTTGAGCTCGACGCATTTCCTGTCCGCGACATAGCGGACGGTGATGGACCCGAAATCGGGATGCCCGGTTATCGGGCACATCGAGGTGAACTCGTGGTGGGTGTGCTCGATCACGTAGGCGCGCCCGCGCGCGGGGTTGGGGAACGTCCGGAGAATCTTGGGTGATGCCATGGAGGGATGGGTCAGGGCCGGACGATTCAGGCGCCGGGCCGATTTACGAGAAAAATGGCGCTTCAATCCGCCAGCGACTGGTAGGCGAGGACCTTTACCTCCGCGTCGAGCGCAAGGTCGCCCGTCGGGTGCAGCTGGGCCATCGAGATGACGATCATGTCCTCCTTGGGGTCGATGACGAAGGCCGTGTAGAAGAAGCCCCCCCAGTTGAAGGAGCCCGGGGTCCCGATCTCGGGAAGCGGCCCCTTGGCGCCGTCGACCCCGAAGCCGAGCCCGAAGCCCCTTTCTGCGTCGATCCTCCCCAACTGGTCGTGGCTCATGAGCTCGACCGACTTGCGGCTGAGCAGGCGCACGTCGCCCAGCCTGCCGCCGCCAAGCATCATCTGGCAGAACCTCGCGTAGTCCATCGCAGTGCCGCAGAGGCCGGCGCCTCCTGAGAAGAGCTTCCTCGGGCCGTTGTAGGGGTAGTCGGCCGAGTAGATCAGGGTGCCCTCGGCGATCGGCTTGTCCGGGAAGCGACCCAGCCCCTTGCCGTCAAAGTACGTGTAGGCGGTCGCGAGCCGGTCCACCTTGTCCGCGGGCAGGTAGAAATAGGTGTCCTTCATCCCGAGCGGCTCGAAGATACGCGTCCGGAAGAACTGGTCGAGCGGCATACCCGAGACAACCTCCACCAGGCGCCCCAGGACGTCGACCGACAGGCTGTACTCGAAGCGGTCGCCCGGGTTGAAGAGGAGGGGGACCGTGGCGAGCCTCCGGACGCTGTCCCCGATCGTCCCGTCGTACTGCAGGATCCCACTCGCGACCCCGGCCTCGTTGTAGGCCTTTCCCAGGTCCTGGTTCCAGTTGTAGGTCAGCCCCGAGGTGTGCCGCAGCAGGTCCCTTATGGTGATCTCGCGCTCGGCGGGCGCCGCGTAGGACGGGTAGGACGCGGGTTTCACCAGCACCTTCGGGTTCTTGAACTCGGGAAGGTACTTCGAGACGGGGTCCTCGAGGAGGAACTTCCCCTCCTCGTAGAGCATCATGACGGCCGTGCTCGTGATGGGCTTCGTCATGGAGCAGAGCCGGAAGATCGAGTCCTTCTGCATGGGCTTGCCCGCCTCGCGGTCCGCCGCTCCGCGGGCGTCGAACCAGGCGACATGGCCGTGGCGGACGACGAGGGTCACCATTCCCGCAATCCGCCTGCCGTCCACGTCCCGCTGGACGGCGCTCGCGATCCGCTGGAGCCGCTCGGGGGAGAGTCCGACCGATTCGGGGTTGGCTGGCGGCAGGTCCTGGGCAAGCGCCGTGGCGCAGAGCATCAGCACGCCGGCGGCAAATGAAACGGGGCTGTTTCGGTTCATTGGGGACTTATGCGGCTTCCGGCTTCAAATCGCAAACCCGGATCAGGTCCCTTTTTGGGCGACCGCGCCCTTGTGGCGTGGCCGGGCGTCTGGTAGAATCCCGCCTCGCACAGGAAACCGGCAGAAAGGAAACCCAATGCACCGCTACCGGCGCCTGCGCCGCCAGGAACTTCCGGTAGACACGGCCGAGCTTGCGCGCTACCTGATCGGCAAGGTGCTCGTCCACGACTCTCCGCGGGGCCGCATGAGCGGCCGCATCGTCGAGACGGAGGCCTATGTGGTCGGCGACGCCGCGGCGCACAGTTTCCGCGGCGTGACGCCGCGCAACCGCTCGCTCTTCCTCGAGCGCGGGCACGCCTATGTCTATTTCATCTACGGGACCTGGTTCTGCTTCAACGTATCCGCGGAGAGGGAGGGGCTTGGCGGCGGCGTCCTGGTCCGGTCCCTGGAGCCGTCCGAGGGGATCGCCCTCATGAGGAGACGCCGGAAAGCGCCGGCGTGCAGGCTCGCGTCCGGGCCCGGCTGCCTGGCGGCGGCGTTCGACATCGACAGGCGCCTTGACGGCACGGACCTGTGCGCCCCCGGGCCGCTCTGGCTCGGCGCCCCGGCGAAGGGCCGGGCGCGCCCGTCGATCGGCGAGAGCGTGCGCATAGGCATCACCAAGGAGGCCCACCGGGTGCTCCGCTTCTACGAGAGGGGAAACCCGTGCGTGAGCGGGCCGAAGAGGCTCCAGCGGGAGAGGCCGACTACGGGGTGAGCGGTCCCAGGAACCCCGCCTTGGGCGGCGCATCCAGCGCGGCCTCCGGCGACTTGATCGGGATCTTCGGGGCCCATTTGAGCCATTCCTTGTCTGGCTCCGCGGCCAGGGGGAAGGCGGAGTCGCCCGGGGCGGGCGGCGCGAGGGGCGCGGCATCGGGCGTGGCAAAGGCGACGCCGCCCGTCACCAGCGACTCAAGCGACGTGTCCTTCAGCTCGGCGCCGCCGAAGAGGCTCACCTTGAACGAGAATCCCCCCGTGTTCCAGAATCGGGTGCTCGTGCGCACCAGGTCCGCGTAGGGGGCGTCGATGTGCACGCGGATCAGCACCTGCGTCGAATCGCCGGAGAGGCGGCTCGCCTCGACTGCCCCGACCTTGAATTCCCTGTAGAACACCGGGGCGCCCGAGGTGAGGGAGCCGAGCTGGTCGGACTGCAGGATGAAGGAACGGCCCTGGTCCGTGACATCCGGCGCGGGGGTCTTGTCGAGCCCCGTGAAGCGCTTGAGGCGCGCCCCGCTTCCGGGAATGACGTTGAGCCGCACGCCTGAGACCAGGGTGTCCAGCCCCCGCACGCCCGAGAACCCGATCTCGGGGTGGACGATCCAGAACCGGGCGCCCGCGTCCGCCAGCGCCGCGGCGCTCCGCTTCAGGCGCAGGCTGATGCTGACGCCCCCGAGTCCGGGCTTGAGCTCGACGGACTCCACGGTGCCGGCCGAGACCCCCTTGTACTCGAGGATGGTCTTCCCGGCCTCGACCCCGGAGCCGTCGGCAAAATCGATCGTGATCATGGGGCCCCGGTCCACCAGCTCGCGGAAGCCCATCCATCCCCCGACCGCGAGCGCGATGGCGGGGACGACCCAGACCAGCGGAAACGAGTGGGCGCGGGACACCACGGGCGCAGGGGGCGTGCTCACGAGGGGAGGGCGGGCTCGCCGCGCCAGAGGACCCTCGGATCAAACGCCTGGGTGGCGAGCACGGTCAGCACGACCGCGGCGGCAAAGGCCACGATGCCGCTGCGCGGCGTCACCGTGGAGAACTCGCCGAACTGCACGAGTCCCGTCAGGAACGCGGCCAGGAAGACATCGAGCATCGACCATCGCCCGATGAAATCGATGGCGGCATAGACCCGCGTGAGGCGCCGAGGGTCCCTCGGGGCTGGACCGTGGGAACGCAGCAAGAGCCAGCCCAGGCCGCCGAGCTTGAGGATCGGGATCAGGATGCTGGCCGTGAACACGATGACGGCGATCCCCCCGAGGCCCTGCCGCCACAGCTCGACCGTGCCGGAGAAGATGGTGTCGCTGCGGTTGGTCCCGGACGATTCAGTGGAGAGGACGGGGAGGAGGTTGGCCGGGACGAGCAGGATCGCGGCGGCCAGCGCCAGGGCCGCGGCCGTCGAGGTTCCCCTTGTCCCTGCCGGCGCGGCGCGGCTCATGGCGGGGAGGTGGCGCCCGTCCCTGCCGATGGAGCGCTGGATGCGGCCGCCTCGAGGTTGAAGGAGCGCTCCGCGACAAGGAGGGACAGGGCCATCGCGCAGTAGAACCAGAATCCCGGCCCGACCGTCACGTCGACCACGCTTCCCAGCTTCATGAGGGCGACGAGGACGGCGAGCACCTGGACCTCGGGAATCGCCCAGCGCTCGAGCACGCGGGCCGCCTGGAAAACCCGGCGGCGGTCGGGGCCGGGGCGCGCGGAAATGTGGAGGGCGGCAAGGGACGCGAGGAAGGCGAGGGGCATGAGCCCGCCGCAGACGAGGACGAGGATTGCGAGCGAGCGCATGCCGCCGTCCCAGAGGCTGCCGACTCCGGTGAAGAGGCGGCTGATACGCTCGTCACCGAGCTTGCCCGCCCGCACAAAGGGCAGGAGCGCCGCGGGAACCGCGGCTATCATTCCCGTGATCGAGAATGCGAGGGCCGAGTCGGAGCCGAGGCGCGAGCCCCGCGCCAGGGCGGCGCCGCAGCGCACGCAAAGGGCCCGCTCGCCCGGCTCGAGGCGAACTGACCGGTGCCTCTGGCCGCAGAGGCGGCAGGTCATGAATTCAGTTGGGTCCGTCATCGGGCTCGAGGAGGACTATAGCTCCCTTCTTCCGTTTTGCGGGATGGGGTGTTGCCCGCATTGCGGGCGCCGGGGATTGCACGATTCCGGCCGGAGCGGGATTGACAGGTAAAAAACGTAACGTAACGTTTTATACATGGAAAATGACGGCCGAGACCGAGGCGAAGCCGGGTTGGGCGGAACCGCTGCGGCCTCCCTGAAGCAGGTTGCGGATCAGGCCCGCTCGCTGGCCGATTTTGGGCGCCATATGCGGGATTGGCTGCTTGGGCTGCGACGGCTCTCCTCGCGAAGCGAGCTGCTGCGGGCGATCGCCGACGAGCCCCGGGTCCTTGGGGAGCGCTTCCCCCAGGGCCGGATCGCCGATGCCTGGCTTGCGGCCCATGCCGAGCACCTCGCATCGCGGATCGGGTCGGCCCCGCCCGCCTGGACCCTCGGGCCCTCCCGATTTGCCGAGGAACCCTGGTTTGTCGGCCAATCGGGCGGCGCCGGGGGGCGAGCCGTCGCCCTGGTCCAGTCCCCTCCTGCGTTCAGGCGCCGCAACCTCTTCACGCCCGACGTCGAGCTGACCCTCGGCCTTCGTGCGGGGCGGCCCCGGAAGTCCGCCGAGGAGAAGCGCGTGTCGAACGCCGGGCGCCAGCGCCGGTTCCGGGAGCGCAGGCGGGCCGAGCTCATGCGGCTGCGCGACAGCTTCTACGGGCGGGGCGGAAGCCTCTGAGCCGCGGGCCCCTTCAGAGATCCCGCAGCGCGGCGGCTATCGGCTGGCGGGCGGCCCGGATCGCGGGGAAGAGGCCGCCTATCGCGCCGATGACCGTCGCCCAGACGACGCCCTGCACGAGCAGGGCCGGAGTGACCGCGAGCGCGAACGTGATCTGGCTGAAGCTCTGCCAGTTCATCGTCGCCGTGTGGAACCCGTTGAACGCGAGGTAGGAGAGGCCGGCGCCGATCGTCCCGCCGAGGAGCGCGAGGACGATCGACTCCAGCATGACCGACACCACGACGGCGCCGCTCCCGAAGCCGAGCGCCCGGAGGGTGGCGATCTCGCGGGTGCGAGCCGAGACCGAGCTGTACATCGTGTTCAAGGCCCCGAACACGGCACCTATGGCCATCAGGAACGCGATGAGGAAGCCGAGCGTCGTTATGAGCTTCGTCACCGCCGTCGACTGCTCCGCGTAGTAGTCCGTCTGGCGGACCACCTGGGCGCTCAGCCTGGGGTCGGTCGTCAGCGCGTCCTTGAACTCGTTGAACGAATCCGGCGACTTGAGCCGGACGTAGACGGACTGGAAGCTGTCGCCGCGGTTGTAGGCCGCCTGGAGGACCGCGGCGTCGGACCAGATCTCCGACTCGGCCGCGCCCCCTCCCGCCGAAAAGATGCCGACGACGGGCCAGTTGTAGCGGCCGACCTTGATCTGGTCCCCGACCCTCAGGCCCGAGAATTCCCGCGCGGCGCCGACCCCGACGATCACCTCGTCCTTGCCCCAGTCGAACATCCGCCCGTCGACGACCTTCAGGCCGTCGCGCACGAGGAGGGCGGCCCGCTCGACGCCCCTGAGCGGCACGTTGACATCGGTGCCGGTCGAGATCTTCGGCAGGTTGATGATCACGAACAGCTCGGCTGAGGCGAGGGGCCCGTCGGCCGTGCGGGCGACCCCCGGCGCGTCCGCGATGATGCGCGTCGTCGAGCGCAGGAGGCCGCTCACCATCTCGCTGTCCGCCCCGCTGCGCAGGACGAGGGCCGCGTCCGGGGACGAGGATGCGGCCATCGCCCGCCGGAAGCCGGCCGCGATGGACAGGACCCCGACCAGCACCCCGACGACGCCCGCGATGCCGAAGGTCGCGGCCGCCACCGAAGCGCGCCGCTGCGGCATGCTCAGGATGCCGAACTTCGTCACGGCCGAGATCTGCGAGAGCCAGTTTGCGGGTCCGGCCATGTCAGATCCTCCTCAGGGCCTCCGCCACGCGCAGGCGCATCGCCTGGAGGGCCGGGAAGAATCCCGTCACGAGCCCGAGCGCCACGCTGACGCCGAGTCCGAGGAGGACATCGCGCGCCGGGAAGAAGAAGAGCGGCAGGAGGCCGCCCGTCGGGTCCCCGCCCGAGGTGAGGAGCCAGGCCACCGCGAGGCCGACGATCCCGCCGAGGACCGCAAGGAGGCACGACTCGGCCATCACGAGGCCCAGCACCTGGGCGTTCGTGAAGCCGATCGCCTTCAGCACGCCCAGCTCCCCGGTCCTCTCGCGCACGGACTGAGAGATCGTGTTGCCGGTCACGAGGAGAATGGTGAAGAAGACCGCCCCTAGGATCGAGGCCGTGATGAGCGCGATGTCGCCGATCTGCTTCGCCCAGGCCTGGATGAAGGCGCCCTCGGGCTCCGTCTTCGTCTCCGCGGAGGAGTTCTCGAACTCCGCGTCGACCAGCTTCGCGACCTCCGCGGCCTTCGACGGGTCCGTTATGCGGATCGTGTACCAGCCGACCTGGCCCTTGCCGCCTCGGCGGGCCTCGTCAAAATAGTCGTAGCGGAAGAACAGCGGCGTCGTGTCGGTGTTCTTGTCCCTGCCGTCGTAGATGCCGACGATGTCGAACTCCCAGAGGAAGCTGCCGTCCTTCTGGCTCCATATCGACGAGCGGATGGGGACCTTGTCGCCTAGCTTCCAGTTGAACCGCTCGGCGGTCTTTCGCCCGACTATGGCTCCCGTCCGCGTGGCGAGCCAGGCCCTCCTCTGGTCCGCCGCAAGGACCAACTCCGGGTGCATGTCCAGGAACTCGTCGGGGACGACCGGGTTCTGCATGAAGAAGTTCTTCGGGTCCTGGTAGATTCCGCCGAACCACGTCTGGTGCGTGGCGATCGCGACCCCCGGGATCCGCTCCATGCGCTGCTGGTAGCTCTGGGGCAGCAGCTGGATGATGGAGACCTTGTGGCGGACGATGAGGCGGTTCGCCCCCTCGAGGCTGACTCCCCCCGTCAGGGCCTGCTTGATCGCCGAAAGGAACCCGAAGAGCACGAAGGCCACCACGATGGACAGAAGCGTCAGGATCGTGCGGGTCTTCTTGCGCCGCAGGTTGGACCAGATGAGGAACCAGAACTTCATGGCGTGTCGGCCCGGCGGCGGGCGGGCTCAGGCCTGCTGCTCAGTCGTGAGCTGGCCCTTGTTCAGGTAGACCGTCCGCGAGGCCCTTGCCGAGGCGTGGGGATCGTGGGTCACCATGATGACCGTCTTGCCGTGCTCCCGATTCAGGGCCTGAAGGAGGTTCAGGATCTCGTCGCCCGCCTTGCGGTCGAGGTCTCCCGTGGGCTCGTCGCAGAGGAGCAGCGTCGGGTCCGTGACGATCCCCCGGGCGATGCCGACCCGCTGCTGCTCGCCGCCGGAAAGCTGCCGCGGGTAGTGGTGGGCCCTCTGGGAGAGCCCCACCATCTCGAGGGCCGCTGCGACGTGGGTCCTGCGCTCCGCCTTCGTGAGGTGGGTGAGGAGGAGCGGCAGCTCGACGTTGCGCTCGGCGGTCAGCACGGGCAGGAGGTTGTAGAGCTGGAACACGAAGCCGATGTGCCGCGCCCGCCACGCCGCGAGCATCCGGTCGGAAAGCTGGTCGACGCGCTCGCCTGCGATGCTGACGGTCCCGCGGGTCGGGCGGTCGAGCCCTCCGATCAGGTTCAGGAGCGTGCTCTTGCCCGAGCCCGACGGGCCCATCAGGGCAAGGAACTCCCCCGAGGGCACGCTCAGGTGGAGGTCCTTCAGCACCTGGATGTCCTCCGAGCCGCGGTGGAACACCTTCTCCACGCCGTCGACTGTCACCAATGCTGCGCCGCTCCTCGTGGGTTCGCTCATGGGTTGATTTCCGTGACACTCGCTCCGTCGGTCAAGCCCTTCGGCGCGTCGACGACGACGCGCTCCCCCGCGGACAGGCCCGCCCTGACCTCGGCATCCGCGTCGGTCGTGCCCGCGACCGTCACGGCGCGGCGCTCGGCCCGGCCGCCCCGGACCACCATGACCACGTCGCGGCCGGCGTCCTGCTGGACGGCCGACCTCGGCACGAGCACCGATGCGCCGGTCGCCGCCGCGTGCGTGTCGCCGGCCTCGCGGAACGCGACCTTGACGCTCATCTCGGGCAGGATGCGCGGGTCGAGGCGGTCGAAGCCGACCCGCACCTTGACGGTGGACTTGTCCCGGTCGGCCGTGGGGATGATCGCGATCACCTTGCACGGGATCTTCCAGTCGGGATAGGCGTCGAGCGTCGCCTCGACGGGCTGGCCCGGCTCGACGCGGTTGATGTACGCCTCGTTGACGTCGATCTCGATCTCCAGCGAGAGCATGTCCACGACCGTGCAGATGCCGGTGCGCGTGAAGCCGCCCCCCGCCGATATGGGCGAGATCATCTCGCCCGGCTGCGCATTCTTGGAGGTGACGATTCCGGAGAAGGGCGCGCGCATGACCGTGTCGTCGAGCTGCTGCTCCCAGATCGTGACGGTGCGCTCGGCCACGGTCACGTCCACCTGCTGCTGCGCGAGCCGCGCCTTGTAGGCGGCGGCGTCCGCCTCGGCGTGGTCGAAGTCCGCCCTCGCGACGACGTTCTTCGCGATGAGCTCCGTCTGGCGCCGGAGGTCCTGATCCGCCTCCCTCAGCCGGACCTGCGTCTCGGCCAGCGCCGTGCGCGCCGAATCGAGCTGGGCGCGGGCCAGCTGCAGGCTCGCGACGACGTTCGTGGCGTCGAGCCGCGCGAGCACCTGGCCCTCCGAGACCTTCATTCCCTCCTCGACAAGGAGCTCGGTCACCTTGCCGGTCACCTTGGACGAGATCGTCGCCTGGCGGCGGGCCGTCACGTAGCCCGAGGCGTTGAGCACCGTGCGCTCGCCGCCGGAGGCCGGGGCCTCGCGCGCGGCGACCGTGTGCACCTCGACCGCCCTCGGCCGCGTCGCCCACCAGATCGCCGTGGCGGCCGCCAGGACAACGGCCGATGCGACGAAGAGGAGCGGCCAGGCCCTCTTTGGCGGATTTGGCGGGTTGCCGCGCTCAATCCGCAGGGAATCCAGCGTGGCCTTTGAGGGGCTCATACAGGCCGGGGACTCAATTCGCCGCGTACCCCTGGGTCAACGGCGTAGTGGACGATGCAGGACAGGGCTGGCGGGCGCGCCTTGGCCCGCGTCCGGTGCGGCGGGTGCCGGGCCCGCCTGGCGCGGCGCCTCCCGGAGGGCCGGCAACAGGCCGGCCCGCGGGTGGATGCCGCCCGCACCGCGATGTTCTAAGATTGTGGTTTTTAATTGGTTGCACCTGAGGTTGAATTGGGGCGGTGTTTGCGGCGCCGGTGCCGGCCCCGGCCGCGGGATTGAGCGGGGCCGCTTTGGCGCATCCGATGCGGGAGCCGCCTGGCTGGGGCGGAAGGTGGCCGGCAGCCTAGGGCCTGTTCCACCACTCCCTCAGGGCGTCCACGACATGGTGCGCCGAGTGCCGCAGGTGCGTGATGGCCTCGTGCGCATGCGGGGAATAGCTGTCGGCGACCCAGAGCGCAAAGGCGAGGACGGCGAGCCACAGGATTGAGCTGCCGGTGTGAATGGTGGGCCCGAAGAACCCGGGACCGCTTATTCCAGGGTAGTAGAAGGCATAGCGCATCGCCTTGACGGGCCACTTGAGGAGCTTGAAGAAGATCAGCAGGAGGATGATCCCCAGCCAGAGGGGGATGCCGGCAGGCAGGAACAGGCCGAAGACCGTTCCCGTGAAGATCAGGGAGAGGATCGAGCACCAGCAGAGGAGCGTGATGATGAAGCTCATCAGCCCGAGCACGGACGAGACGAACCACCAGCCGGGGGGGAATGCCTGAGCGGGATGCGCCCAGTGCCCGTGCCAGCTCTCGCGCCACTGCTGCGCATTGCGGCGCATCTCCCTGTGGAAGTCGCGCTTCTGCTGGCGCATCTCCTGCCTGAACTTCCACTTCCATTCGCGGTAGGCCTTCCGGTTGCCGAACGCCCTCATCCCCTCGTAGTAACCCTCCTTGGCCCGGCGTATGAATTCCTCGGCGGTGGACGGGGATCCGGTCGCCGCGGCCTCCTGCGAGGGGGTCTCGGCCCAGGGCACGGCGATCATCATGATCACATAGAGGAGGAGCCCGCTGCCCCACACGATGGTCATGAACACGAAGGCCAGCCTGATGAACGTCGCGTCGATGTTGAAATAGGCGGCAAGGCCGCTGCACACGCCCCCGAACTGCGAGCCGGCCCGGATCCTGTAAAGGCGCTTGGGCGTCGCGGGGGACGGGGCGGGTGTCCCGGCGCTCCTGCTCGTTCCCGCGGCCGGCTCGGGCGACGCCGAGGCATCCTGCACGGGGCCCATCTCCTCGATGACGGCCTCGACCTCCCGGCTCGCCACGACCGTCTTGCTCGTGCCGAGCACGGCGCGGAACTTGTCGGCGATGGACTGCTCGATGTCGGCGATGATCTCGTCCCGGTCGGGATTTCCCTCGAGGCGCCGCGAGGCCGTGTCCAGGTACCTGCGCAGCGCCTCATAGCCGTCCTCCTCAAGCTGGTAGGCGTTCCCATTGAGGTTTATCGTGGTTACTTTGTTCATTGCGGTGCTCTTTCGCTGGGTTGTTGCCCCGGATCCCGTCCGAGGCTCTTCACGGTTTCGCTGATCTTCTGCCAATATTCGGAGGTCTCGCGCAGCTGCTCCCGGCCCTTTGCGGTCAGCTGGTAGTATTTCCGCGGAGGCCCGGCCTCGGATTCCTTCCATTCGTAGTCCACAAGCTCCTCGCGGCGCATCTTGCTGAGCAGGGGGTAGAGCGTTCCCTCCTGCGTCGCGAATTCGGTCCCGCTCAGCTGATTGAGGATGTCCGCCACATAGACCTTGTCCGCCGCGACAATCTTGAGCACGAGGAATTCGAGGAGGCCCTTGCGGATGGCGGAGAATTTCTCGTTGATGATCATCAAATGTCTGTATTAAGCTACCTTGTTATAAAAAGGTAGTGGTAATAAAAAAGGCATTGGTCAACACCAACGCTTTTATGCTATCATAAGCCATTTCAGGCTGCCAGCTTATGAATTTCTTCTGCCGGCTCAGCTGCCGGGGCCGGTCGGGACGCATCAGGCTGGGGGATCACGATTCGCACCTTTATCCGGGCGAGCAGATCGAGCCGCCGGCGCTCCTCGAGGAGCGGCCACCAGTCATAGAGATAGATCTCCAGCGGGCGCCACATGGCCACCCACCCGGCGATCGTCAGGCCTTCCTTGATGATGTAGGCCGCGGAGCCTGCGCCCGTCCTTGACACGAGCTGGCCCAGGAACAGGCAGGCTGCGAGGAAGACGAGGCCCACGGCCAGGCTAAGGCGGCCCCGGCGCATCAGCTGCCCGAACTCGAGGCGCTTGATGGCGGCGCGGGACGCGAAGTAGCGGCGCACGGCGTCCTCCACGCCGGCGATCCGGTTCGCTGGGGCGGGGAGCGAGAGCTGGATGACGAGCTCGAGGTCCCCGTCCGTCGGCAGCTCGCGGGCCCAGCTGACGATGTATTCCTCCGCGTCCGCATCGAGGTCCCGCTCGACGAAGGGGGACGGGTCCATCGAGTTGAAGAGCTGGGCAAGCTCCCGCAGCCGGAGCATGATCGTCGTCTTTTGCGCCTTTTCCATGCGCAAAGCTACTCCCGGCCCCGGGGGGCGTCAAAGGGGCCGACGCTTTGGTCCCGCAAGGGCGGCGCTCGCTAACCCCACGGCCCCAAGGAGTCGCAGACGCGCCACCCCCGTGGCGCATTCTTAACATGGAAAAAGGGCCCCTGTCGCGCTCCGGTCAGCGGGTGACGAGCTTGTTGAACGCGCCGATCAGCTTCTCGAAGTGGACGACCTCTTCCTCGAACATCGAGGTCCAGTAGCCGGGATCCCACTGGGCGGCCAGCTCCTCGGAGGTTTTGCCCTGCTGCTCGACCCACGTGTAGTACTTGAGGTTGTGGATCGCCTTTCGGTCCGTGTAGGAGAGCTCCCTGAAGTGCTCGACGCCCTGGTGGCCGAGCGCGCCCGCGAAGTCGGCGACCGCCGTCTTTCCCCGGTACTCGCCGCGCTGCTCGCGCAGCTCCGCGAGGCGCGACTGGTAGAGCTGCATCGAGTCGGTGAACACGGTGAAGATAACGTCCTCCTCGCCCAGCTCGAAGTACTTGGCTGTCTTGATCGCCGCCAGGAGGTTGCAGACGCCCGAGATGCCGAGGAGCGGGAGCTTCCTCAGGTGCTTCTTGGCGACGCCGAGCGTCGCCAGGTAGTCGCGGCCCGCGGGCTCGTTGAAGAGGCGCACGATCCTCATGCAGTCCTCGTCGTCGATGGCGGCCACGGCGTCGGTGTTGCGGACGTTGTGCACCCACGGAATGTGCTTGTCGCCGATGCCCTCGATCCGGTGGGCGCCGAAGCCGTTCTGCAGGAGGGTCGGGCACTGGAGCGCCTCGGTGGCGACGACCTTCAGGTGCGGGTGCCTCGCCTTGAGGAAGTCGCCCGCCGCGAGCGTGCCCGCGGAGCCCGTCGCCGAGACGAAGGCGGCGGCGCGCGGGCGCCCGCCGAGGCCGCAGAAGACCTCCTCGATCGCCGGGCCGGTCACGTTGTAGTGGAAGATCGGGTTGCCGAACTCCTCGAACTGGTTGAAGATCATGTTGGACGGATCGCGCCTCAACTCCCAGCACTTGTCGTAGATCCCCTTCACGTTCGACTCGCAGCCGGGCGTGGCGATGATCGTCGCGCCGATCTCCTTGAGCCACTCGAAGCGCTCGCGCGACATCTCCTCGGGGAGGATCGCGATCGCCGTGCAGTCGAGGAGCGCGCAGTCGAACGCGCCGCCGCGGCAGAAGTTCCCGGTGGACGGCCACGCGGCCTTGTGGGCCTCGGGGTCGAATTCCCCGCTGACGAGCCGCGGGACGAGGCAGCCGAACGCGGCGCCGACCTTGTGCGCGCCGGTCGGGAAGTACGAGCCGATGAGCCCGACCACGCGCGCCCTCACCCCGGTGATCGACGAGGGAATCTCGAGGTGGTTGACGCCGCCGAACAGGCCCGTCCGCACGTCGTTCTTCCAGGTGATGCGGTAGAGGTTGAGCGGGTTGACATCGGACATCCTCACGTCCGCGAGGCGGCTGCGGACCGACGGCGGGATGAGCGACGGGTCGCGAAGCTGCCTGAAGGTCGGGATGACGATCTCGCGGTCGCGGCAGCGCTTGGCCGTCTTGCGGATGACTTCAGGGCGTAGCTGCTTGATTATCTTGGACATATCAATCCTTTGAGAGGTGCCGGAGCACGGTTGGATAATTCTCGATGCGCGCCATGATGATCATGGCGGCGATCACGAACGGCTTGAAGCTCGCCTCGCGGTAGGTCTCTAGCCGGTAGCGCTCGAAGACGCCCGCGGAGACCTCCCCGGCGGCGCAGCTCACCCCGGTGATGTCCGCCGGCAGGCAGTGCATGTAGAGGGCCTTTCCGGCGCGCGTCAGCTTCATCTTGGCCTCGTCGCATTCCCAGGCCCTGAACCGGGCGTTGCTTGAGAGGCATTCCGCCTCAAGCGCCTTGAGCCCCTCGCGGTCGCCCTTCCTGAGGAGCGGCGTCCGGCGCTGCATGACGCCGAATGGCGCCCACGACTTGGGATAGACGATGTCGGCGTCGCGGAAGGCCTCCTCCATGCTGGTCGCGACCGAGAACGACCCGCCGCTGCGGGCGCTGTTCGCGCGCGCAAGCTCGACCACCTCGGGGATGAGCCCGTAGCCCTCGGGGTGGGCGAGCGTGACGTTCATCCCGAAGCGCGACAGCAGGCCGATTATCCCCTGCGGCACCGAAAGGGGCTTCCCGTAGCTCGGCGAATGGGCCCAGGACATTGCGATCTTCTTGCCGCGAAGGGCCTCGAGCGAGCCGAAGTGCCTCTTGAGGGCGACCAGGTCGGCCATCGCCTGGGTGGGGTGGTCGATGTCGCACTGGAGGTTGACGAGGGTGGGCCGCTGGTGGAGGACCCCCTGCGTGAAGCCCTCCTCGAGCGCGGCGGCGACCTCGCGCATGTAGGCGTTGCCCTCCCCGAGGTACATGTCGTCGCGTATGCCGATCACCTCCGCCATGAAGGAGATCATGTTCGCCGTCTCGCGGACGGTCTCGCCGTGCGCGATCTGCGACTTCTCCTCGTCCAGATCCGCGAGGCCGAGGCCGAGCGCGTTTGCCGCCGAGGCGAAGCTGAAGCGGGTCCGCGTCGAGTTGTCGCGGAAGATCGAGATGGCGAGGCCCGAGTCGAACACCCGCAGCGGCCTCCCCGCGCGGTGCAGCTCGGAGAGGGCCTCGGCGACGAGCGCCAGCGCCCGGATCTCGTCGTCGGTCTTCTCCCAGGTGAGGAGGAAGTCCTTGCCGTGCGTGTCGGTCGCCAGCGTGGCGAGCTCCGAGAGGATCTTGCTGGTTGCATTCATGGTTTAAGTGTCGGCTCGGCGGCGGGGGCCGCCCGCGCGCGGTAATGGACGGCGGCCCGCTCGATCGCGTCGATGATCTGCTGGTAGCCCGTGCACCGGCACAGGTTCCCGTTGATCGCCTTGCGGATCTGGTCGCGGGTCGCGTGCGGCTCCTTCAGCAGGAACGCGTGCGCGACGAGGACCATGCCGGGTGTGCAGAAGCCGCATTGGATGGCGCCCTGCTCGACGAAGGCCTGCTGGAGGGGGTGGAGCGTCCCGTCCGGGGCGGCCATCCCCTCGATCGTCAGCACGCGGCGGCCCGCGACGTCCTTCACGCGCTTGATGCAGATCTTGAGCGGCTCGTCGTCGACAAGGATCGTGCAGGCGCCGCAGGCCCCGATGTCGCACGCGTTCTTGGCGCCGGTCAGGTCGAGGTCGTCGCGAAGGAAATTGATGAGCCGGCGCTCGCCGACGGCGTCGGCCACCTCGATGTCGCGCCCGTTGATGTTGAGCCTCATAGGCGGCAGTCCTCCTCGAGATTTTCCTCTGGCTCGACCGAAGGCCTGATCGGCAGGGCGAACGCGCGCCTGCCCGTCGCGTTGAAGACGGCGTTCGCGATCGCCGGCGCGAGGATCTCGTTCGTGGGCTCGCCCAGGGCCTTCGCGCCGCTGGGCGAGCGCGGGTCCGGGTTCTCGACGATGATGGCCTTCATCTCGGGCAGGTCCATTGCCCGCGGGATGCGGTACATGTTGAGGTTCTGGCTGGTGATCCGGCCGTCCTTGGAGCGGATCTCCTCGTGGAGCGCGTATCCCGCGGCCATCGCCATGCCGCCGAAGAACTGCCCCCGCACCATCTCCAGGTTCACGGCGCGGCCGACGTCGTGGGCGGCGGCCGCCCCCAGCAGCCTGACCTTCCCGGTCTTCTTGTTCACCGTCAGCTCGGCCGCCTGGCATCCGTAGACCCACGTGAAATAGGCGTCGCCCTGGCCGGTTTCCTCGTCCCACGAGGTGACCGGGGCCTTGAAGACGCCGCACACGTAGGGGAAGCACTGCGACTGGAACATGATCCGGATCGCCTCGTCGAAGCTGAGGCTCCGCCCGGCGCCGGGCCCGTGGATCGCCCCGCCGGAAAACCTCACGGCGGAGGCCGGGCAGCAGAGGTGCCCGCAGACCGCATCGGCGATCTTCCGCTTCAGCTCGCGCGCGGCCACCGTGACGGCTCCGCCGCCCATGATCGTGCCGCGCGAGGCGACGGTCGTGCCGCTATCCGGCACGGTCGAGGTCGAGGCGCGCCGGTAGCGGATGCGCCCGACCGGCACGCCGAGCTCCGCGGCGGCGAGGAGCGACATGGCGGACTCGGCGCCCTGGCCGTTCTCGTGCACGCCCACCTCGAGGAGTATGGAGGCGTCGGGCTGGACGTTGATGATCGCCGCGCAGAAATCGACGCCCTCGGCGCCCAGGCTCACGCCGCGGTAGCTCATCGCGAGGCCGACGCCGTAGAGCTCGTCCCCGTCGCTCTTCCCGTGCGAGCACCTGGGAAGCTTCTCCTCGTAGCCGGTCTCCCTCAGCACCGCGTCGAGGACCTCCCCCATGGCGACCTTGTGGGTGTCGAGCGTCTGGCCGGTGATGGTCACGCTTCCCTGGCGCACCATGTTGCGGCGGCGAAACTCGACCCCGGTGATGCCCGCCCTGGCGGCGGCGATCTCCACTACCTGCTCCACGACGAAGTTCATCTGCGGCGAGCCGAAGCCGCGCATCGCGCCCGCGACGACGTTGTTCGTGTAGACGCCGAACGTGTCGCAGCGGACGTTCCCGACCACGTACGGCCCGCAGCACTGGACCGTGGAGCGCCAGGTGACCCAGGGGGTGACCGAGCAGTAGGCGCCGCCGTCGGCGACGATCCGGCACTCAACGGCCGTGATGAGGCCGTCCTTCGAGACGCCCATCCGGTAGGCGACCCGGTAGGGATGGCGCTTGTAGCTCTCGCGGATGGACCAGTCGCGCCGGTACATGAGCTTGACGGGCTGCCCGAGGATGCTGGCCGCCAGGGCGGCGCGCGCGCAGACGATCGCGGCGGTGTCATCCTTGCCGCCGAAGCCCCCGCCCATGGGAGTCCCGACCACCTCGACGCCCGAGAGCGGGACGCCGAGGCACGCCGCCACGAAGCGGCGCGTGCTGAAGGGGTGCTGCATGCTGCCGTGGATCTCGATCACCCCGTCCGGGCGCGGCACGCCGACCGCCACCTCGGGCTCCATGTAGGCGTGCTCGACCGACTGCGTCCGAAAGCGCTCCTCGACGACGAAGTCCGCCTGGCGGAAGCCCTCCTCGACGTCGCCCCGGCGGATCCGGTGGGTGTTGACGATGTTGGACCCGCGGTCCTCGTGCACGAGCACCGCGCCGGGCAGCATCGCCTCCTCGGGGTCCAGGACGGCCGGCAGCGGCTCGGCCTCGACCCGGACGAGCGCGGCCGCCCGGATCGCCAGGTCGCGCGTCTCCGCGACGACCAGGGCGACGACGTCGCCGTTGTAGCGGATCTTGTCGTCCGCGAAGATGCGGTAGTCGCGGATGATCTGGCCGAATCTGTTGAGCCCCGGCACGTCGCCGGCCGTCAGGACCCGGACGACCCCCGGCGCCTTCGCGGCGTCCTCGGTCGCGACGCTCGTGATCCTCGCGTGGACAAGGTCGGAGTAGACCGGCGCCGCGTGGAGGAGGCGAGCGAACTTGAGGTCGTCGGCGTACTTGGTGCGGCCGGTGACCTTGGCGTGGGCGTCGTTGCGCCAGGACTTCCCGGGTGGAGCGCTCATCCGGGCGCCTCCTTCGCGAGGCGCCTGGCGACGCCATCGAGGGCCTCCGCGGTCGCGTCGATCGCGGCGGGCATCCGGACGCTTCGCAGGGCGGCGTCGACGTCCTTCAGGCCGTGGCCGGTCACGAGCACCACGACCTGGTCGTCCCGCCGGACGAGGCCCGAGCGCCGGAGCCTGGCGAGAGCGGCCGCGCCGGCCGACGCCGCGGGTTCCGCGAACACGCCGGCCCGGGCTGCGAGGGCGCGCTGCCCCTCGAGGATCTCCCTGTCGCTGACCGTGAGCGAGAAGCCGCGGCTTCGCAGGACTGCGGCGCGGGCCAGGTGGGCGTTTGAGGGGACGGAGACCGAGATGGAGTCCGCGACGGTTGCCGGGTTGGCTGCGCTCCGGTAGCGCCCGGTCTCGATGTAGCGGTGGATCGCGTCGGACTTTTCGGCCTGGACGCAGACCAGGCGGGGAAGGCGGGGAATGAGCCCAGCCCTCATCAGGTCCTCGAAGGCCTTGGAGACCCCGGCGACGATGACCCCGTCCCCCGTTGGAACCAGGATCACGTCGGGGACGCGCCATCCGTTCTGCTGCCAGATCTCGAGGCCGACGGTCTTCTTCCCCTCGATCGTGAGCGGGTTGTAGCCCGTGTTGCGGCTCAGGCCGCCGTGGCGGGCCGTGAACTCGAGCGAGAGGCGGAACGCGTCGTCGTAGGTGCCCCTGACGGGCACGACAAGCGCCCCGTGGAGGAGCATCTGCGCAAGCTTCGCCCGGGGCGCGGCCTGCGGCACGAAGATCACGGCCCGCTTGCCGTCCGCGGCGCAGACGGCGGCCAGAGAGCTTGCCGCGTTGCCGGTCGAGGCGGCGACGAGCGTGCCCTCGCGCAGGCGGTTCGCCTCCGCGACGACCAGGAACGAGGCGCGGTCCTTGAGCGAGCCGCTCGGGTTCAGGGCGTCGTTCTTGATCCAGACATCAGGGACGCCGCACGCGTCTCCGAGCGCAGCCGAGCGGAAGAACGGCGTCGGGACCATCGCGAAGGGGGGGTGGAACCGCGGCTCGACGGCCGTGAAGAGGCTCCAGTCCGGCCGCCCCTTGCGGAACCCGCGGCGGATCGCGCCGTAGTCGAACTCGACGCTCAGGACGCCCCTGAGCGGCATGCCGGGGCGGTAGGACGCGCCGCATACCGGGCACAGGTAGCGCACCTGCGCGCGCTCGTAGCGCCTGCGGCAGGTGCAACACCGGTAGGCGAAGTCGACCATGGCGCCTACACCTTCCCGTTCAGCCTGGCGACAAGGGCCGCGTAGAAGGCGACTGCCGCGCTCAGGTGCTCGACCGGGCAGGCCTCGTTCGCGGCGTGCGCATAGACCTCGTTGCCCGGTCCCAGGCCGAGAGTCGGGATGCCCCTCATGCCGGCGGTCGCGACGCCGTTGGTGCTGAAGGTCCACTTGTCGACGAGCGGGGCCCTGCCGAGGACGCCCGCGTAGGCCTCGACGGCGCCCCTGAGGAAGGGCGAGCCCTCCTCGAGCGCCCAGGTCGGGTAGTACTTCTCGGTCGGGTAGACCTTGCCCGTGTAGGCGGCCTCGCCGTAGGTGAGGACGTAGACCCGGGCGTCGGGGCAACCCGCGCGGGCCGCCGCGTCGCGCACCTCGGCAAGGGCGCTTTCCCGTGTCTCGCCGGCCGTCAGGCGGCGGTCGAGGTGGATGCCCGCCTCGTCCGCCACCGCGCAGAGGGAGGGGGATGAGGACCTGACCTCGGATATCGCGACCGTTCCCTTTCCGAGGAACGGGTCGCCGCGGAGACGCTCGTTCAGCTTCTCGATCTCGAGCGCGACGCGCGCGATCTTGTAGACGGCGTTGTCGCCGCGCTCGGGGGCCGATCCGTGGCAGCTTCGGCCCTTCACCTCGACCCGGATCTCCATCCGGCCGCGGTGGCCGCGGTAAATGTTGAGGTTCGTCGGCTCGGTGATCACGACGAGCTCCGGCTTGAGCCCGTCCTCGTTGAGGATGTACTGCCAGCACAGCCCGTCGCAGTCCTCCTCCATGACGGTCCCCGTGAAGTAGATGGTGAACTGGTCGTTGAGCCCGAGCTCCTTGATGACGCGTCCGGCGTGGATCATGGTCGCGACCCCGCCCTTCTGGTCCACCGTTCCGCGGCCCCGGAGCTTTCCGTCCTCCACCTTGGGCTCGAAGGGGTCGAGGGTCCACTGCGACAGGTCGCCCGGGTACACCGTGTCAACGTGCCCGTCGAATGCGATCACGCGCGGGCCCGAGCCGATGCGCCCTAGGATGTTCCCCAGGCCGTCGACCCGGACCTCGTCGAAGCCGATCGCCTCCATCTCCTTCCTGATGACGGCGATCACGTCGCGCTCCTTGGAGGAGAACGACTGCGTCCGGACGAGGTCAGAGAGGAAGCGCACGGTGTCGCCCTCCATCGCCTTCGCCCGGAGCCGGATTGCCTCGTAGCCGACGGCCACGGGAGGCGTCTTGGGTGCCCTTGCCATTGAGTTCACATTCTTCGCCATAAGTTCCTTGCGAGCTCGCGGGCCCGCGCGTTCACGCGCTCGAGGTCGATGTCCAGCGTGATGCGCCCGCGCTCCATCAGGACGCGGCCGCCGACGATCGTCGAGTCGACCCGGGCCTGGGAGAGGCCGAACAGGGCGTGCCCGAGGGCGTTCGCGTCCACGAGAGGGGTCGGCGGGTCGTAGTCGATGATCGCCAGGTCGCCCGCGAATCCCGCGCGGATCTCGCCCAGGCGCAGCCCGAAGATGCGCCCGGCGATCGCCGGGTTGCCTCGGAACAGGGCGCCCGAGGCCTCGCCGAAGCCCGCGGAGGGATTCGCGGTCGCTGTCCGCTGCGACCAGAGCGAGGCGCGCGCCTCCTCGAGCATGTCGGCCGTCATGGCGTCCGTTCCCAGCCCGACCTCGACCCCGCGCCGGGCCATCCCGACCACGTCGGCTATGCCGACCGCGTTGTTGAAGTTCGACTGGGGGTTGTGCGCCACCGAGGTGCCGGTCTCCGCCAAGAGGCCCATGTCGCGCCCCGAGACATGGACGCAGTGGGCCGCGATCGTGCGCGGCCCGAGGATCCCGAACCTTCCCAGGCGGCCGACGACCCCCAGGCGGGAGACGCGGCGCGTCGCCCGCTGGTCGGACTTCGCCTCGGCGGCGTGGATGTGGAAGCCGGCCTCAAGGGCGTGGCCGAGGCTCGCGGCCTCCTCGAGCGTGGCGTCGGAGAGGGTGGACGAGGCGTGCAGCCCGAAGAGCGCCCGCAGGTGCGCGCCGCCCTTGGCCTGGCAGAGGCGGATGAAGCGGACGTTCTCGGCCAGCCCCTCCCGCGCGGCGCGCGCGCCGTCGCGGTCGGAGACCTCGTAGCAGAGGCAGGCGCGGAGCCCGGTCTCGCCGACGGCCCGTGCGATCGCGTCCAGGGATCCGGGGATGGCGCTCGGGCTCGCGTGGTGGTCGACGACCGCCGTCGCCCCGTGGCGGATCGAGTCGACAAGCGCGACCAGGGCGCTCAGGTGGCAGTCCTCGGCCGTGAGCGCGGAATCGAGCCTCCACCAGAGGTTGCGCAGCACCGCCGGGAAGTCGCGCGCGGGCCTGGCCTTCGTGAGGCCCCGGGCGAACGTGCTGTAGAGGTGGGTGTGGCAGTTGATGAGGCCGGGTATCACGACCTTGCCGGCGGCGTCGATGCGCCTGCCCCTGAACCCGCCGAACCTGCCAGCCGGCGCGATCCCCGCGATGACCCCGCCCTCGAGGAGGACCGAGCTGGCGCGGCGCACGGTCGGCGTGCCGCCGGTCGACAGGAGCGTCGCGTTTTCGATGAGGAGGGCGCGTTGCATGGCATGTCGGGGCCTCAGCTCTCGGCGAGGGCCGCCAGCTCGCCCGGGGAGCGCGCCCGCATCGCCAGCGCTCCGGTGAAGCATTTCTGGGCGCAGAGCGAGCAGCCGACGCAGAGCGCCGCGTCGAACTCGGGGACGCCCGCCCCGTTGAGGGTCACGGCCTGGTAGGGGCAGTGGGCGCAGTTGCCGCAGCGGGTGCAGAGCGCAGCCGCGACCGCGGGGATCTTCTTTACGGCCGAGAGTGACGCATAGTCCGCTATCGGGCCCGGGAGCGCGCAGCCGACCAGTTCGCTGACGGACGCAAGCCCGCGCTCCTCCATCAGGTGGCTCAGCCCCGAGTGGAGCTCGCCCACGTAGCCGAGGCCGTGCTTCATCACGGCGGTGCAGAACTGCACGGTGCCGGCCCCGAGCGCGAGGAAGTTGGCCGCGTCGCGGTGGTTCATCGCGCCGCCGTTGCCCGAGACCGCGATGCCCATCCCGGCGACCTTCGCCAGGGTGAGGTAGCTGATGGGCAGGACGCCCTCGCCGGACATGCCGATCACGACGCCCAGGTCCCAGCGGCGGCCGGCCGCGGGGCGGAACGCGAGCGACGGGAAGCTGTTCGCGAGCGTGACCCCGGCCTTCTTCCCGGGGTGGCGGGCGAGCACCTCCTGGATGGCGCGGATGATGGGGTGGATGGCGGTGACTGCGCCGGTCAGCTTGAAGAGCTTGGGCACGCCCGGGCTGGAGGCCTCCATGACCCACGACACGACCTTCGCCGTCAGCTCGGCGCTCTGCGAGACCAGGTCCCCGCTTGTGCCGTCGCCGCCCTGCGGGCAGGAGAGGCTGTATTCGACGCCCATCGCGCCGGCGCCCTCGAGCTTGGCGGTATTTGACTGCCAGAACTCGCGGTCCGCCTCGTCGCATCCCGTGACGGGGCCGCCGGTGGACGCCATCGTCAGGCGGTCCGGGTATTCGCGGACGAGGCGCTCGACCTCGCCGCACACGCGGTCGAGCGCGTGGCCGGAGACGTTGTCGCAGTTGCCGTAGGTGGAGCGGCCGAGCACGAACAGGTATTCGCCGGGAATGTGGATGGCGACGTTGTCGAAGGCGGTCTTCATGACGGCGCCGGCCCATCCGGCCTCGTAGGCGGCGCGCATCTGCGCGTAGCCATCGGTGTGGGGCGCGGCCGAGAGCAGGAGCGGCGAGAGGATGCGGCGGCCGAAGAAGTCGGTGTCGAGCGGGACCGGTCGCGGCTCGCTTCCGGTAAGCAGAACGCGGCTCTTGGCCGGGTTCGCGATCCCGGGCGCCGGCTCTCCGCGCAGGAGGGCGTCGGCGGCGGCCGCGGCATTCTTGCCGCTTGCGACCGACTCAACCACCGTCGACGAGCCGAGCACGAGGTCGCCGGCATAGAAGAGGCCCGGTGCCGAGGGGGTGGGGATCGCCGCGCGGTTGCCGATCGCGGACACCACGACGTCAAACTCCCGCAAGTGCGGCGGCTCCCCGGCCACGAAGTTCTCGGGCCGGGGCGCCCTGCCGCGCGGAAGCGCCAGGCGCGCAAGTCTTAGGCCCCGGAGCCGCGAGCCCTTCAGGACGACGGCGAGCGGCTTCATGCAGCTCGAGATCTCCACCCGGTGCTCAAGGAGCATCCGGCGCTCGAAGGCGGTCACGGGCATGTCGCACACGCGCCGCCGGTAGACGATCTCCACCGAGGCCGCGCCGTTCCGGGCGGCCGTCGTGGCGCAGTCCGCGGCGACCGCTCCGCCGCCCAGGATCGCGACGCGCTTGCCGGAGACGGCGGTCTTCCCCTCCCCGAGGAACTCCTGCCACGGCACCAGGCGCTCCTCGCCGGGGATTCCGAGGCGGATCGGCTCGGAGAGGCCGGCGCTGACGATGACCGCGTCGAAGCGCCCCAGCAGCTTCGCCGGCTCCGCGATGGGCCTTCCGCGCCGGAACTCAATGGCCCCCAGGCTCTTGACGAAGTCGATGTCAGACCGGACAATCCGCTTGGGCAGGCGGAAATCGGGGATGAGGTTCATCATCCCTCCCAGCCGGTGGCGTCCGTCAAAGACAGTGACCCGGTAGCCGCGCTGGGCGAGGACGCCGGCCGCGGCGAGGCCCGCCGGGCCGGCGCCTATGACGGCGACCCGCTTTCCGTTCCCGAAGACCTTGGGCGGCGGGCAGAGGCCCAGCCTCTTGGCCTTCTCGACGATCGTGGCCTGGACCGAGGGGATCTCAATCGGCCGGTCGAACATCCGGCGCGAGCATGCCTTCATGCAGAAGACGTCGGGGCACGCCGCGCCGCATACGCCCCCGAGGGGGTTTGCGCGAAGGATCATGGCTGCCGAGCGCCGGATGTCGGATTTTGCGCCGCCCCGTGCGGCCATGATGAAGTCCGCGGGCGAGCAGTCGGCCGGGCATGCCTCCTGGCAGGGCTTCTCCCTGCAGGACACGCACCGGTCCAGCTCGCCCTTGAGCTGGGCGTCGGTGAGGAATTGGAAGGAGTCGTTCATGCCGGTGGTGGCCGCGGTCCCGTAAACAGCGTCTCATTAACCCACCGCGGTCCTCTACCCAGGTCTTGTCTAAGGCTGTGCATATATTGCTCTAAAACGGCTCGGGGATTGACGCCCGGCCGCGCAAGTGCCTCACGATGAGGACCGATAAGGGAGCGCCCTCATGAAAACCCTCGTCATCGCAATCGGTGGAAACTTGCTCATAAAGGACGCGGGCCACCAGAGCGTGGCCCACCAGTATGCGGCCGTGGTCGAGACCGTGCGCCACATCACCGACATGCTCGAGCGGGGCTGGCGCGTCGTCGTCACGCACGGCAACGGGCCGCAGGTGGGGTTCATCCTCCTGCGCAGCGAGCACTCGCGGGGGCTCCTCCACGAGGTGCCCCTTGACTCGATCGTCGCCGACACGCAGGGCGCCCTGGGCTACCAGATCCAGCAGGCGCTTGAGAACGAGTTTCGCAGGCGCAAGCTGCCGAAGTCGGTCGCGGCCGTCGTCACGCAGACGCTCGTGGACCGGAACGACCCTGCCTTCGCTAGGCCGACCAAGCCGATCGGCGAGTTCTACAGCCGGGAGCAGGCCGGGGAGAGGGCGCGCGCCGACGGCTGGCGGATGGTCGAGGATGCCGGCCGCGGCTGGCGGCGTGTCGTCCCGTCGCCTTTGCCCGTCCGGATAATCGAGTCCAGTGTGATCCGCCACCTTGTCGCGGGCGGCTACGTGGTCATCGCCGCGGGAGGCGGCGGGATCCCTGTCGTCGCCGACGGGGAGGGGATCCTGAGCGGCGTGGCGGCAGTGATCGACAAGGACCTGGCCTCCGCGGTCCTGGCGTCGCAGATCGGCGCGGACGTCCTCGTGATCTCGACAGCTGTCGAGCGGGCCTGCCTCGACTTCGGCACGAGCAGCCAGCGGGAGGTCGCGTCGATGACCGTGGCCGAGGCGAGGCGCTACATCGCCGAGGGCCATTTCGAGGCGGGTTCCATGCTTCCGAAGGTCGAGGCGTGCATCAATTTCATCGAGCAGGGCGGCGGGGTGGCCGTGATCACCAATCCCCCGAGCCTGACGGCTTCCCTCAGCGGCGATGCAGGCACGAGGATCACGGCTTAGGCCCGACCGTGGGGGCGGGTGCGGGGGCGGATGCCGGGCGCGGCCGCGTCTCCTGAGGCAGGGACCCTCAAGGCGGCCAAGCCGCATCGGGTCTAGACAAGCGGCGCCGGCGCCTTCATTTCTCGTGATGACTATACCGGGCAAGTCGCACGTCCGCCTGGGACGGGCAGCCGGGCCGGTTCCTTCCCTCCCATGATCTCGCCCCACGAAACGCCTGACTCGCGGGACCACGCTCAGGAGCCGGCGCGTCTTCCCCTTGCCTGGTGGGACTGGGATCTGTCGAGCGACCGTCTGGCCGTGCTCAGCGGGCAATCGTGCGTGCTGGGATTCTCGGCGAGCGAGTTTCCGCCGACGGGCGCCGACTGGGAGAGATCCGTCCATCCCGAGGATATCCAGCGGACGCGGGCGGCGCTGGAGGCCTGCGTCAAGGGGACCAGCGCGGACTGGTTCTGCGAGCACCGCCTTCTCGGGGCGGACGGAGG
Organism: uncultured Opitutaceae bacterium; assembly: GCA_964574435.1. Classification (GTDB taxonomy): domain Bacteria; phylum Verrucomicrobiota; class Verrucomicrobiia; order Opitutales; family Opitutaceae; genus Palsa-1447. The sequence continues at coordinate 39,717 of CAZNNO010000022.1, forward strand.
CTGGCACTGGGTGCTGAACACCGGCAGGATAACCGAGCGCGACCGCTCCGGCGCGCCCGCGCGCATGCTGGGCGTCACGCTCGACATCGCGGAACGCCGCCGCAACGAGGAGATCGTCAGCCGCGACGCCCAGATGCTGGCGACGGTCAGGCAGTCCATCGTCTGCACGGACCTGCAGGGCACGGTCCTGTACTGGAGCGACGGGGCGACCGAGCTCTACGGGTGGACGGCCGCCGAGATGCTTGGAAAGCCCTTCTTCTCGCGCATGCCGACCGAGGAGATGCGGGAGCAGGCGCGGCTAAGGATGAACACCGCGGCGACCCGCGGGGAGTTCAGGCACGAGCGCGAGGACTTCCGCAAGGACGGCACGAGGATCTTCGTCGAGTCCCGCGTCTTCCCCCTGCGCAACGCGACCGGCGCGGTCATCGGCGTCATCGGCACGGCACACGACATAACCGCCCGCCGGCAGGCCGAGCTCGACCGGCTCCGGCTGGAGCGCCAGCTCCTCCAGGCGCAGAAGCTGGAGACGATTGGAACGCTCGCGGGAGGGGTGGCGCACGAATTCAACAACATCCTGTCCGCAATCATCGGCAACATCGAGCTGGCCATGCTGGAAGACCCCGGCGACCAGGTCTACCGGGAATACCACAGGAACGTCCTGGTGTCGTCCTGGCGCGCGCGCGACCTGGTGAAGCGCATCCTCTCGTTCAGCCGGGGCCACGAGCCGGAGCGCCGGCCGGTGCAGTTGCGCCAGGTCGCCTCGGAGGCGTTCAGCCTAATCCGCGTGACGCTGCCGGCGACCGTGGAATTGAGGCTGAACCCAGGCCCGCCGGTGCCGGACATCCTCGGTGACGCGAATGAGCTCCAGCAGGTCCTGATGAACCTCGCGGCGAACGCTTCCTACGCGATGCGCGACAGCCGCGGGCTCATCAGCTTCACCATACGCGCGGTGGATTTCGGCGCCCCGCACGAATGCGCGCACGGAACGCTTCCGGCGGGCTCCTACCTCGCGCTCGACGTGGCCGACACCGGCCAGGGGATCGACACCCAGAATCTCGCGAAGATCTTCGATCCCTTCTTCACGACGAAGCCCGTCGGCGCGGGCAGCGGCCTCGGGCTCGCTATCGCGCAGAGCATCATGGTCGGCCACGGGGGCGGCATCGACGTTGCCAGCTCGCCGGGCGCCGGCACCACGTTCACGCTCCTTTTCCCCGTGGACGCGCGGAGCGCGGCGGCGGGCGCCCCGGAATCGGGGCGGGCGCCGCCGCAGGAGCTGGCGCGCGGCCAGGGCGAACGGGTCGTCCTGATCGACGACGAGGAGAGCATCGGCCTCGTCGTGGAGAAGGTGCTCCGCCAGCTGGGATACAGCGTCCGGCGCTTCTCGGCGGCAGACGAATTTTACGCCGAGTTCAGGTCGGCGCCGTTCCCGGTGGAGCTGGTCCTGACGGATCAGACGATGCCGCGCATGACCGGGCTCCAGCTTGCCCGCAGGCTGCGCGCCGACGGGCACACTTTCCCGATCGCGATCGCCTCGGGCCACAGCCCCGACCTGACCCGCGAGGCCTTGAATTCGGTCAGTCGCCTGGCATTCATAGAGAAGCCGTTTGACGTGAGCAGGCTTGCTGCGGCCGTGCAGCGCCTGCTTCGGCCGGCCACCGCGGCAGATCCGGGCCGGCCCGTCCCTGGGGCGGCCTGAAGGACGAGGTGGAGGGCGCCGCCTGGCGAATGGCGTCGGGTCGCGCAACGCACTGCAAGCCTCGGGCTTACGGGACTCGCCGTTCGCGAGGATTTCACGAGCCAGGGTGGGTTCGGGGTCCGGCAGAGCGCCCGCCAGGGGAGCTCCGGGTCGCCGGACCCGCGGGCCCATCATCGCACGTCGAAGATCTGCGAGTGGTTTATGAGGCAGTAGACGCCCAGGGTGAAGGACAGCGTGCCGCAGATGACGCAAAGCGACAGATACAGCCAGAAACGGGGCGGGATGCCCCTGCGCCCGCGACCGTAGTATCTGACCGCGTCCCGCAGCTTGTGGAGCACCACGTAGAAGATCGAACAGCCCCCCGCGGTCAAGGTCGCGACGGTGACAGTCGCCCGGAGCATCGGGTGATGCAGTCCGGCCGAGAATACCCCGACGAGGCCCAGAAAAATGCCAACAAGGAGGTAGGCGCCTAGAATGACGCGAAGTGGTGGCATGCTTTGGGGCCGGATGTCCCGGGGATCGACCGACGGCCCTGCCGTGCAGGAAGCATGCCGGGCGCGGGCCCCGGTTCCGTTGGTCGCCAGGCCGGGTGCAGCGGCGGCAACCGTGGCGCGCGTGGACGTTATGAAACTGCTGAGGGCCGACTAGCCGCCAGATCCTCCGCGGGGGTTTGCGGGGCCGGATCCGGCACTTTCCTTGCCTTGAACCGGCACCCCAGGCGGCCTTTGGGCTCAGTGCCCCGGGTCCCGCCAGCCCCGAACGATGCCCCCGGAACCCTTGGCACGAGCTGTGACATCCGCCCGTTCATCTAGAGCTCGACCCCCGCCAGCGGGCACGGGTAGTGCAGAAGCGATTCCCACCGGCTCTCCCAGACGGGCCTTGGATGCTCGTGGCCCTCGAGAACCACCTTGTCAAAGTCGCCGTAGGCAGCGAACTCGGCCGCGCCGTCGCCCGGCCTGTCGGCCGAGGGAATGTTGGGCGCCATCCCGAGCTCCCTCCTGTAGGCGTATTCGCAGAAGATCGAACGCGCGATCCTGTAGGGTCCGTACCAGTCCCTGCTCTTGTCGTTGTCCCAGTCCCCGAGCTCGATCCGGGCCACGTTGTAGGCGCGGGTCCACAGGTTGAACACGATGCCCCTCGCCCTGAGGAGTTCGGCCATCTGATCGGCGCCGTCCAGCCCCCCGGGCCCCTGGGAGAGGAACTCCCTCAGGCGCGGGTTGATCCTGGCAAGCTCCGGCAGCCGGGACCTAAGCAGGCCGGTGATCCCCCGAAACTCGCTCTGCCGCGGGGTCCTCGCGAGCACGTCGTCGTAGGCGGTGAGCGTGGCGTAGTTCGTGAGGCGCCTCCTGACGGCTAGGATGGGCTCCGGTTGCGCCAGGCTCTCCGCCACGTCGGAGAGGATATCCTCACAGAGCCTGCGCTTGTTGGCCCCGGTGATCTCAGATAGCTCCTCGGACTGCTCGTTGACGACGAAGCCCAGGAACCTTTGCACCTGCCCCCATGCGGGAGGGTTCCCTCCCTCCCTGTGCGCCCCCTGGGCGCCCGGCGCGTTTCCTCGTACCGACTGCATGGCCCTGTGTAGGAACCTCGGGGCGCAATAACGACAGAAAAACGGCCCGAGCGGGGACCTCCGCGGTGCGGCTCAAACGGATTGAAAGCCCCGGCCGGCGGCCCAAGCCTCGGGCATCCCCAGGCACCCATGAGCCTTCCGACCAAGCCCGAGGCGGGCGCGCTCCTCGAAGCCCACGTCCGCGACGACTACCAGCGCCTTCACGCGGTGATGGTGGCGACCGCGATGCAGGGGTACGCAAACGCCCTGGGAGGCGATCCGCACCTCTGGTACGTGACCGGGCTGCTCCACGACCTGGATTTTGAGGAGTTTCCCGAGCTTCATCCCGCCGAGAGCCTCAGGTGGTTCAAGGAGTGGGGCTATCCCGGGGAGCTGATCCACGCCGTCGAGGCCCATGCGTACGGCTACCATGGCTTCACGGCCCTGCCGCGGACAAAGCTGGCGGCCGCCCTTCTTGCCACGGACGAGCTCTGCGGGATCTTCTACGCCTACCGAAGGCTCAACCCCGTGCGCTACGGCGAGATGAAGGCCAGCTCAATCAAGAGGAAGCTTCGGGAGCCGTCCTTTGCCGCGAAGGTTGACCGAAAGACCATCTACCTCGGCTGCGAGCACCTGGGAGTGTCGGCGGACGATCACGTTGCCAACCTGATCGGGTTCCTTTCGCAGCTGCCCTAGCGGTCCGTCGGTCCCGGGCAATTCCGGGAATCGGGGCGCCCGTGAAACGGGTCCGGGAAGCGGGCGGCGACCGGGAAGGGGCGGCCTCGGGCCGGCGCTCACGATTCCGTGACGTTTCCGTGCAGGAGGAGGCCGTAGATCTTCTCTATCAGCGCCGAGGGCGAGAAGGGCTTCTCCAATATCGCCCCGTGGCCGACGAGCGGCTTCAGGAATGATTCGGCGCTGGGCAGATCCCCGGCAATCAGGATGCAGGGAGGCTCCTTCGAGAAGGCCCGGATGCGCTCGATCAGCTTGAGGCCGTCCTGGCCTGGCATCTCGTGGCTTGTGATCACCAGGTCATAGGCGTTGCGGCAGAAGGCGAGCCAGCCGTGTTCGCCGTCGCTGACGATGTCCGCCCGGAACCCCGCCCGGGCGACGGTCTTGGCGACAAGCGCCCGGACGTCGTGGTCGTCGTCGATGATGAGGATCTGCTTGGCCGCGGCCAACGCGATCGGGCCAGGGTCGGCGGAAGGGGCAGGCACGCCCGCACGCCCGTCGCCCTCCTTAATCCGTGGGTCCGCCGGTGGCTGCGGGTCGGCGGTCGCTCGGGTTTTTGTCAGCATGCGTGGCGCCAGGGGGCAATCCACCGGCTGCGCCGAGAAGGCTACACGGGAAGCGCCCGGGCGGGAATGGGGTCAAACCCTACCGGCTCCCGGGAGGCCGCCCATGCCGAGGCCCCGTCACTCGGCCTCCTCAACGGTGACGCCGGTCTCGAGCATCTGCTCCCCGCCCCCGCTGAAAAGGCCCTTCACCGGGCTCACGTCGAAGAAATCCCTCCCCCGGGCTACGACGATGTGGCCCGCCCCGGCAAAGCATGCGTTGGTGGGGTCAAAATCCACCCAGCCAGTGCCGGGGATGAAGCTGGACACCCAGGCATGGGAAGCATCCGCGCCGACCAGCCGGGGCCGGCCGCTGGGCGGTTTTGTGAGCAGGTAGCCGCTCACGTAGGCCGCCGGAAGCCCGCTCTGGCGCAGGCAGCTGATCAGCAGGTGTGCGAAATCCTGGCACACGCCGCGGCGCTCCGCGATCACCTTGGCCAGGGGGGTCGACACGAGCGTGGCCTCCCGGTCGAACACGAACGCCCTGTTGAACCGCCCGCCGACGATCGCGAGCCAGTCCATCAGCGAGGTCGCGGGATCGAGGTCCCCCACGAGCTCGCCGGCAAGCGCCCGTGCGTCGGGCTGCAGCGGCACCAGGGGCGACGGGTGCAGGTACTGCTCGAGCGTGAAGTCGTCCTCCAGCACGGCTTCACGGACGAGTTCGGCGAGCTCGCCAAACGTCGGTGTCAGGCCCGCCATGGGGAGGACCGGCTCCTCGCGCCGGACAACGCTCCGGCTTGTGATCGTCAGCTCCTGGTGGGGCTCCTGCAGCGTGAAGAGGTGCTGCTTGTTGCCGAAGTAGTCGAAGCGCGACGCGAGGTCCGTCGGGTGGGGCGCGACCTGGAGCTCAAACGCCTCGCAGTGCTGCGTCGCCTCGTTGCGCGGCTGGAGGTGGAGCGACTGCCACGCAGCGGTCACGGGCGAGCCGTGGGTGTAGCTGGTGGTGTGGGTGACGCTGTAGCGGGGCATGTGTCGCCGGGTTGGGGGTCACGGGACGGCGTCCGGCACGTCGGAATGGCTGAAGTACACCTGCGTCAGCCGGTCGTTGAGCTCCGTCAGGATCGCCTCGGTGCTGGAGAAGAAAGCCTGGGCGCGCCCCGGATTGCCCGCGAGGAGCGACGGTTCGACCAGCTTCGCGTCGCTGACCAGGCGGAATGCGGTCGCCCGGAGGGCCGAGACGGCCCGGGGGGCGAGCTCCTCGGGCAGCACCGCCACGTGCTCCGCTATCCGCTCAGCCTGAAAGCGCAGGCTCCTCGGGTTCTCGGGGGCGACGATCAGCCAGGCGAGGATCGATGCCGGCCTGTACACGCCGTGGTAGACGCTCCTGTAGGTGAACAGGCAGTCCGTGTAGTGAAGGAGGGTCTGGAGCCTGAACTCGCTCGGGGCGACGGCGGGCACGCCGGGGGAGCGCTCCGGCAGGAGCAGCTCGTCGGCGAGGGAGACGATGTGCCGCGACCGCTCGATCCTCCTGCCGAGCTTGAGGAAATGCCACCCGGTGTCGTGGGCGAGGGTCTCGGTGCTGAGCGCCTCCAGGGACGCGAGCTGCTGCCCGAAGTCGGACTCGGCGTGAGGATGGCCCCGGCCCGCGATCGCCCGCAGCCTGCGAAGGATCCGCCAGAATTCCGGCGGGAGGTTCACCTTCACCTGGTCGAGGACCCGGATAAGGTTCCCGAGGTTCGCGGCGAGGCTCCCGTCTCGGTCCGGGTCGTCCGCATCGGCCCGGATCTGCATCGCAAGCTCCCCGATGGTCGCGCCCCCGTCCAGGAGGCCCTGCTGGCCCGCGAGCAGCAGGCGCATCGAATCCAGCGCAACCGAGGGGTCGAGCGTCGCGATCTCATTGCGCATCAGGGGGTCGAGCTGGTCGAGGAGCCGCAGCATCTGCGCCGTCCGCTCCAGGTAGCGCCCGAACCAGTAGAGGTTGTCCGCAAGCCGGCTCGGCGTGCTCTCGGGACGGTGGTAGCCCGCGCCCGGCTCCTCCGCAGGCGCCGCGGGCGTGTCGGGCGACGGGCTCGACGACAGGACCCAGGTGTCCTTGGTCGCGCTGCCCTTCTGCAGGGAGACGATCGCGTCCGCACCCGTCGGATCAAAGCGCGTGAGCCCCCCGGGCATGACCCGGTAATCGCCGTCGTGCCAGGCGACGAAGAGGCGCATCACGAGCGGCACGGGCCGCAGGGCCCCCGCGGTCCAGGCCGGGGTGGTGCCAAGCAGGAGCCGCTCCTGCCCGCAATACTCGGTGGGCCGAGCCCGGATGTTCGCGGCAAGCGAGTCGAGTTCGCGCGCGCCCAGAAGCGCCCCGTAGCGGGTCGCGAGGGCGCCCCGCTCCCGGAACGCCGGCTTGATGACCAGGGACTCCAGGTTAGCGAGGACGTGGTCCCTCGCCGCCTCCTGGCCGCACCACCACGTGGCCACGCTCGGCAGCCGGAGCTCCTCGCTGAGGACGGCGCGGCAGAGGGGCTTGAGGAACGCCAGGAGGCACGCGCTCTCCAGCGCGGCGCCGCCGAGCTGGTTGGCGAGCGCGACCCGGCCCCCGTGGGCCGCGTGGACGAGCCCGGGCACGCCCAGGACGGAATGCGAATTGAGTTCCAGGGGGTCGCAGAAGCTCGAGTCGACGCGGCGCACGATCGTGGAGACGCGCTTGAGCCCGCTCACCGTCCGCAGGAAGACCTGCCGGTCCCGCGTCGTGAGGTCCGCGCCCTCCACCAGGGGCTGCCCCAGCATCCGCGCGAGGTACGCGTGCTCGAAGTAGGTCTCGTTCGCAGGGCCGGGGGTCAGGAAGACGACGCGCGGCTCCTCCCCCCAGGCCTGCGAGGGAGCGAGACCCGCGAGCGAGGATCGGAAGTCGTGGAAGAAGCTGGCGAGCGGGTCCACCTTCATCCCGCGGAACTCCCGCGAGAGCGCCGTGCGCACGATCAGCCTGTTCTGAAGCGAGTAGCCGAGGCCGGAGGGGGAATCCAGCCGGTCCTGCAGCACCCACCAGCGCCCGTCCGGCGAGCGGGCGATGTCGGCCGCGTAGTGGTGCAGGAACACGCCACGCTGGTTTCCCAGGCCCGAGCAGGGCCTCAGAAAGCGCGGATTTGCCATCGCGAGCTGCGCGGGCAGCACCCGGTTGCGCAGGAATTTCTGGGGACCGTAGAGGTCCGAGAGGAGCAGGTTGTACAGGCGCGCCCTCTGCCTGAGCCCGTCGCTCAATTCCGCCCAGTCGTCCGCGGCCACGAGGTGGGGCACGACGTCGAGCGGCCACGGCTTGGGCTCGGAGCGGGCCCCCGCGTAGA
>CAZNNO010000023.1:0-47221 GCA_964574435.1 uncultured Opitutaceae bacterium
GGTCCTGATCTACATGAACAACCCGCTCCGGTACTCGGGGCTCACCTACTACCAGGCGAGCTACGAGGGCGACCACACGACGATCCTCCAGGTCGTGCGAAACCCGAGCTGGCTGGTCCCGTACATATCCTGTGGCGCGATCGCGCTCGGCCTCGTCATCCAGTTCCTCATACACCTCGCGGGGTTCGCGAGAAGGAGGCGCGCGTGAGCCGCCGGATGCCGGTCTTTGTCGTCCTGATCGCGGCCCTGTGCGCGCTTTCGGGACTCTTCCCGAGGCCGGGCGGTCCCGCGCCGGCCGTGGTCGCCTTTGGAAGGCTGCCCGTCCTGTCCGAGGGCAGGATGAAGCCGCTCGACTCGGTGGCGCGAAGCACCCTCCTCGTGATCCAGGGGCGCCAGAGGGTCATGACCCCCGACAACAGGGAGATAACCCCCGACGAGTGGCTGCTCGACGTGTTCTTCTATCCGGAGAGGGCCGACACCTACAAGGTGTTCGTCGTCGACAACACCGACCTCCTCTCGCTGATCGGCAAGAACGACGAGAACCTGAAGATCCACTACGACAAGACCTCGGACCAGATCGGGGCCCTGATCGGGATAGTCGCCAGCAGCGAGCGGCGGATGTCCTTCAACGAGATCGCGCCGTACCTCTCCCAGATCGAGGCCCAGGAGAAGCTGGCCGATCCCGTCGATCCCCAGTCGAGGACGCGCTTCCAGGCGGCCGTCGTGCAGCTCTACGGCAACCTCTCCCATTACGTCAGGCTCCGTCGGGCCCTTGTGCCGGATGGGGGAGGCGACTTCCTCGGCGAGCTGCTCAAGCTGCAGGAGGGCATGGCGGAGGGGATCGATGCGGTGAGGGCAAAGGAGGCCGGAAAACCGTACGACGAGGCAAGGGCCAATGCGCTGATCGCGGAGGGCCAGAAGTTCGTGGCCATGGCCGAGAGCACGGACCTTCTCGCGATCCCGCCCGACGAGGATGACAGCGATCCCAACGCCTGGGCCAACGCGGGGCATGCGCTGCTTGAGAGCTTCGGCAAGGGGACCATAAACCCGTCCGTCCTCGCCTACGCGGGAATGGGATACGCGTGGCGCCAGAACCAGCCGGCGAGCTTCGAGCACATCGTCCAGCTTTACGGATCGAGCCTGGAAAGGCGCTTCGACAGGCAGGTCCGCAAGACCCGCATAGAAACGATCTTTAACGGGGCCGAGCCCTTCTACGCCTGCATGATGATCTACCTGGCGGCGTTCCTCTTCGCCGCGCTGTCTTGGCTCAAGTGGCCCGAGCCCGCGAGGCTGTCGGCCTTCGGGCTTGTCGTCCTCGGCTGGGTGCTGGCCACGGCCGGCATCGCGACACGCATGTGGCTCGAGGGCCGCCCTCCCGTAACGAACCTCTATTCCTCGGCGCTCTTCATAGGCTGGGGCTCGGTGGGCCTCTGCTTGATCCTGGAGGCGGCCTACAAGAACGCCATCGGGAGCGCCGCGGCCGGCATGATAGGCTTCGCCACGCTCCTGATAGCCCATCACCTAGCCCTCGCCGGCGACACGCTCGAGATGATGCGCGCCGTCCTGGACTCCAACTTCTGGCTGGCGACGCACGTCGTCGTCGTCGTCACGGGCTACGCGTCCACGTTCCTCGCCGGAATGCTGGCCGTGATCTACATCCTGAGGGGCGTCTTCACTCGCACGCTCGACAAGGCGACCGCGGACGCCCTGGCCCGGATGATCTACGGCATCGTGTGTTTCGCGACCCTGTTCAGCTTCGTGGGCACGGCCCTGGGCGGCATCTGGGCCGACCAATCGTGGGGCCGGTTCTGGGGCTGGGACCCGAAGGAGAACGGGGCGCTGATCATCGTGCTCTGGAACGCCCTGATCCTTCACGCCCGCTGGGGCGGCCTTGTCCGGCAGCGAGGCCTGGTCTGCCTTGCGATCTTCGGGAACATCGTGACCAGCTGGAGCTGGTTTGGCACCAACATGCTCGGCATCGGCCTGCACAGCTACGGGTTCACCCAGGCGGCATTCTGGTGGCTGAGCGCGTTCATAGCGAGCCAGCTGGCGCTGATCGCCCTGGCGAACCTGCCGCTCGGGCGGTGGCGCAGCTTCAGGGCCTGAAAGCCGGCGCCCCCGCGGCCGGTCAATGCCGAACGGGGGCGTCCCGCCCCTCGGGCTGCCAGATCGCGATGGGGTTCCCCTCGGGGTCCCGCAGCCGGGCGAATCTCCCGTTCGGGTAGCTTTTCGGGTCCACCTCGACCTCGATGCGGGCCGCGCGCAGCTGGGACACCATGAGGTCCAGGTCCCTGACGCGGAAATTGAGCATCCAGCTCTTTGACGGGTCGCCGAAGTACCGGGTGTCCGCCGGGAACGGCTCGAACACGGTCGGACCCGCCTCCTGCAGCCAGCACGGGGAGTCGTAGTCGGGAGGCGTCAGGGTGACGCCGAGGTTGGCCTCGTACCACTTTGCGAGCTCCCCTGGGTCCGTGGCCCTGAAGAACACGCCGCCTATTCCGGTGACCCGCTCCATGGCCGGGGCTAGGCGGGCGGCTTGGACGCCGCGTCCGATTGCTGGTCGTCCAACTCCATCTTGAGGTGGACGTCCCGCGCGTGCTGCAGCAGGGTGCCGTCGGTCTGCATCTTCTGCAGCGACTCCATCGACGGGCTCTTGAACGGGTTCCGGTTGCGAAGGCGGCGGTAAGTGTCGATCGCGAAGATCCAGCCGGAATAGGTGTCGTCCTCCGCCTTGTCATTCTTGATCTGCGACTTGACGTTGCCGGCCACGAACGCCGCGAGGAGCAGCGACTGGCAGGCGTCCTCCCGGTCCTTCTCCAGGCCCCAGTGCTCGCCGACCCAGGGGAGCTGCTCGGGCCCTATGTCCACCATGACGTCGTCGCTCAGCTGCGCGTAGACCACGATGACCTTGGCCGCCTCGGTCGCCTCGGGGCCCGACACGTTCTTCTCCAGCACCTCGATCGCCTGGAGGACCTCGCGCTTCGAGGGCGTCGCCGCCAGGCAGCAGCCGGCGAAGAGCATGAATAGGACCGCGATGAGTGTTCGCCTCAGCATGGAAATGGGAGCATTGAGTTCTTCACCGATTCTCGCCTCGATTGGCATTTCGCGCAACAAGATTGGATGGTGTTGGCCGCCGATTCAGCCCATTTTGACAGGCTTCCCCCAAAAATGTCCCAAGACCCCAACGCCCTTTTTGACCAGACCGTGCTCGACCTGATCGAGCACAGCGCGATGGGGGCGGTCCCGAGCACGCCCTCCTATCAGGACGCCCTGGGCCGGCTCTACTCCTCACACCAGGTCTACGCCAACGCGGACCACAGGGACGGGCACGTGACGGCGCGCTCTCTTGCGAGGCTTCCGAGCTTCCACGCCGAGAACCTGGCGGCCCTCGTGGCGGGGGAGATCGGGGCCGACGCGCTGGAGGCGAATGCCGGCATCTACGAGCGCTACGTGGAGTCCCTTCCCGCGGCGCGCCGCGAGCGGGCGGCAGCGTTTAGGACGGGGGTCGTGGGCCGGCCGGTTCTCCACCGGGCGAAGCACGCCGGCTCCGAGAGGCTGCCGGTCGCCCATGACCTCCCCCACACCCTGTTCCTCGTCCCGGGCGCCGGGCCCCATCCCGGTCTGCCGGGAAACTACCTCCACGGGTCCCTCCTGCAGGTCGGCGGCGACGCCGAGCACGGCGCGTGGGCGGTCCAGATCCACGACAGCGACGACGGGGCCGCGACGTTCGGCGCCCACTCGATGCAGGAGGCCCTCGCAAAGCTCCAGGAGGTCCTGGACTCTGCGCCGTTCGCCATGGATGAGCTTCAGGCGCTCGGCTTCACGCTCAAGTAGGGGGGGCCCTTCGGCGGTATTGTCACGCTGCCGGAAAGTCCCCATTGTCCCGCCGAGTGAAGATCAATCTCTTCAACAACGACCCGCTTGCCGAGAGGTTGCCGGCCGGGCACACCGTCTTCAACGAGGGGGACGGCGGGGACCACATGTTCGCGGTCGTCAGCGGCGCCGTCGACATCATCATAAAGGGCAAGGTCGTCGAGACGGTCGAGGCGGGCGGCGTATTTGGCGAGATGGCCCTTGTCGAGGAGAGGCCGCGGGTCTCCACGGTCGTCGTGCGCTCCGATGCGGAGCTGGTCCGCATCGACCGCAAGCGCTTCCTTTTCCTGGTGCAGCAGGCTCCCTACTTCGCCCTGCAGCTGATGGAGGTCATGTCCGGGCGCCTGCGCCGGATGAACGAGCTGCTCTGACCGCGGGCGCCGGGCGGGGGGCTGGAAAAGAGGTGCATTTGCGCCTGCGCATCACCTAGTGTCGGCGGAATCAAGGCCCGGTTCCAGGACGGGGCGCGGGTTCGACCGCCGTCGCGGGCACCAAAATCGTTCTGGTTTGAACTCACGCCATGCAACCCGGCAGATTCTGGGAATGAAGCTCGCCGCCCCCTGCCGCCCCGAGACATGAAGCCCACGAGGGAGGACGGGGGCGGCACCGTCGGGCAGCCGGCAGGGCGCCTGGGAGGGGCGCCATCCCTGCTCCTTGAGCCGCCGCTGGCCTATCTGGCCGCCGTCCTGCTGGCCGTTTTCATGGCGAGCCGCATCCCGTACTTTTGGTATTACCCCGTTGTCCGGATGGCCCAGGATACGAACGGCTACCTCGACCTGGTGGATGCCATCCGGGAGGGGCGCTGGCCGCACTTCGTATTCCGGACCCCCGGGTATCCCGCCTTCTTCTGGCTCGCCACCCTTTTCACGGGGCGCTGGATGGCGGTGATCTATGCCCAGAATCTCCTTTCCTATGCCGCGAGCCTGTTTCTGGTCCACGCCGTTTCCCGGTACAGACGGTCGCTGGCGCTCCCCGCCACGCTGGCCATGTGCGGCTACCTGGGCAGCTCTCAGGTCGTGCTTTACGACGTGGCCCTGCTGAGCGAGTCGCTCTACACGAACACCATCATCCTGGCGGTCGCGTTCCTGGTCCTGGCGTTCGGCCGCCCGGACTGGTCGCGCTTCGCCGCGGCGTCCGCGCTGATGGCCTTTGCCATCCTCGTCCGCCCCGCCGGCATCTATTTCGGAGCGATCTACGCCGTGGTCCTGGCATTCCTCGCATGGAACAGGTTTCCGGCCAGGTCGATCGTGGCCTTCCTGGTTCCGTTTCCGGCGATCCTGCTCGGCCTGTGCACGTACAACTTCGCGACGATCTCCAGCTTCGCCATCACGATGGGCGGAGAAACCAATCTCGCCGGCGCCACGGCCCTGATCTGGGAGGCCGACCCCCGGCTCCCTCCCTCGGTCAACAGCGCCCTCAGGGATCTACCCGGCTCCTATGCAAGGCAGGACATCACTGCGGCGGACCTGGCCGTGCTGCGCACGTCCTGGGACGCCGGGCTGCTGTTCCCGATCTACGCGAAGGCCTACAACAGGCTGGTGTGGAGCGAGGGGTGGGGGGACGGGAAGCGCTTCGGGGCCAGGGACTACGTCAGCTCGCGAGACTACATCAGGCAGGTTTCGCTGATGGCTATCCGCAGGCATCCCATCCTCTACGGCAAGTTTGTCTGGGTTAACCTTGTGGAGTTCTTCAAGGGCGTGGGCTACACGTTCGACATCCGCTCGGCGCTCGCCTACCGGGAGAAGGGCAATCCGGGCGACGCGACTGTGCGCGCTTCGTCCCCGCAGCAGCGCCCCGCGCGCGATGCCGGCGCCGGGCGCAGCTCCCAGCCTTCAGGACTTGAGCGCTGCGTGACCGGGCTTCAGCTCGCGTGGCAGGGCCTTCACGGGGCCCTGTTCCAGAGCGTAGTCTGGAGCTGGGCCCTGCTCGGCATGTTCGCCCTGGGTGCCGCACGCCTGATCAGGTCCCATGGGCGTCATGCAGGCGCCTTCCTTCTCCTGGTGCTCACGCTCATTCCCGTTGGCTCCAGCCTGGTCGTCTGCCTGACCGAAATCGCGGCGGACAGGTACAGTTACCCCACCCAGTTCCTCTATTACCTGTCCGTCGCCCTGGCATCCCTGGCCTGGGGCCCGCCGAAGGGGTCCCCCGATGGGGAAAAGCCCGGCGCGCAGGGTCCGCCCTGATGGCGCCCCGGCATCGGTCGCGGCGCGCAGCGGACAGGGCGGCAGTGCCCGGGGGCGCCACGGCGGCCCGAGGGTTGGGTATTGAAACGGCGCGAATCCGGGTTCACAGTGAGGGTGTGAAAATGGCGTTCCCGATTCTGGCGCTTGCCGCGGCCACGTCCGCGTTCGCAGTCACCGTCGGCGACTCCTTTGACAAGGTGATCCAGGAAAAGGGCCAGCCCGCGGGGATCATCACCGCAGGCCCGGTCAGGATACTCACCTACGCCGATGCCGTCATCAAGGTGCGCGACGACGCGGTAGTGTCCGTCAAGGTTCCGGACAAGCAGGCGGAGGTCGCGGCGAGCCCGGCCGTAGCCGCGGCGCCGAAGCCGGCGCCCGCCCCGGAATCCTACGACGGCCCCGCGGTCTGGGAGACCGACTTCGGCCAGGCCCTCGGCCAGGCGCGCGCGAGGAAGTGCCACATCATGATCGTCTACACGGGCTCCGACTGGTGCCCCTGGTGCAAGAAGATGGACGCCGAGGTCTACTCCCAGCCGGAGTTCGCGCGGTACTCCCACGAGAAATTCGTGCTGCTGAAGCTCGACTACCTGCGCCATTCCCCGATGTCGGACGCGGCGAAGGCGCAGAACACGGACATGCTCCAGCGCTACCACGTCAACGGATATCCTAACTTGGTCATCGTGGACATGAATGGGAAGGCCCTGGGCCGGTTCACTGGGTATTATGAGGGAGGCCCGGAGCACTTCATCCGCATGGTCCAGGCGTACGAGTAGCCTGGCCCCGGGCGCCGGGCGCCCTGCCGGCCGGGCCCGTTGACTTTTGGCTTGGACCGCGGCTCCGGGCAGGCCGAGACTGAGCCGGCCCATGGAGCAATTCCGCACCGTGCTCTTCGATCTTGACGGTACCCTTGTGGACGCGTTCACGACGCTGCACCGAGCATACTGCCACACGCTCCCGCATTTCGGGATACCGGCGCCGACCGCGCAGACGGTCCGCCGCTCGGTGGGCGGGGGACTGGAGAACGCCATGAGCCGCTTCGTTCCGCCGCAGCTTGTCGACGAGGCGTGCCGGATGCACGTGGCCTACACCGAGAAGATCCTGCTCGAGGACCCCGTGCTCTACGGCGGCGCTTCCGAGCTTGTCGGCGCCCTGCGCGCCGGTGGGGTCAAGACGGGCGTGCTCACGAACAAGATAGGCGAGCACGCCCGCGCCGTGCTGGCGCACCTGGGGCTCGCGCCGCAGCTGGACCTGGTCCTCGGCGCCAGGGACTGCGCCTGGCGAAAGCCCGCCGCCGAATTTACGGCGGAGGCCCTGCGCCGGATTGGCGGGGTGGCCGAGAGCTGCTGCCTGATCGGCGACTCCCCGTTTGACCTGGCGACGGCTCGCAATGCCGGGTTTCCGTGCCTCTGCGTCACGACGGGAACGCACGATGAGGCCGCGTTGCGGGCGGCCGGGGCGGAGGCCGTCTATCCCGGGCTCCGGGCGCTCGCCCTGGAGGCGTTTGGCCTCGCGGTCTGATGGCGGCCCGCTGGCGGAGGCGCGGGTTTTAAGAGTCGACTGGGGCAACCCTTTTCCCAGTGTTTGGGGGCCGTCACATGAGTATTCGCCACCGACTGAGCGGACTTTGCCGCCGGATTGGGGGAGCGATCCGGGCATATTCCCCGTCGCTTCTTCTCGCTCTGGCGGCGACGCGCGGCCTAGCTGCCGATCCCGTGCTGACCGTTGTCCTTCCCGGGAAATCCATCGCGTTCACCAGCGACGAGATGGGCGGGTTCCCGCACACGGAGATCTCGGCGTTCGATCCCCACGAGAAGAAGGAGCACCGCTATTCGGGCGTGCCCGTCCACGACCTCCTCTCCAGGGTCGGCGTGCAGTTCGGCGAGAAGCTCCGCGGCCCCTCCCTCAGGCTCGCGGTCATCCTGCACGCGAAGGACGGCTACGCGACGCTCTTCGCCCTTGCGGAATTCGCCGACGAGTTCAGCGACCGCACGCTCCTGCTGGCGGACGGCGAGGACGGCAAGCCGCTGCCTCCGGGCCTCGGCCCTTTCCGGCTGATTGCGCCGGGCGACAAGAGGGCGGCCCGCTGGGCCAGGATGGTGACCTCCATTGAGGTCGTGCAGTTTCCGCAGGAACCGGCACACTGAGCGCGTGAACTTGGGGCGCCTCCTTTCGCTCATGGCCCTCGCGGCGGCCGCGGCGGGCGGACCGGCCCGCGCGGCCGATCCCGCAGGGCCGGATGCCCTTTCCGTCGCCGCCGCGGCGAACCTGGTCTACGCCCTCGACGCGCTCGACGCGGAATTCAAAAGGGAGGACCCCGGCACCGTGCTGACCAGCGCCACGGGGGCCTCCGGGAGCCTGGTGGCCCAGATCTTGCACGGCGCCCCCTACGACATCTTCCTCTCGGCGGACCGGAGCTATGCCGACGCCCTGGTCAAGGCCGGTCAGGCTGACCCGAGGAGCCTGAGGGTGTTCGCGGTAGGGCGGCTCGTGCTCTGGACAACCAAGGAGGGTATCGGCCTCTCGGACGTCGCAGCCGCGGTCAGGAACCCGCTGGTTCGGAGGCTGGCGATAGCAAATACCGGCACCGCCCCGTACGGCCGCGCCGCCGAGCAGGCCCTGAAGGCCCTCGGGGCCTGGGATGACGCAGGGCCGAAGCTCGTGACGGGCGAGAACATCTCCCAGGCGGCGCAGTTCGTTGAGACTGGCAATGCCGACGCCGGGTTTGTGGCCCTCTCAATTGTCGTCTCGCCGAAACTCAAGGAGAAGGGGCGCTGGGTCGAGGTGGCTCCCAGCCTCTACGAGCCGCTCGAGCAGTGCGCCGTCATCACCGCGCATGGAGCGTCGAATCCGGCCGCCGCGCGCTATGTCGGGTTCCTTGCGAGCCCGGCCGCCCGCAGGATACTCGAGGGATTCGGCTACGGCATGCCCCCCGAACGCTGAGCGGGCGTGCCCAGGGCGGGCAGGGAAAGCGCTCGCGTTCAGCAGCCCGTGCGGCTGGAACCCGGATTGCGGGCGGTTGCGCGCTGCACGAGGCTCAGGTCCGCGCGCACCCCCCAGCCCATGCGCAGCCAGAACGCCCTGCCTGAAACGTTGGCGGTGAAAAGAAACAGGTTGCACTTCACGATTCCCAGCCCTCGAAGCCTCTCGAGGGATGCGGCGACCAGCGCGCTTCCGATGCCCCTGCGGCGCCACTTCTTGTCGACGGCAAGGTGATGCAGGTAGCCCCTGCGCCCGTCGTGCCCGCACAGGAGCGTGGCGATGACGCGGCCGCCGGAGGTGGCGACCTGGCTTAGCCCCGGGTTCCTCCTGAGGAAGGCCGCCACGGCGGGCCTCCGGTCCGACTCGTTGAGCCCGACGCCCTCGGTCCGGCTCCAGAGGGCGTAGGCCGCGCGGTGGTCGCCGATGCGCAGCTGGCGAAAGCGGACTTTTTGCGGTGGGGGCATGGTCGATCTTGGAAGAGCCCGGATCAGGTTTCCCGCGGCGGCGCAGGCTGTCGAAACATTTGGGGCTGGTGCCCGCGGGCGCCTACTGCTGCGTCATCTCGTACCCGACGTCGGCGTTCAGGACATAGGCGCCCGGAGCGGGCGCCGTGGTGGTGGTGAGGAGGATTGCCCCGGGGGCAACCTGCCTCACGTAGGCAGCGAGCCTGCGTTCGCCGAAGCGGATCCTGTCGGTGGATCCCTTCTCCAACTCCACCCGCCTCTGGCCCTCCTTTGTGGTCTCGGCCGGAATCAGCTCGAGCGGCGGCTTTCCCTGCGGCTCGGGGCCCACGAAGAGGATGATGATGGCCTGGCCGACGGCTTCGGGCCGGGGATCCTTGCCGTCGAACTCGAGGTACGGGATCTTCTCCTTCTTGCTCTTTGCCATCGACGCGATCCCGTCGACGCTCTGTGTCACGGCGGCGACCAGGTTTGTCGGAAGCCGAAGCTCCTGCGACTCCTTGGGAGCCTCCTCCTCGACCACATGGCCCTGGTTCCGGGGCATCGGGAGCCAGCCGTCCCCCTTGAGAAGGTAGGCGCCGGCCGCCTTGGGGAATGCCGGGAAGACGGATCCGTCGGCGGCCGGCGACCTGGGGTCCGGGCCCTCGGTGGCGGCGGAGGTGAAGGCGCCCACCGGGAACTCGATCACCCAGTGCGGGTCGCCTTCAATCCTGCCGGCGATCACGTTCCCGTTGAGCGCGAGGTGAAGCGTCGAAGCGGCGGGCGCCGTGAGGAAGGGCAGCTCGAAGCTTCCGTCGGTGACGTAGGCGCCGCGGCTCGTGGCGCCGAGCACGACCGAGCTGCCGGACGGGTCGCAGGTGCCGAGGAACTCCCTGTGGGCATTCAACTGCGCCAGCGAATTGATGCGCGCCGCGATTGCTCCTGTCTGCCGGTCGACCCGCGTGATCTCGAGGCGGGCGTGGGTGACGAAGCCCTGCTCCTCGCGCATCGAGCCGTCGTAGGCTATGCCGGCCCTGAAGACACCCATGAATCGCCTCGCGCGCTCCGCGCGGTCGGCCTCCAGCCTTTGAAGGTCGGCCTCCACCGCGGCAGCCAGCCGGTAGGTGAACTGCCCGTCCTCGCCGACGAGCCGCCTGCCCTCGGTGCCCAGGTGGATGTCGAGATCATCCTTGTCCCCCAGGACGGAGTCGGCCGGGGCGTCCTCGGCGGCGTCGCTTGCAGGGCTCGCGAGGCGCACAGGCTCGCCTCCGGAGCGCCGGGAGTTGGTGAATATCGTCCCGTGGAGGGTCCGCTTCCACGAGCGGGTAGTCGACTCGATCCTCGCGTCGAGGGAGACGCCGCCTTCCGACCGGCCCGTGAATCGAAGCAGGATGGGTTCCGAGGACCCCGATGCCCGGGAGACGGCCGTGCCGCTGTAGAGCAACCCAGGCTCCGTGGCGGCCATGGCGCCCTCGAATTCCATCTCCAACCGGGCCCTGAGCGCGGCCACCTGCTCAGGGTTCACCGGCTGGAACCTGTATTGAAAGAGCCTGTTCTTCTCGGAGAGCCCCCCGTGGGAATCGATCCGCAGCGCGAATGTCCAGTTCTGGGTGTTTTCCAGGAACGGGCCGCCGTTGCGCACGGCCTGGTCTGGAGGCGACGCAAGGTTCAGCGTGACGTTCTCAAGGTTCTCGTCCGCGCTCCAGGAGCCCTGGAAGGTGCGCTCGTTCTGCCAGCCGCACTCGTTGCGCAGAAGCACGGTCAGCTCATTGTCGGTCGAGAGCGCCACCACCTCCAGGTAGAGCGGCGTCCCCTGCTGCTCCCCGTCCTCGAAGGCGAGTCCCCGGAAGACACGCCCCGGGGCGATCTCGGCAAGAATGGTCGTGCGCCGGCGCTCGAGCACAGCCGCATGGGCGGCCTCGGCGTTGCGGCGCACCAGGGCGAGCCGGCCGGCAAAGGCCTGGAAATCGGAGACCAGGCCGTGCAGCCGGGCGTCGTCGCTCGCGTCGCCGGCCGCGAACGACTGGTCGCCGAAGGTGGATCGGGCGTCCCCCTGCGGGCTCCCGCCGTCAAAGCCGCCGGACCCGAGGGCGAAGGTCCAAGCGCCGGCGCTGCGATGGGCGTCGACGACCCCTTGGAAACTGAACGTCGCGTCGGCTGGGGACGTCAGCTGCAGGATCGTCGTCCGGTACGGGTCAGGCGGAAAGGGCGCCGCGCCCGCGTTCCCCGGCTTCTGCTGCTGGACCTTGTCCGCCAGGAGGCGCTGCGCGTCGGCCGTCTGCTCCGGGTCCAGCTGGAAGGTCCGCTGGAGGTAATCCTCCGTGGCGAGCTTCGAGTAAAGCGGTCCGGGCGCCCGGGCCCTTGCCGCAACGGTCAGGTGCAGGCCGGACTCATCCTCGCGCCGGTCTGTGACCTCCAACGCGTAGAAATGAACGCGTCCGCCGCCAACCGCCTTGTCGAGAAAGGCCTCAAGGTCTCCCGTCCGGACTGAACCCGAGATGAGCCGCCAGGCGAGGACGCCGCCCAGGATGAGCGCCAGGGCGGCGATGCCGCAGATGATCGTGCGCCTTGCTGGCTTGTTGGGCAGGTT
The DNA here is from genome assembly GCA_964574435.1 of uncultured Opitutaceae bacterium. GTDB lineage: Bacteria > Verrucomicrobiota > Verrucomicrobiia > Opitutales > Opitutaceae > Palsa-1447. The sequence continues at coordinate 12,066 of CAZNNO010000023.1, forward strand.
TTGCATGGGGGGCGCCTGAGCCGACTCAGGGCGCCATTTCAGGCGAAGTCTTCCGCGGTGTCCAGACCTGCTCAAGCGTTCATCCGCGCCAGGAAGGGGATGGAGTGGAAACCTTATTGTTTTTTTACGCCAGGAAGGGCCGAGCTTGTCGGAACGCGGCGCACTGGCTAGAGGACACGGCCTATGAACGTTGAAATCCGCCCGGCAGCCCCCGCAGACGTGCCTCGGATCCTCGAGCTCATCAGCGAGCTTGCCGCCTTCGAAAAGCTGTCGGGCGAGGTGGAGGCGACCCAAGAGCGCCTGCGTCAGGGTCTCTTTCCGGCCGACGGAAGGCCGTCCGCAGAATGCGTGCTGGCCCTCATGGACGGCAGTCCCGTGGGCTATGCCGTCTATTTCACGACCTTCTCGACGTTTCTAGCAAAGCCGGGCCTCTATCTTGAGGACCTGTTCGTGAGGCCGCAGGCTCGCAGGCGCGGAATCGGCACGTCGCTCCTCCTGCATCTGGCCGGCCTGGCGAACAGGCGCGGCTGCGGGCGTATGGAGTGGACGGTCCTCGACTGGAACCGTCCGGCGATAGACTTCTACGCGTCCATAGGGGCCAGGACCCTTCCCGACTGGCGGGTCTGCCGCCTGACGGGCGGCGCGCTGGAGCGGTACGGCTGACGTGGGGCGTTGGGTCCGGGGATGCCCGGGGCATGACCCGCCGTCCGGCCGCAGTTTGAGCGCGGGCCGCGGCTTGCCAGTTCCCGCATTTTGGATATGTTCCGGGCAAGCCCCCGTACCAGCGACACCAAAGTGACAAGGACGCTCCTGCATTTGCCGAGAGTCATTCTCCTCGCCGGATTGACGGCGATCTCAGCCCAGCCGGCGGGCGCCGGTCCTTTCAGCTTTGTCTCCGGGAGCGAGATGCTCACCGCCGTGAATTCGAGGGAGTTCAACGGCTATGTGCGCTCCAGGCTGCCCGACGGCTCCTTCCGCCCCGAGACGTTCGCCTTTGGGGACGGCGACGTGCTTCCCGTGCCGATCGTGCCCGGCCTCCTGGTGGCCGATCCCACGATCGATCAGCTGGGCTTCACGGAGATTGCGAAGATGCTGGCCGAGCCGCTGGCGAGCCAGAACTACGTGCGCGCGATCGATCCAAGGACGACGGACCTGCTGATCATGGTGTACTGGGGCAGGACGATAGGCACCACAAGGATCCTCGACGGGAATGCGCAGGACGCGGTCAATTTCTTTAACGCAAGCCTCATGGGATTCGACGAGGATGCGCACTACCTCGGCGAGAGCTCGGGCAACACGATAATCGGGGGGATAATCAGGAACGTTCATGCCGACACGCTGAGCGCGGTCGCCGTGGACCGCTACTACGTCATCCTGCGCGCGTTCGACTTCCAATCCGCATGGAAAGGCAGGCGTCGCAAGCTGCTTTGGGAGACGCGCTTCAGCCTCTCCGAGCGCGGCCACGATTTTGGGCGGGAACTTCCGGCGATGGCGCAGACCGCCTCGATTTACTTCGGCCAGGACAGCTACGGAATGGTTCGCACGCCCCTGGTTCCCGAGGGCTACGTCCATATCGGGGAGCTGAAGGCAATCGAGGACCAGCCCGGCGCGGACGACACGGAGTCGCAGGAGGCGGTGGCCCGCTTCGCTGGGAACTGGGAGAGCGCTACCGATGGCTTCAGGGTGCGCGTCCACATCGACAGGGAGGGGCACTCGACCTTTGAGGACCTGCGCCGGGGCGAGGCGCTCCCGGCACGCGTATCCGTGAAGGACGGCACCGTTACGGTGACCGTTCCGGGATGGGACGTCCTTTACCGCGGGAAGCCAGTCGGGGATCACCTGTTCGGCATGATCTCGGAGTACGGCCGGAGGAACACCCTGATCCTGTCGAAGGAGGACTAGGCGCCCCCCCGGGGAACCGCGGGTCAGGCCCTCGGGGCCCCTTTGTCCTTGGGCGGATCGTCGGCCCATTTGGGAATTTGAGGCAGGTAGAACGCGATGAGAAAGCACGCCAGCGCTGCCGCGAAGGACAGCACCGCCAGCGTGTAGGCGAGGCGCGTTCCGTGCAATAGGCTCGCAAGCCACTGCTCGAGCTCGAAGCCCAGGACATTGGCCTTCCCGCCGGTCGCTTCCAGCCGGTATTGATAGGCGCGTGTTGCCATGACCTCGGCCTCGACGGCCCTGCGCGCGTCCGCCTTCGCGGCCGATTGGAAGACCCAGGAAGAAGCGATCGAACCCGCGATCAGCACGACGTAGCCGGCGATGTAGAGCCGCATCTGGGCCCGCGAGAGGCGGCGATGTCCCCGCTGGCTCGATTGCCTCAATGGTAGCCGAATTCTCACGGGTTTGCCTGGTGGCGCATAGTCTCAGGTTAATTCCCGTTGGTCCAGAGAACTGAGGGTGCCGGCGGGCAGCGGGTTTCGCTGGGTGCGGGCCGATGATTGGTTTGCCAGCCGGGGAGGCCTTGCGCTTCATTCTGGAGCCTCCCCGATGGCCGGGGCAATGTCATGATCACCTCCGTCGCGCCGATGCGGCTGCCGGCCGCCCTGACCCTCGCGGCCCTGCTCGCCTCGGGATGCGGGGGCATCGTGAAGCAGTCGTACAGGGAGATCCCGGTTGGCGCCGGCACGTCTCTGGCGCCCTTTGGCGGCGCGACCCAGGTGTATGCCTCGCTGGATCTCGCCGACGACGGGGTTCGCCTCGCCCGGGACGGCTTCGCGAGGATCGGGGTTTCCTCGTTCAGGACATCCGCGCACGTGACCCTCGAGGAGCTCCAGGAGCAGGCCCGGGAGGTCGGCGCCGACGTCGTCCTCTTCTCAAAGGCGAAGCCGGGAACCGGGCAGGTCCTGCAGCCGCTTGCGTCGAGCAGCGACGGTACGGCGCGTGCGCTGACGCCCTATTCCCACGTCACCTCGAGCATCACCCCCTTTGGCGGAAAGTACGGCGACAGCGGCTCCGTCGGCGGCGGCATGATGGACTTCAAGGGATCGGTCACCTCCAGCGGGATCCCGGGGGTCTCGTCCGAAGACCTGGCGGCGATGAACGCGGAGCAGTTCGCCTATACGGCGACATTCTGGAGAAAGCTGCGCCGCGGCAATTAGAGCCCCGCGAGGGCTCGCTCGGCCTGCCGGTGGCAGTCGGCGTCGTAGATCTCCCTGCAGGGCATGGCCATCACCTGCTCGAAGGACTCGCGGGCCTTGCCGGGCTGTCCGTTTGCCAGGTAGGCGAAACCCAGGGCGAGGCGGTGGGAGGCTGTCCCCGGATCCAGCTCGACAGCCCGCTCCAGGTGGCGGACGCCCTCCTGCGCGGATGCCGGAGGGAGTCCCCCGTAGACGAGGCCGGCCAGGATGCGCCTTGTCCGCCCAAGCGACGCCACCTCGTACTCCCATTGGCCGAGCACGTGGTGGGCGTAGGCGTAGTTCGGGTCCGCCGCCAGGGCCTGCTCCGCGTATTGTTTCACGAGCCGCGCGTACCGGATCTTGTCGCGGGTGTCGCAGTACGAACCCAGCCTTCCGTAGCAGATGGCCTTCGAGAGGAGCGCCACGGGGTTGCGGGGGTCAAGCTCGGCGGCGCGCTCCGTGTATTCGAGCGCCTTCTCGACCCGGCGCCTGCTCTCGTCCGGATCCGCCACGGCGAGCGTCGAATCGGAGTACTCCTTGGCGACCTTCAGGAGGATGCGGGGGTCGTTTGGGCTTTCGCGGAGCGCGAGGACGTAGCATCGGAGGGCCCTGTTCGGGTCGAGCTGGGCGTCGGCCTCGTCGCCCCGTCGGATCAGCGCCGAAAGCCCCGGACTACCGGGGTCCGGCGCTCCCATCCCGAGGGCGGCGCCGCCGGCCGGGTCCAGCGCAAGCGCCGAAATCGTCAAGGCGAAGGCTGCGAGTGTATCCCCTAGCTTCATCAAAATTGGCGCCGGCATTTTCCATACGGGCGACTCCCTGGCAAGGATGCACAGGGGCGTGAAGAACCGCGGCCGGCACCCCGGGGCGAGCCTACCGGGCCTTTTCGAGCGGAAATGCCGCGAGGAGGGTGCGCTCGTCGTCGGTCTCGGCTAATCCCAGGGCGCGCCTGACTATGGCCGCGGCCTCGTCCGGGTAGCCCAGCCTCCTGTAGAGCGTCGCAACCTTGTTGGCCAGCGTGGCGTTCTGCGGAAAGAGCCGCACGGCGCTCCCGAGGGGCGCGAGCTCCTCGAGGGTCGGCCTCGACGGGGCGTGCTCCAGGGCGCGCGCGAGCACCTGGTAGCTGCTGAGCAGCGCCGGCATCTGCGTCCGGGCTGTGGTCAGGAGGCCGACGATCTCGGCGAAGTCCGCTGCGTCCAGGTCCCCAATCCCCGCCTGGGAGCCAGGGAGCGCATTCTTTAGCAGCAGGCGGGCAAGCTCCACGTAGGCGCGCGGTCGGACCACGCCGGCCTTTGTCGCCGCGTCGAGCGCTCCGAGGGCCCTGCCGAAATCGCCGACCTGAATCTCGTACAGGCCGAAGGCCGCGAGAAACAGGGGGTCCCTCTCCCTCCTGGCCACGATGCGCTCGAACAGCCGGTCGGCCTGCTCGAGGCATTCGCGCTGGTAGTCGAACTGCAGCCCGCCTTCCGAGCGTCCCTCGAGCCGCCCCCAGTCGCCGACGATGCGGGCGACCTCCGTCGAGGTGGCGTCGCGGACTTCGAGCGGCTCATTGGAAGCGGCGGCGATCGGCACCCTGATCGGTTCGCTGGCCGCCTCCGCTAGGTAATCGCCGAGCCTCTGCTGCGCCTCGGCGTAGCCCAGCCCGAGGTTCCTCCTGAACACCGCTTCGGTGACCGGCTCCCGGGTCGCCTCGCCCACAAGGTTTAGGAAGGCCTGCCGTTCGCCGCTCCCGTAGAGGCCCCAGCGTACGAAGAGGGCCGCCTCGGCGTTCCATAGATCCCTTCTGTCCGGGGGCGCACCGCCGGCAAATAGATCCCCGAGCGGCAGGAGGGTTCGAACCCTCGGCTTGTAGCCGTCTTTGTGCTTCTCCCGCGCCTCGTTCTGGATCGCAATCGTCTCCGCCGTCGTCGTCCAGAGTGCGTTGGGCAGGACCAGGAAATCGCCCTGCGGCGTCGCCTGGGTGAATCGGTGGGCATAGAGGCCGCGCGGTCCCTCGAGCCCCGCCACGAACCAGGCCGGAAAATGGGGAACCCGCGTCTCGATCAGGATCGCACTGTCGACATCGACGCTGAAGTCGCCCTGGCCGGCCTTGACGTCCCAGTAGTTGCCGCAGTTGATGAATGTGTCCCCGTCGCCGAGCGTGACCGGATGGGAGAGCTGCATGGAATCCGACCCCAGAATCGCTCCATCCTCGGGGGACCAGGTCAGGTCGATGGGGTTCAGCTGAACAGGGCCGTCCCGCTCCTCTGGAATGCGGTCATAGAGGATGATCTTGATGGGAGTCGGCAGCACCCCCCAGAAATATTCGGGGAGAAGCGCCCGGCGGGCCGCCGTGGACCTGCCGAGGGCGCGTGCATAGGCCTCGTTGAAGGCCGCGGGGCAGCGCGAGATGACCTCGAATCCCGGCACCGAGAAGTACTGCCACGGTATTCCCGAGTGCCCGGTGGCCACGGGAGATGCCTCGACGAAGACGGGGTCGAGAACAGTCACCTTGGAGTCGGGCGCAGCGGCCTGCAGAAGGTGGGGGGGCGCCGCAAGCGCGAGGGCGAGCGCGAAGCCCGGCAGGGAAGGGGCCTTCAATCCGCGGGCGGGAGCAGCAGAATCGCAGAAGCTCCTCCTTGCGCACCGCGCTCCCGGATGGGGTTTCGAGGTCATCCGCCGCGCAGCGCCTCGGTGGGTGCCACATGGGCCGCGCGCTGGGATGGAACGAGGCAGGCCAGCACGGCCACGGCTGCGAGCGCGAGCGCTGTGGCCCCGAGCACGAGGGGGTCTGCCGGCGCGACGCCAAAGAGCATGCTCGCCATCACGCGTCCCGTGAGACAGGCGCCCACCAAGCCCAGCGGAACGCCTGCCCCGAGGAGCCGAAGGCCGAGCCCGAGAAACTGCCAAACGATGTGGCTCGGCTCGGCCCCCAGGGCCATTCGAACGCCGATCTCGCGAGTGCGCTGCGCCACGCTGCAGGCAAGGACGCTGTAGATCCCCACCGCGGCCAGCAGCACGGAGGCTCCGGCGAAGATCGCCGCCAGGAGAAATGTCGCACGCCGGTCGGCGAGGCTCTCGTCGACCCGGGACACCATGGTTCTGACGTCGAAGAGGCTCAGGCCGGGATCGAGCCCAGTGAGCGCCGCGCGCAGGCCCGTTCCGAGGGATTCGGGGTCACGCTGCGCGCGCAGCGTCACCATGAATTCAGTCTGGTCGGCGATCGGGAAATAGACGGCGTCCTGGATGCCCCTTTCGGCAAGGTCATTGTGGAGCACCGCCCCGGCGACACCCACGATTGTGAAATACCTCCTCGCGGGATCGGGCGCCTGGGGATTGTCCGGCAGAACGATGCGGTGGCCCAGCGCGCCGCCCAGCGGCCAGTGCCGGCGCGCGAACACCTCGTCGACAACGCAGACCATCCGGCCCAACTGCACGTCATCGTCCGTCAGGGGCCGCCCCTCGCGGATCGGAATTCCGAGTGTGGCGAAGTAGCCGCCGGATACCCAGTAGCTGAACAGCCCCTCCTTCACGAACTCGTCCGACGCAGCCGTGTCGCCGGCAATCGTCCAGGCGAGCTGGTAGGCCCTGTGGCTGAATGGATCCGCGGTGCTCAGTGCGGCTGCGCTCACACCCGGGAGTGCACGCAGGCTCGCAACCGCCCTGCCGTACACGGCGGCGCGCTCAGCCGTGGCCTTGTACCGCTCCTGCGGAAGGGCGACCGCCCCTGTCAGCAGGTTCTCCCGGACGAACCCCGGACTCACCTCCAGCACCCGGATGAAGCTGAGGCCTAGCAGGCTGGCCCCCGACAGGAGGACAAATGCCAGGGTGATCTGGGCTACGATCAGCGAGTGCCGCAGGCGGTGAACGGCGCGGGTTGTCGTGCCGCCTCGCGACTCCGTCACCAGCGCCTCCGCCAGCTTCCCGTGCGCCGTGAGCCAGACGACGGGCAGGGCGAGAAGCAAACCGATGGCGACGGACGCCCCGAGCGCCGTGAGGCTCACGGCAAGGTCGACACCGGGAATGATGTCGGCAGGCAGGCGGCCTGCCGCCTGCTCCCCAATGAGCCGCAGCGCCACCGCCCCGAGCCCGATCCCGGCCAGGCCGCCGGCGAGGGAAAGCAGCAACGACTCGACCAGGAGCGCGCGAGCGAGCTGCAGACGGCTGGCGCCGAGCACCCGCCGCAGGGAGTACTCCTTGGCCCTGCCGGTCGCGCGCACCATGAACAGATTGGCCAGGTTCACCGTGCCCATCAGGAGAAGAAACAGGGCGCCTGTCTGCAGGAGCACCAGGGCGGGCCGCAGGCTTGCGACGTGGTAGGCGTGGAGGTCGCGGACGCTGCTGTGGAACCCGACCGAGCGGACCATGGCAGCCACGGGATCGACCTTGAGCGTGCGCTCGTTCAGCGCGTCAAGCTGGGCCTGCGCTTGCGCGAGGCTGGAGCCAGGGCGCAGCCGGGCAACCATCTCGAGGCCGCAGCTGTGCCGCAGATAATCCTTCTGGTCCTCATCGGAGAAGCTCATCGGCATCCAGAGCCTGGCGTCGCTCGAGAGGTAGCGGAACCCGGGCTGCAGGACTCCAACGATCGTGTAGGGCTTTTCGTAAATGCGGAGCGTGCGCCCGATCACCGACGGATCCGCGCCGAAGTGCTGGCGCCAGAACGCGTCGCTCAGGATGACGGCCTGGTCCTTGCCCCGGGTGCCCTCCTCGTCCGTGAACGTGCGCCCGATGGCCACGCCGACGCCCAGCGTGCGCAGAAACGATGGGGTCGCCACCGCCGACTCCACCCTTTCCGGGTTGGAGAGCGGATTGAGGGTGACGGCGTCGTGGCGGACGACCCCTGCCTCCTCAAAGGCCGCGATTCCGATTCTCCGCTCGAGGTAATGGGGGACCGAAACGCCCGCGTCCTCAATCCCGGCCCTGGGGTAGCTGTTGAACACGGTCACGAGGCGGCCTGGGTCGTGGAACGGAAGCGGCCTGAGCAGGGCGCTCTCCACGATGGAGAAAATGGCGACGTTTCCCGCGAGGCACACCGTGATGATGAATAGCACCGCGGCCGTGAAGGCCCGCGCGCGCAGCAGGGACCTCACGGCGAGGCGCGCGTCGCCGAGGAGCTGGTCGAGCGAGGCAAAGGAGCGCTCGTGCCGGTAGAGCTCCTTGATCTGCTCGACACCGCCGAACTGGCGGAGGGCCGCGTACCTCGCCTCCTCGCGGGGCATGCCCGCCGCCATGTTCGCGTCCGTCGCCATCTCAAGGTGCGAGCGGATCTCGTCGGCCAGCTCCGACTCGATCCTCGGCCTGCAGAAGAGCGACCTCGATCGGAAGAGAAACTGCCGAATCCGGTTCATGGCCGCGGCCGCTAGGTCGCCTTGAGCATCAGGCTGATGGTGCTTGAGAGCACCGCCCACTTGTCGGCCTCCTCCCGGAGCTGCCTGCGGCCGGCCGCCGTGAGCGAGTAGAACCGGGCCTTGCGGTTGGCATCGGAGACGCCCCAGGCCCCCTTGATCCATCCCCGGGCCTCCAGGCGGCAGAGCGCCGGATAGAGCGAACCCATTTCAACCTGGAAGACGTCCCGCGACATCGCCCGGATTCGCTGGGAGAGCCCGAACCCGTGCATCGCGTCGCGCTGGAGCGCCTTGAGGATCAGCATGTCGAGCGTCCCCTGAAGCAGCTCAGATCTTTCCGTTGCCACGTTATTCCTGTAGATGTTCTAAATGAGAAGCAGGAATGCGTCGCTCCGGGACGTCAATACGAATGTGCCGGCGGCCGCCGCCGTGTCCGCTATTTTGAGAACAGGCCCTCAAGCACCGGGGTGCCGGACCCGTCGCGGCTGCGGACGCCGAAGCTGTCGTTGTAGTCCCAGACCGACCAGCCCCAGCCCCGGCTTTCCGCGGCCCCGCGGACCGTTGCGATCCAGCGGCGCTTCGAGTCGGCGTCCGCCGGCGCATACACCCCGAACTCGCCGACGTACACCTCTATCCTGGGGGCGTGGACGGCCAGCCAGGCCGAGACGCCGGCGAACGTCGCCTCGATCTGCGCCACCGTGATCGGATCGCCCGCGTGCAGGTTCATGTGGAAGCTGGGGAGCACGTAGCCGGTAACGTCCGGAACGGTGCCGGGAAACGTGACGGCCGGAAGCGTGCTCTTGAAGCCGACCCACGGCGCCCGCTGGTGGGTGAAGATGATCGGCTCGTAGAAGTGGATCGTCAGGGCGACATTCGGGTCGTCCGGAAGCACGACGTCGCCGATCGTGTGGAAGCTGCTCCACTTGTTCGATGTCACGTACACGATGCGCGTCGGGTTGCTTTCGCGTATGGCGGCGAGCACGTGGTGCATGAAGGGGTTGAGCTGCCGGTTCTCGGCGGCGACCGGCTCGTTCAGGATCTCAAACCGCAGGTTGGGCCCCTCATTCGCAAAACGCCGGGCCATCAGGCGCCAGCACTGCGCCGCGGTCTCCTGGATGGACGCATCCGTGTACACGCGGCTGTCGCCGCCGACGGAGTTGAAGTCGGCACCCGGGAGGAAATGGGCGTCGAGCACCACGCCGAGGCCTCGCGCCTTCGCCCAGCGGATGGTGTCCGCGATCGGAACGAGCTTTGCCGGGTCGAGCGAGCCGTCGGTCGCCAGGCAGAGGCGAAAGTCGACGGGAAGGCGGATGTGGTCGAATCCCTGCCGGGCAATCCACTCGACATCGCCTTCGCCAAACCAAGGCGCGCCGTAGGCCTCGTGCTCGCCGTTCTGCGAGAGCCAGTGCGATATGTTGACGCCCCGCTTGAACGTGTAGTCCTGGCCGGTTGCAGCGCGGGCGTCGGGTTGGCCGACCGCGAGCAGGAGGGTGATCGCCGGGAGGATCAGGCTGCGCGCGGGGATGGCGGTCATGAGCTTATTCATGGGGAAAGGCGGTGGTCCGGGGCGGTGAACGGAGCAGCCAGGGGGGCTTCCGTCCACCGCTTGAGTAGACACCCGGACGCGGCGAAAAGGAAGTCGCAAGAATCAACCCTTCCGGCACCAGCCGCAGCCGGCGCGCTCACCATTCGATGCCCACGAGAAACGGGATGAAGAGGATGGTACGGGCATACAGGTTGACCCTCCCAAGCTTCATCCGGTGGACGCCGATGCCCAGACCTGACGCAACCTTCTCACCCTCGGACGTGGGCTCGTCCTGGAAGGCCGCCGTCTGGAGGCCGTCCCTCCCGCTCGCCATTTGGACCTCGAACGGCGCCATCACCACGATGTCCTTTCCGTCCGCCGAAGGCGCTGCGGCCGGCCTGGGGGCCGCAAGCGGCGCTGGCGTGGATGGGGCCGCGGCGGGGCAATCCCCCTTGGGTGAAAACCTGTATTCGGCCAGCATCTCCTTGCGGATATCCGTGGCAGGGGCGTCGGATCCGGGGCCGCTGTCATCGGCCGCCATCACGCTGGCTGACGGCAGGAGGATTGCAGCGGCGCGCACCGCCAGGAGGACGAGGCAACCCGCCATTCGGCGCCCCAAGACGCTCGACAGGGGATGAGCGGCACGTCTTTCTTTGGGTCGTCTCACTGGCTCGAGGTCTATGGGCTCGCGGCCCGGCTACAGGATTGGGTCACTGGGGAAGATCGCAAGTTCCAAGAGCTTGGACGATTTCCGGATAGGTGAGGGGCCGAGGTCGTCCCTAATCCTGCGCGGCCCGTTCGCCGCCGCACCTGGCGCCAGTCGCTGGGTCGCGGTCAGTTTCCCGGGGATGTAGGTGAAGCCGATTTCGCAGCCTTAAGGCCCGGATCCGTGCCGGGCAGCTTCATGTCCCAGGCGCCTGTCCGGGCTCCTCTTCATGATTTCCGAGCGCACGAAACCGTATTTCTCGTAGAGTCCATGGGCGTCGCGCGTCCCAAGGATGCTCATGGAGTCCTTCACGAAGGGGTGGCAGCACACGCATTCCATCAGCCACTTCCCCAGGCCGCGCTTCCTTTGAGCCTCATCGATGAAAACGTCGCAGATCCACGCGAACGTCGCCTTGTCAGTGACGACCCTCGCAAAGCCGACCTGCCTCCTGGGTTCCTTTTCATAGACGCCGAAGCATAGCGAGTTTTGGATCGATTCCTCGATGACGCCCCTCGGGCGGTTCTCCGCCCAGTACGTCCTGTTGAGGCCGCGGCAGACAAAATCAAGGTCGAGAAGGCCCGGATCCGTGCTGACGAGAAACCCCTCGCGTTCAAATTTCATGGTGAATTCGGCGTCCGAGACGCCTCGCGATTCTAATGCCGCCGTACCGAAGGCGGTCAATCGCAAGAACGGGAGAAGCCCGTTCCCTCGGGGATCGGGAGTGCTGCCAGGGAGTCGGCCCGTGCCGACGCGGCGAATGCCTGATCGTTACCGGGCGCTTCAGCGGGATTCACCAGGGGCGCCCGCCTCGCTGGCAGCCGGCGGGCGATCAGGGTTATCGCGGCAAGCTTCGTATCGATTCCACCTTTGATGCGACCGATCGCCCGGGGCAGCTTGGCCGCCGCACCGGTTCGCACCGTCCTGATGCAATTTGATGTGCGAGCAATCGATATGCCGCAGTTGTCCTGTGGCTCTTGCTGCGACCATCGCTAGCATCCGGGCGAAGAGCCCCTCAGTACACCAGCGACGAAACCGTGAGTGGGCCGAACTCCACGGGCCAAACTGCTCTGGCAGGTCGGGCCACGGAATACCCGTTCGAGGGACGTAGAATATCGCGGTGAGCATAAGAAGATCATCTTTCGGCGGCCGACCGCGCAGAGGCCACCTGTGGGTTTTACCACGCAAGCGGTTAATTTTTTAGCCTTCGCCACAACGGCTCGGGCAGCTCTCTGCGCAGGATCAGTTTCATGCACCGAGTAGCATCAACCCGCTCAGCTTTTGTTCCCACCGCTGTTAGGTCGATTGTTCAGCGTGGAGGAATCCTCTTCGTCGAAGAGGCGAGTTTACTGACCTGCCTTCTTTCGAACGAACAAATGGGTGGCGCGCTCACCCGCAACGGCCTTCGCGCATTCGTAACCCAGCGCGCACAAGTCGATATCCTCCAAGAGACTCTCGCCGACACCCAGCAGCACCGGGCGCATGACCAGGTGCAACTCGTCAATCAGGCCTGCGCGTAGATACTGGCGGATCGTGGCCGCTCCGCCGCCAAGACGCAAATCCTGAGCACCCGCAGCCGCGCGAGCCTGCTCTAGCGCTACTTGAATGCCGCCGGTGACGAAGTGGAACACTGTGCCACCCACCATGTGCAGCGGGGACCTCGCATGATGCGTCAGCACGAACACCGGCGTGTGAAACGGTGGCTCCTCGCCCCACCAACCCTTCCAGCTCTCGTCCGGCCAAGGGCCCCGCACTGGCCCAAACATGTTGCGCCCTATAATCCAGGCACCGATGCCATCAAAGCCTCGTTCGGCCATTTCGTTGTCCACGCCAGTCTCACCGCCTTGTTGCCGATTTTTCATCTGCCACACGCGCGTATGGAAAAACCAATCCATCAGCTCCGTTCCCCGCACCCCGAGTGGATTTTGCAGATCCTGGTCCGGCCCGGCTCCGTAGCCGTCGATGGAGACTGCGAAACTTTGTACTTTCAGTTTGGGCATCCTGTGAGGGCGGAGAATAGCAGATTGAATATAAAGCGAGTTAGCAAGTTAGTGCAGGCAAGTGAGCAGGGAAATGCGTGTTTCCAATTGGACCGATTTTGCAGACACGGCCTAGGCGCAAACAGCGGCGTATTATATTGAAGGGGAATTCCGAGGCGGACCTATCCAGCCGTACGCTTCAAGGAACCGCCTGAGCTCAGCGGAATCGGCTGCAAGGGGAGGCAGCCAGAGGCCGAGGCGCTTGCGGACCCACCAGGACCCGGTGCTGCCCGGGCCAGCAAAGCTGTAGCGGTAGGCCACAGCCCTGACGTACCGGGGGCTTTTCGCCGGAAAGGGATTGGCCGCAAAGAGTCCCACTGCGCCGGGATCGTTATGCAGAAGCTTCCAGACGAGATGCAGCGTCCAGGGGTAATCGGAGGGTGACGCCATCGAGGCAAACCACATCTGCCAGTCGAGCCTCAGCTGGTACGGCGCTATCTGTGGCGGACGCGACGACGGGTCCACGGGCAGCCCGCGGTACCGGTAGGGCTTCCACAGGGCCGTCTCGTCGGGCACCGCCGAGTCCGTGCCCTCGAAGACAATGTTCGTCCGCTCGCGGCCGATCGCGCCGAAGGCGCCGTAGGTGTTCACGAGCTCCAGCGGGTCGAACGACGCGTTCATGATCTGGCGCGCCGACATCAGGTTGGCCGCCGGCCTAACACTCAGGAGGACGACAACTGCGCAGAGCGCCCAGGATGCGGCTGCCATCGTCCGGCTCGGCCGTGCTGCCGAGGCCGCCCGTTGCGCCGCGGCGGCGAGCCGTCCCGGCATGATTCGGCCCCAGAGGGAATCGTCGAGGCAGGCAAGCGCCGGGATGATCGTCAGCCAATTCAGGAATGAAAGGTTGCCGCTAAGGATCAGGACCGACTGGAAAAGGATGATCACGACACCCGCCGCGTGCCGGAATTTCCTGGGACCAAACACAAACCAGGGGGCGACAAGCTCAGCGAAGTGGTTGAATAGGACTCCCGTTTCGAGCTCCCATCTTGGCAGAAAATGGAACCACCGGCTCAGCGGATTCGGAATGGGCTGGGTCTCAAAATAGTAGAACAGCGCGGTCAGGTCGCGCCAGCACGAGTCGCCGCGGATCTTGATGAGCCCGGCGCCGAGCATGATCCGGTAAATCAGCCATCGGAAAAGCCATATGACAACCACCGGCGGTTCGCGGCCCGGCAGGGGCCTTGGATCCAGGAGAGGACAGAGAAATATCGCTAGGAAACCGGTCTCGAGCAGCTGGTATTCCCAACCATAGCCATACCAGTCCTGCCCGACGTGCACAAAGGAGAGATACAGGGCCCACAGGAGAGCCAGGAGGGGCGCGTTCGCATATCCGGCCGCGACCGCGCAAGAAAGCCCGAACCCGGCCCATGCCGCCGTCACAAGCGCCCCGTCGGAATGCCCAACCCAGAAGATCGACGGGAGCCGAGCGAAGCCGGCCCCGGCGGAACCCAGCTCGCTGGTAACCCGGGCGAGAAAGGCGCCCACTGGAAGCAGCCCGTCCGACCCGATCAGGGGGAGGATCTGGTTTGCCGCCACGAGAAACGCGACCGCGTAGACAAGCCCCAGCAGCCGCAGGATCACAAGACGGGTGAGCCAGTATGAGGGTGCCGGGGAAGCCATCGTTCCGTCATGGCCTGGGTTTCATGCGCGGGGCATTTGTCGTCACGTGCCCCGCTGTGAAAGGCCGCGGCCAGCTGTCCCTGTTTGAGCCCGCAAGACCGAATGAGGCAAGCCCCGAAGGCGTCTCGTCTCTCGGATTGAAGGGCCGCGGGATGGGCCGGGCGTTCCAAAGGCCGGCGGCACGCGGCCCTTTTGGCGCCGCCCTACCGCTTCCGGGATACAAACCATTCCACCTTGGCAATCAGGGCGTGTGTTCCCGCCTCGTCATGAACATCCACCCGTATTTCAAGAAATGATCGCGCCTTTGCGGCAAGGGCGGCCAGGAACTCTTGCATATCCGCTTCGGAGACCGCAGGCGCCGCATAGACGGCCCCGACGGCAGGATTCCGAAACTTGGCCTCGACCCGGCGAACGACGGGCAGCACGTCATATTCCCCGTTTTCAAGCGCCCTTTTCAGGAGTTCGCCGCTTGCTGCCTCCGCGAGCGCCAGCAGGGCGCTTGCGTGGACATGACCCAGGTGGTTCGTGTACCGAGTGTCGCCTGGAAGAGAGAATATACTGCCCTCCCTTCGGGACACCTCCATGCCTATGAGCCGGTTGAAGGGAAGCTCGGTGATAGTCACGCCATCCGCCGCTGGTGCTGCGGGGGACGGCCTTGGACGAGCCGTCGGCCCTGATTCAGCGTGTCGAACCGGCTCCCTGGGCAGAATCTCATCAAGGAAGCCCTCGTCCCAAGCAATTGCCGTGAACCCACTGTCAACCCGCGGATCAGAGCAGCCTGCGTATAGGCTCTTCAGCCCCAACGCGAACGTACGATTCAGCGGGTAGCCGGGTTTGCCTATGTTGGGGGCCAGTTCATTCCATGCCGCAATGCGCCCCTCGCTCGAGTCCGGACGCCGAAGGAACCAACGGGCAATCGCCTCATCCGATCCCTCGCGCTGAATCGCTTCAAGAATCTCGCCCTTCCCAAGCTTGAAGTGGGAGAGGAACACGCCATCGGCGCCCGCCGGGCTGCAGAAGGCTCTCTGATAGCCGGCTTCAAGAGTCCCGGCGAGGTGATGGCGCGCCTTGTCGATGAATCGCGGCAGCCACATGCAGCCGCCAAGGGTTTCATAGGGTCGTCTGAGCCTCATTTTCACCCGTGCCGTGGGTCAGCCAGCCCCGGTCCCATATTGGGGGCCCTTAACCCTTCAATGCCGTCGATGCTCTGGCGGTTCTTCTCAAAGCGGTACCGTTGCAGGCCCTCCCGACCCGTTTTCTCGGCCCATTTTCCAATGAGATCCCGTTCGCCGAGAAAACTCATCAGGGGGACGCCAAAGCCGCACGAATCGGATATGCGCGTCACAGTGACCAGCACGATGGCGCGGGCGGCGAGATGCTCGCGAAAGTTAACGCTGAGCGCCTTGAACGCCTCGTTCGCCGGGTAGACGACCTCTCCCTTGCCGTGCAGCCGAACGATCTTCGGCGGGCCCTCAAAGGCGCAAAACATTATGGCAATCCTGCCATTCTCCTGCACATGGGCCACGGTCTCGATTCCGCTCCCCGTCAAATCGAGGTAGGCGACGCGATTGCCGTCCAGAACCCGCAGGGTGTCGCCGCCCTTGGGGGAACAGTTGACGTTCCCGTTGGCCGCCAAGGGCGCGGTCGCCACAAAGAAGACCTTTTGAAGCTCGATCCACGACTTCAGCTCGGAGGTTATTATTTCGAAGGTCTTTCCCATCGGGGCGGAAAAAGGTTCAGGCCGCTGACCGCGATAGAAAGGATCACGTCATTCGGTGGCAAAGCCTGATTGGAGCGCGACGCACAAGCGCCGCTCGCGCGAAAGATAGTTAACCGATGCCGCCGATTCCCTCATTCGCCCATGTCGTTCAACGCCTTCCGCCGCGATTGAAGCCGGCCTCTTGAAAACCGGCCCATGCCGATTCGCGCACCACCAAAGGATACTGCTTGCTTTCCTACAATCGTAGGACAATGTCCTACGTCCGTACGACACATGCCGCCCAAGATATCGAACGCCGAATGGGATGTAATGAGCGTGATCTGGGAGAAGGGGCCCCAGACCGCCACCGAGGTCTTTGATGCGCTGCCTGCCGGGCACGGCTGGAAGCAGAAGACCGTGAATACTTTCCTGACACGGCTCGTCAGCAAGGGAGTGGTCTCCGCGGACAGGCGTGAGAGGGCGTATGTGTATGCCGCGCGGCTTGGCCGCGAAGGGTACGTCCAGGCGGAGAGCAGATCATTCCTGCGGCGGGTCTTTCACGGGGTGGCCGGCGACCTGGTGCTTCATTTCTGCGAGAGGGCTGAGCTAACGCCGGAGGAGATTCGCGAACTGGAGCAGATGCTGCAGGCGAGAAAGGCCCGGAAATGAGCGCGTTGGAGCAGGCATTCCGGGCGGTGGTCGACGCATCCTGGAGGATGTCCCTCCTCATTGTCATTTTCCTGGCACTGCGTTCGGCTCTCCGCGGCCGCGTGTCAGCCCGCATTCTATTCTGGGTATGGATAGCCGTTGCCGTCCGCCTTCTCGTCCCCTTTGCGGTCCCGGTGAGGTGGAGCCCGTTCAACCTCACTAGGTGGCTGGCGAATCCCGACGCTGCGTCAGCCGCGGGCGGCGATTCCGTCCCGGCGTCTGACCTGCCTTCTGCCGTGAAGGCGCTGCCTGCAAAGGCGAACCCCGTGCATTCCTCCGCCACGGTGCCTCCAAGACTCGCTCCCTGGTCTCCGGCTCAATGGGCGGCGATCGCGTGGGGCCTTGGGGTCGCCGTCCTCGTGGCTGGGCGGCTCCGCGCCCACGCCCGGTTTGCGCGCCAGCTAAGGCTTAGAGGCGGGCCGGATGCAGGCGCAACCGTGGCAAAGCACGCGAGGGAGGCGGCCGCCGGACTTGGCATGCCGGAAATACGGGTGACCGTTACCGACTCGGTCGGAGCCCCGGCACTGTATGGAATGTTTCGGCCAAACATCCTGTTCCCAAGCGGGCTCCTGGAGAGGCTCAACTCCCTTGATGTCAGGCTGATCGTAGCCCATGAGATGGGCCACTACGAGCGGCGCGACCTGCCTGCGCAGGCCCTGATTCAGGCCGCACTGGTGCTGCACTGGTTCAATCCCTTGGTCTGGATCGCAGCCCGCGCCGCCCGACAGGACTGCGAGTTGGCGTGCGACGAGCATGTGCTTCGCCGCCTGGGACCAGGCGAGCCGCAAGCGTATGGAGCGACGCTTGTTAAGATTTTAGGAATCGTCAACCAGGCGCCGAGGGAACCGCTTGTCCTGGGCATAGTGGAATCCAAGCAACATATGAAACAAAGAATCGAACTGATCATCGAAAACAGCGCCCCGTCCTTCACCCGCACCCTCGTTGGCTGCGCCCTGCTCGGGATGGTGGGGGTGCTCAGCCTCACGAGGGAGTCCCGCGCGCAGCAGACCCCTGCCGGATCAACGCCGGACGTAACGGTCGGAGCTCCGGCCGGCTGGTGGAAGAACGGGGACAAGGTCGCGGCGTATGTCGTTGGCGTCGACCGGAAGGAGACGCACAACGGGCTGCCGAGCGCCTACGTGAGGTCAATTGAGCCTTCCATCGACGGCTTTGGGGGGATGATGCAGATGTGCTCCGCCGAAAACTTCCTTGGCCAGAGGCTTCGGTACAGCGCGTGGATGAAGACCGAGGACGTCACCGAACGAGGCGCCCACCTCTGGTTCCGTGTCGATGGAAAGGAGAGGGACGAGATGCTGCAGTTCGACAATATGGATAACCGCAGGGTCACCGGCTCGACCGACTGGCACCTCTATTCCATTGTCCTCGACGTCCCGGCCAACGCGGGAGCGTTGGCCTACGGGTTCTTCGTGAGCGGAACCGGAAAGGCTTGGGTCAGCGGCGCGAAGATCGAGAGGGCCGCACCTGACGAGCCCGTCACGAATCTCCCGGCGGTCTCCAACGCCCTGCCGAAGGCGCCGGTGAATCTTGATTTTGGCACGTCCGCCAAGCCCTGAGCTGGCTGTGCGCCGGGGCGGGCGGGGCGTCGTCGGGCGCGATCTCCGGCATCCGGGGGCCGATTTCTCGGGCCGCATTGCGGAGCCGGGCGCGGGTCCAGTCAACCGCCGGATGCGGGGAGGTCATATCCACTTGCCTGCCGGTCGTGCAGGGGGTCAGATGACGAGTCTATGGCCGATCCCGTTGAAGTTCAGGATTACGAGCGTCTCGCGCCAGGGTGCATGTCCAGGATGGCCTGGGAATACTTCAGCGGCGGCGCCGGGGACGAGCTCACGATGCGCTGGAATCATGAGGCCTATGAGCGCATCCGGCTCCTGCCCCGCAATCTCGTCGACGTTTCGCACCTCGACACCCGGGTGACCCTCTTTGGGCGCCAGCTGCCGCATCCGATCCTCCTCGCGCCGATTGCGTACCAGCGTCTGCTCCATCCCAAGGGCGAACTCGCGGCCGTGGAGGGCGCCGACGCCGCCGAGGCGACCCTGGTCCTGAGCACCTATTCTACGACCACTCTGGAGGAGGTGGCGTCCGCGGCAAGGCGCCCGCCGTGGTTTCAGCTTTACATTCACCCCGACCGCGACTTCACCCTCAAGCTCTTGCGGCGCACCGAGGACGCTGGCTACGAGGCCGTGGTCCTGACGGTCGATACGCCCATACTCGGCGCACGCTACCGCGAATCACGCGTCAATTTCGCGCTGCCGCCGGGCATTGAGAAAGCCAATCTCAGGGACCTGCCGGGAGCCTCGGGCAGCCACCGGCCCGTGGGGCAGGGCATCTACAGCACGGTGCTTGATCCGGGCCTCACCTGGAAGGATGTGCAGTGGCTCCGATCCCAAACCCGGCTACCCGTGATCCTAAAGGGCATCCTGGGCGCCGCGGATGCAGGCAGGGCCGTCGACGAGGGCGCTTCGGGCCTCATCGTCTCCAACCACGGCGGCAGGGTGCTGGACACGGTGCCGGCGACAATCGACGTCCTCCCGGCTATCGTCGCCAAGGTGGCATCCCGCATCCCCGTCTTTGTCGACGGGGGGATTAGGCGCGGGACCGATGTTCTGAAGGCCCTCGCGTCCGGGGCTTCGGCCGTGTTTGTCGGCCGGCCTTATGTGTTCGGCCTGGCTGTGGGCGGAGCCGGGGGCGTGACCCGTGTGGTCAATATTCTCCGGAGGGAGCTCGAAATGGCGATGGCGCTCACGGGACGCACTTCGATCGCGTCAATCGACGACTCGGTGATCTACCGCTGACGGCCCCGGGTCGCGCTGCGATTGGCTGTCCCTCCCGGCAGTCGGGGAATGGTCTCCCTTGGGAGAACTGGGAAGGGCGCGCTATGGCGCTCTCGACTACGGGACGGCGTAGACCTCAAGGAGGGCGTCGCCCCCGCCTCCGCTTTGCGACGAGACCTCCGCCGTGTAGTTGCCCGGCGGGAGCGAGATCAGCACGGCCGAATCCGCGCTCAGAGGATCCGTCCACTCGAAGGCGCCGACCTTGGACGCTGCAGCCGAAATCTGAGGATTTCCTCCCCAGTAGAAATTCGACGCGACGAGGTTCTGGTTGGCGTCGAAGACCTGAAGCTGCGGATCGGCAATGACGCCGCCGACGCCGAACGTCGCCAATGCCGGCCCGGATGCGCGGATAAGAACCGTCTCGGATGTCGATCCCGAGATGACGAGGCCTGCTATGAGGACGTAGGAGCCGGTTGCCACAGTGGCGCGGGAGGACACGTTGATGAGCTGCGTGCCGGGGTTGGTCGGATCGGCGTCGTAGATCTCGGCGAGCGCGACGCCGCTCTCGAAACCCGCTTCGGTCACCTGCGTGGTGTAGGCCCCGGCCGGCAGCGTCACCTTGATCGCGCAGTCGGCTGATCCCTGGAGAAGCTGAAAGGCCCCGACCTGCGCGAAATCGGCGGCGGTCGCGTCAACCGGGGACGTCCTCCCTGCCCAGGGCGGCGCTGGAGGCGACACGGGGGTCTGCCAGCCCGAGTCCTCGGTAATCAGATTTGCTGGGCTGGCCGAGTCGTAGAGCGAAAGCACCGGGGCGTTCAGGGCCCCGGACACGCCGAAGCTGGAAAGGGTCGGCCCGACACCGCGCAGAATCAGGGGAATCGATCCCTGTCCGCTGACGACGAAACCCGTGAACAGCGGGGTTTGCGGAACTCCTTCGGCGCCGCCGTCGACATAGGCCCTTGTGGAAAGGTTGGTCATCCGGCCTGGGTCCGTTGTGCTCACAACCGTCAAGGTCGCCGGAGCGCTCGTCACGCTTCCGGCGCCGTTCGTCGCGGTGCAGGTATAGGTTCCGGCGCTTGCCGCAGTCGCGCCGCCGATCAGGTAGAGCAGGGACGTCGAGGAGCCCGATAGTGCGGGCCCGTCCGAAAGCGGCGCGCCGTCGAACGACCACTGGAAAGTGGGGGAGGGCCAGGCGCTCGCCGCCGCGCTGAACACCGCGGACGCGCCCGCATTCACCGTCTGAGACTGGGGTTGCGCCCCGAATGCGGGTGCGACGGCGGCCAGCGTCCCGTCGATGACCGAGACGGTGCCCTTGGCGTCGTTGTTGAGGACGTAGATTCGGTCGGTCGCGGGATTCACCGCCAGGGCACCCGGATAGGCTCCCACGGGTACGGTCGTCGTGGCGTTCGTGGCCCCGTCGATCACCGTGACCGTCCCGTCCGGGTTGCCATTCACGACGTAGATCATGTTGGTCACGGGGTTCACGGCGATGGCCCCGGGATTGAGCCCTGTGGGAACGACGGCGGTGCTGCTCGTGGCCCCGTCGACCACGGTCACGCTTCCGCTTGCCCAGTCGTTAACGGCGTAGGCCTTGTTCGTCGCCGCATTCACGGCGATTGAGAAGAAGTCGATCCCATGGCCGACAAAGCTGTAGGCCCCCGAGGCCGCATCGATGACCAGCACGTCGTTGCCCTCGATGGCGAGGTAGATCTTGTTCGTAACGGTATTCAGGGCGATTGCCGCCGGCTCGGACAGCGGCCCGATGAGCGAGGTGCTGTTCGTGGCGCCGTCGATCTCCGTCACGCAGGTCTTACCCGTGTTGTTCATGAAGTAGATCTTGTCGGTCGCGGAATTGACGACGATCTGGCTCGGGTTGCTGCCCAGGTCGATGTTTGCGGCGGCGTTCGTGGCGCCGTCGATCACCGTGACGGCCCCGTAGACGTCGCTGCCGTCGAAGGTGTTGTTCGAGACGTAGACCCTGTTGGTAACGGGATTCACGGCGACGCTGGTCGGGTCCCCGGCCACGGCTATGGAGGTTGTCGCGAGGGTGGCCCCGTCGATCACGGTCACAGTGTTGCTGCCGCTGTTGGCGACGTAGATCTTGTCGGTCACCATGTTGACGTCGATGGCATCCGGGTTTGCCCCGACAGTGACGGTCGCTGTCGAATTCGTCAGGCCGTCGATTACGGTCACGGTGCCGTTTGTGTTGTCGTTAACGACGTAGATCTTGTTTGTGACGCTGTTGACGGCGGCGACGTAGGGATTGGGCGCCGTGGGGAACGTCGCAATCACCTGCTGGCCCCAGGCCGCAATTCCGCCGGCGATTGCCGGGAGGAGTCCCAAGGTCCGGGCCAGGCGCCTGAATGGCGCGCTGTCCGCAGGATGAAGGCGCAAACCGGGGAAATTCATGTTTGGCTAGGGGATTGAAGCCAAGGAGCTCTCGGTCGCAAAGACGGTCCCGCATGCGGGCAGGCTGCGGCCCAGGACGGAGCTTTGGCCCGATCCCTCTCGCATGCGATATGCCGGTTTGCACCAGTCAGTCATAAGGCAATGAAAGACAGCCGGTTAAATATTTGGCTCGCCGCTGGCAATCGAGTTCTCGCGCGGCGGATGGTTGCAGGCACGCAGCAGGGCGCTCCGACCTGAACGCAGGTCTGCTGTGGTGAACCAACTCGGAAAGGAAGGGACCGTTTGCTCGCGCGCGATCCGGCCAAGGGAAAGCTGCTGCTGAGACCGCTCGCGGCTTGGTGGCTCACCTGCCCCGGTCAATCTGGGCGTCGCGGGTGGCGCCTGCGCAAGCGCCCCGAAGCTGTTGACCAAGTCGGAAGTTGGGTGGAGCGTGTTGCAACACCGATCGAGTCGCTCGCCGATGATCCGTAAAATATCCGCCCTGGTCGCAGGCATAACGATAAGTGCGGCAGGGGCTGCGTCCGAAGCGAATGACGACGCCCACCCGACATCGGCTTACATATCCGCGGCGATCGCGGCGGGGCTCCCGAAGTTCGTGCCCAAGCAGGGGGGAGGCGACGCTGGAATTGCCGCGGCCGATGCCGCCAGAAAGGCGGCCGGGTCGGATGCCGGCATCACCACGATGCCCGCGTACACGGTCCGGGAGGCCAAGGTTCCAGACGAGGAGAGGATACTGACCTACGCGGGCCGGGCGAAGGTCGCGATGGACAGGTATCTGGGCCCCTCCGACAGCCTCGATCGCGGCCTGCTCAACCGCTACACGCTTCCTGAGCTCTGGAAGAGGATTCCGATCCTCGGGCGGCTGCCATTCGTGGGAACCCCTGTTCACATGAGCAACGAGGACAGGGGATTCGACGCCGGAGGGGCAAACGACACCATCCCCTATCCCCACCCGCCGCCCGAGGAGAAGGAGTGACATTGCCGCGGGCCGCACTCGCGGGCACGGTGAGCCCACTACGGCGCCTCGTAGGCTTCAGCCAGGGCGATCCCGGTGGTGCCGTCGGACCCCGAAACCTGCATGGAGTAGGCGCCCGGGGCTAGGCTGACAAACTGGGCGCTGTCCGCGCTTCCCGGCGGCAGCGGAAACGCGCCGACGGATGCGGAGAAGGCGGCGGTCAGGTCCTCCTCGAAGCTGCCGCCCCAGCCGGTGTTCGTCGCGACCACGTTGCCGGCGCTGTCGAACACGCTCAGGCTGGGCTGCGCCAGGAACCCGGAGACGCCAAACTCTGCGAGCGTGGGCCCGTCGGCGCGAACAAGCATCACCTCGGGGCCCGTCCCGGCGATCACGAAGCCCGTGATGATGTTGGCGCCGCCGGGCCCTACCTGGGCCCGGGCCGAGATATTGACAAGGCGCGTCCCGCTGGACGCCACCTCGTAAATCTCGGCGAGGGCGACCCCCGTGGAGTTGTTCACGCCGCTCACCTGCACCGTATAGGCCCCGGCGGGCAGGCTCACAACGGCGGCGCAGTCAGCGCTGCCGGAGGCGAAGGCGAAGGCGCCAACCTGCGCCGCGATGCGGGCCAACCCCGCCGGGCTCGAGCTCGTGGCCCATCCCGTGTTTGAGGCAACCAGCGCCCCGGCGCTGTTTGACACGCTCAGGCTCGGCTGCGCCAGGAATCCGGAGATGCCGAACTGCGCCAGGCCGGGGCCGGCGCCCCGGATCAGCAGGGTCTCCGCGCCGCTGCCGCCGATCACAAAGCCCGGAATCAGGATGTTCCCGCCGGTCCCGACCTGTGCGCGGGCCGAGAGGTTGACGATGCGCGCCGAGGGGGCGCCCGACGCTGCGGCGGCGCCGTCGATGACCGACACCGTCCCGATGTTGCCGCCGTCGTTTGCGGAATAGACCGTATCGGTCACCGGATTCACAGCGACGGCCGTTGCGCCCGCTCCGACGGGCACCCTTGCGATCGCATTCGTGGCGCCGTCGAGCACGATCACATTGCTGACCCCATCGGTCGCGTAGATCTTGTTGGTCACGTCATTGACCGCGACGGACGCGGGACTGTTTCCGACCGCGATGGCGGTCGTCGCATTCGTGGCCCCGTCGACCACCGTCAGGCCGCCGCCACCACCGCCGGGGTTCCCAAAGTCGGCGACATAGACCATGTTAGTCACCGTGTTTATCGCGACCGCCATGGGCTGGATTCCGACGGGAACGGACGCTGTCGCGTTGGTGGCGCCGTCGATCACTGTCACGGTGTTGTCCTGGCTGTTGGCGACATAGACCTTGTTCGTGACCTGGTTGACCGCGATGGCCCCGGGACCGGACCCGACGGGAACGGAGGTTGTCGCGAGAGTGGCCCCGTCGATCACAGTCACCGAGTCTCCGCCGGGGGACGAGACGTAGATCCGGTTCGTCACCGGGTTCACGGCGATGGCAAAGGGGCCCGTCCCAACCGACACGTAGCTGACGCCATTTGAGGAGCCGTTGATCACGGCCACGGCGCTGGAACCGCTGTTCGTGACATAGATGCTGTCGGTCAAGGGGTTCACGGCGACCGCGTGGGGATCGTTTCCCATCGCCACGGTGGTGGTCGCATTCGTGGCGCCGTCGATCACGGTGACATCCTCGCTGTTCAGGTTCGCCACGTAGATCTTGTTTGTCGACCAGTTGGCGCCGATCGCGCAGGGGTTGGTTCCCGCGGCCACCGTTGTGGTCGCATTCGTGGCGCCGTCGATCACCGTCACGGTGCCGCTGTCGGTCACGGCGGGATTGCCGCCGTACGTGTTGACGACATAGACCTTGTTGGTGACTGGGTTGACGGCAAGGGCGCACGGAATGGTCCCGGCGGCGACGGTCGCCGTCACTATCTGTGCAGGGGCCGGCAGCGGAGCCGCCGCAGCGAAAGCGAGCGCGCCCGCAGAAAGGGACCGGAGCGCATGCCTGAGTCCGCGGGACAGGCTGCGCCCCGATCCGTCCGGATCGGAAGAAGGGCATGGGGAGGTCGCTGGCATCCGATCGGCGGTTCAAGGCAGCAAGACGCCCGTCGTCGGAGGAGGATGCGTCGCGTGCCGGCCGCAGCGCAAGTGTGCCAAGCCTCGAAGAGATTCAAAGCCAATAGTTGTCCGGGATGACCTGGGCCCGTCGGCGTGGGGGAACGGGCGCCGACCCCTGCAAGCAGTCCGGATCCCGGCTGTTCAGGGACCGGTGCGCCTGGCCAGTCGGAATGCGGCGAGCAGCACGCCCAGCCAGAGGGACAGGAAGGAGCCCCCCAGCTGCCACTGAAGCGAGCGGACGATGGCGGGAACGGAGGCGGACGCGGCTAGGTAGAGATAGGCCAGCCCCACCAGATGGACGGCTGAGAATCCTGCGGCCACGACCACGGCCCACCGTGGCGCCCACGGCCTCTGCGCAAGCACGAGTGCGCCCATCAGCGCGCAGATGACCGGAAGGCCGGCAATCAGAAGGGCCAGCGGCAGGCCCTCTGCGCGGACCGTCGCCAGAACGAAGGCGTTTGCGATGTAGACGGCGGCCGCGGCGAAATACCCCCCGGCACACACACCCGCCCACAGGGTCGAATCCGGCGCTTTCATCGGGGAAAAGGATGGCGCCGGTTCCGGGCGACGGGAAGAGCGAATGGTTGCGATCTCACCATCCGCGCGTCGCCGGGCGCGGCCCCTCCTCAGGAGTGTGCCTTTTTTGCGGCGGCCTCGTCGATCAACCTCAGGTACCGCTGGGGATCCTTCACAAAGTCGGGGACGCAGCCCTTGCAGCAGAAGCGAACGAGGCGGTCGGGCTTTCCGGGCTCGCGGTAGACTACGTCCTGGCGCTTGGACGGCGAATGCTCCCCAAGGCTGTCGCCTGAAACGACGCAGGTGTCCATCGGGTATGCGGCGATGGCGCCGGCCAGCCAGGCGGCGTCGGTTGTGGCGTCGACAAGGACAACCTTGCCGGCGCCTGCAGTGCCGGCATCCGCCCCCGCCGCGCCGGAAGCAAGGAGGCTGGTTGCAAGGATGACCAGGGGGACGAGGCGGCGGAGCTTGGATTCGAGCATGGCGGACGGGGTGTTCGCGCCGAGATTACCGCCATCACCCCGGCCCCATCAATCCATCTTGCGCACCGACGAAGGCGCCGAAAATGAGCTGCCTTCTCGCACCGCAGGGGCCGAAGAACGCCGAGATCCCGTCGGCACCGCCCGATTATGACCTTGAAAGGATCGTCCAATGCATCCAGCGTTTAAGGTTCGCACAAGGCAGCCGGTAGACAAGGCGGGAACGCCTGACAACGAACTTGGGCCGCCGCGATTTAGCCCCCCAACCCCGCGAGTCAAAACCACCTAGCCCTGAGCATAATCAGCGAAGCCGCCCGCGGGTGCTGCCCCAGCCAATGACGGCATCCCCTGTCCCGCGAGCGGCCCACGATCCGGCGGCCCCAAGGAAGGCACCAGCCCCGGGGCGGCCGTCCAACTTCCAAAGACATATCAAATCGACATGAAAAACACACCCCGGCCCCAAACGTCGGCACTTTCAATCCTCGCCCGCGGGGCAGCGCTCGCTGCCGCCCTGCTAGCGGTCCCGGCCGCCCATGCCCAGAACAACTATGCCACGCCCTACACTTTCAGCACCCTTGCGGGAACGCCGCTGGTCATAGGCAGCGTCGACGGCACCGGGACCGCGGCGACATTCTATGTTCCGACGGGGGTCGCGGTGGATTCGGGTGGCAACATCTACGTCGCGGACACCGACAGCAACGTTATCCGCAAGATCGCTCCGGGCGGCGTCGTGACCACCCTGGCGGGCGTCTCGAGCCTGGTCGGCGGCAGTACGGACGGGACCGGGTCCGGGGCGCGGTTCGACGGTCCGTCCGGCGTCGCGGTGGACTCGAGCGGCAACCTGTATGTCACGGACTCCGGCAACGATACGATCCGCAAGGTCACGCCGGCCGGAGTCGTCACAACGCTCGCGGGCACCGCGGGGAACGCAGGCAACTCCGACGGCACCGGACCCGCCGCGTCCTTCAACGACCCGACCGGGATCGGGATCGACTCGGGCGGCAACCTGTACGTCGCGGACACGATCAACAACACAATCCGAAAGATCACGCCGGCGGGCGTCGTCTCCACCTTTATCGGCGACGCGGGGGTCCCCGGAAGCATCAATGGAACGGGGACGGTCGCGCGGTTCAAGTCTCCTTCCGCGGTAGCGGTTGATGGAAGCGGCAACGTGTACGTCGCCGACACTGGAAATTATCTGGTTCGCATGTCCACTTCGGCGGGCGTGGTGACCACGCTTGCCGGCACGGCGGGATCAAGGGGAACAGCGGACGGCAGCGGATCGGCCGCCCGCTTCTACGAGCCCGCGGGCATCACGGTCGACGGGAGCGGGAACGTCTATGTCGCCGACACGGGCAACGACACGATCCGCAAGATCACCTCGGGAGGCAGCGTCACAACGATTGCAGGCGCCGTCGCGTTGCCCGGCAGCGTCGATGGCACGGGGACTGCCGCCCAGTTTTTCGCCCCCGGCGGACTCGCCGTCGATTCGGGCGGGAACGTCTACGTCGCGGACAAGGGCAACGACCAGATACGCGAGATGACGCCGGCTGGCGTGGTCACCACCGTCGCGGGCGCGGTGGGGGGGTCCGGGGAGAACGATGGAACCGGCCCCGCCGCAGAGTTCAACGAGCCTTCTGGCGTCGCGGTTGACGGAAGCGGCAACGTGTATGTCACCGACCAGCTGAATGACACGATCCGCAAGATCACTCCCGCCGGCGTCGTGACGACGCTCGCGGGAACCCCGGGCCAGATCGGCAGCGCCGACGGGACGGGGCCCGCCGCAAGTTTCTTTTTCCCATTCGACATCGCCGTCGACGGGAGCGGCAACCTCTACGTCACGGACTCCGGCAACGACACGATCCGCAAGATCACGCCTGCCGGCGTCGTGACCACGCTGGCGGGAACGGCGGGGAAGCCCGGGGACACCAACGGTACGGGAACCGGCGCGAGCTTCACCGACCCGGTCGGAATCGCGGTGGACTCAAGCGGAAACGTCTATGTCTCCGAGCAGCAGAGCGACGACATCCGGATGATAACGCCTGCCGGCGTCGTGACCACGCTTGCGGGCACCCCGGGGGTCATCGGAAGCGCCAACGGGACGGGGCCGGCGGCGCAGTTCGCTCTGCCTGCAGGGCTTGCCGTCGACGGAAGCGGGAATGTCTATGTCGCGGACTACGGCAACGGCACGGTGCGCAAGATCGCTCCGGGCGGCGTCGTGACCACGTTTGCGGGTACGGCCGGAAACGAGGGCAACGCCGACGGGACGGGGCCCAACGCGCAGTTCAACGGGCTGATCGGTGTCGCGGTGGACGGAAGCGGCAATGTGTACGTCGTGGACCAGGCAAACGAGCTGATCCGCGAGGTGTCGCCGGCAGGAGTCGTGACGACCCTTGCGGGAACCGAGAAGAAGAAGGGGAGCACGAACGGGACGGGAGCCGCCGCGCTCTTCAACACCCCCTATTTTGACGCGGTCGATTCGAGCGGAAACCTGTATGTCTCGGACCTCGGGAACGACGTGATCCGCAAGGGCTTCTTCTCCGGGGCCCCGGAGATCCTCACGCAGCCCTCTAATGAATACGCGTCCGCGGGAGGGAGCGCGACCTTCACGGTGACCGCCT
Organism: uncultured Opitutaceae bacterium; assembly: GCA_964574435.1. Classification (GTDB taxonomy): domain Bacteria; phylum Verrucomicrobiota; class Verrucomicrobiia; order Opitutales; family Opitutaceae; genus Palsa-1447. Next base: position 40,674 of record CAZNNO010000023.1, read on the forward strand.
CGGGTTCAGGCACCCTCTCGTACCAGTGGAACTTCAACGGCAATCCGATCGCGGGGGCGACAGCCTCCTCGTACACGGTCTCGAATATCCAGGCGTCCAACTCGGGCCTGTACACGGTGACCGTCACCAACAGCCTCGGCACGGTCACGAGCGGCGCGGGCAACCTCTACCTCAATTCGGGCTCGTCGGGCGCGCGGCTGATAAACATCTCGACCCGCGCGCAGGTCGGAACGGGCGGCAGCGTCCTGATCCCCGGCTTTGTCATCGGAGGCAGCGGCGTCGAGACGCTCCTTATCCGCGCGGACGGGCCCAGCCTGACCGCCTTCGGGGTCCCGGGCGCGCTGGCCCAGCCCAGCCTCACCGTCACGAACAGCCAGCAGGTCGTTGTCGCGACCAACACGGGATGGAGCAACAGCTTGAATCCGTCCCAGCTGACGAGCGTCGCCGCCCAGGTGGGCGCCTTCGCGTTTGCCGCGAACAGCGCGGACAGCGCGGTGGTGGTCAGCCTTCCGCCGGGCGCCTACACGGCGCAGATCTCCGGCGTGGGCAACACGACGGGGGTCGCCCTCGCGGAGGTCTACGAGGTGTCGTCGACCGGCTCGACCCGGCTCATCAATATAGCGACCCGCGCGCAGGTCGGGACGGGTGGCAGCATCATGATCGCCGGCTTCGTGATCTCGGGGGGCGGCAACGAGCAGCTGCTCATACGCGGCGACGGGCCGAGCCTCACCACGTTCGGGGTTCCCAACGCGCTGGCGGCGACCAGCCTGACGATCCTCAGCTCCGGGGGCACCGTTGTCGCGTCCAACACGGGCTGGACCACGAACGCCAACGCCGCCCAGATAACGAGCGTCGGGGCGTCCGTCGGCGCCTTCGCGCTGCCTGCCGGCAGCGCCGACAGCGCGGTGATCGTCAACCTCCCGGAAGGCGATTACACGGCGCAGGTGGCCGGGCTCAACGCGACAACCGGAGTCGGACTCGCCGAGGTCTACGAAGTCCCGTGATCTGATCTAGCTGCGTGAGCCCTTCTCCCCGGGCGACCGTCAATCTTGCGCAATCCCAGGCGGTCCCGGGGGCGTCACCTTCGCGCCCCCGGGGCATCCCATAGGCCCGGCGGCTTGGCGTTCGGCGTCCTTGCAGCACCAGCATCCCACGCCGACGCAGGGAGACAACCCAAGGGGACCTCCTGCCTAGGTCGATGGAAACGTGGCCACCTGCTGGAGAAGCCACGCGCCCGACTCGTCTCGCACCCATTCTATCTCGAAGCGGCCCGCGGCGTCGAAGATCCTTCCGCTGGGCGCCCGGACGCGCTGGCTGTAGGTCCCCAGCTGCTCCGCCGTCTTGCCGTCAATCACGGTGCTCGATGCCTCGTACGCGTTGGATATGACATGGTAATCCGAGAAGCCCCTGAGAAACCTCTCAATCGACTCGCGGCCGCGAACGGGAGGCTGCCTGGGATTCACCATCTCGCCGTCGGGGGCGAACAGGGCGGCAATCCCCGCGCTGTCCGAGGCGAGCAGGAGCGCGCAGTAGCGCTGCAGCCCCGCCTCGACCTCCGCCTTGTCGGCCCTGAGCCGCGCGGTCCTCGGGCTCTCGCAGGCGGCCAGCGCGAGCGCGCAGGCAAGAAGCACCGCCAGCCTCGGCGCAGGCGTCGGGCGTCGCGATGTGCCGCTAGTCTGCAAGCGGTCCCGATATCGCGTCCAAGTCCCGCATGACCTGTGGGGTCAGCCTTTCCAGGATGTCAAGCGCCCCCAGGTTTTCGGTCAGCTGCTCCACGCGCGAGGCTCCCAGGATGACCGTGCTGACGTTCGGGTTCTTGAGGCACCAGCCGATGGCGAGGCAGGGAAGGCTGGTCCCCAGGGCCTTGGCGGCGGCGGCGAGCTTGGGAACCGCCGCCAGCTTCCTCTCGACGCCGGGCTTCTTCAGGATCTCGGCGTTTAGCCACTCGAGCCCCGGGATGCCGAGCCGCGTGCCCTTCGGAACGCCCTTGCTGTACTTCCCGGTCAGAAGGCCGGACGCGAGCGGCGACCAGATGGTCGTGCCGAGGCCGGGGCTCCTGTAGAGCGGCGCGTACTCCTTCTCCACGCGAAGGCGGTGGAAGAGGTTGTACTGGGGCTGCTCCACCACCGGGTGGTGCAGGCCCAGTCGGTCGCACACCGCGTGGGCGGCCTCGATCTGCGCCGCGCTCCACTCGCTCGTGCCCCAGTAGAGGGCCTTGCCCTGCGTGATCAGGTCGTGCATCGCCCGGCAGGTCTCCTCCGCGGGAACCGAGGGGTCGGGGCGGTGGCAGTAATAGAGGTCGAGGTAGTCGACTTGGAGGCGCCGCAGGGCGTCGTGGCACGCCTCGACCACGTGCTTGCGGGACAGCCCCTCCTCGTTCGGCCTGTCGCCCGAGGAGCCGAAGAACACCTTGCTCGAGACAAGGTAGCTGCTGCGGCGCCATCCGGACTTCTTCAGGATGGAGCCCATCACCACCTCCGCCTGCCCGTCCGCATACGACTCGGCATTGTCGAAGAAGTTGATCCCGGCGTCGTAGGCCGTGTGGAGGAGCTTCCGGGCGACCGGGTCTCCTATCTGCTTTCCGAAGGTGACCCAGGCCCCGAAGGACAGCGCGCCCACCTTGAGGCCGGATCTTCCAAGTTGACGGTACTGCATGCTCATGAGGATGGTTGGACGGGAGGTGGGAAAGATGACCGGGATCGCGCCGAACCGCAAGGGTGGGGCGCTTGACTAGGCGGCGCCGTGCGGGCACCTCTGTTCGGATGCCACCCTGGGCGGTTGAGAATAGGTGTCCCTCCTGTGAAAAACCTCTGGAACAGCGCTGAAGCCGCCGGCTTCCCCGGGAAGCTGGGGTCGCGGGTCTATTCATCGCGTCTGCTCGGAAGGGATGAGTCGCTGGTCCTCCACGGCGGGGGAAACACCTCGGTGAAGACATTGGAGAAAAACATCTTCGGGGAGGACGAGGCGGTTCTCTGGGTCAAGGGGAGCGGCTGGGACCTGGCGTCAATCGAGCCGGCCGGCTTCTCGCCGTGCCGCATGGGCCACCTGCTGCGGCTCGCGGCCCTGCCGTCCCTTTCCGACGTGGCCATGGCCGCCGAGCTGAGGACCTGCATGACGGACCCTTCCGCGCCGTCCCCGTCGGTGGAGGCCATCCTCCATGCGGTGCTGCCCGCGCGCTACGTGGACCACACCCATGCCGACGCGTTCATAGCGGTGACCAACACGCCCGGCGGGGCGGACCGGGTCCGCAGCATCTACGGCGATCGGGTGATCGTTATCCCGTACGTCATGCCGGGATTCAGGCTCGCCCGCGCCTTCGCCGAGGCCTTCCGGGGCAGTCCCTCCCCGCGTGCGATCGGGGTTGCGCTGCTCAACCACGGCCTGATGTCCTTCGGCGACACGGCCGAGGAGTCCTACGGGCGGATGATCGAGCTTGTGTCGCTCGCCGAGGACTACCTGGCGGCCCACGGCGCGTGGAAACTCGACTGGGCGTCCCCGGCCGGCGGGGGCGGCCCCATCCGCACCGCTCTCGCCGCCTTCCGCCGCGACCTGTCGGAGGCCATGGGCGCCCCGGCGATCCTTTCCGCGCACGGCGACCCGAGGTCCCTGGGCTTCCTGGCGAGGCCCGATTGCGCGGCGCTTTCCCAGCAGGGTCCCGCCACGCCGGACCACGTCATCCGCACCAAGCGGGTTCCTCTTGTGGGGCGCGACCTGGCAGCCTACCGAAAGGGCTACGAGGCGTACTTCAGGGCGTGCGAGGGCCGGGCCAGCCCGCGGCCGGCGATGCTCGACCCGGCGCCGCGCGTGATCCTGGACCCCGAATGGGGCGTGGTCGTCGCGGGGCGCACCGCCCGGGACGCTTCGGTTGCGGGCGACATCTACCGGCACACGATCGACATCATCGCGCGCTCGGCCGCGCTCGGCGGGTGGCAGGCGCTGCCGGCCGGGGACATCTTTGACCTCGAGTACTGGGACCTTGAGCAGGCGAAGCTCAGGCGCCGCGGCCCCGAGCCCGTTTTCACGGGGGAGGTCGCCCTCGTCACGGGCGCCGCATCCGGCATCGGGCGAGCGTGCGTCGAAGCGCTGCTGCAGCGGGGGGCCGCCGTCGTGGGGCTGGACGTGAGCCGGGGCATCATGGGGATGCACGGCGGCCCGGATTTCCGCGGCGTCGTGTGCGACCTCACGAAGGAGTCCGAGATCGAATCGGCCCTCGAGGAGGCCGTCAGGGCTTTCGGGGGCGTTGACATGCTGGTCCTCAACGCCGGAATCTTCCCGCCGGGCAGCGGGATCGGAGAGCTGGGGACGGACGCCTGGCGCAGGACCATGTCGGTCAACCTGGACGCAAGCTTCGTCATGCTGCGCGAATGCCATCCGCTCCTCAGGGTTGCCCCGAGGGGCGGGCGCGTCGTCGTCATCGGCTCGAAGAACGTCCCCGCGCCGGGTCCCGGCGCGGCGGCCTATTCGGCGTCGAAGGCCGGGGTGAACCAGCTCGCCCGGGTGGCCGCGCTCGAGTGGGGGGCCGAGCGAATCCGTGTGAACACGATCCATCCGAACATGGTCTTTGACACCGCCCTCTGGACCCCGGAGGTCCTTGAATCGCGGGCCCGCCACTACGGGATCAGCGTCGAGGCCTACAAGACCAACAATGTCCTCAGGGTGGAGGTCACGAGCCGCGACGTGGCGGCGCTCGCGGCCGAGCTCTGCGGCCCGCTTTTTGCCAAGACGACCGGCGCGCAGATTCCCGTCGACGGCGGGAACGAAAGGGTGATTTGAAGGTCAACGGCCGCCCCCACCGCACCATCTGGCCGGGCGCCGACGGCGCCTCGGTCGAGATCATCGACCAGACCCGGCTCCCCCACGAGTTTGCGGTTGCGCGCCTGCGGACGGTCGAGGATGCGGCCCATGCCATCCGCGCGATGCTCGTGCGCGGGGCGCCGCTCATCGGGGCGACGGCCGCCTACGGGCTCTGGCTGGCGCTGAGGGCGGACGCCTCCGACGCCTCGCTGCAGGCGGCGGCGGCCCGGCTCCTGGCGACCCGCCCGACCGCGGTCAACCTGAGGTGGGCGGTCGAGCGGGTGAGCGCCTGGCTGGCGCCGCTGCCGCCCGAGCTGCGGGCGGCGGCCGCCCGCGAGCGCGCGGCGGAGATCTGCGACGAGGATGTCGGTATCAACCGGGCGATCGGCGCGGCGGGCCTGCCCATCATCCGGGCGCTCGCCTCGGGCAAGCGGCCCGGCGCCGCCGTCAACATCCTGACGCACTGCAACGCCGGCTGGCTTGCGACAGTCGATGTGGGCACCGCCACGGCCCCCATCTATGCGGCCCACGACGAGCATGTGCCGGTGCACGTCTGGGTTGACGAGACCCGGCCCAGGAACCAGGGGGCGAGCCTCACCGCCTGGGAGCTGCTCAACCACGGCGTCAGCCACACCGTCATCTCCGACAACGCGGGCGGCCACCTGATGCAGCACGGCCAGGTGGACATGGTGATAGTCGGAACCGACCGGACCACGGCTTGCGGCGACGTTTGCAACAAGATCGGCACCTACCTGAAGGCGCTTGCTGCCCGGGACAACGGCGTGCCGTTCTACGCGGCCGTCCCGTCGCCCTCGATCGACTGGCGCGTGCGCGACGGCGTGCGCGAGATCCCGATCGAGGACCGCGCGCAGCGCGAGGTGACCCACATCTCGGGAAGGCTCGCCGACGGCACGGTCGCGACAGTCGCGCTGACCCCGGAGGGAAGCGCCGCGGCGAACCCCGCCTTCGACGTGACTCCCGCCCGCCTGGTGACCGGCCTGATCACGGAGCGCGGGGTTGCCGAGGCCTCGGAGGCCGGACTAAAGAGGCTTTTCCCCGACCATTAGGAGCCAAAGCCCATGAGCGACCTCGACCGCCGTGCATTCTTGAAGGCCTCGCTTGCAGCATCCGCCGCGGCCGCACTTGCCGCGGCCCCCGCCCGGGCGCAGGGCGCAGGAGCCCCGGGGGGTGAGCACATCGAGCTGCGCTCCTACCGGCTAAGGCCCGGAGCGTCCCGCACCTTGCTCGAAGGCTACCTCGAGAGGGCCTTCATCCCGGCCCTGAACGCGCGCGGCATCGGGGCCGTGGGCGTGTTCACCGAGCCCGAGTCCAAGGACGGCCCGGCCGTCTGGGTGCTGATTCCCCATCCCTCGCTGGAGTCCGTCGGGACGGTAGCGTCCTCGCTGAACGCGGATCCGTCCGTGCAGGCGGCGGGCGCGCAATACCTTTCGACCCCGACGGCGGCCAACCCGGCCTTCGACAGGATCGACAGCTGGGTCTTCCTGCCCTTCGCTGGACTGCCAAGGCTCGCCGTTCCGTCCCTCGGCCGCAGCCGCAGGCCCCGGATCTTCGAGATGCGCACCTACCAGAGCTTCAGCGAGCTTAAGGCCCTAAAGAAGGTGGCCATGTTCAACGCCGGCGAGATCGGCCTCATGCAGGAGCTGAACCTTTCGCCGGTCTTCTATGGCCAAGCGCTCGTGGGCAGGGACCTTCCCCAGCTCACCTACATGCTGTGCAGCCCCGACATGGAGACC